>JAFSKF010000007.1 GCA_017449065.1 Bacteroidales bacterium
CTCCGACCGGAGGGTCCTGTTGTCATAGACCTTGGTCTGGCTGCCAAGGAAAGGATTCTCCAAGGAAGCGAACAGGGAGTCCTGTTCCCGGCTCACGCTCCAGCGGATGGGAGTGAGCCGGCAGATTGAGTCCATGAGTCCGTAGTATCTTCCGATCTCAGGGGAAGTCCGCGTATAGTGGTACTGCATGTTGCGTATCAGGAAACGCGCCGCCTCCAGTTTGCGGGGATCCGTATCATCGGAATAGTGCCGTAGCACCGCTTCCAGCTCTGTCCTGTTCTCGCCCGCCTTTTCCAGGGAAGCCCGGAGCTCTTTCTCTTCCCGGGTCTGGCAGGATGCAAACAGCAGAAGCACTGTCAATACATAAACTATATTAGTCCACATCTATTACTCAACTACAAAGAAAGTCTGAGAATAGCATACGGAATCCATACATATATTGATACAGTATTCTCCAGAATCCAAAGCTATTGGTAGTTGTACTTCCTCTCCTTCGTAAATAATAACATAGTTTTGTACTTCTTCTGTTATCACATTATATATAGAGATTGTAAAATCAGCAACGATATTTGAATAAAACACCAATTGCCCATATGAATAATCAATGGAGAATTGAATTTCGTTTTGTTTTGGAGTTCTTCTAACTGGAACATCACCGGTGTTTGTAACAGGAGGGTCTTCAGCTAAGATTGTACAAGCACAAAGACTTAAACATAAACCAAGTAATAATTTCTTCATAAGGGATTATATTGAACATAAGTATTAAATAAGTGCGGCAAAGGTAGCCCTTTTCTCGAATGTTTCCAAACAAAATAGTTTACAATTGTTGACAACGTTATCTTGTCAACAATTGTAAACTATATATGGATAAAAGGAGAAATGGTTATCTTAGATGCTCATGAGAAAATCATCCAATTCTTTAGTGCTTCCTTCTATTTGAAACATTTTAGAAAACAATCTACTTCGAATGGCAGAAATGGAAGATTTTTCTCTATGAGTTAATACAGCAATGTCGCTTGGCGAGAATTCCAGTTTTACCAGTTGACAGATCTTCCATTCAATATCATTAAGCGAATGTTTAGCACGAAGTTGTTGCTCATAGGACGGAATGTATTCAGTAAACAGTTCGTACAATGCAGACCAGTCTTCTTCACGCACAACGTATTTCCCGATTAGTGCTTGTCTAAAACATAATACCAGAGGAGACTGTTTGATGCATTGAATGGCTGTTTTGCGGTTTTCTTCCTTTAACCTCAGTTGCTCCTCTAATAAATGCATCTGATACTCTTGCATTTGTAACTGCTCTGCCTTATGTTTCATTTCTTTATCTTGCATCAGCAACTTAGTTGTTTTCTGTTTGCGATAAAAATAAAAACTGATGGTAGAGGACAATAGGACAAGCATTAGCATAAAAATTCCTATCAGAAATAGCTGAGAACGTTTTTCAGATTCTTTCCAGCGGGCATCGGAAAAATCTTTCTGCGCTTTCATCACGGAGTTTTTTAAGGATATTGCATATATAGAATCTTGATGATGATGGTAGCGGTTGGAAAATGCTAACGCTTGTTTGTAGTCACCTAATGAAGCATATGTCTTAGAGGCATAAAATAAGTAATTATTCAATTTTGAAGTAGTGTCGGTTTCTTTCGATGCCAACTGAAGATAATGCAATGCACTATCTTTCTGATGAAGACCGGCATAAGTCATTGCTAATAGAGTATTGCTTCTGCTTGTATAGCGAAATGTAGGAATACCTTGAATCGTCTGCAAATATTCAAAAGCAGAGTAATAATTGCCCCGTGAGATTTCGCATTCGGCAAGGAAAAGTAAACTCTTTGAAAATCCCAATGTGTCTTTTAGCAGAATCGCTTTTTCTTTTGTCTGATTGAGCAATTCTACACAAGAATCATATTGATGTTGATTATAATAGGAAATAGCCAGATTTATTTCTCCGTCTAAAATGTACAAAGAATCTTGGTATTGTTGATATTCAGAGAGCGCTTTTTGCGCGAACAGGAGTTGGTCGGAATCTGTGTTTGGAATACAAAGGAGGAACATTTGAGTGTATATCTGTCCCAACATGAAATGATCTTCAATTTTTTCTCCTTCATACAGGCTTTCCTTAAACTTCATCATAGATTCGTGGTAAAAACCTGCATTCTTCAGTATTTGAGCGTGTAGGAAAAGAGCCATCATCTTTTGATAATGATTCCCTTTCTTATAAAAGTAGGCTTCTGCTTTGCGAATACGTGTATCATCTTTACCTTCTTTGTTTAACCGGTATTTACAATAGGTGTCTAGTAATACATATCTGGATTCAACGCAAAGATTAGTGAACTCAAATTGAGCAATGGAATCAAGAGTTTTTTGTGCGAGAGCAGGGTTATCTCTGACTTGAGACTCAATCCGGTCCAATGCAATCTCAAAATCCCGATAGTGAGCACAATTGGCGAAAAAGAATGCAGAAAGAAGGATTAGAACGATTCTCATAATTATTTCATTTCCCTGATTTCCTCCCTTAAAACTCTTCTTCCTCAATAATGCCGTACTTGCGCTGCCAATCCAGATAGTACTGGGGCTTATCGGTCATGAGGTGCTCAGTTTCGTCGATGAAGAGCTGCGTGGTGGTGGCGCGGCAGCATAGGGCACCGTCGCTCTCGCGACGCATTTCGTAATTGTAATCCAACCGCGCACCGGGATGATATACATAACGGGTGCGAATCACCACAACATCATTCAGCGAAAGCGGACCGTAATACTTAACGTGCACATCCACTATCGGAGCATAGATGCCCGAAGCCGTAATGTCGGCATAACCGATGCCGGGATAGTGCAAGCCAAACGACTCGCGTCCGTCTTCCATATACTTGATATACGAACCATGCCAAGCCCGGCGCATCGAATCGATCTCGCTGAACTTGACACGAATCTTAGTAATATCTTCAAGAATTACTTTCTGTTCTGCTTTCATATTTTTTACCGGCCATCACTTGGCCACAAAAAGGGAATCAGGAACGTCTCCGTTCACCTTGAAATTCGAGAAGGCATATTCCGTATAGTTTTCGCCTTTCTCGTTCATGCGCACCGATTTCAGTTCCGTCTTTTTCTGGTCGATGGTAACCACGAACGAAGAGAACAGCATCTTGCGCTTCTGCTTCGGATCGGTAACAATGGGCGTGATGGTCAGCACCACCAGATCGCCTTTCTTCTCCATATCCACATCCGCAATGTCCGACAGATCGACATCACTTTCCTGTCCGGCACTGAAATTCTGCATCAGGGTCTTCAATGCCTCAAACTGGCTGTTTCCGCTACCGTTTACGGTCTGCTTCTTGCCGTCCTTCACCATCGTGAAGTTCTGACCGTCCATCAGCAGGAGATCTGCACCGTCGTTAAACGACATGGTCATCTTCGAAGGTTTCTTGAAATAGAATTTTCCTTTCGAAGTAACATCCTTGGTGACCATCGTATTATGCTTGGTCATCACGACATCGGCTTCCAGCGTCTCCATGT
Organism: Bacteroidales bacterium; assembly: GCA_017449065.1. Taxonomy (GTDB): domain Bacteria; phylum Bacteroidota; class Bacteroidia; order Bacteroidales; family UBA3663; genus Liminaster. The sequence continues at coordinate 3,514 of JAFSKF010000007.1, forward strand.
TCTTGAAACGCTCCTGAGCCTTCTGCATCATGTCGGCATCCTGTGCCTGAACCGGAGTGAGATCCGAAACCAAAGGGGTTGCCACGAGTGTCAGCCCGATCAGCAATGCAAATATCTTTTTCATCGTCGAGACAAATATTTAGGTATAAAGACCACCGTTGATGCTAATCACATTGCCCGTAATATATCCGGCCTCCGGTGAAGCCAGGAAGCCCACCAAAGCAGCCACTTCCTCGGGCTGTCCGAAACGGTTGGCAGGAATGGTCTTCTTCAGTTCCTTCTCGTCGAGACCCTCCACCATATCGGTCTTGATGAAACCGGGAGCAACGGCATTCACCGTGATGTTCTTGCGGGCAACCTCCTTGGCCAAAGCCTTGGTGGCTGCCACCAAACCGCCTTTGGCAGCGGAATAGTTGGTCTGTCCCTGCATGCCCATGATGCCCGAAACACTTGCCATGTTGATGATACGTCCGAACTTATGGAACTGCATCTGCGAAATGAGCGGAGCGGTCACGTTGAAGAATCCGTTTAGCGTTGTGTTGATGACCGACAGCCAGTCTTCTTCCGGCATCAAGGCCATCAGGTTGTCGCGACGGATACCGGCATTGTTCACTACGACCTCGATGTATTCGTCCTGATCAGCATGTGCAGCCTGCCAGCCTTCGATGGCAGCCTTCACCTGGGCAGCATCACCCACATTGAACTTCAGCATTTCGCCATCCGATCCGGCTTCGCGAACCAGCGCCAGGGTCTCTTCAGCCGCAGTAGTGTTGTTGACGTAGTTAATGATGATACGATAGCCCATCTGAGCCAGCTTGATGCTCACGGCGCGACCGATGCCGCGGCTACCGCCTGTTACCAATGCATATTTCATAACTTTTCTGTTTTTCTGTGAAACAATATTTATATATAGATATTCTCGAATTTTACTGTTTAGACTTTGGGGGCTGGAAAAAGTTTAAACCTATTCGGTTTGGGTAATCTTCCAGGCCTCCTCTTTACCGATAATTTCTGCCACCGTGAACAGAGACGTCATCGTCACGCCCAGCAATCCGTGCAAGGTCAGGCTTTGTCCGGTCAGCAGCAAATTCGGGATCGGGGTCTTGGCAGACAGCAGCGTCATCATCGGATTGTGATAATCCTTACGGACGCCATACGACGACCCGTTAGGGGTCAGCGTATAATCGCGATAAGTGAGCGGCGTAGAACTGTAGCGGGCTTCCACCATATTGTGAAGCCCCGGAATGAACTGTTCCGCCAAAGCGATGCACTCGTCCGCCAAGCGCTCCTTGTATGCCTTGTAGTCCTCTCCGCGATGACCGACGGTTGTATGCTCCCATTGGCAGATTTTCTCCCAAGGCAATGGGGTGAGGATGTCCAGGATGCGGGCGTCCGGATCGTTGGTGACGAAGCCGTTCTGCAACTCGGCATTGTCGGGCACGCGGCAGGAAATGAGCAAGCCGCTGACAGGTCCGTCCTCCTGGAAGTAGTTCCAGACGTTCGGTTTCACGTAGATGTACTGGTTCCAGTTGAAGTATTTCAGCTGGCCCGGTTTCAGCACCAGCGAGACCGTGTACATGCCGTAAGTATTCTCCAAGCGATGGATGCGGTTCCGATACACTTTCTTCATCTTCTCGCTCTCCTTCACCAGATCGCAGGTCACGGCAGGGTGAGCATTGCTGATAAAAAGATCTGCCTCGTAGGTTTCGCCGTTGCCGCATCGGGCAGCCACTAACTTGCCGTCCTTTTCGATCAGTTCCTCCACTTCTGCATTGCAAATCAGTTCACCACCGAAAGCCTTGATGCTGTCCAGCAGTTTATAGACAATCAGGTTGCCGTCGCCCTTCAGACGATAGCTGCCCTGCACGAAACTGTTGTTGGCCTGTGCGAAATTATAAAGAGGTAAAGTCTCTTGTGCCAGTTCCATCTTCAAAGACGAACCAGAAAGCACATTGATCAGCAGTTCGTCGCTGAACGTGGTGTGCAGATATTCGTAGGTGCTGGCACCGAACAGCGAGGTGGTGAAGAAGTCGGTCACGTCGCGCGGCATGATGGCATCGAACAGATGGTTGCCCACCTCCTTCATCGTCTTGGCGTAGTTCTCCAGACCGGCACGCTGCGACGGGAAATCCTTCGCCAGCGTATTGACGAAAGCTTCGTGTCCTTCTGCATAGCTGAACGTGCGGCCTCCGATAGTCACACGGTCGAAACCGGAGGGTTCGAGATGCACCCAAGGCAGCTCCATGAGACCCATATACTTGAACGACGAGTACAGACAATCGCCCACACCCAAGCCGCCCACGTAGTGCATGCCGGTATCGAGATTCTCCCCGTGACGGCGATAGCTCTGCATACAACCGCCCGGCTGGGCCTGACGTTCGAGAATCAGCACCTTATAGCCTCGTTTCGAGAGGATGTAGCCACATTGCAATCCTCCCAATCCGGAACCGATGATAATGATATCGTATTTGCTCATGTCAAAAAAATGTTCTTAGGTCCGATTAGTTGCTGGCACCTTTCTTCGGATTCATCTTGCGGAACAGGAACGGCTGCACCACATAGCTCAGCACCACCGCACTCACCATACCGACCAAGGTGGCAAAACCGATGCTCTGGACGGCAGGATGCTCTGCAAATACCATCGACGAAACCGTGACAATCAGCACCACTGCGGAGAAGAGCACCGCCGTCTTGTGGTAGGACAACAACAGAACATCGTCTTTGCTGCCTAACAGCCCGTTCATCACAAAAATCGAATAATCGACACCGATACCGAAAATAAAGGTCGAGATGATGATGTTGACCAGATTGAACTGATGATCGAAGATGACCATGGCACCTAAAACCACTAACCAGCTCACCAGGATAGGCAGGAAGCCCAGAATGGTATGCTTCCAGTTGAAACCGAACGAGAACAGGAGCACCAGGAACACAAAACCCATACTTACCCATTGCAGCACGTTGAAATCGGAGTTCAGCTGGCGCAAGGTGTCGGTGGTATAGTAGTAGGTGTCGAGTACCATCATATTCGGACGTGGAGCAATCGTAGCACAGATCTTGTGGTAGTCGGTATTGTCGCTGCGCACCGAATCCATCTCGCAGATGACCGAGGTGAAGCACAGGAAATCGCCACCATGACTCTGTTCCATCAGGGTCGATTGGAAGCCAGTAGGAATGATGCCGGATTCGTAGAGAGCCTCCGGCTGATAATCGGAAGTGGCGGCTTCGAAGAAAGGTTCGAATGCCTCCGGACGAAGATCTGCCTTCGGAGCCGTCTGCTTAATCAGCTGGCGCACTTTGTCCAGACGCTCCTGATTCCAAAAGGCGTGCCAGGCATCGATGCGAACCTGCTGCACATTTTTCGGAACAAACAGGGCATCGGTTCTTGTGTAGCTCTTCACTACGCCCTCAGCCTGCAAAGAGTCGAGCACATCCGCCATATCGGCAAAGTGATTGAGTGCCTCCTCCATCGTATTGCCCGAAGCTGCAAAATACTGTTGCTTGTTTCCGCTACGGGTTTTCGTCTGATATAAAGTCTCGGAATAGGTCACATTGTCCGACAGATAGCCCAAATTGCGCATATCGTCGTCGAAGCTGGTGCCCTTCCAGAAGTAGGCACCGATGCAGATGACCACAATCAGTCCGATCAGACCCAGCAAAAGCGGCTTGCGGTCGAACGGATAGACATTGATCCTGTCGATTACGGCAAAAGCACGACGGTTGCGCTTGTTCTTCTGCGGGTTGAAGAACTGAGGCAGGAAGATCAGGCTGAATAAAGTGGTTCCTACAATGGCAAAGGTGGCAAACAGACCAAAATCCTGCAACAGTTCTGTGTTGATGAAAAAGAGACCCACAAACGAACCGATGGTGGTCAAACAGCCCAACAGCACCGGCGTTGCCTCGTCCTTCAACACCTGAATGGGATCGCCCACATACTTATAGTGCGTGATGACGTGCAAGACATAGCTCAGCGCCACACCTAAAACGATGGCTCCGATGCCCAATGCCAACAACGAGAACTGCCCCTTGATGAAATACATCATTGCCAGACCGAACACCGCACCGAAGCACACCGGAAGAACCAGCAGCGGAATGGTGTTCCAGTTGCGGAAACAGAAGAAAATAAACAGCAAGACGACAATGAGCGAACCGATCACCGTGCTCCGGATGTCGGCTTTCAGCTGCCAGCTGTTATAGGCGCCTCGTGCCGGAGAGCCGTGATAGCAGACCTTGACGGCACTTGCTGCAGTCTCGTGCTCTGCGATCATGTCGTTCAGAATAGAGAACAACTTGGCGCCGCCTCCCGTATTGGTGGCGGTGAAGTGCGGAGTCAGGAAAACGATGCAGACTGTCGAATCGGTGGTGAAGAAATGCTCGTCGATAATCTTGTAATTACCGCCCATGCCTTCGCGCATGCTCGCGATATTCTCGAACAGGTTGGCACGCATGCCCATCGGGTCCATCTGAATCAGTTCCGGGAACATACTTCCTATCGGACTCATCAGGTCTTCGCGGTTCCTCAGCATCTGCTGTTCGAAGTGTTCTTTGGTCAGCAGCGAATCGAATCCGGCATACATCGAAGTATCAATATAGGCGGGCAGATTGGCAATCATGAAATCCACTCCGTCCAGCATCATATCCTGGAACGATATCTGACCGAAAATATCGTCCACCAACGTATCGCCTACAGCCTCCTTCTCAGCAAGCTTTGCCTGAAAAGAAGCGACGAAACTGTCGCACACACGGATCAGACTGTCTGTGCGCTCTTCACCCGGCATATTGTCCAACGCCTCGAAGAGCAGGAAGGTCTTATCTTTGATTTTCAAATCGGCAAAAGCCAACTTGGTGGTGCCGTCCTCGTTCTTCGACGAAGGCAGCAGCTTGTTCAGGTCTTCCTCCAGATGGATCTGCGCTGCATAATATCCGAAAAAGACAAACAAAACCACCATGAGCACCCAATACGTCACACGGTGTGCCCGCAAGAATGAATAGATTTTCAGAAATAAACTGGTCATTACAAAATGCCCTTACCGATTTAAATAATGATACTTCAATTTTTGATGACAAAAGTGCCCTTCAGTTCCATGTAGGAACGTTCAGCATCCTTGATCGACGCTGCCACATTATAGTTCTGCGTGCCTTCCAGACGGGCTACGTTCACCGTCACATCGACCTTCGGGCAGACCTGTGGCGAAGCAACGGCCGTCAACCGGCACTGTTTGATGGTGTCGATCCGCAAATCCTCACCCGTCAGCAACTCGGCACATTCGCGGATCATCTCGATGTTGCAAACGCCTGGAGAAACGGGCTTGCCCGGAAAATGACCGCGATAGACATCGCAGTCAGCATTCAGTTCGCACAGGTAAATGGCATCGTTGGCCGACAGTTTCTCCTCGTGCAATACCGTAAAGAATTTATCTTTCAGCAGCATATTATTCAACGAAAATTTTCATCTGGGTGTCGGCCACCAACACCTCGCCGCAACGGGTCTCGCCCGTCATCAGCGTAACGCCGTTCACCTCGGCACCCAGTGTAATGGTCGTAACCAGTTCGTCGCCCACAGCAGGACGGACATAACAATGGAATTTCTTCACTTCGCCAATATAACCGATTGGCAACGGTTCGCCTGCCAACAGCGCCTTGTGTCCTTTGATGGCACTGGCTGACTGGGCAATGTGTTCGATAAGTCCGGGTTCTGCCATCCGACCGTCCTCTTCGATGAAATAGTTGCGGTCGGTCACGGCAAGCCCCGTATGAGCCACATCGCCCTCAGCATCCAGGATCTTATCGACCATGACAATCGGGTCGCGCTGTGGCATCAGTTTATAGAGTTCTTCGCCTTGATAGAGCATAGATACAATTAAAAAGCACAAATGGACAACGCACAATTATAGCGTGCATTGTCCATCGATATTAATCAATCGGATTAAGCCTGATGACTCTCGATGTAGTTGTACAGATCGCCAAAAGTCTTTACGGTTGGCAGATCAGCAGCAGGAATCTTTACCTTGAAAGTATGCTCGATAACAGCAACAAGATCAACCAAGCTGAGGCTATCCAGCTCCAAAGTATCTTTGATAATGGCATCTGGAGTGATATCGCTTTCCTCAACCTCAAACTCTTCTGCCAGCAATGGGTTTACCTTTTCGATAATTTCTTCTTTTGTCATAACTTATAAATTTTGATGAATGATGTATTTAGTCTTTATAATCCTTGATGATCAAGGTGGAATTGGTTCCTCCGAATCCGAACGAATTGCTCAGGAACATATCGAAGTGTGCCTCCTGGGTCTTTGGGATGATGTTGATGCAGGCAGTTTCCTCATCAGGATTCTCGAAGTTCAAGCTGCCGGCAATGAAGTTGTTCTTCATCATCAGGATGCTATAGATTGCTTCGCTCGATCCTGCCATCCACATCTCATGACCTGTCTGGCCCTTCGTCGAAGTTACCGGCACTTTGTAATCGCCAAACACATTGGCAATAGCCATTGCCTCGCGTCCGTCGCCGGCATGGGTGGAAGTGGCATGAGCGTTCACATAGCCAATCTCATGAATATCCACGCCTGCATGCTCGATAGCCAGTTCCAAAGAACGCTGCGGGCCTGCCACATTCGGGGTAGAAATATGGTCACCGTTGCCCGAGAAGCCCCAACCGATGATCTCGGCAATAGGTTTGGCGCCACGGGCCAAAGCATGATCCAGACTTTCGAGAATCAGGGTTGCTGCACCGCCGCCCGGCACCAATCCGTCGCGATCGCGGTCGAAAGGACGGCTGGCCTTGGTCGGTTCATCCTCACGGGTGGAGAATGCCTGAATGCCGTCGAAGGAACCGACGCACTCCAGATTCACCTCCTGGGCACCGCCACAGATGATGCAATCCTGCAATCCGTCCTTGATGAGCAGCCAGCCCAAACCGAGCGAATGACTGCCGGAAGCGCAAGCTCCGGAGGTGGTCAGGTTGATGCCACGAAGATGGAACAATGTGGCAAGATTCATCGTTACGGTCGAGTTCATCGACTGGAAAATAGAACCCGATCCGCAAGCAGAGGTATCCTTGTATTCATAAATCTTTGAAACGGCCTGATAAGTAGCCTTGGCAACGGAATCGTTACCGAACAGCAAGCCAACCTCATGTTCGTCGAGGTAAGCCTGATCGATGCCTGCCTGCTGCAGAGCCTGCAGGGTGGACATATAGGCATATTGAGCCTCTTCCGGCATAAACTGGCGCTGGTTGCGTGGAATCAGTTTCTTCAGATCCGGTTTTTCGACATACGCAGTCAGTGCAGAACGGAATCCAAGATCCTTGCGTTCCTGATCAAACACGATACCGGATTTTCCGTTATACAATGCATCCTTGACGGTTTCAAGATCTGTGCCCAAGCAGGACCAGATGCCCATGCCGGTAATTACTACTCTATTACTCATATTTAAATAAATATACGATAGTTTTCGGTGCAAAGTTAATAACTTTTTCTAAATCGCCCAAAAATTATGTTTTTTTTTCCTCCATTTTTCCCAATTTGCCACTTTTTCGCAAAAAAACGCACAAATTTAGAAAGTTTATTTGGCAAATTCTTGGAGATTCCAAAAACTTGGTCTATCTTTGCAGTCCTTATCAATGGATAAGGGCTTTTTACCATGGGGCTGACTGGCTTTGACAGCGGGATGGGCCTTTGTGTAAGCATGCAGTGAGACGTCACCTATCACTTTAATCCACGATGGCGAAACATAATTGGCGAGACTAACTACGCTCTTGCTGCCTGATCGAAGTACAGTAGATCACTGGCTTAATCGGCCGCCAAAGTGCGGTTGACAAGACATCACCCCAATGTCCTTGTTCCGAGACAGAGGAACCGGTGGTGCAGGTAAATCGGAACTAATCAGTGCCGGCCTTGAGGCGCTGGTGAAATCTTAAAGGCTAAGGAGTGGCTTGGTGGTCCGGGTCTTGGCTACTCCCGACAATGAAGGCCGGAATAAGCATGTAGAAAGCGCAGATGTCCCCTGTTTGGACGAGGGTTCGACCCCCTCCAGCTCCACCACTCTTTTCACAACCCAAATAAATCATATTATGAACAAACCTTTAGTTGAAACCAAAGCAAGGGTAGGTGTGTTCTCGATTGCCCTCGGAGCATATCTCCCACAGTTCCCCCAGCTTGTACCAGAGTTCGAAAGCCAATATGCCGCATTCAAGAAAACGCTTCCCGATACGATCGAGATCATTGATGGCGGTATGGTGACCACCAAGGAGCAGTCGATGGCTGCTGGCGATAAGTTCCGCGCAGCTGATGTCGATCTCGTGATCCTGCAGATGCTCACCTATTGCACCTCTTACAATATGCTGCCTGCTGTTCGCGACTTGGACGTTCCTGTCATCATCGTGAACCTCCAGAAGAAACAGGCTCCTGATTATGCCAAAACCGACATCCCAACCTGGTTGGGCGAGTTGTATGCTTGCGGTGCCACCGGCGAAATGGTTGCCGACCTGAATCGTGCAGGCAAACGTTCTGCCGTCATCACGGGCGTAGTGGAAGGCGGTGATCCGGGCGCACAGGCAGAAATCGAGGACTGGTGCCGTGCTGCACAGGTGCGTCGTCGTTTCCGCGATACGAACATTGCCCAGATCGGTCGTCCTTATCCGGGCATGATGGACCTCTACATCGACGAGACCAACCTCTACCATCGTATGTTTGTTTATACCAAGCAGTTCGATTGGGAGAAGATGTGGGCCATTGCCGATAACATCAACGATGAGGCTGCCATCCGTGCCAAAGCTCAGGATATTCTCGACACTTTCGAGATTGAAGGCGGCGGAACCATCGAAAAAGTATGGGATATGGCCAAATACGTTGTAGCCTTCGAGCAGTGGGTCAAGGACGAAAAGCTGGGCATGATTGCTTCGCACTACGACGGTTTTGCCCAAGGTATTGCCGGCAAGCTCGACTCGATGCTCATTCCTGCCTTCTCGATGCTTATCAAACAGCACACTGCTTGCGCAGTTGAGGGCGATATGAAGGTTGCGATGGCAATGTCTATCCTGAAGACCATTTCCGGTACCGGCACTTTGGCAGAGATGTATTCCATCGACTTCCCGAAGGACATCTGTATTATCGGTCATTCGGGTTCCGGCGACTTCGATATCTCGCAGGCTCATAAGCCAACCATGAAGATCGTTCCTGTGTTCCATGGTAAGGCCGGTGGCGGTTATCTCACCCAGTTCTATCCTCCGACAGGCCCTGTTACCTATCTGGCCATCACTCAGGATAAGGACGGCAACTTTAAGTTTGTCGTAGCAGAAGGTGTGAACGAGGAAGGTCCTATCTTCATGTTCGGAGACACCAACATGCGTACCCGTTTCAGCATCGGTGCCCGCGAGTTCTGCAACCGCTGGAGTGAAGCCGGTCCTACACACCACATGGCAGCAGCCGTTGGTCGTCACATCGACACCATCGTGAAGGTTGCCAAGATCTTCAACATCCCAGTGGATATCGTCACACGATAAGGCAATCATGTCCGATTACATCGTAAGTGCGCGCAAGTACCGTCCCCAAAGTTTCAAGACTGTGGTGGGGCAGAAGGCGCTTGTCCAGACGCTCAAGAATGCCATTCTGAACGGCAAACTGGCCCATGCCTATTTGTTCTGCGGTCCGAGAGGCGTTGGAAAAACCACCTGTGCGCGAATCTTTGCAAAAACCATCAACTGCGAGCACCTCACTCCCGATGGAGAGGCTTGTGGCACTTGCGAATCTTGCCAAAGTTTCGACGAACAGCGCTCCTATAATGTTTACGAACTGGATGCCGCTTCCAACAACGGTGTCGATCAGATTCGTGACCTGATAGAGCAGGTGCAGGTTCCGCCTCAGATTGGCAAGTATAAGGTCTTCATCATCGATGAGGTTCACATGCTTTCGACGGCTGCTTTCAACGCTTTCCTGAAGACGTTGGAAGAGCCGCCGCGTCATGCCATCTTTGTGATGTGTACGACTGAGAAGCAGAAGATCCTACCTACCATTCTGAGCCGTTGCCAGACCTACGACTTCCAGCGCATCACCGTGCAGGATATTGTCGATCAGTTGCAGCGCATCGCCAACGAAGAGCATATCCATGCTGAACCACAGGCTTTGCAGGTCATCGCCCGGAAAGCAGATGGCGGTATGCGCGATGCTCTTTCGGTGTTCGATCAGATTGTTTCGTTCACGGACGGCAATGTGACTTACCAATCGACCATCGATAATCTGAATATTCTCGACTACGAGCTTTTCTTCCGGCTAACCGATGCCGCATTGTCGGGAAATATTCCGGCTGCATTGCTGATGCTCGACGAAGTTATCCGGAAGGGCTTCGACGCCCAAACCTTCATTGCTGGATGGGCGAGTCATCTGCGCGATTTGATGGTAAGTCAGGACGTTGCCACTTTAAGTTTGGTGGAAGCGGGACAGGAGGTGGTTCGCCAATACGAGGAGCAGTCGAAGCGTTGTCTGCCGGCCTTCCTCTATCAGGCGGTGCAGATTGCCTCCGAGTGCGATTTCAACTATCGGAATTCGCGGAATAAGCGTTTGAGTGTGGAACTGGCCATCGTAAAGATCTGCCAGCTGATGCATCCAGCGCAGTTGCCGCAACCTGTGGCTCCGCAGCAAGTTGTGTCTCGGCCAACTGCTCCCCAACAGGCATCTGCACCTCAGCAACCTGTACGGCAGCAAGTGGCTCCGCAGCCGGCAGCGGCTCCGCGTCCGATGCCCCAGCAACCAGTGGCGCGTCCCGTGCAGCAACCGGCACCGCAGCCTGTCACCCGCACGGTTCATACCATCGATCCGAACAATCGTTTCGGATCGCGCACCGCAGCTCCGAGGTTGGCATCGTTGCACGGCACATCGCCCCAGCAACAGTCGGCACAGCCTGCCACTCAGCAGCTGCCCGAAATGAACGATCCGGTGACGCCTGACGCGCTTCGGCGCGCCTGGAAACAATATATCAGTACCATACCGACCGAAAAGCTGTTAATGAATACGATGGTCAGTTATCTGCCGGAACTGGTGGAAGGTACGCAGTACAAGATTACAGTAGTCAGTGAAGCACAACAGGAGATTTTCATGCCGCATCGAGGTGAGATTCTCCGTTATTTGTGCAATGTGCTTCATAACAGCCATATTCAGATAGATTGCGAAGTTGCACCGGAATCGACCGTTCGCCATGCTTTTTCTCCCCGGGAGAAGCTGCAGGAGATGATGGACGACAATCCAGCCATCGAATCCCTGATTCAGACTTTTGGTCTGGAGATAGGATAGTTTTTTCGATTGCATTTATATTCATTATAATTTTGCCCCCGGGTGTTATCTCAACAGCCGGGGGCTTTCCTTTAACTAAATTTATGCGAAAACTTGCGATTGTGTAGTAGGATGTTACTACATGAAATATATTGTAGAGCTAATATTGGTGCGGTTACTCATTCTTTAGCGACTCCACCGGATTGGAGTGCGCGATTTTCAGGCAGTTCATGATAACGACCGATACGACGATAGACAGCACCAACAGCGAGCCGCCAAAGAAATAGAGCGGGCTGATCGATACCTTTTCTGCGAACTGTTCCAGCCACTTTTGGGCGGTGAAGAAAGCGGCGACATCTGCGATGACAGCCATAATGAGGCTCAGTTTCAGGATGTCCGAAACGAATATGCCCAAAATGTCGCGTGTGGTGGCTCCGTTGATTTTGCGTATCGCCATCTCTTTGCTGCGTCGTAGGGATTCGTCCCGGATGAAGCCAATGAGACCCAATAATGCTACCAGAAGACTGAAAACGGCACCTAAGAACAGCGTATTACGCATCTTCTCGCTATCGGCATAAGCGGCTCGCATCTTCTCCGCATAGGAGTTGATGCTGATTTCTTTGCCTTCCAGCGCTTTCTCCAAAGCCGCCTGAACTTTGGGTAGCGATTCCGGATGAACCTTGAACAGGATATGCGGCATCCAGCTGCTCATGCTGCCCACTTCTCCGTAGAATAGGGCGCTGGGTCGTTCGTCAACACCTTGCAGATTGCCGATCAGGTAGCGTTTATAGACACCGGATATCGTGAAATAGGAGGTTGTATTATCGATCCGACTTCGTTCGTGCCCGGTGATAAACACCTGCTTGCCTATGGCGCCGTCACTCCAGTCGGTGAACTCCGATATTTTCGACACGAACCTTTCATCGACGGCTATTTCTGAGGAATCCCTTGGTGCGCGGCCTTCCAGAAACGGAATCTCCATTAACTCATAGAAGCCATCGGAGCATTCGTACTGATCAGCGATATTAAAGAGTTCCCGGTCGTCGTTCGGAAGATAGACATTGTCGCCGTTGGATCCTTGGTACGGAAGATTATAGCAGGCTGCTACACCTGTCACCTCGGGCAAGTTCTGCAAGGTCCGGACAGCACGGGTCTGTGCCTGCCGGTCTCCATCGAACATACTGAAATAATACAAGTTCCGGTAGTTGTAACCGGGATTGCTGTGCGACACCAGTTCATACTGCCTTCCGATGATGAGCATCATCACCACCAAGAATACATTGATCAGCACCTGCACGCCCAGCAGACCGAGTTTCCAGTTGCGGGAGTTCTCCGTGTAGTTCTTCAGGGCCGCATAGACGGGAATCCGCAGATAGAGTTCCGCAGGTATGATGATGGAGATCACCAAAACGAACAGGATAACAGCGGCAATCGCGACGATGCTTTGCGGCACCAGCAGGGTGGTGAACGGTACGCCCAACAGATTCCCGACGATGCTGCGGCCTGCAAAGATGAGGACGGTGGCAAGCAGCAGCGAAAAGACAATATGCAATCCGGCTTCTTTCGTCAGCATGCCATAGATATGCTTCCCTTCTGCACCGTAGCATTTCCGCACGCCCACCTCCTTGGACCGTTTCACCATCGAGGAGATTACAATCAGGATATAGTTCAGCAGGGAAATCAGAATGAGCAGCGCTGCCACAATCGATAGTAGGATGACCTGAGACTTCACCTCCGGATCGGAAGTGTGCATCGTGCTGAACGGGGTCAGGAAATAGCGCAAGGTGGTGCCACGTGCTTCCAGCATCTCCAGCGGCTGGTGCGCTTCCTGCATCTTCCGGATGGCATCGGTGAGCGTGGCGGGATTTACTCCCGGCATCAGGCGCACATAACCTTTGTATCTGTCGTTGCCATTCCAGTTGTCGGTGCTCTGTTTGCCATAGGTCTCCATCGAGAGCAGGATGTCATAGTCCAGCGTTCCGTTTTTCGGGAAGTCTTCAAACACGCCCTCAACGGTGAGTTTGAGGTCTTTCATATCCTCATTGCAGATCTGCTTGCCGATACAATCCGGCACACCTCCCAGTTTTTCAGCAAATGAACGGGACACCATTACCGAGCCCCATTTGCTGAGGGCTTTGACGGGATCTCCGGCGAGAATCGGACGGTCGAACACCTGGAAAAAACAGGTGTCGGCACAGACCAATCTGCCCGAAAGCTTGTTGCTGTTTTCATCCAGATACGTATCGTTGCTGAACACGAAGGTAGTTCGGGTGCCGGCTTCCACACCGGGAACTTCTGCCATGAAGCCCACAGCCACACCTCCGCTCACCTGTCCGTAATCTTTCTCATCACCGCTATGGGAATACCAGGTGCGGATGGTATATACCCGGTCGATGTCCTTGTAGAAACTGTCGTAGCTGAGTTCGAAGAACACTTTGGCGATGAGGACAATGCCAACCGCCAGTCCCAGACCTAAGGACAGCACCTTGATCCAAATATCGTTTTTTGTTTTCATCATTGAATTATTCTTTTTTGAGTTCTGTCGCCGGATTGGTTCGGGCGGCTTTCAGCACCTGCCATAATACTGTGCCAAAGGCAATGGAAAGAGCGATGCCTGTGGATAGGAAAAAGATCCAGTTATAGTGGTCCATTTTGTAAATGAACTGTTCCAGATACTTTCTTGCTGCCCAAACCGCCACAGGGATTCCGATGATACAGGAAATACCGCTCAGAATCATATAGTCCCGGATGCTATGGTATGATTCTGATTCCACGGTTCCGCCAAACACCTTCCGGATGGCAATTCCTTTGGCATTTTCACCGGCATAGAAAGTACTCATTGCAAGTAGCCCCAATATGGAAATTAGTACCCCTAAGACCATAAAAATCTCCAGCAGATGCATATTGTTGCGAACCGGTTTAAGTCCGTCCAGAAAATGATCCTCCAGATAGTAAGAATGCAGAGGGGTGTAAAGTCTGCCGGTCTTTTCCATGAACCACTTTTCGTAAGTTTCTTTAATTTGGGCAGCGGCTTCCTTGTGATCGCCGATGGTTTCTATTAACCAGCCGCCCCAACGAATATCTTCAGTCTTTTGTAGCGATATCACCGGATAGGCCGTTTCACCCATGTTGGTATTATCGCAGGGGAAATCAACAAACGTTCCACCGACTTGATCGCAGCCGGAAGTGCGTTGTGCCAGCGTCTGGCTGACATCGTGATATTCATCATCAAAGCCGGCAGCATTGAAGGAGACATCGGAAAACCATACACTATTATAAAGTGGAGTCTTAAAGTCCTTCAGTTTTTCGATACCCAGCATAGAGAAGGCTGTGCTGTCCATGCGGAAGAGCCTATACAGAATCTCATCTCCATCACGCGTGTTGCTGTATTGACCTCCAGCTATTACTCCGGGAGCACCATTGCTTTTTCCAACGCGGGCAACACAAGGGAGTTCTTCTAATTTGTCCCGCAATGAGGTTTGGTCAATATTTACAAAAAAGGACAGATAATACTTATCGGATATGTTTGCGTGAATAGGTCGCTGGAGAGAAAACCGATACTGGCATTCCATCACCAATGCCATGGTAATCAGGAACACGGCAAATGCACTTTGAAGGACGATGAAGACTTTGCTGAATACCTTTTTCTCGGAGGCTCTGAAAGCGCCTTTAACAATATTTATGGGTTTGTATCGCATGGCTCTCATGGCAGGAAGCCATCCTGCCAATGTGCCGACAACGAGAATCATGCTGAGGGAAGCCCACACATATCCGGGTGAAAATTCGATGTGAATCGGAATATCAGGATCGGATAGCAGCTGGTTCATCATTGGCACAAAAGCGATGGCCAGAAGCAGGGCGATGACAAAGCAGACGGCTGTGAAGGCGATGGACTCCAAAATGTACTTCCGGAAAATTTCACCCTGTGAGGCACCGAGTAATCTTCTTGATGCCATTTCACGGGCTCTTTTTCCACTGAGAGCCGTATTCAGGTTGATGTAGTTGAAAACGGCACAGATAAGTAATAGCGTTCCGACAATCATCAGCAGTTGCAGGCTTTCCCAGTCTCCTTGGTGGAATTGGGAATAAGTATGTTCCGAAAAGAAAACCTTGTCCAGACGGGTAACCTTCAGATATTCGAAGAAACTTCTGCCATAGATACTTGGATATACTTCCTTGCATATCTCTTCCGCTTTCTCACAGAATGAAGCATAATCGGCATCAGGACGCAGTTTGACGAAAGGAATCGTGTTGCCAAATTGATCGAAAGGCCGTTCCATGGCTCCTTCGTTGACAGGACTTTCCTGGCAGAGGATAATATCGGAATGACGGAAAAGAGTGCCGTCAAAATCTTCAATAATGCCTCCGATGGTCAGATCGTTTCCTGCTACGTTGATGTTTTGGCCCAAATGCAGATTCCAAGTCTTTGCAAACATCTCACTGACAACAACAGAAGAGGCAGAGGAAAGGACCTCCTTGGAGCCTTCCAAGAAATGGTAATAGGGGAAGATGTCAAAGAATTCTTTATCGACAGCAGTAATGCGACTCATATCAAATCCTTTGTCTTCAATAGTAACATAGGCAGATAGTCCTATGTTATATCGGGCCATGGTCTCTATCTCCGGAATCCGTTCAATCGCAATATCTTTATATCCGTAGGTGAGTCCGAAGTAATCAGGCATTCCCAGCACATAAATCCTTTTGTAATCCGGGTTTTCATGCGTTACGGCTACCTGCTGCACCACATAGCTGCCAATGAGGATGACAAACGCCAGACTCACCGCCAGACCTGTCGCCTCGATGGCTGTGTATAGCTTGTTCCGGGAGAGGAATTTCAGATAGGATTTCATTACAATTAGTTTTTTTTAGACTTATTCTTTTTTGAGTTCTGTCGCCGGATTGGTTCGGGCGGTTCTAATGCTTTGGTAGAGGACTGATATGACAGCAATAAAGGCTACTACCAATCCTGCTTCAGCAAACACCCACCAATGCAGACTGATACGATGTCCATATCCGGAGAGCCAGCGGTTCATAATCCACCAGGCAATAGGCACGGCAATCACAAAAGCGATTCCTACCATCTTCATGAACGACAGCACCAGTTCCTTCAGCACGCCGGAATACTCGGCACCGAAAACCTTTTTCACCGATACACTCCGGATTTCCTGCTGCATATAGTAGGAACTCATCGCAAAGAGCCCCAGGGCCGATACCAGCACGGACAGCAGCGTGAAGATGAGGACAATCTTGAGTACCCGGCTCTCATCGGCAAAACCGTCTTCAATCATTTCCTCAATATACTGGGCTTCAAAGAGCCTGCCGGGAAACACTTCTGCGGCAATGGCTTCCACCCGTTTCCTGGCCGTTGCGTGGTCTCCGGTGGTCTTTACCAGCAGTATCCAGGGATAATCGTCATCGGGATTCTCCCCACGATTGTAAATCATCGCGGCGCTCTGGTCGGCTTCCAGCGGACGGATCTTGAAATCGTAATAGACGCCTCCGATTCCCCGCGTCCCATTTTGGGCAGTTACAAATTCCGTCGCCGTTTCCTCAATACCAATCTGCTTGAAGGCGTATTCGTTGAGCCACCATTTGTTCGGCTGATGATTATCTTGCTTCTCTTTCAGGCCAAGAATATCGAAGTACTTGTCATCTCCCTGAATCTGCTGGAACGACACCCATCGGCCGTCCGGAAGTTCCATCGTCCAGTTGTTGGTTCCGCCCAGCGGAATACCGTCGCCTTGTCCGACCTCCTCCACGCAGGGCTCCTCCCTCCATTTATCAAGCAGCGGACGGATCTGCCCGGTCTTGCCGAAAGCATTGTCCACCACAAGGATGTCTTTGGTATTGTAGCCCAAATCGGCCGATATCAGGTGCCGGATCTGCAGGGCCATCGTGAGGGCGCTCACCAGCATCACCACGGCCACCACATTCTGGAGCACGATGATAACCTTGCTATAGACCGTCTTCGTCTTGAGCCGGAGCGTACCGCGGACAATCTCGATGGGCTGCGCTTTCTGGATAAGTAGCGCCGGAATGATACCGGCCAGGATGCCCAGCAGGGCGATGAATCCCAGCACCAGCAAGATATTTACAGGCGTGACAGCGTCAAAAATAGATACTTGGTACTCCAGCATCCGGGAGGCCGTCGGGGCAAGCGCCTCCGCCAACAGGATGGCCAGCAGCATCGAAATGCCGCAGATGGCCGTGCTTTCCGCGATAATCTTGAAGAAGATGCTCCGTTTCCCGGCTCCTACCAAACGACGGGTAGCCATCTCCTTGGCGCGGAATCCCGTAAGTGCCGTAGTCATGTTGATATAGTTCAGCACCGCA
This sequence comes from Bacteroidales bacterium, assembly GCA_017449065.1. Classification (GTDB taxonomy): domain Bacteria; phylum Bacteroidota; class Bacteroidia; order Bacteroidales; family UBA3663; genus Liminaster. Next base: position 21,107 of record JAFSKF010000007.1, read on the forward strand.
AAGGCCAGGAGCAGGATGCACATCGCCAGCAGCAGGTTCACGAAACTGCGGTTGCCGAACTGGATGGTATCAGAACCATACCGTATTCCTTCATTCAGGAAATACATATCCTTCAGCGGAATAATCCGGACCTTGTCGTAATGACTTTTGTAAACCCAGAAATTCTCTTCGCACCAATTCAGGATGTCGTCCTGCCTGGCCTGGAGGTCGGCGCCAGGGTATGCCATCACGAAGCAGATACCCCCGCCGGCATTGCTCATATACTCGTCGTGTGACGAATTCATCTTCGGCATTATATCGCCCCGTATCAAGACATCCGGCGCTTTCAGAATGGAATTCCCGAAATCTTTGTACACGCCGCAAACGGTAAGCGTAAAGTCTCCGTTATAATTTAAAGATATTATCTGGCCGAGCGGGTCCTTGTCCCCGAAATGGGCATTGGCAAACTCTTCGCTCACCATGCAGCGGTCCCCAGACACCTTCCAATCGGCTTTGCTGCCTTTAACGAGGTCGTAACTGAACATCTCAAAGAAGGTACTGTCCGCCGCCATCGTGCTGCCATAGACTCGTTCTCCGGCAATGTGGAAAGCTGCCGCCGATGTGATATTGGCCACGCAGCAGCCCTTCTCAATCTCCGGAAAGTTGTTCTTCAGGTGCTTGTCCAGCCAATAACCCATCGTGACGTTATCCTCATTGGCAATCACATAGATCCGGTCCGCATTCTGCTGAAACGAATCCGTGGTCAGTTGCCGCTGGACATACACCGCCAGCAAGAGCACAAACGCTATCGACACCGTAAGCCCCACGAGGTTTATCGCACCGTACAACTTATTCTTCTTAAGGAAGTTCCAAAAACTCTTCATAATAACAAACTTATTCTTTTTTGAGTTCTGTCGCTGGATTGGTTCGGGCGGCTTTCAGCACCTGCCATAATACTGTGCCAAAGGCGATGGTCAGGGAGGTTAGAATGGCCACTATGAAGACCCATCCATAATTCTCAATCCGGTAGGCAAAGCGTTCCAAATAGAGTCGGGACGCCCAAATGGAGAGCGGAATGCCGATCATGCAAGCCATACCGACCAGAATCATATAGTTTTGGACATTCCTCCATGTCTCGTGCGTCACATCGGAACCGAAAACCTTTCTGACGGCAATCTGTTTCGTATTCTCGTCTGCAAAGTAGGTGCTCATAGCCAGCAGGCCCAACAGGGAAATCAGCACAGCCAGCACCGCAAACAGCTCCATCAGCCGGAGAGTCCTCTCAATGGGTTCTAATTGTTTCCGGCTTAAATCCCGGATAAAGCCATAGGTCCAGGCGGGTTCTTCCACACCAGCCGTTTCTAGGCGATAGTCCCGATAGGCTGCAAGGATCTGCTCCTCATAGGATGGATCTTCGTCTGTAGTGCCAATCAGGAGGCAGTTGGCATAGTTTAATTCCTCTGTCTGGGTAACAATCACGGCACCATTGGGGTTCTGTTCGGTCTCAGACGCCGGACGTGTGGGGAAGTCGGTAACAGTTCCGCCAATAAATTCGGGCTTAGCACCATTCATGCTGATTTTTCGTGGGAAAACGGTGCTGGTATCCGAAACACCCGCGGCCTTGAAGGCAGATTCGCTCATCCAGATGGAATGCACCAGCGGATGACCGAAATCCTGCTGTGCCTCCAACCCTAAGAGCTGGAAATAACTGGAATCGCAAAGAATCAGCGGCATATCTACATGATGCTCTTCGTCCACCTGGATGCCCATAGTCATATTAATCAGGCCCGGAAGACCGCGTCCAACGCCCACTTTCTTCACAAACGACAGGCGTTCAACCTTATCTTTGAAGAGTTTCATCATGTCGTAATCCCTGGCACTGTATTCGATATAATACAAATTATCTACAGCAGCATGCGAGGGTCTTGTGAGCATGTGCCGCATCTGAACTTCCATCACCAGGGTTATGGCAATCAGGAAGACCGAAAGGACGTTCTGTACGACGATGAACACTTTGCTCAGTACCATTTTGTTGCGGCGCCGGAGCCTGCCTTTAATCACATCGATGGGCTCATAGCGGGAAGCAGTAAGGGCAGGAAGCATACCGTTCAAGGTTCCCAATACCAGAATGGCTGCGAGATAAGCGGCAAGATAGCCCGGCGTCAGACGGAAGGAAAGGCTTACACTTGTATCCCCGAGGACGAGCAAGGCGGCATCGGGGTCACCGTTTGTAACCAGGCTGTTCATCATAGGTGCCAGCCACCAAGCCAGAAGCAGGGCTGCAACAAAACAGACGGCTGTGAAAGCCACCGATTCTCCAATGTATTTCCAAAGGACGGCAGATTTGTCTGCCCCGAGAAGCCTGCGGGTAGCCATCTCCTTGGCGCGTTTGCCAGTGAGCGCAAGGTTCAGGTTCACATAGTTGAAGATGGCAGAAAGCAACAGCAGCAACACTACTACAGTCAGGAGCCTGAGCATCTGGCGGTTGCCCTGGCGGAACAGCCCGTTGCTGTTCCCGGTGTGGAAAAAGGCATCGTCCATACGGAAGGCTCCCCAAGTATCGACTCTCTCGGGCGACCAGTTGCTGCCGTAGTTCTTGTTCAAGAGGTTCTTCACCTTGGCCTGTACGTCGGTAAGGTCGGCATCTTTGCGCACGCGGAACCAGGTGGTGTAGTTGCCAATGCTGCCAAAACTCTTGTCTGAGGAAGCGCCCCAACTGTCCTCGATGTTGGTAATAATATCGAAGGGCATCATGAGCGAACCTTCGAAATCGGCATAAACGCCTTTGATGGTGTGCTCCGATTCGTTCACGATGATGATGTGACCGATGATGTCATTGCCGACCTGATCTGCAATCTTCCGAGCCAGAGACTCGCTGACGAGTATGTCGGTTTTTCCGACGAAGTCCTCCAAGCGCCCCTCCACCAGATGATATTCCGGAAAGACCCTGAAAAAATCGGCATCGCCTTCCATCCCGATAACTTGAAACAGATTGTCGCCCTCCTTGACGATGGGGTTCCAGAGTAACGATAGGTGAGTTGCCGCCTCCACTTCGGGGATGTTCATCTCCAGCTCCTCCTTGTCCCAATAGGTAAGTGCCAGGAAATCGGGAGTGCCCAGCACGAAAGTCCGCTTCCACAGAGGTGACTCGTGTGCCACCTCATATTGCTGCACCACATAGCTGCCAATGAGGATGACAAACGCCAGGCTCACCGCCAGACCTGTCGCCTCGATGGCAGTATATAGCTTGTTATGGGAAAGGAATTTCAGGTAAGATTTCATTACAGTTCGTTTTTCACGTCACTTACAATCCGGCCGTCGAAGAGGTCGATGGTGCGTTGTGCCTGTGCTGCATCTTTCTGCGAGTGCGTCACCATCACGATGGTAGTGCCCTCAGCATTCAGTTCCTTCAGCAGGTCCATCACCTCCTTGCCGTTCTTGGAATCCAGGTTGCCGGTGGGCTCATCTGCGAGGATCAGCTTCGGGCCGGCCACTACGGCACGGGCGATGGCCACACGCTGCTGCTGACCGCCGGAGAGTTGCTGCGGGAAGTGCTGGGCACGATGGCTGATGTTCATGCGTTTCATAATCTCGGTAACTTTCTGTCTGCGTTCCGAAGCTGAAATATTCAGATAGCGCAACGGAAGTTCGATGTTATCGTACACATTCAGTTCGTCGATGAGGTTGAAGCTCTGGAACACGAAACCGATGTTGCCTTTGCGGAACTTGGTGCGTTCCTTTTCCTTGAGTTTTGAGACTTCGGTATCGAGCAACTTGTAGGAACCTTCAGTAGGATTGTCCAACAGGCCCAGAATATTCAGCAACGTGGATTTGCCGCAACCCGAAGGACCCATGATGGCGACGAACTCGCCGTCCTTGATTTCGAAAGAAACGCCATTGAGAGCAGTTGTCTCGATCTCTTCCGTGCGGAAGATTTTGGAAAGATTGGTAACTTGAATCATAATTGTTTGTTTTTTAGGTTTATTTATTCATTTTTTAACGAATCGACAGGATTGGCATTGGCAGCATGCCAGCTTTGCAATGTCACCACCAGAAATACAACGGCAGATACCAGCACCAAAGCCAGCAGGAAGATCCATGCCGGAACGGGAGCCTGATAGGCAAAACCGTTGCGCCATACCGCCATAATCCAATAGGCGAGGGGAGAAGCAATCAGAAAACTGATGCCGGACATAAACAGATACTTCCGGTTGATCATCTGCAGGATGCTTCCCACAGTAGCGCCATTTACCCGGCGCACGGCAATCTCCTTTTTCAGGAACTGTGTCTGAAAGAACACCAGACCGATGATACCGATGATAGCAATCAGCAGGGCCACAACGGAAGCGATGGTGATGAGTTTACCCAGCGACTGTTCGCTTTGGTACATGTTCTCAATCCATTCGTCAAGGTGTCGGACTTCCACCTGGTCCGGCTCACGGGTAGGGTCAAAGGTGCGTACCGCTTCTTTGATGTAGTCGGAAATTCCCTTGAAGTTGCTCTCGGGAGCGGTCTTCACATACATCATGCTGAAGTTTCTCCACTGCGTCTTTCCCCAGATAAAGAGTGCCAGAGGCCCCATCGCGTGCTGTAGGCTCTTGAAGTTGAAGTCCTTTACGATACCAACAATCTCGGTATCGCCCACATGTCCTCTGGCAAGGCTGCCTACGTGAAACTGGGGATACATTTGCACAAATGTCTTATTGACAATCATACACCCTGTTTCACTTTGATTATCCGACGGCTGGAAGTCGCGTCCGTCCAACATCTGAAGGCCGAAGAACCTCACAAAATCTTCGGTGACAGGAAGCACCTCCATAAAAATCTGCGTTCCGTCAACGGTCCGGCCCCAGCCCATTTTCTGGTCAGAGACAAGCGGGCTGTCAGTAAAGGTAACATCCGTGATGGATGGATTCTGCAACAATTTGTCCTTCAGTGGCTCATGTGCTGCTCCCGCATAATAGCCGCACCATACCTGCAGGATATTTTCCTGCGGGAATCCCATGTCTTTACCCATCATGAACTTGGTCTGCACATGAACGTACAGCGCCATCAGGATGAAGAGGAACGACAGCACAAACTGGAGGCCTACCAGGACATTGCGTAGCATCTTTCCTTTCACGCTCATCGCGTAGGAACCTTTCAGCACAAGTGCGGCAGGCTGAGCTGTGGAATAGAGAGCCGGAGCGATACCGGCAATCACGGCAGAGAGCAGTGCAATGCCCAGCATCAGGACCAGGATACCGATATTATCCTTCAGGGCGATACTATCTGAAACATACGATGCCCAGGAAGTTCCGGCGATGACATGCATGATGAGAGCCGCAATGGCGAAAGCCACCAAAGCAATCAATCCGGCATGCAGCAGCTGGCGTCCGATCAAAGAGCCGCGGCTTTCACCCAGAACCTTCCTCGTGTTGATATTCTTGATGCGGAATGGAATCTCCGCGAAAGCGAAGTTGATGAAATTGATAATAGCAATGAGGATCAGCAGGATGGCAATAGCGGCCAGCGTAACGGTAATTGCTTTGTTTGCACTGGAAACATTGGCCCTCACATCCCTTTCGAAGTGAGCTTGGTGGATTTGGGAAATTCTGAATCCATTGCGGTATTCGGCCCTGCTCTCTTCATCGGACGATACATATTCCCCGAGAGCTGTATATATCGCATCCTCCGTCTCCTTGGCCATGGAAGGGTCCTTCAGTTTGAGATAGGCCGCGTAGGACCACTCATTGAAGTTCTCACGGTCGGTATCTCCCATAGCCAGGAGCATGCCGATATGCGCACTGAAATTTCGCGGAGTGTTCCTGAAGACACCGATGATGCGTCGGGACTCACCGCTTCCGTTTTCCAGGATCTTCCCGACAGCACTCTCCTCGCCGAATACCATTTTTGCAAAGGCTTCGTTGAGCACACATGTCCGGGCTGCGTCAAACTCCCTGGCCGATCCTTCCACCCATTCCACCGGGAAGACGGAGAAGAAAGAGGAATCCACGCTGGCCATTGGGATGGTGATGGGGTTTTCCCGGTCTCCTTCTTTGTACAGGACATCTCCTCCCAATGGTTGCCATGTGCAGATGGCTTCTATATTCGGGCTGGCATCCCGGGCCCTTTCGATGAACGGCCGGCCGATATGTGTGCTGAAAAGCCCCTGATCCATCCAGTTGTTTTCCAAGCGGAACACCTGCTTGTGTCCTTCAAAATTGGCATCAAAGGTCGTATCCCATCGCACCTGCACCATCAGGATCATCGCCGCAGCAAACGCCACGCTCATTCCCAGGATATTAATCAGCGTCGAAACGCCAGTTTTTCTGAAAAGCTGCATAACAGTACATTTAAAATACTAACACGTCACTATCTCCATAAGTTTCGTAGCCGGAAGTAACCACCTGCTCGCCAGGTTCCAATCCTTCCAGCACCTCATAGTATTGCGGATTCTGGCGTCCGATGCGGATCTCACGTCTGACGGCTCTGCCACCATCCTTATCGACCACATAGATCCACTTGCCACCAGTTTTCTGATAGAAAGTACCTCGCGGGATGATAACGGCTTCCTCGGGTTGTCCTAACTGGAGGTTCAGGTAGTAGGTCTGACCGCTGCGGATGTTTTCTGGCTGGTCGCCAACGAACTTGAAATCAGCCTTGAACTTGCCGTCGCGTACCTCCGGATAGACCTTGCGGATGCTGGTGGAATAAGTTTCTCCTTGCCGCTCGAAAGTGGCTTCCAGGCCGGCAACGACGCGGTCGATGTAGTGTTCGTCGATCTGAGCCTCCACTTTATATACTCCCACGGAGTTAATCTGCCCGATTCTGGTGCCCGAAGCAATTGACTGACCCAAGACAACGTCCAAGAGACCTAACTCTCCGTCGATGGGAGCCTTGACCACCAGATTGCTCTTGCGCTTGCGGATCATCTGCATATTCAGCAGCATGTTCTCCAGACTTTCCTCCATGCGGTCGATCTGCGTGCCGCGAAAGAGGCTGTCCTGTCGGGCGCGTTCCACAATCAGCTCATATTTCTGTTGGGCAAGCAGATAGTCTTCTTCTGCCTTTAGGTAATCCTCTTTGGCGATGAGCTTATCGTCGTAGAGGGCTTTCTGCTGCACGTAAGCGCGATGCAGACGCTCCACTTGCGTACCATATTCCAGTTCGTTCTGCCGGACATCCAGTTTCTGCTGCTCCATCTGGATCTGTGTGTTGCGGAGAATATTCTCCTTCTCAGCCAGTTCTGCCTCGGAGTTCAGAATCTGCAGATCCAGGTTGTCGTTCGAAAGAATCAGGATCGGGTCGCCCGCCTTGACCGCAGAGCCTTCCTCAATGAGAATCGTCTGCACGATGCCGCCTTCCTGCGGACTCAGTTGGATGGTGGTCAGCGGCTGCACACGTCCGCTGATGCGGATATAGTCGTTAAACTCGCCCCGTAGGACCGTATTCACCAGCATGGAAGTTTTGTCCACCCGTAGCGTCTTGTTGTTGGGACGGGCAATCAGATACACCACAAACACCAGCAACAGCGTACCGAGCCAATAGGGCAGGGCTTTGGAAGTGAATGCCACGCGCCATCCGGTTTTCTTTTCAATCATCTTATCCATTGTACGAAATATTATTGACATTTATTGTTCTATATAGGCGATGCCTTTGTAATAGTTCACGACGGCCTGTTTGATCAGGCATTTGAAGAGACTGTTCATCACATCAGCCTGGGCTTTCAGGTAATTGTTGTTCGACGTCTGGAACTCCAAGGGCGAGATCAGGCCCTGTTCCATGCGCTTCAGGTTCAGCAGATAGGCTTCCTGTTGCACTTCCGCTTTGCGCTGTGCCTGGCGGTAGGCTGTCCGACTGCAGTCGCGGTCCTGAATGGCGCGGCGCACTTCGCTTTCCACTTCACGCCGTTTCTGGTCCAGTTCCGCTGAGGCTCTTTCGTAGGCCAGCCGCTTGCGCGTGATCTTCGACGACTTTGCCAGCCGGTCCCAGATCGGGACAGAAAGCGTCAGTTCGATATATTCGCCGCCGTTGTTGCGGAACTGATTGTGGAATGGAGCCGTTGCTGAGCCCTGATAGGTGTAGTAGCTGGTATTCCAGCCGGCGTACAATGCTAACGAAGGCAACACTTGCCATTTGGCAGTATTCAGTTCCCGTTTGGCATTCACTTCTTGCCACGTGGCAATCTGAATGTCTGGCAGGTGCTCCAAATTCCATTCCGAGTGAGAAGGAGCAGGCAACGCCTCCGCCTCCCAGACCGGCATCGACGTATCGATTGCCAGTTCCTCGTCCATGGGCCAGAACATCAGGTCTTCGAGCGTCATTTTCTCATTCTCGTAGTTCTGTCGGGCAAGGGTCAGGTTATATTCGTGGTCAGCCAGATCTGCAGCGATCTCTGTTACGTCCGCGTGGCTCTTCTGGCCCAGTTCCTCCTGCCGGCGGGCTTTGCTGAGCGCACTTTCTGCAATCCGCACCTGTTCCTCATGCACATCGCACAGCCGCTTGTAGTAAACCACGTTATAATAGGCTTCCATGACAGCCAGGCAGATGTCTGCCTCCACTTGTTTCTGCTCCGATTGCGCGATCAGCAGGCCCGTCTTCGAGATCTTGTAATTGTTCACGGCCTGAAAACCGTCGAACAGATCGTAGCCGGCCGTCACGCCGTAATTGTTGTGGAACGACCGTGTGTTGAAATATGCGTTCGTTTGCGGGTCGATGCTACGTCCGAAATTGTAGTAAGCGTAGGTCTGTGCGCTGATTTGCGGTGTGAACAGCGCCAAGGCTGCATCGCGACGTGCAATGCGGGCATCTCCGACAGCAGCTTGGCGGATACGCACTTTGGTGGCGTTCGAAATGGCGTAGCTCATGCAGTCGTGCAGGCTCAAGACCGAATCGGTTGGCTGCTGGGCGAACAACGAAGCGCTCAGGTGAATCATCAGCCAACAGGATAGACATATTTTCTGAAACATGCTGTAAAATGTTATATTCCGACACACTAAGAAGCAAACATCGTGCCAAAAAATATAACTCGATGAAAAATAGGCTATTGAAGAAAATCGAGACGCAAAAAAAAGTGTAAAGCTTTACAATCACTTTACACTTTCGCTTTACAACTTTACACTTTTTACCGGAAAGTCAGTTGGAAAACCGTCTGGTTGCTGTTGCTCGACAGCAGGTCCAGCGAACCGTTGTGTCCGCGCATGATTTGTCGGGAAATGCTCAAACCGATGCCGGAGCCTTTCTTCTTGGTGGTGAAGAAAGGAATGAAAATCTGTTCCTGACAGTGGGCGGGAATCGGTTCGCCGTTGTTGGCAACTTGTACCAGCACTTCATCGTCCTTGCCCAGTTCTGCTTTTATCCGAATCTGCTTGGCACCGGCCTGCAGTGCATTCTTAATCAGGTTGATCAGCAGTTGAGAGATCTGGCCTTCGTCAGCGAAAATCATCAAGTCGGGTTCTGATAGGGTATAGGTGCATACGGCTCCGCACAAGTTCAGGTCCTCCTGCTCCAGACCGACAACGTGCTCCAACAGGCCTTGCAGCATCAGGGCTTTCCGGACAGGTTTCGCCACACCGCTCAGTTCACGGTAGGTCTGCACAAAACCGATCAGGTTCTTTGACGAGTTGGCAATTGTCTCCAGTCCGGCTTTCACGTCCAGCTCGCTGTGTCCCTCTTCGTCCACCGAGCGGGCGAGTGCGTCCGATAAGGAAGCGATGGGCGAAACCGTGTTCATGATTTCGTGGGTCAGCACCCGGATCAGTTTCGTCCAGGAATCCTGTTCGTGCTGTTGCCGCTGACGTTCGAAGATGGTGCGGATGCGGTTCAGCGAACGGTTGAACCGGCTCTTGTCCTGAAACCGGAAATTCAGTTCGCCGTCCTCCAAGGCATCCATCATGTAGCTCACCTTCCGGATGTCCTTGCGACGGGTATATATCGAAGCCGCAATCGCTCCCACAATGCCCGCGAGTGCCGCTATGCCCACCAAATGCCAAATAGAGAAAGTCACAGGCCGTATTTTTTAAGTTTTACATAGAGTGTCGGACGGCTTACGCCCAAAAGCTTGGCGGCTGCTGAGATGTTGCCTCGGGTGCTTTCCATGGCTTCGCGCACCAAACGTTCCTCTTCAGCTTCGGAAGTGGCAGCGATGCCCGGTGCGGATGCCTTCTGCGGAGCGTCCATCTGCAGGTCGTTGACCGATAAGACGGGTCCGTCGGAAAGGATCACCGCTTTTTCGATGCAGTTCTGCAGTTCGCGGATATTACCGCTCCAAGGATGCGACAACAACGCCAGTTCCGCAGCCGGATCCAACCCTTGAAGCGGACGGTGGTACTTGTGTGCAAAAGCTTGCAGGAAACGCAGCGCCAGAGGAACGATGTCCTCCTTGCGGTCGCGCAGGGGAGGCAGCGCCAGGTGAATGGTATTGATGCGGTAATACAGATCCTCGCGGAAGCGACCCTCGTGAACCAATGATTCCAGATCCATGTTTGTGGCACAAATCAGACGGATGTCAATCGGTTTTGCCTCTGTGCCGCCCACGCGGATGATGCTACGGTTCTGGATGGCACGCAGCAGTTTGGCCTGCAAGTGCAGAGGGATATTGCCAATCTCGTCGAGAAAAAGCGTTCCGCCGTCAGCTTGCTCGAACTTGCCCACATGATCCGTATGGGCATCGGTGAAAGCGCCCTTTACGTGTCCGAACAATTCGCTTTCGAACAAGGTTTCCGTGATGGCGCCGGCATCGACAGCCACCATCGGTTTGTGGCTTCGCATGCTGTGGGCATGAATCTCACGAGCCAGCACATCCTTGCCCGTTCCGTTTTCGCCGGTAATCAGTATGGTAGCATCGGTAGGTGCGATCTTTTCCAGATTCTTGCGTATCGACAGCATGGCGGCGGTAGTGCCCCAGAACATCGTGTCCTGCCTGCTGTTCTGTGCGGATAGCGTTTTCGGGCCTCTGGCCTTGCGAGCCTTGTCGCAGGCAGCCGTCAGCACCTCAATCAGTTTGTCGTTGTCCCAAGGCTTCACGATGAAGTCGAAGGCGCCGCGTTTCATGCCTTCCACTGCCAACTGGATATCAGCATAGGCGGTAAACAGAACCACTTCCACATCGGGCGTCATGCTCTTGATTTCCTTTGTCCAGAACAGACCTTCGTTGCCCGTATTGATCGAGGTGTTGAAGTTCATGTCTAACAGCACTACGTCCGGACGTATGCTTTCAATCGTTCGCGTAAGCGTGGCAGGAGAGGGAATTGTTTCTACGGTTTCGAAGTACAAGGGGAGCAAGATTTTCAATGCACTGCGAATGCCTGCATTGTCGTCAACTACCAATATCTTTCCTTTAGGGGTAGCCATCTGAGTGTTTTTTCTTGAGTTAAAAGGGCCTGAATCAAAGTTTGTTTGAGCTATAGACAAACAAAAATCCCCTATAGAAGGCTCTATAAGGGATTTAGGCGGAGAGGACGAGATTCGAACTCGTGGAACCCTAATCAGGTTCGTCGGTTTAGCAAACCGGTGGTTTCAGCCACTCACCCACCTCTCCTGAAGGTGGTAGCGCCTACGAGACTCGAACTCGTGTACCCGGCGTGAGAGGCCGGTATCCTAACCGCTAGATGAAAGCGCCATGTTTGTCAAACTTTATATATCCGTCAAGAACCGTTTGACTTGTTCTTAATTTCTTTGCGACTTAAAATCGCTTGGGTGGCGGGTGGGGCTCGAACCCACGACATTCAGAACCACAATCTGACGCTCTAACCAACTGAACTACAGCCACCATTTAAGCAACTCGGCTGAATTGCGGGTGCAAAGATATACCTATTTTTTCATTCCTCCAAATTTTTTGCCAACTTTTTTCAAAATTGACCTCATTTTTCTGCGTTTTATGGCTGTAAATGCCTTTTCGTGCTTTATGGAAGTAACAAAATGAGGTATTGGAGTCTTTTAAGTCCCGGCTATCAGCACCCTTTTGTCCGATAACCTTCCTTGCGCAGCAGTTCTGCCGCTTTCTGACGGCAATCGCCTTGCAGCAGGATCTGTCCGTCGAAGGGTTCTTCGCTGTTCCAGCACGAACTGCCGCCGCATGCCAAGCGCTGCTGCAACAGTTTCTTCAGTCTCACCAGCTCTTCGTCGCTGCCCTGAAACTCGCTGACGATGGTGCAAGGTTTGCCTTTGCGTCCGGCTTTCTCAAAACTGATGCGCAATGTGCCCAGACGGCCCTTCTCCTTGTCGAGAGTCGCCTTGCGGGCAGCGTCAGCTGCATTTTCAGCCGCACCTTGGGCTTTCTCCTCCTCGCTGAGCGATGCCGCCAGTATTTCTTTCCAGTCCACGATTACTTGATAGGAATCAGCAGCCATGCCTCAGCACAAGTGCCTTGTTCCGAAGCGTAGGTGGAGCGGATGATGTCGCGCACGGCAGTGGCTGCCTCACGGGTGTCGAAACTGCCAGCCACTACTCGATACATACCGCTGGGGTTCTGAACCAGGAAAGCATTGTAGCCGCGTCCTACCATCTTGCTCTTCTGAGCCTCTGCGTTCGACTTCGTACCGAAACTACCGACAATGACGTTGAAGTCCTTCAGTTTGCCTGAATCACCGGCATCCACTACCACCACCTGTTCGGTGCGGTCGTTAGCCTGTGCAACCGGAGTCGGGGTAACCACAGGAGTAGCTTCTTTCTTCGCAGCTGTATATTGGATAGGAGCAACCTCGGTGACTTCCGCTGCCGGGTCAGCAACAGAGGTGGCTTCACTTAACATCTTTTGCGATTTGCAGCTGCTGAACGAAAGCAGTGCAAGGGTGGCTGTAGCCAAAAGAAAGATTTTTTTCATATCCGGAAACATTTAAATTCCCATTAAAATATATTTTTACCGCGCAAAAGTACGCAATTATTTCCTACAAAGCAAATTTTTGAACGTAAAATTAACAAATGTTTGAGGTTTATTTGCAGAAATATAAAAAACAGAGTATCTTTGCCGACGAAAAAATCGTTTCATGGTGCAAGAATTACTACTTTCTATTCCGTTTTGGCTGCAAGTGGCAGGTCTGTGCTTTCTGGGTGTATGGCTGGTGCAGATGCTGCTGCTTTTCGTGGTCAGATACAGGATGCTCTATCGGATAAAGACCGAATTGAAGCATAAGATACCGTTTGCGGAAGCGCAGCCGGGTGTCAGCGTGGTTGTATATGCTCATAATCAGGCTGACGACCTGATCCGTAATCTGCCGGTCATTCTCGACAACGATTACCCCGACTTCGAGGTGATTGTGGTGGATGACGGATCGACCGACGACACAGAAAGCGTGCTGACGCAGATGGACCAGCGGTCGGAGCATTTCTTCCATACCAGTCTGGCAGAGAAAATCACCACGCTCAGCCATCGGAAGATGGCGATGCTGCTCGGGGTGAAGGCTGCTCATAACAGCATCGTGCTGATGACCGATGCGCATTGTGTGCCTGCCACGAACCGTTGGATTGCAGATATGGCGAAGCATTTCACGGAGGGCGTGGATGCCGTGCTGGGTCCTGTGGTCTATGAGAACCGCGTGGGGTTGAAGAACCGTTTCTACCAGTGGGATCTTTTCGACAGGCTGTTGGATATGTTCAATCTGACACTGGCGGTAAAGACCTATGGCGGATGGAACTGCAACCTGGCGTTCCGGAAGGAAACGGTCTTTGCCAACAGGAACGAGGCTTTTCAGAAATACCTGTTTCTCAATCCGGGGGAGGACGATCTGTTCCTGAAGGAGATCACAGCGAAGAAAAATATCTCAGCGGCTTGCAGCAAAGAAGCCCTGATGATTGCACAGGAGTCACAAATGAAATATACGTGGGGGAAGGAGCGCCTGAAAAGGGCGTTCACGCAACGCTATTATTTCCTGGCTCCCCGAGTGGTGAAGAAGTTAGACGTTGTGACGCGTATGCTCTGCATGCCGGGCGGACTGGCTTTTGCCGCTGTCTGTGCCTGGTTGCAGCAGTGGTGGCTGATGGGCGGAGGATTGCTGCTGTGGGTGTGCTATCTGTTAGCCTATGCCTTGATTCCGTACTTTACCGCCAAGCGCTTAGGCATACGCTGTTTCTGGCTGATGCCGCTGTTGTGCGCCCTGATTACACCACTGATAGACGCCTGGTACGCCATTCGTTCGTCGTTCAACACGAAGCAGTTCTACGTCTGCCGCATTTGAAAAACGGTTTGGTGCGAGGCTTATTCGTCCGACATCTCTTCGTCGAGGCGGCCTTCCCACAGGTAGTGCTGGGTTTCTTTCACCAGCACACCGCTAAGCACCAGCAGGCAGATCAGGTTCGGAATCGCCATCAGCGCATTGGCGGTATCACCGAAGTTCCAGACCAGGTCGATTGCCCAGTTGGCACCGAAGAAAGAACCGAGAATCATCAGCACGCGATAGATGTAGCGACCGGTGCGGCTGTGACGTCCGCAAAGATATTCGAGCGCCTTCTCTCCATAATACGCCCATCCGAGAATGGTGCTGAAGGCAAAGGTGAAGATGGCCACCGACAGCACGATGGCGCCCAAATTATAGCCGCCAATCACTAACGGCATTTGCGTAAAGGCGCGTTTGGTGAGCGCTTCGCCGGCAGAGGCATCGATACCGTTAGGAGCCAGCATGGTGCTGACCAATACGATGCCGGTAAGGGCGCAGACCACAACCGTGTCCCAGAACACCGAAGTGCTCGACACCAGGGCCTGGCGCACCGGATTCTTGGTTTTTGCGGCAGCCGCCACAATAGGAGCAGAACCGAGTCCCGCCTCGTTCGAGAAGAGTCCGCGGGCAATACCGAAGCGCATGGCAAGCATTAGGCTCGATCCGATGGCACCGCCCTCGACGGCCTGATTGGAGAACGCTGAGGAGACGATGCTCTGAATAGCAGGCAGGATATACTGGTAGTTAAGAGCCAGCAAAATGAGGCAGCCGGCTACGTAGAAGAGAGCCATGAAAGGAACCAAAGCCACACAGACCCGGGCAATGCCTTTCACCCCGAAGAAGACCACTGCAGCAACCAGGGCCGCCAATACGAGTCCGGTCAGCTGTGTGGGAATCCCGAAGGTTTCAGCGGCAGTCGAAGAGATGGCGTTGCTTTGCACCATGCAACCGATGCCAAATGAAGCCAGGAATGTGAAGGCGGCAAACGCAATGGCCAGCCAACGGCAGTGCATTCCTTTCTCGATGGCATACATGGGTCCGCCGTTCATTTCGCCCGATGGACCCTTCACCCGGTACTTGACCGCCAGCAAGGCTTCTGCATATTTGGTGGCAATGCCTAAGATGCCGGTCATCCAGCACCAGAACACCGCACCGGGACCGCCGTGCATCACGGCAGTAGCCACACCGATAATATTGCCGGTACCGATGGTGGCAGCCAGACCCGTAGCCAAGGCGCTGAACTGGCTGACATCGCCCGAGGCACCTTTATCCGCCTTCATGCTGATGCGGATGGCACGTCCGAGGTGACGCTGCGGAAACCGCAGGCGGATGGTCAGGTAGAGGTGTGTCCCGACAAGCAGAATAATCATTGGCCAGCCCCACAGCACACCGTTGACGGCATTCAGACATTGGTTGAGAGAATCGAGAAAGGAGTTCATAACACAATAATTTGCGTGCAAAGATACTGAATTATTTTGAATTATTCACCATTTGAATATAAAATTTCGGAAAAATGAAGAATCTGATCGTGTTTTTGGGTCCGACAGCAGTCGGAAAGACGGCTTTCGCCCTGCAAGTGGCTGAGTTTTTGAATGCTCCGATCCTGTCTGCAGACAGCCGGCAGATTTTCCGTGACATTCCCGTCTGCACAGCGGCTCCCACTGCAGAGGAGCAGGCTCGGGTGAAGCACTGTTTTGTCGGGACAAAAGATCTGGACGAGACTTACAGTGCAGCCCAGTTCGAGACCGATGTCTTGCAGTATATCGAACAAAGCCCGGAGCAGAATTTCATTCTATGTGGCGGAAGCATGATGTACATCGATGCCGTCTGCAAGGGCATCGACGATATGCCGCAAGCTGACCCGGAGATCCGTGCCGCACTGCGGGCACAGTTCGAAAGCGAGGGGCTGGAGCCTTTACTGCAACAACTGAAGAAACTCGACCCGGAGTATTTCTCGAAAGTCGATACCAAAAACCCGCAGCGTGTAATCCATGGTCTGGAGATGTGTCTGACCACCGGTCAACCGTTCAGTACTTTCCGCACCGGACATCCCAAGGCGCGTCCCTTTAATATATTTAAAATAGGTATATTATGTCCGCGTGCGGAATTGTACCTGCGCATAGAACTGCGTGTCAAAAAGATGATCGAGAACGGACTGGAAGCAGAGACGCGCAAGGTCTATGACCGCTATGCTGATTCCTTGCACCGGCAGTTGGCAGGCGTGATTAGGAATCCGAGTCCGACACAGGCGCAACCCATTCCGAACCTGTTGCCGGTATCGCTCAACACCGTCGGACTGAAAGAAATGCTGCTATACTACGAAGGCATCTACACTCGCGAACGGGCACTCGAACGGATTGTGCACAACAGCCGTATTTATGCCAAGAAACAGATGACCTGGTTCATGCGCGACGACTCGATACGCTGGTTCGAGGCTTTCGAAAGACAAGGCTTCCTGATATCGCTCAAAGCCGGAGATTTGGCAACGAAAGGGATTGAAAACATGTTAAAAAACATATAAAAAAGAGAAAATAGCCCTGTGCAACCGATTTTTCTTGCACAAAATTTGGCGCAACTCTTTTTTTCTCCCTATCTTTGCAGTGCCTTAATAAAATAACCATAACACAATACCTTAATAACGCAACAAAGTAAGTTGCCTTAGTCTTATACCACGAAAAACAGCGAAACTTGGTCTGTCAAGCCAAGTTTGAGGATTAGATTAAAATCGCAAAAAAGGCTGCATGAACAGTGCGGCCTTTTTTGTGATTTTTTCATTTCATACAAAAAATCGGGGATTACATACATATCGTTTCTTTTTGTTTGGCGGTTGGATTTTTGTGCTCTATCTTTGCGGTGTAAATTCAATTATTATTAACGCTAAACTCATTAAGTTATGGAAAAGAACATCAAGAAATGTCTGGTTATCGGTGGTTTGACCGTCGTGTTTTGGCTGATCAGTCTTTGCATCAGCGGCATTGTGGGCGAAAGAACAGAAATGTCGGAAAAAGCCCAGCGGGAAATCTCGCAGTCCTGGAGCGGCAGTCAGGATTTCGTCGGGCCGATTTTGTGTGTGCCGGTGTATAGCGACACCTCGCAGGTTCCTCATGCGTGTATGTTCGTGCTGCCCGAACGGTTCGACGCAGATGTCAATGTGCAGAGTGAGACGCTTCATCGGGGCATCTTCGACGCTTCCGTTTTCCGGGCAGGGATGGATGTCAGCGGATCGTTCAATCTGAAAGAGATGCGTCCGAAGAGCGAGGCTTCGGGCAAGAACCGTCCGGTCCGATACGACTGGAGCCATACTCAGGTCATTGTTTCCATCGGAGACAAGCGCGGTGTGGAAGAAGGGATGAAGTTCACAGTCGGTGATAAGCAGGTGGAGCTGAACAAACATCTGACGGATTACGGCAATTCCAAGCTGGTGTCGGTTCTCAATCGGATAGATCAGGATGAGGTTTGCCAAGTGGTGGATTTGAGCGGAATGATTGGCAGCGAGGTCCCCTTTACGCTGAATACCGAACTCAAAGGATCGGAAGAACTGAATGTGGCTCCCGTCGGGCAGCAGTCGCAGATCACCATGCATGGCAACAGCACCGATCCGAGTTTTTGCGGCATCCTGCTCCCGTCGAGCCGCGAAGTGACTGATACCGGTTTCTCCGCTACGTGGAAGGTAAACAGCCTGAACCGCAATGATATGGATCAGGTGTTCTATAGCACAGACTACAGCTCTGCTTTTCAGACAGTGGGTGCCAAGCTGTTGGTGATAGGCGGACAATATACCCAGACGGACCGGGCGTTGAAGTATGCCTTTCTGGTGATTCTCCTCTCGTTGGCTGCGGTATTCGTCGGAGAGATGAGTGTCAAGAGCGAAATCAACCTGCTGAACTACCTGCTGATCGGTGCCGCTTTGGTGCTCTTCTACCTGATGCTGCTCTCATTTGGCGAATGGATGGGATTCTCGATGGCCTATGGCTTGTCCGCTCTGCTGATTATCGGTATGATAACGGTCTATCTGAAAGCCATTGTCGGGAAGGCGAATACGGCATTGGCAGTCTGCCTGTTCATGACGCTGATCGATGTCTTCATCTATGTATTGCTGGGCATTGCGGATATGGCGCTTCTGGTCGGGACACTTGGCCTGTTCTTCATTCTCGGAGTTGCGATGTTCTTCTCGTTGCGTATCACCGCAGCAGGCGAGAAAAAGAAAGAATGACGGGTACGTTTCCGGTTTTTTTGTCCGATTATTTGTATAATTCGGGATAAATGGCTACCTTTGCACCGCTAATCACTTTTGTCAGCATCCATGGAATGGCTTAGAATTTCAACACCGACCCTTTATATGCGTGTCTCTACGGACGACATTGTCTGCATTCATGCCAATGGGAACTACTCGGATCTGTATCTGTTCAATGGTACATCCTACTTACTGACGTTCCAATTGCATTTCTTCGACGAGATATGCCGGAAACTGCAGAACAATGTCTTCCTCCGGGTGGGGAAAAGTCTGATTGTGAACCGCAATTATATATTCAAAATCGATCTCCAGTCGCAGGATTTGATTCTCAACGGACAGAATATGCTAAAAGAGGTCCGCACCAAGGCTTCGAAAGAGGCTCTGAAGGAATTAAAGAACCTTATGGATCAGGAAGGAGGCAAGAAATGAACAACATTGAACCCAAGGGGGAGAACCCCATCATTATCATAGAGGAGAATCCGGAAGTGATTCCAGGTCAGGGAGCAGGTGAGACCCCGACGATTATTGTCGAGCGAGACCCAGAGCCAGCCAACCGCACCGGTCGCCGCCTGCTTTGGGCAATCGGAAGCGTTGCGGTGGCTGTGCTGGCCTGCATTTCCGTCTGGGCTGTGTGGCGCTATTGCCGCAACTATGCCAATATCGGAGTTCCGATAGCGGTGACATCGCAGCAGAATATCGGGAAACTCAAATTGCCAGTTGATGCTTCCCTGACGCCAGAAGTGATTAAGACTTCGGACACCATACTGGGTGTGGCGATGAACTTCTACGAAATGCGCGGACTGAAGGCGGAAATCGAGATGCAGGAACCCGATACGGCTGATCTGAGCGTCTATCTTTACAGCCGCTGTGCCGACTACCATAAGGATTTTTCCATCATCGGAAGCATGGTGATTAACGGCGAGGAGATAGAAACTGCCAAGGGCAACCGTAAGGGATATTTTGCCGCAGACAACGATAACTTTGTGATAGGCATTGCCCGCGATGAAAAAGTGAAGGACTATGTCAAATCCGTAGGCGGTTGCTTCTTCCGTCAGTTTATTCTGGTGTCCGACGGCACCGTTCCCCCTGTCTTCTATCTGCATGGGAAAGTGGAGCGTCGCGCCATTGGCCGTATGAAGAACGACGCATTGTTCTATATCGAGACCCTCCAAAAGGAGACGATGTGGGATTTTGCAGATGCCCTTCGCGAGTACGGTTTTGTCGATGCCATCTACATCACCGGCGGTTACGACTACTGCTATTACCGTACGGCAGACGGTGTGCGTCACGACATCAGCGATCCCGCCCGCTATCCGCATAAGTACCCAGGCCAGATTCCGTGGGTGGTATTCCGGAAGTTGTAATCATTGTTATTCCTCTGTTTATTTTTCGCATTCGTTCGCTCTTTTGCACTTTTTCGCAATTAAAAACTGACAAGGAGACACTTGTCAGTTTTTAAGCAACAGATTTGATTAATGTTCTGTGTCAATCTGTTAATCCGGGTTCGCTTAAAACAGAATCATAGAAAATATGCAAGATATGCAGGAAGATACTTCATGGCACCATCTTTTAAGAAGTCTTTCGTGTAAACAAGGTACCGGTCGTTGGTTATGCGCGAAGAGAACTTCTTGCAGAACTCATCCATTGATACATGTGTTTTGTAGGAGGAAGATTTAACTTCCAACGGAACAATCTTGGTGCCTCTTGACAGCAGAAAGTCTATTTCGTAATTGTGTTTTCCACTATCTGTCGGCCAGGTGTGGTAGAATAATTTGTTGCCTGAGCAAACGAGCATCTGCGCCACAATGTTTTCGTAAAGATAACCCAAATTGGACGACAGCTTGTCGTTCAGAAGCTTGTTGTATAGGATATTTTCAGTGAAGTCCTTGTCCTTGAATGCAAGGGTAACAAATAAGCCGGTATCGCCAACAAACATCTTATACTGTCCAAGGTTTTCATATGCCGACATACCCACATTTGGGTCATCGCAATGATGTGAAATGTTGACCGTCATTGTTTTTTCCATTTCAGAGATCAATTCTATGAAATCTTCTGGCTTTGCTCCGGCAATGACGCTGGATATTTGGTATCGCGATGCGTTACTGTTAAGCTGGGCAGGGATAGCGGCGAAAATGCGAGCCGCTTTTCCTGTAGGGTCGATTTTACCGAAATCCTCGTCGTAGATATTCAGAACAAGCCGCTTAGCTTGATCGACTGCCTCGAAATTGTTAGTGTCTATATAGGCATTAACGGCTTGGGGCATTCCGCCTACCAACATGTACAAACGGAAATCGCGCATCAGTTTGCGATGTGCCTCCTTCAACGGCTGAGGGTGTTCCCACACACTGCGCAGTAGGGGTATGGTGGCCGTATCGTCCAATGCCCAACGAAACTCCTCGTAATCCATCGGATACATATTGATACGCTCTTCTTCACTTGGAATCAGAATGTGATCTGTGTTTTTACGAATGGAAATCAGAGAACCGGTTTCGATGTAGTCGTAACGATGGTCACCGACAAACGATTTGATGGCTTGGCGGGCCTTGGGCTGGAACTGCACCTCATCGAAGATAATGAGTGATTTGCGCTCTTTCAGTTGGACGTGATATATAAGTTGTAGCCTGAGAAAGATGTAGTTGAGATCGGATACGTCATTGAACAGGTTCAAAACTTCTTGCGAGCATTTGGTAAAGTCGATAAGGATGTAGGATTCATACTCGTGCTTCGCAAACTCTTCGACGATAGTAGATTTGCCAATACGACGTGCACCTTGTATCAAGAGGGCAGACTTTCCGTTACTTGTTTCTTTCCACTTAAGCAAACGGTCGTAGATTTTACGTTTGAAAATTCTGTTTGTATCCATGTGTTTACTGAATATTTTTTGTGCAAAGATAATGATTTTTCGGTTTCCTCAAAATTTTTTTTGCCATTTTTCCCGAAATTCTCAAAATTTTTTTTGCCGTTTTCCCCGAAATTCTCAAAATTTGAGATATTTTTTGATCCTACAGTTCTACTCTTGCAGCTTTCTCTTGGAGTCCCAATTTCGCGTTTCTCCTCGTAGTAACAAATTTTTCCTCCTCGTGGTAGCAAAATTTTGGTTTAGGCTTGAGAGTTGAAGGAAGTTATGAGCCACCTATAAGGGCATATTATAAAACTTGAACAATTTCTTTCTGTGATTTCAGTGCTGTGTGCCATATAAACCGTAATTAGCAAGTAATTGCACCTATTTTGAGGGATCTTAGCCTCAAATGAAGTTCGTTTGATGCTTGTCCGTTCTGTGATTGAAGTCCGTTATATCATCGAACAACAAACGGACAACAGAGCCTGCTGAGCTATGGGAAAGGTATGGCTGAGGTATGGGAAAGGACTGTAAAGAGCGAGACGAAGGAAAAGCGGAGAAGAATGCGAAGAAACCGTTTTCGCATGGTTTCGTTTTTCCGCATTTTTTCGCAATGTAAAATTCACTATTGTTTTTGTTGAAAACATACTCATTTTACGAACCTATGTTCATAGCCGCTTGAACATATGTTCATCCGGTCCCGAACCTTAAGTTCATTTTTGGGGAGTATTTTGTATTTGTCTGTTATTCCCGGGATAGCTATGAATTAACAACCTTTTGTAGGGTAATTTTTAGTGTTTTGGTGCCGTTTTGAGCAAAAAACAGAGAAAAATGATGGATAAATGAAAGAAATTTGAGGAAAGATTTTTTCGTTTGACTATTTTTTACTACTTTTGCAACGTGTTTCGTACCTGTATTTTCGCTTTGCGTGGACGATACAGGAAAAGACACAAAGACATATTTGCTCAAATTCTCTGGTCGAACTGCTACCTCGTAAGAGACTTTAATGAGCACACCTAATATCCATTGGAGTATGCGCTTTATGCGCAGACTTCGCCATGGGATATTAGGGGCTGTAGCAGGCCTGACCAGAGAAATGGCAAAGCCTGCGCTTTTTTGTATCCAAAAGTTAGTGTCGGCATGCAAAAGAAACAAAAGAACTAACCCAAGCGAGCAAATATGGATATTTACAAGACGTTTACAAACATCGATATCCACATACGTAAAAAGTCCTCAACGTTTTGCTTTTATGCTAACGTTGAAGGACTTTTTGATATTGTATAAGACAAAGCAAATAGTATTAATAATTGAAGTTTCGGAAGTTAATCAAAAAGAGAATATATAGGAGCAAAAAAGGCATTGGAATCTTGCATATATCGCAAGAAAAGAGTACTTTTACGTCGCCAAACAAAAAGACTCATTATTCCAATGCCATCGCACA
>JAFSKF010000008.1 GCA_017449065.1 Bacteroidales bacterium
AGAGGAGTAAAAAGGGAGTTAAAGGGACGTTTGCTGCTTTTGTCGGAAGTTTTGGGACTATTGCTATTGTCCCTTTTACTCCCCTATTACTCCCTTTTTCAGCCTTTCTCTGCTCTCAACTGAAGCTTGCGAAAGTTGAATTAATAGTTATTAGTAAATGAGAGAAATACAAGTTAATTCGATGAAGGCCTGGTGGCTGGCAGCACGTCCGAAGACGCTGACCGGCGCCATGATTCCCGTCCTGCTGGCTGGCGCCCTGCTGGTGCACGAAGGCGCCATGAGGCACACCGGCCTGTGGGTCTGCTGCCTGATGTTTGCCTGCCTGATGCAGATTGCTGCTAACCTTATTAACGACCTGTTCGACTTCCTGAAAGGCTCCGACCGCGAGGACCGGCTGGGTCCCGAGCGCGCCTGTGCACAGGGCTGGATTACGCCTCGTGCCATGCGGTGGGGCATCGCAGTCACCCTCTCGCTGGCCAGTCTGGTGGGGCTGTGCGCCGTCGGCGTGAGCTACTCGTTCCTGCCCTATCGCGGACTGGAATACATCCTATTGGGCGCCCTTTGCATCGTCTTCGCATTTCTCTACACCACCCGGCTTTCCTATCTCGGCTGGGGCGATGCGCTGGTGCTGGTGTTTTTCGGGTTCGTCCCCGTTTGCGGCACCTACTATCTGCAGACGCTCTCCCTCTCGCTCCACTCGGTTCTGGCAAGCCTGATTTCCGGCATTGCTATCGATGCCCTGCTGATGATCAACAACTACCGCGACCGGAACCAGGACCGGATTTCGGGCAAACGCACCGTCGTGGTGCGCTACGGCGAAGCCTTCGGCCTCTATGCCTACCTCTTCATCGGCATTGCGGTGAGCGTTCTGTCGCTCATTCTGGTGCTGATTCTGCTGCGCGACGCACAAGCCATCCGCCTCTCCGCGCTGAGCATCGTCCTGCTGGCGGTCTATCCGGCGCTGCACTGGCAGACCTGGAAGAAGATGGGACGCATCCGGCAAGGCCGTGCCCTGAACGCCATTTTGGGCGAAACCAGCCGCAATATGTTCCTCATGGCCCTCTGTCTTTGCCTGATCATCGTGCTTCTGTAGGCCGGCGGCTCCTGTCATTTCAGCGAAACATAGAAAGCATCGGTCAGCATCCGGTAGGCCTCTGAATAGTCGCCGCCTTCGTCGCGCAGCGACAGGGTCTCCGTTGGCATCATCACGGCCGATGCCGCCTGCAGGGCAAACTCCGCCATACGCCGCTTGCAGGGCTTCCCCCATTTGGTCAGCACATTGCAGACGCGCACGGGCTTCAGGTGCGCCAGCACGGCCGCCGTCATCACCTCCGAATCGTATGCCATCGGATAGACCAGCGCCAGACGTCCGTCGTCGGCCAGATGTTTTTCCGCAAACTTCATGATGCAATCCAGCGGCAGCGCGTCCTTATGCCGTGCGGCGGCCCGTGCCTCGTCCTCGGGCTTGAGCGTCGCGTTGTAGAACGGCGGATTGCTCACAATCAGCCCATACTGCCGATCGGTTTGGAAGTCCTGCAGCGCGCAATGCCGCACCTCGAGCCGTTCCCCCCAGGGCGACCGTCGGAAATTCTCCTGCGCCTGTGCGGCGGCTTCGGCATCTATTTCCACCGCCTCGATGCAGCCTTCCGCCAGTCGTCCCCCGGCCGCCAGCCGCTGCGCCACCATCAGCGCAATCAGCCCCGTGCCCGTCCCAATGTCGAGCACCTGCGGCGCAGGCACATTACACCACGCCCCCAGCAGCACGCCGTCCGTTCCCACACGCATCGCGCACCGGTCTTGCGCCACATCGAACTGTCTGAAGTGAAAAACATCGCTTGCCATGATTCCTACACTCGTTTTTTTCGGCACAAAGGTATGCTTTTTTTCCGACATTCCCACCTTATCCGCCCGAAAATCACTCCCCACGGGCCGAAAAAGAATCCGTAACCTGCTCGAAAACAGATTACGGATTCAAAATCTTTCGGTTTCTTTGGCCGAAGCGTTGCAAGGTCAGAGGATGATGTCTCCGCTATTGCCGGTGCCGCCGCCTCCTTCGCCGTTGTCGTCACCGCCATCGCTGCCGGTGTTGTCACCGCCCGAACCTGTGCCCGAACCGGATTCGCTGCCAGTGCCGCTTCCCGTTCCCGTGCCGCTGCCGGAAGTGTTGCCGCCCTCGGTCGTGCCGCCCGTGCTATCGGAAGAGCCGGACGAAGTGCCGCCCGAGGTGGTTCCGCCCGCTGAAGAGCTTCCCGAGCTGCTGCCGGAAGACGATGAACTTGTGCCGCTCTTGCGGTCGAGCATATCCTGATAGAGCTTCACCGTGCCGTTCCACTGGCGGATGAAGGTCTCGTAGGCCGAAGCATCGTCGGCAGTCACCGCGAATGCCTCGATGAGGGCGGTCTGCTCGTCATAGAGCGCATCGCACGCCTTGCGGGCCGCGGCGAGTGCGCCGAGCACCTTCTCGCTCTTTTCCACGCCCTGCTCCAGGCGCAAAGTCTTCATTTCGTCCTGTCCCTGCTTCATCTGCTGGAAGAGGTAGGTGCCGTTGATGGTGGCGATGTGTGCCTGCATTTCGGACGCCGAGAGGTCGGTGATGAGGTTTTCGAGCACGCCGGTCTCTTCGTCCATCTGTGCCGACACGTTCACCTTATAGAGCTTGAACACCCGCTCCAGTGCCGTTGCAGCCTCGTCCAGTTGCGCCATGCCGCTGCCGGCCCACACTTGCACCAGGCGGCGCAGACGTCCGTAGTTGCGGTCGCGCTTCGAGTCGGCGGCTGCCCGCTGGGCCACAATCTCCGAGGCGCGTGCCACCATGTAGTGGCGGTCCTCCTCCCGGAATGCCGTTTCGAGCTGCGTCTTTTTCGAAGTGATCTTCTGTGCGGCGAACGCAGCATTACCGAGCGCCGTGATGAATGCCTGCATGAACGCGAAATGCTGTGCGTTCTTCAGGTCGGGTTTGTAGATTTTCTGGAATGTTGCCATAGCTATTCAGTTTGAGGTTAAAAAATGGTTTTCAGTGTTTCCGAAGCTGCCGGAAGTCTTCAAAACGTCTTTTGAGCGTTTCCGGAGCCGCCGGAAGTCTTCAAAACGTCTTTTGGGCGTTTCCGGAAGCGTCGGAAGTCTCCAAAACGTCTTTTGAACGTTTCCGGAGCCGCCGGAAGTCTTCAAAACGTCTTTTGGGCGTTTCCGGAGCCGTCGGAAGTCTTCAAAACGTCTTTTGAGCGTTTCCGGCAGTTCGGGATTATTTCACAAGAATCTTCTTGCCGTCCTTCACGAAGAGTCCCTTCTCGCCCGGCTTTCCGGTGGTGCGGCGGCCGCTGAGGTCGTAATAAACGGCGTTATCTGTCTCATTGGCGTTGACGGAAGTGATGTCAGACGGTTCGGAGCCTGCGTATTCTTTCCACCCTCTATCATAATAATATGAGATCCATCCTTTCGCTTTCGCTGCAGCTATCTGCGTGGTGGTTATCACGTTCTGATCGTTATCGTAGTAGAATACTTTCATCTCGCCCTCTGTAACCGTTGGCAGGCTCTCTACCAACTTATCCATCGCTGCGCCATAAATCTGGTTTCTAAAGCAATACAGTATGGTCAGCGCGGTGCATCCCGACACATCGAGCGAGCTGAGCTGGTTTTCGTAGCAGTACAGACCTGTCAGCGCGGTGTTATGCGTAACATCTAAGGAAGTGAGCTGATTGGAGAAGCAGTTCAGCGTTGTTAGTGCCGTGTTCTTCGATACATCCAGCGAAGTGAGCAGGTTGATGAAACAGGTCAGTTTTATCAGCGCCGTGTTATGCGAAACATCCAACGAAGTGAGCTGATTGGAGTCGCAGGACAGCGATGTTAGTGCCGTGTTCTTCGACACATCCAAAGAAGTGAGCTTGTTGGCGTAGCAGTCCAGATTTTTCAGTGCCGTATTCTTCGACACATCCAAAGAAGTGAGTTGGTTGTCGGAGCAGTACAGCCGTTCCAGTGCCGTATTCTTCGACACATCCAAAGAAGTGAGCAGGTTGATGGAACAGGTCAGTTTTATCAGCGCCGTGCATCCTGATACATCCAAAGAAGTGAGCTCGTTGTAGGAGCAGACCAGATTTGTCAGTGCCGTATTCTTCGATACATCCAACGAAGTGAGCTGATTGGAGGAGCAGTCCAGACTTACGAGCGCCGTGTTCTTCGAAACATCCAAAGAAGTGAGCTTGTTGGCGTAGCAGTCCAGATTTTTCAGTGCCGTGTTCTTCGATACATCCAAAGAAGTGAGCTGGTTGTCGGGGCAGTACAGCTCAGTCAGTGCCGTAAAAAACTCTATGCCTTGCAGGCTTTGGATTTTTTTATTAATAACTTCGATATATGTCACATTCTGAATCTCAGCGTCGGTCAGCACACCGTCGCTGCCATAATCTTGATTCAGCACCCAGTTGCGGAAAGTTGCGTCTGGAAAGTTCGTTTCGTTGATCTCGACATCTGCCCAAGCCGCACAGAGTGGCAACGCTGCGAGCAGGGACACTAATAAAGTTTTCCTTTTCATAAGTGTTTTGTTTTAAGGGTTAATAATAAGAGGATAATGTTATGAAGTGAATGAATATTGTTGGCGAAAGGGCACAACGCAGCGGTCGCACCACAGTCCGCGATGGAACTGCAGTGCGACTTAAAATGTGGCGCCTTGAAAGCGCTATCGTATGTGTTTTTTAGTAAATGGGGGGGGTAGAAGTCTCTTTTTCCGCTGCACCACGGCCAGCAGCACAGGCCCTGCCGCTACGGGAGCAGCGTGCATTCATAAGGCTGTATGTCGGGGTGAAGGGGAAGGGCATGGAGGAGTTACAGTTTTCTTACAATATTAAGAAATTCCGGAAGGGTTCGTACTGCCACTTTAGGAAAATCATAATGTTCGAGTTCTGAAAAGTGATGATTGTTGCTGACAATTTTCATCTGCTGCCGTATGGAGTGCGTTCGTGTTGGTCGGCCCACTCGTCGAGTGTCTGCTGGGTGATGCCGTTTTCCTTTTGGAACTGAAGCAGCAACCTGTCGGTTTTATTGCGGTAGAACTGGAGCAGCAGGTCTTGCAGTTCCTGTTGCTCTTGCTCAGTGCTGATATAGGACATCAGGCTTAGCACGTTCAACTGTGCAGGATTTAATTGCGTTGTTACCATCTGTGTATTCTTTAAGAACTAAAACTCGGGTGCAAATATACATCTTTTTTCCGAAACGGCGAACCAGTCGGAAAAAAATATGGGGAAAGGGAGGGAAATTTTGCGAGTTGCATGGAAAAATTCCTTTTATTATGGTTATTTTTGACAAAATACGAACAAAAGGCGGCTGAAATTTGGCTCTTTCAAGAAAAAAAATGTATCTTTGCGAGCGAAAAAGCAACAACCCGAATATCGCAATCACGGTTTAACACCACTACTTATATACTATATGAAGAACTATGTCTGCGCCATTGACTTTGGTGCCACCAGCGGACGAATGATTATCAGCCGTCTGAATGAACAGGGTCTCCTGGAGACCGAAGAAGTTCGCCGTTTCCCCAACGCCATTCAGGAAAAAGACCACGATGGCAAGTTTTACTGGAATATGACCGCCCTGATCGGCGAAGTTACCGCAGGCCTGACCGATCTGGCTGCCCGCAAGGATATTCACATCGACGCCATCGGCTGCGATACCTGGGGCGTGGATGTGGTTTTTGTGGACAAGGAGGGCAACATGATCGAACAACCCCGCGCCTATCGCGATCCCTACACGGTGCAGCCCTTCAAGGAGTTTGTTGAGAAGGTGGGAAAAGAAAAGATCTACGGCAAGACGGGCATCCAGTTCATGAACTTCAACACCTTGTTCCAGCTGTATGCCTGCCACAAAGAGCAGTTCCGTCCGTTTGAGGACGCAGCCCAATATATCTTCATCCCCGACTACGTGAGCTTCGTGCTGACGGGCAAGGCGGTTTGCGAATACACGATCCTTTCCACATCGCAGTTCCTCGATCCGCGCACCAAGCAGATCGACCAGGAGCTGATTGAGGCCGCAGGTGCCAAGATCGGAAAGTTCCCGCCAGTGGTCTATCCGGGCACCATCATCGGCAACCTGAAGAAAGATGTGGTGGACTTCGGCTACGATATTCCCGTGGTGGCTATTGCCGGACACGACACCGGAAGCGCCGTGGCCGCCATTCCTGCCAAGGACGAGAAGTTTGCCTACCTTTCGAGCGGCACCTGGAGCCTGATGGGCATCGAGACGAAGGATGCCATCATCAACGAGCGTTCGGCAGAACTGAACTTCACGAACGAAGGCGGCATCGAGGGCACCACCCGATTCCTGAAGAACATCACTGGCATGTGGATTCTGGAGCAGTGCCGCAAGGAATGGAAGAAGATGGGCAAGGACTACGACTTCAAGCAACTGGGCGAAATGGAGCAGAGCGGCGAGGCATTCCGCAGCTTCATCAATCCCGACGATCCCGGCTTCGCCAATCCGCCATCGATGCTCAAAGCCATCGACGACTATTGCGAACGCACCGGACAGCCAAAGCCTGAGAACGACGCCCAGGTGGCCCGTCTGATTATGGAATCGCTGGCTATGCGCTATCGCACGGTGTTCGACTGGCTGAAGGAATTCGCCGACTTCCCGATCGAGGTGCTGCACATCATCGGCGGAGGCGCACAGAACGCCCTGCTGGCACAATGGACTTCGAACTCGGTGGGCGTTCCCGTGCTGACGGGCCCGACCGAGGCCACTGCCATCGGCAATATCATGATGCAGTTTAAGGCGCTGGGCAAGGTGAAAGACATTGCCGAAATGCGCGCCCTGATTGCCAAAGCCACTCCTCTGGGTCACTACGAACCGCAGAACGTGGCAGCCTGGGACGAAGCCCACAAGCGTTATGTGGCATTGTGCGAAAAGTAAAGAAGATGAAAAGCGAACTGATCGAAAAAGCCTACGCCGCAGCCAAAGCCCGCTATGCAGAGCAGGGCATTGACACCGAAAATGTGCTCGAAACGCTGCAGCATACGCCCATCACGCTCCGATGCCTGCAGGACGCCAGAGCCGAGGAGTCGCGTCGGGACATCGACAAACTGAGGTCGCTGTTGGGCGGCGTTTGCATCGTCAGTGCCGACGAGACAGGCTGGGGTAATTCCGGAATCTCGTTTGCGAAATACGCCATCAGTTTGCGCACACAGCAGAAAAACCTTTTGCGTGAACGGCTCGTCACCGACTTCGAAATGCAGGAGACCGACGAAAGATCGGGCCGCCTGTTGGAATTAGGTTCGGCTGTCGATGCCGTTTACAATCACTTCAACTTCACGAACGGAGTGCCCGTCGATGAGGATTTCGTTCTGGAAGCCGAAAACTATGAAAAATCTAACACTTAATACATATCAACATGGCAAAATCCAGTAGTTTGAAGAGCACGATTGCGGTGTCTCTGAACAATTATCTTGATGCCGGCGCTATTGTGGCCGGCGCCAGCGGTCTGACCCTCTGGCAGAACTATCTGAACCTGACGGAGGTGAATCTCGGCTGGCTGAACTTTATCAGCGCCAACTGCCTGGGTGCCGCTATCGGCGCCATCATCGGCGGTTTCCTGGCAGACAAGTACGGACGTAAGTTCATTTTCACCTACAACCTGTTGGTCTATATGACCGGCGTATTGCTGGTGATGCTGAGCGTGAATTTCCCGATGCTGTTGGCAGGATTCCTCATCACGGGTATCTCGGTAGGCGTCGGCGTTCCGGCATCATGGACCTACATTTCCGAGAGTTCGGAGATTAATAACCGCGGACGCAACATCTGTATCTCGCAGATGTCGTGGGGCGTCGGACCGATGATTATCCTGCTCTTGGGTATGTGTTTCGCTCCCGGCGGCTATCTGTTCGGTTGGGTGGAGAGTCTGGCAACAGCTATCGGCGGTGCTGATATGTCGGTAGAAGCCGTGAATGTATTCTCTTCGCGCATCGTGTTCTTCTCTCTGTTTATCGTAGCATTCATCGCCTGGAACTTGCAGCGCCAGTTGCAGGAAAGCGCAGAGTTCGAGGCTAACAAGGCTTCCGGCCAGAAGACAGGCATGCTGGACAACATCAAGCTGCTCTTTACGAACAATGTGGCTGTCAAGACTGTGGCTTTCCTGGCTACTATTTATCTGACCTGGAACCTGGTGGCATCGGTTATGGGCTTCTTCCAGCCGCACATCTACGAGACTGCCGGCGGCGTTTCGAACGAACAGGCCAACTGGATGAACTGCATCCAATGGGGCATCATCGTCGTAACCACCCTGATTGCTTCGCAAATCGTCGATAAGGTCAGCCATAAGTTCATCTATATTTTGGGTCTGCTGTTCGCTTTGAGTGCCTGGTTTGTGATTGTCGGCATCGGCGTGGATGGACCTGCCGGTCTCTGGGCATTTGCCATCCTCTGGGGCATCGAAGGCGGTTTGTCGGTTCAGATTTTCTATGCTTTGTGGGGATCGGAGCTGTTCCCTGCCAAGTTCCGTGCCGGCGCTCAGGGTCTGATGTTCTTCCTGGTGCGCGGACTGTCGGCCGTCTGGGGTCTGATCTTCACCTTCATCTACGGCGAGAACGGCGAAGGCTTCACGGTGGCTGCCTACTGCATGATTGCCCTGTTGCTCATCTCGCTGGTAGTAGGTGTCATCGGCGCACCGAAGACGCAAGGCAAGTCGCTGGAGCAGATTACCAAGGAACGCTACGGCGACAACTATTAAAACAAATACAGGCGCTTTTATGCCCGCATAAAAGCGCCTGTATTAATATATAATAATGAGAGACTGAAACAAAAAACAATAGTATCCATTTAAGGTATTCATTAGAAACTATGAAAAGTATTCTTGACGGACGACCTGGCCTGAAGGCTGTGGTCGATCAGATTGCAGAAGTGACAGGCTATCTCTGGCAGAAGGGATGGGCTGAACGTAATGGCGGCAATATCACAGTTAACATTACGGAGTTTGTAGATGACGAGATCAAGGCGATGCCTGCTATTGCCCCTGTGAAGCAGATCGGCAAAGTGCTGCCTTGCTTGAAGGGCAAATATTTCTATGCCAAGGGAACCGGCAAGCGCATGCGCGATCTGGCCCGTTGGCCTATGCAGAACGGTTCGATCATCCGCATCTGCGACGATTGTGCCAGCTACGAGATTATTGCCGACGAACCGGTTGTTCCTACTTCCGAACTCCCCAGCCACCTGGCCCTGCAGAACTATCTGCTCGAAACCGGCAGCACCTATAAGGCCACACTCCACACCCACCCTATCGAACTGGTAGCCATGAGCCATATCCAGCGCTTCCTGAAGGGCGACACGATGACGAAAGTACTTTGGAGCATGATTCCTGAAACTTTGGCTTTCGCTCCTCTTGGAATCGGTATCGTACCTTACGCTTTGCCTGGCAGTATTGATCTGGCAGACGCTACCTTGGAGGCCATCAAGACGCACGACGTGGTACTTTGGGAGAAGCACGGTACCGTGGCTGTCGGCGTTGACATCATGGATGCCTTCGACCAGACTGACGTTCTCTGCAAGGCTGCCAACATCTATATGTGCGCCCGCAACATGGGCAGCGAACCAGACGGCATGACCGACGAGGCTATGAAGGAAGTGCAGGATGTCTTCAACCTCCCCAAGAAACGTCCTTGCTAATCACTGAGATACCCCTATAAAAACTTTGATCCCCAGCTCTCACGAGTTGGGGTATCAGTGTTATTCTCATATGGAAAATTTAAGATTATAAAGATGGTTCTTTCTAGGGATCAAAACTGAAATTATCTTTCGTTTTGCGATGCAAAGTTAGCACATTTTTGCTGGCTTTGCAAATTTTAGTAGAGAAAAAGTTAAAAAATGTGTTGTATAACATATAAAATTTCACTTTTTTTGATTTTTTGCCTCATTTTTGCGTAATCTATTGCAATATTTAGTTGTATTTATGGGAAAAGAAATAGAAAGAAAGTATCTGGTACGCTCGGATTTATTCAAGCCGATGGCAACACGGGTTACCTACTACCGACAGGGGTATATTCCGACCGTTAACGGAATGACGGTCAGAGTCAGAATTGCCGGAGACATCGGATACGTCACCTTCAAGGATCACGCTATCGGTTTTACCCGTCACGAGTTCGAATACGAAATTCCGAAAGAGGATGCCATCCAGATGCTCGACCTGATGTGTGAAAAGCCTCAAATCGAAAAGCATCGGTACGTTGTCCCAGCTACGCAGCCATCGGCTTCTTCCGCATCTTCTGATGTTTCATCCGACACAACCGAACTGAAGTGGGAAGTGGATGTTTTTCATGGCGACAACGAAGGACTTGTCATTGCCGAAATTGAAGTACCTTCCGAAGAAACCCAATTTGACCTCCCCGCATGGATCGGTGAAGAAGTTACAGGAGATAAGAAATACTATAACTCCCATTTGTGTTTCAAACCATTCAAGACCTGGGCAGAAAAATAAGGCCATAGCTTTTCTTTTATATCGACTCATTCCCTTTTTTTGTAAATAACCAAAATCAATTTCCGCAATAATTATAACGGTATTGACTAAGAAACAAGAAGACACCCCCGAAGCTTTGTGCTTTGGAGGCGTCTATCAATTAATATAATATGTCAAGTGTTTACTTTTCTGACTTCGTCGATGCGTCACCCTGATGAATCTGGGAAGTGTCATGCGATGCCTAATAGTTCAACTTCAAAGATAAGCGTAGAACCACCAGGGATGCCAGGCTGTGAGAACTTACCATAGCCCATTTCGGCAGGGATGTAAAGTTCCCATTTGTCACCGATATGCATCTGCTGCATGGCAATGACCCAGCCCTCAATAAGGTCGCAGAGACGGCAAGCCAGAGGTACACCGCCACGGCTGCTGTCAAACTGCTTGCCATCAATGGTTTTGCCTGTATAGTGTGCAGTGATTATGCTACGCACAGTTGGCTTTGTGCTTGATTGATTACCCTCGCTTAACACTTTATAGAAGATGCCTTTAGGCAGAGCCTTCACACCTTCTTCTTTGGACTTAGCTTCCAACCAGTCCTTGTTTGCCTGTATATATTCTCTCTTGTTCATAATTCTTTATCGTTAGGTTGGTCGCATGCTCCGCAGTTACTGCATCCGTTGCAGGTCATGCGGCTACCGCAGGTGGCACAGTGTTCACGGAAAAAGGGTTCTGGGGTAATAATGTCTGTACCGAAGAGCGTTCCTTCGGGCATTCGCAGCATACGTGGAACCTTGCGGCCTTGATAGCTTAGACTTGAAAGAAATGC
>JAFSKF010000009.1 GCA_017449065.1 Bacteroidales bacterium
GCGAAAGCGGGTGCAAAGATAGGGCTTTTCAGGATACCCTCCAAATTTTTTCAAAACTTTTTCCGGAAATTCCCCGTTTTTAGCAGAATCCGGCAGGCAAACTACCCTCTTTTGGAATGCTTGAGTTGCAAAATCAAGAAAAAAACAAACAGGAAAAGGTTGTATTATAAAAGTGACGACTTGGAATTTACTTCCAATCCTGCAACAGCGTACGCTTGTCGAGCACATGCTTAGCTTTGCCGATAGAGCGCTCGATATTGCCGGGCTCCTTGATGTGGATGTTCGGCTTAATGCCGATCATGCTGACTATACGGTCGTAGAGCGGTTTGATGAAAGGCATCTGGTTGGCCGGATTTGGCGAGAAGTATTCGGTGCGCAGTTCGACATCGAGGTCGAATGTATCTTCGTTGTTCTTGCGATCGACAGTAATAAAATACTGTGGTGTGAAAACCGGGAACTCGGAAAGAACGGTTTCGATCTGCGACGGGAAGACGTTCACGCCACGAATGATGAGCATATCATCGCTTCGACCCAGAATCTTACCGATACGCACGGAAGTACGTCCGCACTCACAAGGTTCGTAGATAAGATGAGTAAGGTCGCGGGTACGATAACGCAGAATAGGCATAGCCTCCTTGCAGAGCGAGGTAAATACCAGCTCACCCTCCTCGCCCGGAGCAACAGGCTCGAGCGTCTCAGGATTGATAATCTCCGGATAGAACATATCCTCAGCAATATGCGTACCATTCTGGAACTGACATTCGCCGCCCACACCAGGACCGCACATTTCGGTCAAACCATAGATATCGATAGCCTTGATGTGCAGTTTTTTCTCCAACTCACGGCGGATGCCCCACGTCCAGGGTTCAGCACCGAAGAAACCGACACGCAGTTTCAGGTCCTCGGCTTTGACATCACGGCTCTGCTCGATAACCTCTGCCAAATGCAAAGCATAAGAAGGCGTGCAGCACAGGGCTGTCGAACCGAAATCCTTCATCAGCATGATCTGTTTCTCCGAATTACCGGCCGATGTCGGCAACTGCACAGCACCACGTTTCATCGCACCGTCATGCAAGCCCAAGCCACCGGTGAACAAACCATAACCATAAGACACTTGAAGAATGTCACCAGGACCGATATCGCCCACAGCCAATACGCGAGCCACGCACTCGGCCCAATTGTCGAGATCGTTCTGCGTATAGGTACCGACTACCGGCTTACCCGTTGTACCTGACGAAGCATGAATACGACGTATTTCGCTCTGCGGAACAGCCTGTAAACCGTAAGGATATTCGTCACGCAAGTCGTGCTTAGTCGTGAATGGCAACTTGTAGATATCTTCTATACCGCGAATATCTTCGGGCTTGATGCCCATACGGTCCATTTTTTTCTTGTAAAAAGGAACTTTCTCGTAACAGATCTTTACGGTTTTGCGGAGTCTCTCACTTTGCAAAGCCGTCATCTCGTCACGGCTCATGCACTCGATTTTTGGATTGTGGATCATTGAGTTTGTTTTATAAGGTTAGAAATAAATACATCACATCAGGGCATCGAATTTGAATTCTGCCTGTTTCCGATAGGCCAAGCCCGTACAGCTTGCCACCAGGTCGCCTTTCTGATTCCAGACCTTCACCTCGCAATAAGGAAGTTTATGGTGATTGAGCGTCAGCGTAGCCTCAGCCGTCAGATGATCACCTAACCGCCCGGAATTGTGATACGCAATGGTATTCTCAATGCCGAATGTCAGCAACCCGTGACTGTTCATGACAGCGGCCACCGCCAGATCAGCCAACGTGAAAAGAGCTCCGCCCTGGCACACATCTCCCCCGTTCAGGTGGCGCTCTTCGACCGTCATCTCAGCTTTGGCATAGCCTTCACGAATCTCGGTGAGACAGATACCGTTCGATGCCGCCATGCGGTCTTTCTGATTCAGAAATTCCAGCAGGGTCATATCGACTGTTCCATCAAAGATTTCAACTCCGACTCAGAAGCCTGCTTCAGCTTGGCGAGCGTAATCACCTCCTGAGCTTTGTTGGTCTGGTGGGTACGAAGCACGAGGATGCCCTTCCCGCCCAACAGGAAACTGTACATATAGCGCACAGAAATACCTTCTTCGGCAATCACGCCAATGGCACGAGCCGCCATACCCGGTTCATCATCCACCACGAGGGCGAACACATCGGGCATCATCACATTGAAGCCTGCCTTATGCAGCGATTCATAGGCCTTATCGGGATCGGTGCAGAGCACACGGTAAATGGCGAACTCCGGCGAATCGGTCAGCGTAGAGGTGATAATCTGATGACCTTCCTCTTTCAAGACATCCAAAACGCGCACTAACGAACCGGCCTTATCATCGATAAAAACAGAAATCTGTCGTATTGTCATAATATTTCAATTTTTAACGGTTTGACTTGATCTGAAAAACACTTGCAGCAACCTGCTTATTGGTAAACCTTACGTTTATCAACCACACGAACCGCCTTGCCTTCGCTGACAGGCAATGTACCCTTAGGCACCAGTTTGACGATAGGTGTCAGAAGGATTTCGTCCTTCAGCTGACGGGTTACCTCGCGCTTCAGTTCCTGCAAGCGTCCGTAATCGTCGGTGAAGAGTTCCTCCAACTCCACTTCGACAGTCATGTTATCGTTATCGTCATCGGTGGTCAGCGTAATCAGGTAGTTCGATGCCAGTTCCTTGAAGTTCATCAGGATCTTCTCGATCTGGATCGGGAATATATTCACGCCACGAAGCACCATCATATCGTCCGAACGGCCTTTCATGCGATCCAGACGGATGTGATTGCGTCCGCAGGCACAGGTTCGTCCCAACACACGCGTTAAATCGCGAGTACGGTAGCGCAGCAACGGCATCGCCTCACGACAGATACTGGTCAGCACCAGTTCGCCGATTTCGCCATCGGGCACAGGTTCCAGGGTGTCCGGATTGACAATCTCAACAATATAATAATCTTCCCAAAAGTGCAAGCCGTTCTGCTCCTTGCATTCGAAGCCCACACCGGGACCGCACATCTCCGACATTCCGAACGAATTGTAGGCTTTCACACCCAGCATCTGCTCGATGCGCTGACGCTGCGCCTCGCTGTGAGGTTCGGCGCCGATGGCAAGCGCTTTCAGCTTCAAATCTTTTCGGGGATCGACACCGGTTTCCTGCATCACTTCGTACAAGCGTGTCACATACGAAGGAACCGCATGCACAGCAGTGGTGCCGAAGTCCTTCATGAACTTAATCTGACGCAACGAATTGCCGGCAGCCGCCGGAACCGTCAGCATACCCAAGCGCTCGGCGCCATACTGGAAGCCCAGACCACCGGTAAACATACCATAGCCGGAAGAGTTCTGGAACACATCACTTGGACGCAGACCGATCATCCAGAGATTTCTGGCAACCTGGTTCGCCCACTCGTCCAAATCGTTCTGCGTGTGCAGGATTACGGTTGGATTACCCGTTGTGCCCGAACTTGAATGCAGACGCACACAATCGCGCAACGGCACACACGCCAGTCCGAACGGATAGTTCTCGCGCAAATCCTGCTTAGTGGTAAACGGCAGTTTGCGAACATCGGCAACCGTCTGGATGCTCTCCGGAGTGATGTCTGCCTCAGCAAGCCGTTTCTTATAAACGGGATTCTTCTGGCAGCGCTTAATAGTATCGCGCAAACGTTCCACCTGCAAAGCCTCGATCTGCTCGCGGGTCATGGTCTCGTGCTCTTGGTCGAAGTATTCGCACGAATCGTCTGGTACGGGAAATTTTGACATGATTAATTGTTTTGTTTCTCAATAATTACATTTAAGCTTATTTCACTGCAGCAACACCGGCATCGAAAGCCTTCAAGTTGGCCTCCACGACAGCCTCACCCTTACGGGCAAAGACGGTAGCGATGGCACTGCGTAACTGACCCACCGAAAGGATCTCCAGATAAGGGGCAGCCATTCCGAGCAGCACCATATTGGCACCACGCGCATTGCCGCAATCCTTGGCAACGGTCTCGATGTCGAGTTTGGCCACCGATGGAAGTGCGTCAAGTTCGGCATTGAGCGCTGCCTCGTCCGGATAGTTGGGGATATTGACGAAAGGCTTGCTGCTGGTAACAATAGTGCCCTTAGGCGACAGATAAGCCAGATAGCGCAAACTCTCCATAGGCTCCATCGAAATGATAACATCGGCTCCTGCCTGAGGAATCAGGTCGCTCCAGATGGATTCGGTCGAGAGTCGCAGGTTCGACTGTACATCACCGCCACGCTGACTCATGCCGTGCACTTCGGCCTGCTTGAGGTTTACGCCTGCTTTGGTGGCTGCCTCGCCGATGATGGTGGCGATACTGAGGATTCCCTGACCGCCTACACCGCACAGAATTATATCTTTCTTCATAGTGAAATCTGATTAAATTTTGATTATTTCGCAGCCTTAGCTTTGGCAGCCTCACGTGCATGACGGGCAGCTGTCTGAATACACTCACGACGTGGGATGATGACACTCACACCCTCGTAGGCAATCTCATCGCGCAGCAACTGGGCGATGGCCGGAATATTCTTCGGCAACGGCGTAACCACATGCAGGTGTGCCGGATCCATACCTAAGCCCAAACAGATTGCCTCGAACTTGTTGGTACCTGCCGAATCCTGTCCGCCCGTCATACCGGTGGTCAGGTTATCGCTGATGATGACGGTAATCGGCGAGTTCTCGTTGATGGCATCCAGAAGTCCGGTCATACCCGAATGGGTGAAAGTGGAATCGCCGATAACGGCAATAGCTGGACGCAAGCCAGCGTCGGCGGCACCCTTTGCCATCGTGATAGAAGCACCCATATCGACGGTGCTGCTCAATGCCTTGAAAGGAGGCAAAGCGCCCAAGGTGTAGCAACCGATATCACCGAACACACGCGCATCGGGCATTTCGTCGATAATCTGACGCAAAGCGGCATACACATCACGGTGTCCGCAACCCTGACACAACTGCGGCGGACGTGGAGCCAGATTCTTGGCTGCATCGAAGGCAGGGCCAGCCGGTTTCCCCAAAGCTACTGCCACACAATCGGGGGTCAGTTCGCCGGTACGAGGCAGATCGCCCGTCAGACGTCCTTTCACCGCATAACCGGTACCCAGCAAAGCTTTCACATCCTGCTCCACTACCGGCTGTCCGTCTTCCACCACCAGAATAGCGTCGTTCTCGTCGGCCAATGCCTTGATTTTCTTCTCCGGCAGCGGATATTGCGAAATCTTGAGAATATTCCCTTCTTCGCCGATGGCCTCTTTCACATAGTTGTAGCCGACGCCGCAGGCAATGATACCTAACTTCTTGCCGCCACGCTCCAACTTGTTGAAGACTGAGTTCTCCGCAGCCTCCTCCATCTGAGGCTGCTTGCTCAGCAGCACCTCATACTTGCGACGCGCAATGCCCGGCAGGAGCACCCACTGGTCGGTTGATGGATTCATCGGATTCGTATCGCGCACCTCGCCGATCTCGACAGCTGCACGGGAGTGAGCCAAACGGGTCACAACTCGCAGCAAAACGGGTTCCTTGATGGCTTCGCTATAGTCGAAAGCCTTCGCCATCACATCGTAGCACTCCTGTTGGTTTGAGGGTTCGAAAATCGGAATCAGGGCGAACTTGCCATAGAAACGCGAATCCTGTTCATTCTGGCTGGAATGCATCGAAGGATCGTCGGCAGCCAATACTACCAAACCGCCATGCACGCCGGTCACAGCCGAGTTAACAAAAGCATCGGCACAGACGTTCATGCCCACATGCTTCATGCAAACCAAAGCGCGCTTACCGGCATACGACATACCTAATGCGGCTTCCATAGCAGTTTTCTCGTTGGTGCACCAGCGGCAATGAATACCGCGTTCGCGGGTCAATGGATGGCCCTGTATAAATTCTGTAATCTCAGTCGATGGGGTGCCCGGATAGGCATACACGCCACTAAGTCCTGCATGCAGGGCTCCCAGCGCAATGGCCTCATCGCCCAAAAGGAGTTTCTTCATCGTTGGTATTTTATATTATATATATTTAAAATGTGTACAAAGGGGAAATAATCTTATCTGTTCAGAAGGCAATCTGCGTCTGGATCTGCACGCGGCTATACCGACCGTGATCCCAAGAATCGCTCCAAGTGTATTGTGCCTGCACGCGACACTTGCGGAAGAACCAGTATTGCAACCCGATCACCAGATTGGTCTGGTCTTTTTCGGCATCGACATGATAGTGCAAGTTGCCGGACTTATCGATCGAAACATAATCCTGATCCTTGGCACCGCAGAAGTAATCGTAGGAGGCGATGGCATCCAGTTGTCCGACAATCGGTACTGTGGTTACGACGTATGCGCCCCAGGAATGTACGTCGCCGTCGCGTCCGCCGAGCACTTCTCCACGCACAGAGAAGCAACGGTCTTTCCAGTAATCGTTCTTCCCGCCATTGGTCTTGTATTCGGCTCCGACGGTCCATCGGTCACGACGGTAAATATCGCCGACATTAATATCCGGGCACAAGGTGCTCTTGGCCAATGCCGTACCATAGCCTTTCTGAGCTGATGCCACGAACTTCAAGCCTGCAAAAGGACGGTAATCCAACTTGACAATCACATCCTTCTTATTATCCTGATCTTTCTTGTTGATGCCGCGCCCGTTCATGATTTCCAGATTGTAGAACAGATGGTCGTTGAACAGCTGTCCGTAGAAGTCAATACCCAGATCTCGTCCGTACTGTACGCCGAACAACGGATCGGAGCCGCAGCCGGTCAGATAGGTGGTTGCCTGACTATATACGTCCACCAGTTCGCAAGTAGTGGGCGAATATGGGTTCTCCATCGAAAGCTGGTTCTTGAACTGACCGAAACGAACCGTCAAGGCTTTGTTGTTCGTAATGCGATAATCGGTATAGAACTCCTGCACCACGCTGTTGAAGTCGTGCATGAACAAGAACGACCAGCGGTCGGTAATTCTCGCCTTCACCCAAAGCAGGGTTCGTTTCACATCAAGCGTATTGCTGTTCTTGTCGCCCAGATTCGAGTATGTATAGCCGGCTTGTGCATAGCCGTTCACCTGAAAACGCTCAATTACGTCTTTCATCCAATAGGCTTCATCCTGCTCTGCGGAGGTCTGCGCCTGCATAGGCAAAACCAGAAGCCATCCTGCCAATATTGTAAAGATAATCCGCTTCATGGTCTTACTTATTATAGCATTTGAAAATATTATTCAGTTTCTCAGCCTTCATCTTGGGAGTGAGCAGCGATACCAGAGGAACCACCACAAAACCACCCAACATGGCTACGGCACCACAGTCGATCGGATTCATCAGAGCATTGCCCAACATCATGTTCACCAACGTCAGACCCACGCCCCAAACGAAGCAAGCCCAAACAGCAGCCTTGGTCACACCCTTCCAATACAAGCCCAACAGGAAAGGAGCCAGGAAAGCACCGGCCAATGCGCCCCATGAAATACCCATCAGCTGGGCAATGAACTGCGGCGGATTCAGAGCGATCATCAGACTGATAACGATGAAGAACACAATCAGCACGCGCATGATAACCACCTTGCGGCGCTCAATCTTTTCGGCCACCATATCGTCGATGGTTCCTTCGGGAGCCTCATCGGGCAAGGTTTTCTTATCGCGATAAATCAGGTCGAGGGTCATAGTCGATGACGAAGTGAGCACCAGCGAAGCCAACGTGGACATCGAAGCCGACAACACCAGAAGCACCACAATGGCAATCAGGGCATCAGGCAACGTTTCGAGCATCGATGGCACAATCGAATCGTAAGCATATTTGCCGCTGGGCGAAATGGCGGGTTCCGGATACAGACGTCCGAAGCCTCCCAAGAAATAGCATCCTCCGGCTACCACTAAAGCGAAAATCGTAGAAATCACAGTTCCGCGACGAATAGCAGCATTGTCGGTAATTGAATAGAACTTACCCACCATCTGCGGCAAGCCCCAGGTGCCTAACGAAGTCAGCACCACAACGCCCAAAAGACTCAAGGCATTCGGGCCGAACCATGAGGCAAAGTCGCCCGGTTGGAAGTTAGCGAACAAACCGGCTTTATCGGTTGCCAGATCGTGAGCGGTCGGCACACATTCGCCCATTTTGCGAACGGCATCCGTCAAACCGCCCTGATTGCCCAAGACAACGGCAATCACCGTCACGATGCCGAACAGCATGATGATTCCCTGAATGAAATCGTTGATTGCGGTGGCTTTGTAGCCGCCCAAAATCACATAAACGGCTGTCAGGAGCGCCATAATCATGGCACAATACTCATACGGAATACCAAAGCCCATTTCAAAAAGCTTCGAGATACCCATATAGACACCTGCGGTATAGGGAATCAGGAAAATAAAGGCGATGATGGAAGCGGTCACACGCAGACTTTGGCTGTCGAAGCGCGAACCGAAGAAGTCGGGCATCGTGCGGCTTTGAATATGCTGCGTCATCAAACGGGTGCGCCGAGCCAGAATCAGCCAAGCCAGCAACGATCCCACCAGCGCATTTCCGATACCGATCCAGGTGGAAGCCAAACCGTACTTCCATCCGAACTGACCGGCATAACCCACAAACACTACGGCCGAAAAATAAGAAGTACCATAGGCAAAGGCTGTGAGCCATCCGCCCACAGAACGCCCGCCCAACACAAAGCCTTCGACCGAGGAGGCCTGTTTACGGGAGTAGATTCCAACTGCGACCGTTATTCCGAAGAACAAAAGGGTCAAAAGAATCTTAAT
Organism: Bacteroidales bacterium; assembly: GCA_017449065.1. Taxonomy (GTDB): domain Bacteria; phylum Bacteroidota; class Bacteroidia; order Bacteroidales; family UBA3663; genus Liminaster. The sequence continues at coordinate 8,747 of JAFSKF010000009.1, forward strand.
AAGCATAAGACAACGAGGTTAGAAATTAATAATATTTTGTAATTTGTAATTCGAATTTTTGTAATTATAAATTATTTGAACCGATGGAAGCCCATGATCTGACGCATCTCTTCCACATTTTCACTCACAATGGCACGAGCTTTTTCTGCACCCTGCTCGCGCACTTTATTCAAGTAGTCGGCATCGGCGTAAATCTCATTATAGCGCTCGCGAATCGGACGAGTCACCTTCAGCACGTCTTCGGCAATCTGCATCTTGAGGTCGCCATAGCGAATGGAGCAGTCATTCCAGGCAGCAAGGAACTGGTCATAGACTTCCGGGGCGCTCACCAACTTCAGGAAATAGAACAGGTTCTTGATCGGTTCGTTCATTTCGCTGTTCGGCTCGGTGGGGGTCATATCGGTCACCGCCTTCTTGAACTTCTTGATTACTACGCAGTCATCATCGTTGATGTAAATGCAGTTTCCTTCACTCTTGCCCATCTTACCGCTTCCGTCTAAGCCCGGAATCTTGATCGGTTCGCCTTTGGCCTCGTAGGGTCTCGGCTCGATCATGAAATCGGTTTTATAGAAGTGGTTGAAACGGTTGGCGAAGTTACGTGCCATCTCCAGATGCTGCAACTGATCTTTGCCCACCGGCACGAAGTTGGCCTTGTGCTGCAAGATGTCGGCTGCCATCAAAACCGGATAGGTAAGCAAGCCGGCATTGACATTGTTCGGCTGTTTGCGAGCCTTATCCTTGAAGCTGACGGTTTTCTCCAACTCGCCCAGATAGGCGTGCATATTGAGCAGCGTGTAGAACTCGCAGGTTTGCGGCACATCACTCTGAATGTAAATGATACATTTTTCCGGATCCATACCGGCAGCCAGATACTCGGCCAGAATGCTACGGACGTTGGGATTCAAGACAGACGGATCAGGCTGAGTGGTGAGCGAGTGATAGTCGGCAATGAAATAGCGACAGTCATAATCGTTCTGCATTTCCACGAAGTTACGCAAGGCACCATAGTAGTTGCCCAGATGCAAGTGTCCCGTAGAACGAATGCCGCTCAGCACAATGGGTTTCTTATCCATAATTATTTCTCTTTTTTTATATTTGTATCTACCTTTTTAAAAATTCGGGTGCAAAATTACATAATATTTCTAAAACCGCCAAAATTATCGACAATTATTTAGACAAAATCGGCGTTTTTATACATTTTGATAAATTTTCATACAAATTACTTGCCCGATTCTTCAAAAATCTTGTCTTTTTCGGACACTTGGCTCGGAATACTGTTTACGATGCCGCCCAAATGACAGTTTTTGAGCGAAACATCGAGCGTATGCGTAGAAGAAAAGCCGATCTGACTGCGGTTCACCACTACATCCTCGAAGGAGATATCATGCAACGGCTTGGCTTCGGTTCCCTGCAAAACGATGGCAGCATTTCTCACTTTCCCGCACGAAACATGCTCCACATGAATGTTCCCGACATCCGTAAAATGATGGTCGTCCAAGCCTTCTCCGGCATACATCGATGTGATGTAGAACAGGTCTTCGGTCTCTTCGAACCGACAGTTATTAAAATAAATATCTCTCACAAAGCCGCCTCGGTTCGGATTGGTCTTCACGTATAAGGCTCGCTTGCAATAACCCCTGCTCTCGCAGTTCTCGACAAACACATTACGCACGCCGGCACTCATTTCGCTGCCGATCACCACCCCGTGCAAACCCTTGAAGCGACAGTTGCGGATCACGATATTCTCCGACGGGAACGGATTCAGCCAGCCGTCGTTGTCGCGTCCGGCTTTGATGGCTACGTTATCGTCGCCGTTGTCGAAATCAATGTCCTCGATCAGCAGGTTGCGTGTCATTTCCGGATCGATACCGTCGTTGTTCACCAGCTTGGCATCGTACTTCAGACTCCGGCAAACAGCGTTCTCGCATTGCAGCAGATGCACGCACCAGAACGGACTATTGGTGATGAAGAAATCGCTCAACGTGATGCCATTACATCCGTAGAGCTGAATCAGGTGCGGACGCAATTTGTGTCCTGCGCCAAACACACGTTCCTTGACCGCCACCTCCGCATGATCCTGCTGGCGGAGTTTCTGCTGGCTGAAGTCCTGTTCCTGACGCCAAATGGCGAAAGTCTCTGTGGCATTTCCGTCGATCTTACCTTTGCCGACGATGGCCACATTCTGCAACTGATAGCCATAGATGAACGGGCTGTAATTATAGCAGAAGCTACCCTCCCACGACGTATGCACCACAGGCAGATAATGAGACGGTTCGGACGAGAACTTGAGCACAGCGCCTTCCTGCAGTTCCAGACAGACGTTGCTGACCAAGTGAATCGGACCATTCAGCAGATATTCGCCCGCAGGCACCACCAGATGCAGGCCCTTGGGATTCTGCGCAGCTTTCTTCATCGCTTTGTCGAAGGCCGGCTTGCAGTCTTTCGTCCCATTTCCTCTCGCTCCGAACGACAGCACACTCCGCACAGGTTGCTGTGCATCGAAAACTGCTCCGCTTATCTGTGTGAGCACCGCATCGCGCAAGGAATCTCTTCTTGCCGACTGTTCGGCCGTGATGGCATAAAGAAGACTGGCTAATGCCATTACTAATGACAGGAGAAATATTCGTTTCATGACAAACTGATTTGGCAACAAATTCTTAAAAATAATATTAGTTTCCCGAAGTTCGGGAGATTCAGTTTCGCTTGAAAATTGACTTCCCGAAGTTCGGGAGACTCTGTTTCGCTTGAAAATTGGCTTCCCGAAGTCCGGGAGACTCTGTTTCGCTTGAAAAAGCATCACTTCTTCTCCAGAACATATTCTTTGCCACGTTCGGAAGAAATCTGCAAGTCGCCTTGTTCTTCGACGATAGGCTTCAGACGTTTGATGAGGGTGTAGAGTGTTTCGCTGGCATCGGGCTTGCGGGGCCAGAGGGCATCGCAGATCTGCTGCTTGGAAAGATGATGATTCGAAGATGTGAAGAACATCCTCAGAAGCTGTTCCTGCATCGGAGTGAGATGGATGGGGCGGTTCGAACGATTGTAGAAGACATCCGACTCCAGCTTGATGCCACCAATCCGAATGGCAGCAGCCTTGGGCTGGCGCTTCTCATAATTATAATATAATGTGGCGCCCAACAGCCAAAGCACCGACAACGAGAAAAAGAAGAGCGACAGGCGCTGATCGGACATTGCCCAAAGCGAAGCAAACGAACAGGAAGCGAAACTCTGATACTCGTAGGTCGGGGCATCGGCCCACCTGCGACGCTCGCTGCAAAGCATATAGTCGGTGTTCGGAATCGCATAGGAGATGAACGAGCGTTCGCGCAACTCCGGAATCTGCAAGTTCGACAAATAATTACGAACCGTATCAGGCGTAATCTCGTAGGATGTCTGCAAGGCTAAGGTCTTTTCGAGCGCCTGGTTCATATCGGCCACCAGTTGCTGCCGGACGTGACGATAGCTCCGCCAGCTGCAAAACACCGACGGAGTGAGCAGCACGAAGAGGACCATCCAGATATGGAAACGTTTCAGCTTCATCGTAAAAAGGAATCAGTTAAATCAGGCAAAATCGAGAACCACCTCCACCGGGCAATGATCGCTGCCCATTATCTCGTTATGAATAGAGGCTCCCTGCAAACGTTCGGTCAGCCGGTTGGAAACCAGAAAATAATCGATACGCCAGCCGACATTCTTCTCGCGGGCATGGAAGCGATAGCTCCACCAGGAGTAGGCATCGGCGAGGGTCGGATAGAAAAAACGGAAGGTATCGGTAAAGCCAGACTCCAGGTGCCGGGTCATTTGGGCACGCTCCTGATCGGTAAAACCGGCGCTCATATGGTTCGTCTTCGGGTTCTTGATGTCGATTTCCTCGTGAGCTACGTTCATATCGCCGCACACAATGACAGGCTTCCGGGCATCGAGCTGCAGCAAATAGCGACGGAATGCATCGTCCCACGTCATGCGGTAATCCAGCCGCTTCAAGCCATCCTGCGAATTAGGCGTATAGACCGTCACCAGAAAGAATTCCGGATACTCGAGCGTAATCACCCGACCTTCCAGATCCTCCACCTCAACCCCGTTTTCATCGTTCCATCGGCCAATGCCGTAGCTGACGCTCAGGGGTTCGTGTCTGGCAAAGATAGCGGTACCCGAATACCCCTTCTTCTCGGCATAGTTCCAATAAGAGCGGTAACCCGGAAACTCGATATCCAGCTGTCCTGCCTGCATCTTCGTTTCCTGAATGCAGAAGAAATCGGCATCGAGCGAAGTGAAAACATCGGCAAAGTTCTTGCCTACCACAGCCCGGAGGCCGTTCACGTTCCAAGAGATGAATTTCATCGTAGTTATAATGTAAAGGTGAGTAGAAAAAATCGGTTGAGAGTGCAAAAATAGCAATTTGAACCGTCCCAAACAAATTTCGGACATGAGGAAAAGACGAACACACAAGAAATCCGTGCTTTTGTTACATAGGGCTGTCAAAACAGGGAATAAAAAGACACCCGCCAACCTTTTTCACGGAAAAACACACAATATTTGGGGAAAATATCTATTTTTGCAAAAAAATACTAATCTTTGCAGCCATCCGGGAATTACCTCGGGCAAAACCTGCATAATAACCAAAGTCTTGAAAAATTTCTGTTTACTAAAATATTGTACGGTTCTATTCGTAATTTCGATGCTGACAACATCCCTGTTTGCCCAAAGCGAACAACGGGGTATCGTGTTGGAATACGACAACGTGAAACACCAGAAAACACCGCTTGCCGATGTGGAAATCGTGGTGGCGAATGCCGGATCGACCATTACAGACAAAAAGGGAGAATTCGTGCTGAAGTTCCGCCAGCTGCAACCAGGCGACAAAATCACGGTGCGACGGATTATGAAGAACGGATACGAAATCTTCAACACCGACGTAGTGGAACAATGGCACGTATCGCGTGAGAATTCGCCGTTCGAGATACTGCTGGTAAAAACGGAGAGACTGGAAGAAGCACGTCATGAAATGGTGCAGAGAGCCTCCAGACAGACGGAAAAAGAATATGAACGGGATATGCGGCAGCTGCGCAACCAGTTCAAAAAACAGAACTTCGGCGAAGAGGAATACAAACGTCGCGTGCGTGAACTGGAACGCAACTATGAGCAGAAACTCGACGACATCGACAACTACATAGAGCGCTTTGTGCGCATCGACTGGACGGAACTCAGTGCAAAAGAGAAAAAAGTGATGGATCTGGTCGCCAAAGGCAAGTTCGACGAGGCCATCGAGAGTTATGAGGCCGCTAATCTGGTGGAAAGATTTGTGCAGCAGCAAGCCAGTATTGCCCAATTGGAATCCGACGAGAAAGCCATCGAGCGGGCACAAAAACAACTGCTCGAACAACAAAAGCGTCTGATGCGTTCCATCAATCAGGAAGTGGAACTGTTGCATCTGCAAGGCAGCAAAGAAAACATAGACCGCATCGACGAGATTCTCCGCACAGTGGCTTTTGCCGACACGACAAACCATGAAGTGATGTTCCGCTATGGACACTACCTGCGCAATCAAGGCCGATATGAGGATGTGCTGAAAATCTACGAGGATCTGGCCATCCGCGCCCGCAACGACCACGATACGCTGAGCGAACTACGTGCCACCATGTTTGCGGGCACTATTCTGGACAAAATCGGCGAATATGAAAAGAGCGTGGAGCTCTTGTCGGAAGCCCTTCCCTCATTGGAACGCTACAACCAGACCTTGCGTGATACAGCCCGCTACATCGACGATATCGCTTACGGATATCACACGCTCGGCTACACTTTAGCGTTGCTCCATCGTCCGGACGAAGGCCACCAATACCTGCAAAAAGCACTTCTGTTGCTCTATCATCTGCAAAAGGGCGGATACAACCAGCCGCCACGCTATCGGCTCCAGCATGCAATGATGCTGGTAAAAACGGCAGCCGTGCTCCGCAACTCCTCATGGATGGAAGAAAGCGAACCTGCCCTGCGCGAAGCAATTCCGATCGTCGAATCGTTTTACAAGCAGAAGCCCTACCGGCATGCATTCAGCCTGGCATACGCCTGGTGCTGTTACGGACAGGTTTATTTCACGATGGGAGATTCGTATATGGAGGAAACCGAATATGCCTACCGCCGCTCGCTCGACTACTTCCGGGAAGCTGTCGAAAAGAACCCGGATGCCTATATGGGCGAAATGGCAAAGTGCAAACTCTATTTGGGCGAATACTTCTTTGTGCACTCCGAACTCGACAAAGCGATCGAGAACTACGAATGGAGCCTGAAGGTATTCGAACAGAAGACAGCCGTCGGTGAGAACTACAAGCACGAACTGAGCGAAACCTACTTCGACCTGGGATCGTGCTACTACTTCCAGCAACGCTATAACGAGGCACTGGACATGGACCTGAAAGCACTCACCGCTACAGAACCGCTCTTCGAAAAAGAGCCGATTGTGTATCGCGACCTGATGAGCATGTGCCTACGCCACATGGCAAACGTCCACATTGCCTTAAACAACTATGAAGAAGCGCAGAAATATGCCCGCCGGGCGATGAACATCGATCCGAAGCAGGCAGAAAACCGACAGATCATGACAAAGATCGAAAACAAGCTGCGGACTTCGAAATAACAGAGTTCTCATGTTTAAGATAACATTGCAGAAACGAATAATCCTATTGACACACGTACTGCTGACATGCGTGCTGCTCTTCCCCACCGAGGCGAGAGCGGCACATGTGTTACGTAGCCGGCATTTCTCCACCGTCGATGGTCTGGCATCCAACACCGTGCGGAAAATCATGCAGGACTCCGACGGCTATCTCTGGTTCTGCACTAACAACGGCATCAGCAGCTACGATGGCTACAACTTCCGGAACTATGGAGCCGAAGCCGGGCTCACCGATCCTGTGATACGCACCATCCGCGAAGATGAAAACCACAAACTGATTATCCAGTCGGTGCGAGGCAACCTCTTCTACTTCGACAAAGACTTAGGACACACCATCCAGAACAAGGAACTGAAAAAGCAGAGCGAAGCCCTGAAACAGAACGGCATCAAGTACGCCAATCCTCGAGACGAAATGCAAACCGACGAAAAAGGCGGCACCTGGCGACTGGGATCCGGCAGCGAACTGATCTACACCGAACCGGACGGAAAGATACACATTCTTCCCAAGGTGGCAGATCACATTGCAATGAGCCGTGCATACGTCTTCCATGTATGCTACCTCCGCAACGGTCTGATTGCCCTGACCACCAACGGCAACGGCTTCTTCCTATACGATCCGAAAGAAGACGAACTGGAGCATTTTGTCAGCGAAATCGACGATCCTGCCTCTCCGATCATGTCCGACAACATCCTATGCGTCACGGAAGACAAGAACGGGAACATCTGGTTAGGCTACGAAATGCTGGGTGTTGGACAGCTGAACCTGGAAACCCACCCGAATGTCAGCTATCTGGAACCAAAGAAAAAGGACAGCGACGGCATGAGCGGGTCGAACACGATCCGGGCAGTCTATTTCGACGAACAGAAACAGCAGCTTCTGGTGGCTAACCGACAGAAGATGGTCTATACGTCGGAGGGCGATTTCACAGACCTCAAACCGCTGTTATCGGTAGAAAATCCTATCTATTGCATTCAATGCGATCCCGACCACTCGTTTTGGATGGGCACCCGAGGTTCCGGATTGTGGCACGACGGACAATATCTCCGCCATGATGCCAACGATTCGACCACCATCGGCGCAAACGATATCTACTGTCTGCTCTTCAGCCGGAATGCAGACAATCAGAACGTGCTGTGGGCGGGCACATTCGGGGGAGGCCTGTCGAAGGCTGTGCTGCCTGCCGATTCGAGAACGCCACTCCGATTCGAGCATTTCTTCCAGAAGGATTACGGTAGCCGGCGTATCCGTGCACTGATTCAGGACAGCAACGGATGGATCTGGGCAGCGAGTAGCAACGGTGTTTTCGTTTTCGATCCCGAGAAACTCGATCACACAGAAGACAGCCTTTATCACCTTTGTATTGAAAATGGCCAATTGCTCAGCAACGAAGTTCGGAACATCTATCTTTCTAACCGGGGTGATGTCTATATTTCCGAATTGGGGCAAGGCTTTGCCGTTACTCAAGTTCCGGACTCTGCCGACGGATACGGCAACCTGAAATTCGCCCATTACGGAACCGGTCAGGGCCTTTGCAATAACATGGTGCAGAGTTTCATCGAAGACCACAATGGCGATGTCTGGATTGCCACCGAGATGGGTCTCTCCTGCTTCAGTCCAGCCACCCGGGACATCTTCCGCAACTATACGCCATCCTATACTTTAGCTGGAAACATCTTCAGCGAAGGATCGGCCGTACGGTTACCCGACCAGCGTATTGTGTTTGCGGGCAACCGAGGTGCAGTGATTATAGATAGTGATGAACTGAAAAGCCTGAAGTCGGAAGCCCCAAAAGTTTATCTGGAGTCGCAAACTGTAGCCGACAGGAACATGCAACTGACTCTGACCACCTTCGACTTCAACATCCAGCCGAATGCCATCCGATACAGCTACAAACTCGACGACAATCCGTGGAGCCCGACCACCAATCTCAACTATTTGATCTTACTGCGCCAGCGTCCCGGACATTATTCGCTGCAAGTGAAAGCCGTAAACGAAGCCGGATTATGGAGCGAGCCTTTAGACGTTTCTTTCGACATTGCCTGGCCTTGGTATTTCCGATGGTGGTCGATCTCTCTGTGGATTGCACTGATTGTCCTCACCTTCGTGATTATCCATATTTGGACACGAGCCCGCAACCGCATCCGCCAGCATCTGCGCATGGAAGCAGAACTGAATGAGGCAAAACTGAACTTCTTCACCAATGTAAGTCACGAGTTCCGTACGCCGCTGACACTGATTCGCGGCGGATTGGAACGTGTTCGCGAAAGCGGACTCCTGCCCGAACCATTGAAACAGCCGATGAGTCTGGTGGATCGCAACTCTGACCGTCTGATGCATCTGGTTAACCAGCTGCTGGAGTTCCGTCGCATGGAGAACCAGATGATGAGTCTCCGATTGGAACAAATGGACATTATGGATTTTATCAGCCAGTTGTTCTCTTCGTTCGCCGATGTGGCCAAACAGAAACAACTGCATTATGAATTAGATTGCCAGCCGACAAGTTTACAGGGCTACTTTGACCGATCGTGCGTCGATAAAGTATTGTACAATCTGCTATCGAACGCCATCAAATATACGCCCGAGAAGGGAAATATCAAATTACAGATAAGAGCGTTGCCCGATCCCGTCAACCTGCTAGAAATACGTGTCATCGATAATGGTGTGGGTATCCCGGAAGAGCAACGCAAGTACTTGTTCGAACGCTTCAACCGCAGTAAGTATCTAAGCGGAAGTATGGGCATCGGACTGAGTCTGTGTGCTGCTTTGGTGGAAATCCACCACGGACAGATACAGTTCGAACCGAATCCAGGCGGCGGTTCGATATTCAAGGTATATCTGCCACTCACACAAGAGAATTATTCGGAAGAGGATTATCTGAAAACAGACATCATCCTACCCGAGGAACACACCCGAACGCCTTTGCCCGAATTGCTGGTGCCGATCAATAGTCAGCAGGTGCTGGTGATTGAAGACAATGATGACCTCCGCGAATACATCGTGCACGAACTGTCGCGTTACTTCCAGGTGCAAAGTGCCTCTACCGGCGAAGACGGATTGCGCAAAGTGGAAGAGAACGTGAACGGCTTCGATCTGGTTATGACCGACATCATGATGCCCGGAATCTCCGGTATTGAAGTGATCAAGCGCCTACGAGAGAATTTCAACACAAGCCACATCCCGATTGTCGCTCTTACGGCACTCGACAGCACAACCAGCAAGATTGAGGGTCTGAAGGCGGGCGTAGATGCCTATCTGACAAAACCGTTCAGCACACAGTTACTGTTGGCTACGCTCATCAATCTGATGAACCAACGCAGCAAACTGCGCGAGAGGTTCAGTTCCGACAACGGAATGCCGTCCCTGCCATTGATTACCACCTCCCAGGACAAACTGTTTGTCGAACGTCTCGATGCTATCATCGGACAGCAGATGTCCAATTCTGATTTCTCGGCCGACGACTTCGCCAGCCAGATGAACCTTGGACGAACCATCTTCTTCCGCAAAGTGAAGGGGGTAACCGGCTATTCACCGAAGGAATATCTGCGCATACGACGTCTGAAGCAGGCTGCCCTTTTGCTGAAAACCACCGACCTCTCTTTGGCAGCCATCGCCTTCGAGGTAGGCATCAGCGACCCGCTCTATTTCAGCCGGTGCTTCAAACAGCAGTTCGGCATGACGCCAACCGAATACATTGCAAAAAACAAGAAAATCGAATCATAATGAAACATCTTTTTGCCCTCTTATCGTTGCTCTTCTTTGTTTTTTCCGAAGCTATCGCCGATAGTGAGAAGTACAATTTCAATCCCGATTGGCTGCTTGAGACAACGGATGTGCCCGATGCTCAGGATCCGACTCTCAACGATCAGCGTTGGAAGCGTGTCACGCTGCCTCATGCCTGGAACGAAGACGATGCCTTCCGCGTTCTCATCGACTCCTTGCCGACCGGTATGGTGTGGTACCGGAAGCATTTCACCATCAGCAATCGGTCGGGCAAACGCTATTTGCTTGAAGTGGAAGGTTGCCGTCAGGGTGGACAGTTTTTCCTGAACGGCAAAGAGGTAGGACTGCATGAGAACGGCATTACGGCGTTCGGCCTTGACCTGACTCCGTATCTGAAGGACGGTGAGAATGTGCTGGCCGTCCGCCTGAATAATGCCTGGGACTATCGCGAGACATCGACCAATGCAAAGTTCCAGTGGAACGACCACAACTTCAATGCCAACTACGGAGGCCTGCCGAAAAATATGTGGCTGCACATCATGGGATCGGTTTATCAGACCCTTCCCCTCTATCGCAATCTGGGTACCATAGGCGTTTATGTCTATGCCAAAGATATTGACGTCGCCAAGCGCGAAGCTACGATTCACGCCGAAAGCGAAGTTCGCAACGATCGCAACCATCCAGTCAAGATTTCCTATCGTGTGACACTTACTGATCGCGACGGAAAGCAGTTGCAGCAATGGAGTGCCGTTCCGCAGGAGGTACCGGCCCAGTCGTCGGCCAAACTGTGTGCCGAAACGACTGTCGGAAATCTGCATTTCTGGAGCTGGGGCTACGGCTATCTGTACGATGTCAAGACCGAACTGATCGTAGATGGCAAGTCTGTCGATGAAGTGGTGACACGCACGGGCTTCCGGAAGACGCAGTTCGGCGAAGGCAAGATCTGGCTGAACGACCGCGTGATGATGGTACACGGATATGCGCAGCGCACCAGCAACGAATGGCCTGCCTTGGGCATCGATGTGCCGGCTTGGCTGAGCGACTACAGCAACCACCTGATGGTGGAAAGCGGCGGCAACGTGGTGCGCTGGATGCACACTTGTCCGTCGAAGCAGGATGTAGAATCGTGCGACCGCGTGGGTCTGATTCAGGCAATGCCTGCAGGCGATGCCGAGAAGGATCGGGAGGGCATCCAGTGGCAACAGCGCATGGAAGCAATGCGCGATGCCATTATCTACAACCGCAACAACCCGAGCATTCTTTTCTACGAATGTGGTAATGCCGGCATCAGCCGCGAGCACATGCTGCAGATGATCGACATTCGCAACCAGTATGATCCCAACGGCGGACGAGCCATCGGCTGTCGCGAGATGCTGGCTATCGACGAAGCCGAATACGGCGGGGAGATGCTCTATATCAACAAGTCGAAGAAACACCCGATGTGGGCGATGGAATATCATCGCGACGAAGGCTTACGCATCTATTGGGACGAAGACTCCTATCCTTTCCACACCGAAGGCAACGGTCCGCTGTACCGAGGCAAGCCGGCTTTGGAATACAACCATAATCAGGATGTGTTTGCCGCAACGATGGTGCAACGCTGGTTCGACTATTGGCGTGAGCGTCCCGGAACAGGCAAGCGCGTTTCGGGCGGCGGCGTGAAGATTGTCTTCAGCGATACCAACACCCACTGTCGCGGCGAAGAGAACTACCGTCGTTCGGGAGTGACCGATGCCATGCGTATTCCGAAGGATGCCTTCTATGTGCATCAGGTGATGTGGGACGGCTGGGTATCGCCCGAAAAAGATCGCACCTACATCATCGGTCATTGGAACTTCGGCAACCAATATTATAATGCCAAAGGCGAACTGCTCGGTCAGGCGGCCACAGGTCCTGTGGAGCGCGACGTGCAGGTGGTTTCGACGGCCGACAAAGTGCGTCTTTTCCTGAACGGTGAAGAGGTGGAAGCCAAAGCGGAACGCAATTACCAATGGCTGTTCACCTTCAGAAACATCCGTTTCCAAGCGGGCAAGCTCGAAGCTATTGGCTATAATGCCGACGGACAGGAAACCAGTCGCTATCAGCTCGAAACGGCAGGAAAGCCGGCCGCACTCAAACTGACAGCCATCCAAAATCCGTTAGGCTTCAAGGCCGATGGTTCGGATGTGGCTTTGGTGCAAGTGGAAGTGGTCGATAACAAAGGGCGCCGCTGTCCGTTGGACAATCGTCTGGTGCACTTCACCCTCAGCGGTGAAGGCGAATATCGGGGTGGCATCGCACGCGGCTACATGGACCATAGCGGACACTTTGTGAAGCGCAATGACAATTATATTCTGTGCGATACACTCCCTGTGGAATGTGGCGTGAACCGTATTCTGGTACGCAGCACCACCACACCGGGCAAGATTACCTTGAAGGCGGAAGCCGAAGGTTTGAAACCGCAGAAGCTGACGCTTTCTACACAAGCAGTGGAAACGCGGGGCGGATTGAGCAGCTACCAGCCCGGTCGCGAATTGAAAGGCTGGCTCACCCGCGGCGAAACGCCGGCTACTCCTTCCTATCAGGACATCTACCAGACCGTAGATATCGCCAGCGCTTCAGCCATTTCGAATCCGGATCAGGTGGAAGCCACCTTCGACGATAACGAATACTCATCGTGGGCTAACGACGGACAACTCTCGACGGGCCGCATTGACTTCACTTTGGTGCGCGAAGCTGCCATCAAGGATATTGCCGTCAAACTGGGCGATTGGCGCACACGCCGCTACCAGCTTGAAGTGTTTGCCGACAATCAGAAAGTCTGGGAAGGCATCACGCCTGCCGGCTTAGGATATGTGCATCTCGACATCAAGCATCCGGTGAAGGCTCTCACCTACTCGATTCGTTTGGCCGGAGCAGCTGCCGACATCGACCTCAGCAACACCGTCGGTGAACTGGCTGGCGGCAAAACCAACATCACCGAAGGCAAGAAAGGCGGCAAGAGTCAGCTCAAGATTGTCGAAATAGATTTCTTAGAACCGATTCTTGCCGAGTAAAAGAGAGAAAAGGAGACTTGCTGTAATCAACTATTTATTTTCAGCAGCATATTGTCGTTATCGATTTCGATTCGCCCGAGGCGTTCGAGGACGGATTGGCCCAACAGGAGGGGTGCTTTCAGGTTAGAGACAATGCCCGCTTTGACGTTGGTGAGCGCCACACCGGCAAACACAACGTTACGCAAGCAGACCTTGGTTCCTTCCGCAATGCTCCCGTCTGCTATACTGTAATACTCCTTGCCCGAAAGATCGGATTCCTCCAGGTAACCGTTCTTCAGCATAAACGTAGCCTCTACCGACGACATCGAGATATCGGAAGCGCCCGTATCAAAAATAAAATGAAGCGGAAGTCCATTGACTTCGCAGGGCACTTTGCACATCTTGTTTTCGCGCACAAACGGGATTTCCGCTTTGATATTCGCGCGTTGTGGCACAGGTGCCGATTCTAACTGCGCGAGAACATACTCCCGATTCTTTTTCTGTCTTTCTTCTTCTGCCTTTATGAGCTCTTGGAAATCCTTGTTGGAAAACAACGGCTCCAGAAGCCGATTGTGGGAAACCGGCCAAAGAGACACCATACCCGTAGCCAAACCTTTTTTCAGGCACCCGATGGCAAGATCTGTATGCTGCGTCCTGGCATATACGGCTGCCACATAACACCAGAAATCTTTATCCTGAATTTTGTCATCACTCTGTTCAACCAGCACATTGCACTTCTCGACGGCTTCCTTCTCATGACCTAAGAAGAGCAAGGCCAACCCGATAGCATGTTGACCTTCTTCCAGTTGTTCTTCTTTCTCGACGATACTTTGCCACACGTTCTCTGCTTCCTCTTGCCGACCGGTCTCCGCCAGTGCCCAACCCTTATACAACAGAGCGACAGCCATGCTGTCTTTCACCGAAAGCGCCGTATCGAGATCTTCTATGGCCTCCTCATAACGACCAGTCTCGAAGAAGATTCGTCCTCTACTATAATACGAATTGTGGTCATCAGGAAGCAGTTTCGCACATTCCGTCGATGCAGCAATGGCTTCATCATATCGGCCAAAATCTGCAAAAAGTTTTGCCCGATCCGACTTATAATTATACTCCTTGGGATCTTGCGCAATAGCCTTATCATACACCTCCAAAGCCTTATCGAAAGCCCCCATCTTGGACAAACAAAAAGCCTCAAAATCCAACAATTCAGAATCTTTATTGATTTTATAGGCATTATGATAGGCCAAAGTGCCTTCCTTCATTTCTCCACGCACAAGGCATTCCCACCCAAAAATACGATACCAGCTTTCATCATCCGGATGCGCAATGGCCTGAGCCTTTATCTTGAGCAAAAGGCCTTTAATATCATCCTTACCAATTTTCGCCATAAGCGCATGTGCAGAGGGTTCATTTTTATCATAGATAAGCGATGTAATGATGGCATCGAACGCGTCCGTCTTTTTGCCCAACGCATAGAGACTTTCCGCCTTGAACGCATAAGCCGATGAACAACAATTATCCACTTTGATCGCTTTATCGAACTGACCGATGGCCGCCAAATGCTCATTTCGGGCCTGCAGATTACACCCCAGACCCAAATAGCCAATCGGATTGTACGGCTTAATTTCCGTCATTTTTCCGAAATAGATGTCCGAAGAATCATACTGCTTCGTATTAAAATAATAGTTTCCCAACTCAAAGAGAGCATCATCGGATTCCGGATCATAGGTAAGGGATTTCAGAATATCTTCACGCAACTTGTCCGGCTCCGAAAGCGAGCGATAAATCAGTCCCCTCCTGTAATACGCCTTGCTCAACCATTTCGCATTCTTGGTGGGTTCCAGATTCGCCAATGCGCTGTTTGCGCTCTTCAAAGCGTTTCCATAATCCGCATGCCGATAATGCAAATCAGCCATCATCAGATGAGCTGCGCCGTTCTGCGGATTCATTTTCAGTTCTTGGCACAACTCTTTACAAGCATCTTCATCTTGGCCTTGGTGATACAAATTCCAGGCATACATATAGTGAAAACTGCGCAAATACTCCTCCTGAATTCTCCATTGCTTCTTTGCCTTAGGCTGAAACCACTGTATTATTTTGACGACATCCATAAGTTTGCTAATCATTAAAATAATCCTACTTTGAGTCAATGCGTTCCGCCATAGATTCGTACAAACGGGCCATATTATCATTGTCCATTTCTCTATAGCAGGCAGCAACCAGCAGGTATGTTTCGGCATTTTTGCCGAATCGATCCATCGACTTTTGGAAGTATTCTATGGCCTCTTCATAATGCCCGTGTCCGTAGTGAGCGATGGCGATACACTGATACCAGTCGAAACCTCCGCGGTCTTCTTCCGCTCTCTCAGATAACTGCGTCAACAGATGCCGGTAACACATATCATCACAGTCTTTGATTGCATCCACCGCATGGCGGTTTCCGTCCATCTTCACGGCTGTAATATAGTCCTTGGCTGCATTCCAGTAAGATTTTTTCCCGACATAGCAGGTGGCACGCAGCACATAGAGATTGGAAATCCTTCCGTCAATCTGAATAGCCTTGCTGAAGTGTTCAATAGCTTCATCATACCGCTTCTCCAGCGACAAGCATCGGCCCAAACCGGTTTGAGCCATGAAATCATCCGGGTTGACAGAAATGATCTTCCGATAGTCCTCCTGTGCCTTATCGTACATATCCTCCTGCAGATAGAATTCGGCACGCATCAGATAATACTCCATATTATCCGGATTGGTCTGAATGCACAGGGAGACTTCTTTCAAAGCCTTATCTTTCTCACCCATATCATTATAGGCTCTTGCCAGTGAATTATGCACAAGACCGACGAAAAAGGCATCCTGTTGGGGCAGCAGATTAAGCGCTAACTTACCCGCATTGATAGCCCTCTCATTCTCTCCTATTTCAAACTGAATCGCCGACATCCAGGCCCAGGCATATCCGTTATTCGGATTATCCTTCAGTACGAGTTGGAAACATCTCATACTCTCTGAATAATTGCCGGCCGAAACTGCCTCTTGTCCTTTTTGGTAGTCGCTACTCTCTGTAAGCTTATTTTCTGCCCATGCTGGCACACACATCAGCAAAGCCATCAGCACGAAGTATAATCTTGTTTTCATACGCCTGTCATTCTGCTGTCATCGACTCTTCTTCCATTGGATAGCCTATCAAGACTAAGTACTGGTGCATATCGACCCAAGAAAGGGAGTCTTCGCCCATTTTATTGTAAACATCAGATCGCTCTCTGTAAGCAATCGGATTATCCGGCATAATACGGATGGCCACCGAATAGTCTTCCAATGCCTTTTCAGAATCACCCAACATAAAATAACTATGCCCACGTCCTGTATAAGCCAAAGAAAGGCTCTGGGTATCTTCCGGTGTCTGTAGCGTTTTCCCTTCAGTCAACAGGCTGATAGCTTTGTTGGCATACTCGATGTTCTTAGCATATTCCGCTGATTGTCCAAACAATATGCTCATAAAAGCATAGGCATGCCCACATTGTGGATTATTCGCTTGTATCTCCTTGGAAAAATGCTCTCGGGCTTCTTCTATTTTGCCTTGAACGAAAGCATCTACCCCCGATCGGAAGTTCTCCGAAAACTTGGGTTCTTCTACACTCTGCGGGCTTGCAATCACCGTACACATCAGGCAAGCCAGGATAACAATCATTCTGTTCATACTTCTATAATAGTTTTTTCTGTTAATAATTATGCTAAAAACGCAAGGAAGTTATCCTTGATTTCCCTCAAATCATTGGGCAGGATAGCGTTGCACTTCCCGACAATCTCTTCAGGAATCGGATACATACATGAGGCGATGGCTCCAGCCATACATCCAATGGTATCAGAATCTCCTCCTATCGAAACTGCCAAACGGACAACCTCTTCGAAAGAGTTACCTTCCAGAAAAGCAATGATAGCTTCTGGCACACTCCCCTGACAAGATACATCGAACGAATAACCCGGACGGATCTCATCGATGGTTCTATGGAGGTCATAACCGAACCGGCTTTCTACGAACTCCTTAATCTCCTGCTTGGATCTCCCCTCTTTGCAGAGGAAAACGCATGCAGCAATGGCTTGTGCGCCTTTGATGCCTTCCGGATGATTGTGACTGACGGAGGCCGTAACGCCTGCAAGCAACAAAGCCTCATCCAATGTTTTGGCATATAGCCCCACAGGGCTGACCCGCATGCCGGCACCATTGCCCCAACTGTTGTAAGGACGGGGATCCTCTTGAACCAGCCACCAATAGAAACGCCCGCCATACCCGGCATTCGGATACAATTGGCCAAGTTCCTGCATACATTTGATCAGGTGTTGCTCCGTGTGATTTTCATCCTCCACCAGCCACTTAGCAACAGCCAAAGTCATTACAGAGTCATCTGTAAATGTGCTCCACGGAGTAAACAAATCGAAATCAGTTCGCTTCGTATTACGGAACTCATATACTGAGCCGATAATATCGCCAACCAGCGCACCTAACATCGAACGATTCTTCATACCGCATTATTTTTTGTTGTTGCCGAAAAACTTGCCAAATGCCTTCCGATTTTGCTCAATCAGACGTTCAACATCATCATACTCCATCTGCTCCACTTCACGCTGAGCCTTTTCTTTCGAATCCAATACCTCAGATTCTGTTCTGTCATTTACCTTGGTTTTCATTTTCTATCTGTTTATAGTTATAGTTGTTTGTTACTAACTCTCTGCAAAGATAGATTGTTTTTCCGAAATACGGGAATCTATCTCTGTTCATTGTACGAAGTCGTGGGTTTATTGTATGAAATGATGGTGCAAATATCTAAGGTTTTATTTGCAGGAAGGACGACAAAATAAAATCTGCAATCGAAATTGGTTTTTGAACGCTATTATCGGTTGCAAACTTTATAACATTAAAGATGAATATTTTTTTTATAGTTTTTGTTCATTTATAAAATGTAATCCAGTTTGTCGTATATGGTATTTTCGTTTTGTGGATTTCATGAGCTACTCCCAAAGAATCTCTCCACCACGAATAGTTCCAACCCGGTCCCATATCCAGATAAAGGGCATATTTCACTCCGTATGCGAGCAATGCATCTCTGAATACGCCAAATGATTGCGAGGCACGAGAATCCGCAATACAGAGTTTCCCGTTTTTCTCGCAAAGGCAGCGGTATTCATTAACCGAAGTATCTTTAAATGGTTTCGATTTCACCTGTCCGTCGAAAATGACCATATACTGCACAAAGCCCATACCATCCTCAGCAGCTGCCTTTTTCAGAAGGTTAGCCTTATCGGAGACAGAAAATTTCCATCCACCTTTTGCCCAAGTCATTACACCTGCAGCACCTTGACCACAACCGTCATACAAGACTCCGGCAGAAACATGAGGGCCACAGATATTCTTATGACTGAATGTATCAAGATACTGAGCCGTAAATGCAGCTTCGGCACAGAAGATAACATCATCATCTTCTATGGATGGCATCGTTCCACAGACAAGATCAATACGACTGAACTCCGGATAATATACCAAAAGATTCTCTGTAGTATCAATTCGCATGTTTGGGCATACAGATACGGCATTAGTAGCAGAAACAAGCGAATCTTCGAGGTCTGCTATCATCGCGAAGGCCTCTTCGTTGCTCCCCTCCTCTGATCCTCTTGTATCAGCATGACGGAACGCCATTAGCAATGCTAATAGTAAGATCGGTATGAGCGCCATTAGTAACACCGATGTTTTGGAAATCTTTTGCATCTTATTCATCGTTACGAAAACTTGCTTTTAATACATACTCAAAGTGGCAAAACTATTTCCCGAAGATTGTCTTGAGAATAGTACTACCGATCTTCCTTTCTAATCCTTGTTTACTCATAGGAATGCCTGTTTCTCTGGCAATTTTCTGTTTCGCCTTAGTAATTCCCAAGGCTCTCTTCCAAGAGAAAGAGAGACCTGGTATTGGATTCTGCTTTTTGCTCATAGATAATCTAATTATGCTTTTTCTGTATTTGATTGAATATATGCGGAAGGATTCTCGTTTATCTTTCTCAGTTCCTCTTTTCTCCATTTTTCAATGGCTGTTTGAAGAAGTTCGGCTTGGACTTTGGCTATTTTTTCCATCAACAGATTATTGGCTTGTACTTCTGCTTCCAACTTCTTTTTATTCTTTTGGGTAGATATCTGAACTTCTGTATTAACAACATCATTGATGTCCGATTGTTTCTTTTCCGATAATACACGCACTTTATGTGATTCAGCTGCCAAATAATCATCATATGGCCCAAATGTGAGCATCATTTTAAAAAGTGTCGGAATAACTTCTATTGAAATAAATAATAATGTAATAAAAAGCCTTGCAAAAAACAAAGTCAGATTTTCTGAAGGAGATGTAATTTTGTTTAATGCATTTATTTGAGCACTAAAACCAGTCAGCGCTTTCTGAGTTTCATCTCCTGTTTTATCAATTTCATCAATCTTGTTCTCAACTACCTTTAATCTTCTATTATATTCTTCTATTTCTTTTTGAAGGCTGGCTTTTCTTTGTTTGATATATTCTACATTATCTTTATTCTGCTGTTTTTCTTCCGCACGCAGATTATGAAGGTCACTCTGTAATCTTTCGACTTGGCTTTCTAACTGCTTAGCTGCTGGTCCATAGCCCCGAGTTTTTGTCGCTCCAGTTCCGTTTACTTCATAATATAACCTAAGTTCTGCGGCATTGAGTTCTTTTTCTTTATCTGCTACTCTATCAGATATGCTATTATTTTTTCCAGCTCGCAAATCATTTATTTGATTATTTCTTGTTGCAATCTGGTCTTCTATGTCTTTGCGTTGTTGATAGAGAAAATCATTAGCATTTCTAATTTCATCTCCAACCTTACTTTGATCAATTACTAACTGTGCTTTGATTTTATCCTGAAATATTCTTATTTCTATAGGTGTAGAGATGACAATTCCCAAAAAGATTGCAAGAATTATTCGAGGGAGTCCGCCCCAAAATTCTGGCCTGCTAATTGTGTGCTTTCCATCAGAATACATAGTATTCACCATAAACCTATCAAGATTAAATATCATTAATCCCCAGATAAGTGCAAATCCTATTGGTACGAATAATGGTGCTTCTTGGAAAACGAATGATATAGCATATCCTCCCGATAGTGCTGCCATAATTGCGGTAAAGAGTATTGTACCCCCAGTTCCTGCATACTTTGCATAATCAGAAGGACACTGTCTTAAAACTCTTCGGTTTACTCCAGCGCATATCCACAAGAATTCATTGATCCATCCACCCCATTTCACCTCTGGGTCTTTGGTCGTCAACGATTCTTCATATTCTGTTAATAACTTATTTTCTACTACTTCCTGTATTTTTGAATCTTTTTCTTCCATTGCTATTTCCTTTTAAATGACTAAATAGTTTTTTGATTGAACTCTTTAAGCTGAAACGTCGAAGTGGTGGTGAAAGTTCCACATTTAATCCCAGATCCTTGAATGATGGAACCTTGGGAACTTCTGTTTTTACAAATTCTATTGATATATTGGGAAAAAATAACGATACATTATATTGTGGCTGTTTTATTGTTATTGACAATTTATTTGCAATATTTGGAGCTGGCACAAATAGCGACTTAACAAGAGGAATTGGCAACATTTGGATTTCTACCCTCTTCTCCTTGGTCCCGAATTCATCTTCAGCCGACAAAACATAAGTCATATTCTTTTCTGGTTCTACGACCTTTTTGCCGGAAGAAGGCTCCTCCTCTTGATCCAGCCAAACCTTTTTGGCATTCTTGACATTCCACGAAAGCAGAACAGGAACAGTCGGAAAGATATAGTTCTTATCAGCATTGAACTCTATTTCGCATTCGTCAAAGACACCAATTTGCAATTCTTCTGTAAAGGTGGTTACATCATCCAAAGCGATGTACTCAATAATATAGGATGTAGTCTCATTGGGACAAACTTCCAATTTTCCAGAAGAAGGAATCTCTTCCCGATTATCGCCTACAATTAAATATACTTTACTTGTTTTTTCAGTTTTCCAAGTTAACAATGAATTTTCTTTCTTCCCTCTTTTTAATTTTGATTTACTAGAAGAAAATTCTATTGTAGGACGCTCTATGAAGTCCAATTCAAAACTAACCGTTCTGGTTGTAGTATCCGAATTCGATAAAAAGAAAATCACATCCTGTTCGTCTGGATTCTCTAAGCTATAAGATTCTTTTCCTGTAACGTCTGAAGTTTCTCCTTTATAACAAAAAGATACTTTATCACAGAACTCCGTTTTCCACCTTAATACAATTGGTTTGCCGCACAGAACCCTATCGTACGAGAAATCAATAATCTTTGGAGCATGCGTTTCACATACTTCACAAACATCCAAAATATCAGGATTCTCCGTTTCGCAGTTTTTGCATATCCAACTCATAGGTCCTATATGGAAAAAGGTTCAAACTCAATATTAAATGGACGACATACTTTTGTTTTTCTGACAGGGATACCTAAGTTTCTTGCGACCTCACCAATATAGCAATATCTGTCTTTGAGAAAATTGTGACCAATAATAATTCCTTTAATTGCACCTTGGGGGATTGGAATTTTGTATCCTCCCGTTTCATATTTAACTTTAGGATTCGCTCGATCTATTATATCTTTCCCTGTAATCAACCTCCTTTCACATTCTTTTTCCCATACAATATTTTTATAGGAACATAAATGGGTAAATAGTTTATCCATCGTCTTAAAATCTTGCAAACAATCCTCAAGTTTTATGGTTTGAATCTTCCCATCATATGCCCTATAATTAAAAGTATAGTTCATATCATCCAAATTGGGACATTCTTCCTTATACACAACTTTTTGATAAGATACTCTAGCTGATAATTCATTAGTTATACTTTCAAATGTATCATCCTCAAATTCGACAACAAAACCACTATAATTATCAGCATATAATGCCCACATAACTTTATTGTCACATTCTTCACAAAAAGAACATGTCCCATAACTTTCCATAGTTTCTTTAGCGTTCGGCACTATTATGGGGTCAATAAATTTCAAAAATTGAGGAGATTGTATCAAGTCAAATGAAGCATCATAAGGGTCATTTAGTTTTGACACTTTGCAGAAATAAAAATAATTTTCCGATAATGCTTCAAAATTATACGATTGAGGCGAATAGTATTTATATACTTTCATATAATCTATTTTTTATTGATTTTCCATGTTTTACTACGTAATATTGTTGTTTGAGGAGTATCAATTATTTCATCAGGAATTGTCTCTTTGACAATAAGAGTACCTCGCAATCCTGCCTCTGACGAACAAATTGTTGTAGTAGCACTAAGAAGATCTTCTCCTTTAAAATTTTTTAATATGTCAAAGACCTCACGAATTGTTGGCCTATTTTCAGGTCGAGAATTTAACATTTTTCTAATTAAGGCGTCTAACCCCGATGGAATATGTTTTGCAAATGAAAAAGATTTGCAATTTTCAACACAATTCCAAGTACTACTATACCCGTCTTCAAGTATTGTTTTTTTTCCTGTAAAGTACTCACACAAAATAATACCCAATGTAAAGATATCGGATTTTAGAGTAAGAATACTACCCGAGATTTCTTCATCTTCATCCATAATATAGGCTGCCTGTTCTGGAGAATAATACTCTGGTGTTCCAACAAGGCTTTCGCGGTCTGTTGGTGGATTGCCGCTAAAATAGCTATCATCAAAGTCTATCAGTTTTCCCGAGTAGCCAGAAGGCGTTTTTTTTATAAGAATATTATCAGGCTTTAAATCTCCATGAACAATATTTAGGTCATGTAAAATTCGAATACTATGGCAAACAGATTTTGCAATGAGCAGAATCTTTTCAAAAGGCAGACGAGAGATTTCCTCACAGGTAAGCGATGCCGTGTCTATCTTTTCAGTCACTTTATAATAACAAGTACCACTACGGAAGAAATCCACCGCAAAAACGAGGTTACCTCCCAAAGAAACTTTTGTTGCAATTTTCTTATTGAGTTCTTTGTGATGCTTTTCAAATACTTCGCAAGCTTTGCGTCTTTGTTCCTTCACTTTCTCGCTGCCAGGGCTGTCTGGTAAAGGATATTTGGGAGAAAGAAATTCTTTGATAAAATATTCCTTCCCGCCCTTCTTTGCAAAAGTCACCTTACTCATGCCTCCAGCCACCTCAAAATCTTTTAAGATTGTATAGCCATTGATCACGTTACCTTCAAGCATTGGCATTGTTGTCATCGTTTATAAATTTCAGATACTTCTGCTTGTAACTCTCCCAGCCACTTTTAGCGATTTGTTCGTATTCGCGTTGCATCTTAGTCAGTTTCTGCTTTTGACTGGTAATATTAGACTCCAAATCTCGAAGTTTGCCAACAACTGAAACAGATTGCAA
This sequence comes from Bacteroidales bacterium, assembly GCA_017449065.1. Taxonomy (GTDB): domain Bacteria; phylum Bacteroidota; class Bacteroidia; order Bacteroidales; family UBA3663; genus Liminaster. The sequence continues at coordinate 32,563 of JAFSKF010000009.1, forward strand.
TGCCATAATATTTTTAAACTTTCCAAATGACTCAAAGCCAATGCCAATCAAAGCCAAGGACGTATCGTCACCTGTCACTTCTTGAATACTCTGCATAAGCAGTTTCTTCCATTCTTCTTCATCGTTAGCTTTTTTCAGACACCGTTTAAGCATATCCTCAAAGTGCATTGGCGTGGGGAGATAGCCGAAACAGCCATCTGTTGCACTTATTATTATGACAGGCTCTTTTGAAAGGTCAATTTGCTTGTGATTAATTCGGAAATCACGATCCGCACAAATACAATTTGATACAGCAGCATCATTGTGCAAATTCTCCATAGGATCATTATCTTCTTCTAAATCATCCTTGCTAATCTGGTAGAATCCGTTCCTCGTCCACAAGTAGCAATGTGAGTCACCTGCCCAGTAACTATCAACTTTATAACTATTATCTTTTTCGTAAAGAGTTACAATTGCCATAGTTGTTGGATATTCACGAATAAGCCTGCTTCGTAACGAGGATATTGCCTTTGGGGCGAACTTCTCTTTTTCTTCAGATAATGTTCTTTTTATAATTGCTTTCATTTCTTCTATATCGATATCCTCTGCGGGAAGACAGTTCTGAAGGAATTTATCCATGGAAGAACAAACTATTCTAGAAGAGACATAGGCCTGGGTATGTCCGACGCCCAAAGAGGATGATTCGCAAATCGTTGCACCGGCTCCACCCATTCCATCAAACACTCCAACTGCAAAAGAGTCTCTTTTTTGAATGAGAAGAGGTGGGGCATCTTCCCCATGCCTCGCCTCCTTCTCAATCATAAAAGAAACGGATATGACATCTATGCTTTTCACGTCCTCAGCTTTAAACAGATTTGACAATAGCGGACATTATTGTTTCATAATCGACCTCAGTCAATCCCATACCTGATCTTGCAGGATGGTGAATAGTATTATCCCAATTCAGTCCAATTTCCGTCCAAGCACTAGCATCCGGTGCAAATACGATTAACCTCTCCGCATTGAAATCCATTCTTCCACCTTGTCTAAGATTCCACCAATCTGTTAGTTCGTTAAAATCACTTGGCATATCCTGAGGATAAAAGTCATTCATACACCTATCTAATCTCAAAGGATGAGTTGAAGCATCTGACCAGACAACCACGACATGCCTTCTTTTATCACCACCTGTAGTCCAATCAGAATTAATAGCCATTGCCAAAGCTTCCAAACCATTCTCTGGCTCATCACCCCCACCAGTCGGCTGAAGTCCGTTTACAAAACTCTTGAATTCTGATTCTTGGGCTGGAATATTGATGAATCCAGAATCTTGAATAGCATTTGCGCCATCTGCATAAAAATCACGGAATCCTATAACTCGAATGCGAAGCTCAGAGATTTCTTTACCCTTAGCATCACATCTTGCTTTCAAATCTGGATAAAACTTTAATGCGTTAGTTTTTACTGTATCCAACAAATCACCCATACTACCTGTACAATCTATACACATTACAATGTCAACGTTGTACTTTAATCCTTGTCCTGGCATAACAATCCACTTTTGTTCTGCTTGGCTACCACAGCAGATGTTTTCGTTTAAGGTTTATATATACAAACAAAGAACGTGGAGCCTATCTGTCACTCGCTCCACGCTCTAAAGGCTCTCGCATTGCCCAGTTTGTCGAAACGAGCAACGTGAAAGCCCCACGAAAATGTATATATCAAATCCGTATCTTCTGCCTACCTTTATGAGTAGAGACAAGATAAGGAAATGTATAAGCATTCCAAGGGACGTTCCCATTGCTTTGTTTTTGACAAACTGTTCGAACGTGCGAGATTCTTAGAGCGTCAAAGCCAAAGCGTCCAGAAAACGCCTATGTCTGTATGTTCGCCGCAAAAATATGATATTTTTTCGAATCGAACAAATTTTTCAGGAACATTTTTTTGCAAATATGTTGAAGAACATAAAAATAAAGTCGTGAAGGATGCAATGCAATCCATCAGACAGGTTGCAAAGATACACTATTAATCTGAGAAACGGAAGGCACATCTGCTTCCATTGTACGAAGTCGTGGGGTTATTGTATGAAATACTTATGATAGATCTATAATTCAATTCTTTCTCTTAATCAATGCCAATATATCATCGAACCTTCTACACCAATATCCACGTACTATAAATGACAGAACATTAATACCCCAATAAAGTAGGACGATATGAGTGGAAACAGTTGATTTAGCTATTCCGAACCTTTTCGCAGAAAGTTTTCAGTTCACGGTCTTTAAATATTAAATCGCTTGGATTCAGATGTGCAATGATACCGGGAGCATGGCGCAACTTGCCATATTTCAAGTCGCGCACCTTTCCTGATGCACTCTTTTTCACTTTTTCTTGTGGAGCAAATACCTGTCGCAGAATCACACCCATCAAAAACGATGCTTTCTGCTGCAAGTGCTCAATATCCTTGCCTTTGATAGAAGGATGATTGGCCAATGGATAATCTTGCCTGGGTTTGCGTGTCAGATTTTCATCCTCGGCCCATTGCTCTATAGCTTCTGGTTGTTTCAGGAACCATGCTTCCATCTCCTGAATCCAGAAACTTACGTGATCTGTCTTGTCCTTTGGCATCTTAATTCCATCGTCAGACAGGCTCTTGAACCAATCGTTTCTCAACTCCGGCTTACGGTCAAGATCTACATACAGATAGTTTTCCTCATTTCCCGTTGCATTGATGAACTGTTTTGCGGCTTCTTTATAACTGGAGCATTTCTTCACTACAATGCTGATGTCATCACGATTTAGTGCCCGTTGCATAAAGCGATTCAGTTCCTCTCGCAGAGCCTCCGAATTATTGTTCGTTGTGGCATCAACATTTCCATTGATAACACCACCCTCCACATATACATTGACTACCATCTTTTACCGCCAATCTCGCCGTTCAACCATAACTGACCTGGGAGCAGATCTCCCTCGCGATTTTCAAAATCATCTTCGCTGTAACGCGTGATTTGCGTTTCGTTCATGCCGTTCTTTTCGAATACCAATATATCATCGAGTTCAAAGGCATTCAACAAAAGAGCCGAATGGGTTGCTACAATAATCTGTGATGACTTTGCGGCACTCTTCATCATCTTTGCTACAGAACGAATCATATCCGGATGCAGACACGATTCAGGTTCATCTATGTCAATAAGTGCGCCTCTATTTGGATTATGAAAGATGCTCAACAAAAGCAAATACTTCAATGTGCCATCTGAGATATGGAGCGCATCTATGGCATGCGACAGATTTTTCTCACGAAGGGAGAGATACAATCTGCTGCCAAAAACATTATAACCGATTCCTGTAAAATTCGGATTTATATCGCTCAAACATTCTATTATTTTCTCATACTGGAACGTATAGTTGTTATTCAGGTTGCTCAACAACTGACTTAGGTTCTCTCCTGTGCTTATCAATCGTTTAATATCATTGGCTTCAGCAGGCTGACGTACTTTGTCAAAATTAAACTTTGAATATCCGGCAATTGCATTGATGGCCTCTCTTACAACAAAAGACGGCAGATATCTCTGTGGATCGGTAATCTGCCTGAGCACCAATTCCTGCGCAGACAGCATACCGCTTTCATATTTTTCTACTTCTATACCGCTTTTGGTGCGAACCGAAATTTGGCCGATGCCATTACGGAATTCAAGATAACTGAATGTTTTTTTCTTTCCACTGCTATCTTCTGAATAAAGCGTTTCACAAAGGGAGTAACTTGTGCCATCGCCAATAGGGAATACCGTTATCTTGTAATAAACATCTTTCTTAAAGGGAGAGGTGGGAACACGTTTCCTCAAAACATCGGCATCGAAAACGTAGGTTATACTAAAACAATCCGGCTTTTGTTCACCGCACGCATTAACAATTGCATTGTATGTGCCCCACTGCCGAAACAATGCCGACAAACCGCCACCCGCAATGCCCTCATAAAGCATGGTGATGGCATTCAGAAAGGAAGTCTTGCCACTTCCATTAACACCTACAAGGATATTAACCCCTGTATTCAATTGAATTGTGTGCTCTCCTTTAAAGGAAAAGAAGTCACGGATAATTAGTTCTTTTATCATACGATAACAAATAGTTATTAGTGAACTTATAATCTAATAAGAATCCACTCAAATCAGTTGCAAATCTAATAATTTGTCCGTACATATATGCGAAAATAAAGGTATAATTCTTATTTTTTCTGAATATTTGAAGATTGTTTCGTATAATTGATAAGTTTATTTGGCAACAGCAAATAAAGTCGTGAAGGATGCAATGCAATCCATCAGACAGGTTGCAAAGATACACTATTTATCTGAGAAACGGAAGGCACATCTGCTCCCATTGTACGAAGTCGTGGGTTTATTGTATGAAATGCCGAACAGAAATCTTACAAATTTTCCAAAATCATACAAATTCAGGAAGAAGCATAGGAAAGAAACGCAGGTAACGTTGTGGAATCAGAATGCTTAATGACACTCATGACCTTGACCACTTTGACCGCACTTTTTTGCTGCCCTACAGGGGAAAATTTGCTGCCCAGTTGGAGAGGGCACTCAAAATTTGGTTCTTTTTTTACATTTTCTTGTTTTATTTGATTATTTGTCGTATCTTTGCGGCGAAAAAAACATTGGCATATGAATACAACATTGTCGTTAGAGAATATTCTCCACATGTTAAGTGGTTTGAGCCTCAGCAATCGTCAGTGGCTGGCTGAACATTTGGTAGCTCCTGAAGAATTGGAGCGAGCCAAACAGCGCAAGAGTGACGAGGAGTTTGTGCATGAGTTTTTAGCAATGCCCCGGGGCAATGATATGTCCGCTGAAGAAATGAAGAAATTGTTGCGAGAAAGCCATCATTACGGTCTTCGTGAGATAAATTACAAATATGCAAATGAAGAATAAAAAATACCTTCTTGACACTAATATTCTCATAGAATTCATGTGGGGAACACCTACCATTGTAAGCAAGATTATTCAAACTGGTTTTGATAAATGTTGCATATCTACAATATCCTTGCATGAGCTTTATTATGGCGCCTACAATGCCAAGAAGAAGAGCGAGAGATGCTTTCGGGAAGAAATAGCTCGTATAGAAAAGCTCCTTACAAAACTTACTGTTCTACCTCTTGGCACGAATGGCGAAATTTATGGTAATATCAAATATAGTCTCGAGAAGAAAGGGCTGATTATTGACGAGTTCGATATGGTCATTGCAAGTCATGCAATCAGCGAAGGTCTAACCGTTGTTACAGACAACCTCAAACATTTTAGCCGCATAGAAGGGTTGAAAGTTGAGAACTGGATGGAGCATTAAATTTTACACCAAACTCCTTTATTTTTCAACACCATCAGTCGCTGTCGCATCATCCCAAAATTAGTTACCTTTTTTTGCTGCCCTACAGGGAAAAATTTGCTGCCCAGTTGGGGAACAAACTTTCTCCAACTGGGCAGCAAAAAATGCATTATACCGGAAGCAAAGAACCGAATGAAACTTTTTTTTACAACAGTTTCTTCTCTCTCATAAATTCATCAGCCACATACAGGTCACCATAAAGATACAAGCCTGTTGTTTTGTTGTGCAAATCCTCGCAGGTCTTGCTCTCATAGAACATTTGCAAAGCTTTGACGGGCTCAATATTCATCCGCTTAGCTAACTCTACAGAGATGGCTCCAATGCGGTTGCTCAAGATAATCTCCTGGATAACTGGAGACTTGACCGGATCATCATATTTCCTCTGTTCCATCGAAAATCAGATATTTGTCCGTTATTTCTTGACTCAGCAGGCACATCTGGTTGTTAGGCTGATACTCTATAATTTCCGTTCCACCATGATATGCTATCACTTCAATCATTTCTTTTCCTCCCAGTTGTTAAGACATTCAACTATACCTTCCGCGATATTCTCCCGACTTTCACTATGGAGAACCTCATAGTGAGGAATGATGTAGTGTTCTATCATTCCCACTTTCTTCATCCGCTGATATACTTCCTTATAAGAAACATTTAAAAGTCGTGCCGCAGCCTCAATGCAAGTAGCTACAAAAGCCATAACAACCTGCGTCTTTGGCACTTCAAGAATATTCTCCATCTGGCTACTTCCTGAAAATAAATGATTACTGAGTGCAAAAATACAAAAAAAAATTGAGAGAAAAGTTTTTTTCTTTTTTTTTCAAATAAAAATGCTTCACTTTTATCGGATATCATATATTTTGTACTTCGGAACACAAGAAAAGAGACACTTTGCAATTATTCTGCAGATAGAATACTTGCCCATTCCATGAGTATGGAAGAAGCCGCCTGTTCTATAGGATGATTGAAACTCGCACTCTCTTCGTTCAACTTTTCTACGGTCTTAATCCATTCATCGAGGATAGGGCGAAGTTCTTTTGCGGCTGCCTGAGCCTCATGCTCTTTTTCATAGAAAGAGCTGTTGGGGTCTCTTTCTTCATATTCCCGATAATAATGCTCTATCATAGAAATAGTTTCCTTTAACGAAGTTTCATAGCTGTCAAAAAAGAATCGCTTGGCTTTTCTCAGATATGCTCCGGTCTTGTCTCCTTCTTCTCCCGACATAAGACCGAGAACCTTTTGGTACATGGACACGCGAGCCTTCACCAACAGATATTCTCTTTCCGAACTCTTCATCCCAGAGATAGAGCCTCCCCAGTATTTCATATCGGTCAAATCGTCGAAGATTACTCTGACCTTTTTAAGCATCTGTTCATATAGTTGCCATTCCCGATAAACAAGGTTCTTGGCGTTTTCATCCTTACACTTGCTTACCATCTCATTCAGCAACCCATATTCCCTGCATCTGTCGAAAGAATAGTTTACACTGTAGAAAACGCTCATGCCGTATGTACTTCCGAAATTGCCTCCCCGTTCCATCAGCCTCAGCCCTTGATTCAACACGGAGTCGGACTTCGCATAATCGGATATGGAACCGCTTCCGAGAGCATGGGAATCATAATAAACCGACAAATCATGCCTGTAGTTAGACATCCATCGCTCTTCTCTCCTAACTGTTGCCGGGAAGCTCTCGCTTTGCACATGCAGAAAGAGCCTATCCAACAGAACAAAAAGTTCGGAATTCTCTGAAAATGCTTTATTTTCAATCAGGTGTACAAGACTATTTTGAAACGATATCGAATCCAAAGAATACAAGTAGTCACCTTGCCTGATGGTAACAGACTTACTATCATCGGGTTTCTCAACAGTCATGCTGTCCGTCTTAGCAGAAGTCGTACTGTCGGCTGTCTTTACTGCTGTCGTACTCTTGTCAGTTTTCTCTGGGGTAGTATTGCCAGTATTGCTTCCGCAACCCACCAGGCAAAAAACGATTGAAATAAAAAATAACTTTTTCATATATACTCTATCATACAGGTTGCAAAGATACACTATTTATTTGAGAAACGGAAAGAATATCTGCTCCCATTGTACGAAGTTGTGGGTTTATTGTACGAAATGCCAGACAGAAATCTTACAAATTTTCCAAAATCATACAAATTCGGGAAGAAGCCGCCGATTCAGCAGATTTCATTTCTTGCGCTCCGGTGTTGCCACCGACACAGCGGAAACGATTTCCCGGCATCCGGAGTTCGCGCTGACACAGCGGATTTCATTTCTCGAACTCCGGAGTTGCCGCTGACGGCGTCGGCGCGAACTCCGGAAGATTTGAAACGCTTCCCCGCGCGTCAGCACGAGGCAAGAAAAAAATTGGGGAATCATCGTTGATTGCAAACTTACCCCACTTGTTTGAGGTACGCACATTACAAAAGAGGGACAAACAAAATAGAATTATAAATTTTCAGAATGCTATCGCTACGGTGTATTGCATTTTTTTGTATCTTTGCGCGGTATTTATTATTTAAGGTAAAAAGTTTATGCAACAAAACGTTCGTAATATTGCGATTATTGCACACGTCGATCACGGAAAAACTACACTGGTCGATAAGTTGCTTCATGCGGGAAACCTCTTCCGTGAGAACCAGGCTACCGCCGACCTCATGCTCGATGGCTCTTCACAAGGTCTTGATTTGGAGCGTGAACGTGGAATCACTATTTTGAGTAAAAACGTTTCCATCAATTACAAGGGAGTTAAAATCAACATCATCGACACCCCTGGCCACAGCGACTTCGGAGGTGAAGTGGAGCGCGTGCTCAACATGGCCGACGGCTGCCTGTTGCTCGTCGATGCCTTCGAGGGTCCGATGCCTCAGACGCGCTTCGTGCTTCAGAAAGCCATTCAGATCGGTCTGAAGCCCATCGTAGTGGTCAACAAAGTGGATAAACCGAACTGCACGCCCGACTTGGCACAGGAGAAAGTGTTCGACCTGATGTTTAACTTAGGTGCTACTGAAGAACAGTTGGATTTCGTGACTATCTTCGGTTCTGCCAAAAACGGCTGGATGTCGGATGACTGGAAGAAGCCTACCGACAACGTGACCGCTCTGCTCGATGCCATTCTGGAAAACATTCCAGCACCGGAAATCATCGAAGGTCCTACGCAGATGCTTGTCACTTCGTTGGAATATTCAAGCTTTGTAGGCCGAATCGCCATCGGACGTGTTCATCGCGGTTCGATCAAAGCAGGTCAGGACGTGCTTCTCATGCACCACACCGATGCCGGCGTAGAATCGAAGAAAGTGCGCGTTAAGGAACTCTTCACTTTCGAAGGCATGGGCAAGAAGAAAGTCGATGAGGTCGTTTCTGGTGATATTTGCGCCATGACCGGTATCGAAGGTTTCGAAATCGGCGATACCATCAGCGATGTCAATACTCCGGAAGCCATGCCTCGCATCAAGGTCGATGAACCTACGATGTCGATGCTATTCACCATCAACGACTCTCCTTTCTTCGGCAAAGAAGGCAAGTTCGTGACCAGCCGACAGATTCAGGATCGCCTGATGAAGGAACTGGAGAAAGACGTGGCATTGCGCGTTGAGAAGAACGAAGCTCGCGATGGCGCCTGGATGGTTTATGGTCGTGGTGTATTGCACCTCTCCATCCTTATTGAAACCATGCGTCGCGAAGGCTATGAACTGCAGATCGGTCAGCCACAGGTTATCATCAAGGAGATTGACGGCAAGAAGTGCGAGCCAATCGAACAGATGACAATCAACTGTCCGGAGGAATACAGTTCGAAAATGATCGATATGGTAACCCGCCGCAAGGGCGAAATGATCAGCATGGAAACTCAGGGCGACCGCATTCACATGGAGTTCAAGATTCCGTCACGCGGCGTGATCGGTTTGCGCACCAACGTATTGACAGCCTCTGCAGGCGAAGCCATTATGGCACATCAGTTCCTCGACTACGAACCTTGGAAGGGAGATATCGTCCGTCGCGTCAACGGTTCCATCATCGCTATGGAAGGCGGAACAGCCTTTGCCTATGCCCTCGACAAGCTGCAGGATCGCGGCAAATTCTTCATCTTCCCGCAAGATGAGGTCTATGGCGGACAAGTGGTGGGCGAACATGCCAAAGACAAGGATCTGACCGTGAACGTTACAAAGTCGAAGAAACTGACCAACATGCGTTCGAAGTCGAGCGATGAAAAAGCCGCCCTTATTCCTCCGAAGGTATTCTCGCTCGAAGAAGCCTTGGAATACATCAAGGAGGACGAATACGTTGAGGTAACCCCCAAGAGCCTGCGTATGCGTAAGATCGTGCTCGACGAACTGGAGCGCAAGCGCATCCATCGTGCTGCCGGCATTGAGGACGAAGACGAAGATTGATATCGAACAACAAAGACAAACCAAAGGACTTGAAAAAGCTGGATTGGTATATTATCAAGAAGTTTCTGGGCACGTATTTCTTTACGATTGTCCTGATTCTTGCCATCGCCATCGTATTGGACTATAACGATAAGATGGACAAGTTCGAGGCGCATGATGCCCCCACTTGGGAAATCATCAAATACTATTTGAACTATATCCCGTATTTTGCCAATCTGTTCGGACCTCTGTTTGTCTTTGTTGCCTGTATTTTCTTTACATCGAAGTTAGCCGGCGACAGCGAAATCATCGCCATGCTGGCCTCTGGCGTAAGTTTCAACCGACTGCTGCGTCCCTATATGCTATCGGCAGCCTTCTTGGGCATTCTGACCTTCACCCTCAATAGTTTCGTCATTCCGCCCACCAGCATCAACCGCATCGAGTTTCTGAACACCTACTGGAAGGACAAACAAAAGAAAGTTTCGACCAACAACCAGTTTATGGTGGAACCCGGTGTGGTTGTCTATATGTATATGTTCGAAACCCGAAACAATACGGGGCGCAGATTCGCGCTCGAAAAATATGATGACAAGAAACTCGTATCGCGTCTGACGGCCGACAAAGCGGAATACAAAGGCGATTACCATTGGGACCTGACCCGTTGGAACATCCGTCATATCAACGAAGACGGAGAAACCCTGGAATCAGGCTTAAAGATGGACACCGTGATTGCCATCGGACCGGAAGACATCATCTTCCAGAAAAACGATTACGAGAAGATGACCACTCCCGAACTGAACGCCTATATCGAGAAACAGCGATTTCGCGGCACCGGAAATTTACAGGATTTCGAAATCGAATACCACAAGCGATTTGCAGCCATTGCCACCTCGTTCATCCTGACGCTTATTGGTGTGTGTCTGTCATCGAAGAAAATCCGAGGAGGCATGGGCATCAACTTGGGTATCGGTTTGGTACTGGCGTTCGTCTATATTCTGTTCCAAACCGTCAGTTCTTCGTTTGCCGTAAGCGGAGACATGCCTGTTATTGCGGCCGTCTGGCTGCCCAATATTGTCTTCCTGTTTGTAGCTATTTATCTGTACAAATTCAAAGCTCCGAGATAATTTATGGAACCCATCAAGCATGAATGTGGAGTGGCGCTCATCCGCCTGCTCAAGCCACTGGAATATTACCAAGAGAAGTATGGCTCTTGGATGTATGGTCTGAACAAACTGTATCTGCTGATGGAGAAACAGCACAATCGCGGACAGGAAGGTGCCGGTTTCGCCGTGCTGAAAATGGAGGCTCACCCGGGAGAGGAATTTTTCTTCCGAGAGAGAGCCTTGGGATCGGGAGCTATCAGCGAGATTTTCTCGAAGGCGAACCATAAGTTCGAAGACTTCACGCCCGAACAGATGCGCGATGCCGAATTTGCGAAAATGCACATTCCGTACGCCGGAGAGGTCTATATGGGACACCTCCGATACTCGACTACCGGACGAAGCGGACTGGATTTCGTACATCCTTTCATCCGTCGCAACAACTTCCGCGACAAGAGCCTGTGCGTGTGCGGCAACTTCAACCTCACCAACGTGGATGAGATTTTCGAGGACGTGATGGATTCCGGACAGCATCCGCGTCGCTACAGCGACACCTACATGATTCTGGAGCAACTGGGATTCCGCTTGGACAGAGAAGTGGAACGCCTTTACAAACAGTACAACGACGAAGACCGTCCCGGACGTGAAGTGACAGCTGAAATTGAGAAACACATCATCATCGAAAACATTCTGAAAACTTCCTCACCCTCCTGGGACGGCGGCTACTGCATTTGCGGCATGACCGGTTCCGGCGAGAGTTTTGCCGTACGCGATCCCTGGGGCATTCGTCCTGCCTTCTATTTCAGAAACGATGAGATGGTGGTGGTGGCCAGCGAACGCCCCGTAATACAAACCGCCTTCGAGATTGCCCGCAAAGATGTGCACGAACTCCTGCCTGGACAAGCCATCGTCATCAACCAGGCAGGCGAAGTCCGATTGTCGCAAATCAATCCTCCACAGAAAATCAAGCAATGCTCGTTCGAACGCATCTATTTCAGCCGGGGTAACGATGCAGAAATCTATCAGGAACGCAAGGTGCTGGGCAGATCGCTGGCAGAAAAAGTGTTTGCCGCCTGCGACAACGATCTGGAGCACTCCGTGTTCAGTTTCATTCCGAACACAGCAGAAGTGGCCTATATGGGCTTAGTGGAAGGTTTGAACGACATTCTGAACCGGCAGAAAGCACAAATGATCCGTGCTTTAGGCTCCGATTATACAGATCAGCAGCTGCAAGACATCCTTTCGATGCACGTACGTAACGAAAAAATCGCCAACAAAGACATCAAGTTGCGCACCTTCATTGCAGAAGGAGCCTCTCGCAACGACTTGGCCTCGCACGTATATGATGTAACCTACGGCTGCATCGTGAATCTTGTGGATAATCTGGTTGCCATCGACGACAGCATTGTGCGAGGCACTACACTCAAGCAGTCGGTCATCAAGATTCTGAATACCTTACACCCCCGCAAGATCATCATCGTCAGCTCTGCTCCACAAATCCGCTATCCCGACTGCTATGGCATCGACATGAGCCGCATGGGCGAATTCATTGCCTTCCGTGCCGCTGTCGAACTACTGAAAGAAAGCGGGCAGGAACACATTTTGGAAGAAGTCTATCGGAAATGCAAGGCGCAGGAATCGCTACCGAAGGAAAAAGTGCGCAATTACGTCAAAGAGATTTACGCCCCCTTCACCGCTGACCAGATTTCAGACAAAATCAGCCAGATGCTTACCCCGGATAGCGTCAAGGTTCCCGTAGAAATCATTTATCAGACCATCGAAGGCCTGCACGAAGCCTGTCCGAACCACAAAGGTGACTGGTACTTTACCGGCGACTATCCCACAGCAGGCGGTAACCGGCTGGTCAATCTAGCCTATATCAACTACTTTGAAGGTAACGACTCAAAACGTGCAATGAAAAGTTAGAAACCCTGAATCATGAAAAAACTAACCTCAATCATCTTATTATCCGGCACCGCTGCCATCCTGACAGCAGCGGCTGACCTCCCCCCTATCGATTATTCTTACTGCGGATACAAGGCTTCTGCAGACACGATACCAACTCTATCTTCCAGCCTGATTGTCACCCCTATCGACGGAGACAACACCCAAGCCATTCAGGACGCCATCGACCTGATTGGTGCGCTGGCACCTAATGCCCAGGGGTTCCGAGGCGTGGTACAATTGAAAGAAGGCACCTACCGACTTCAAGGACGCCTGCGTATAAACCAAAGCGGCATCGTGTTGCGTGGTATGGGAGCAGAAAAGACCCGGCTTTTGATGCAGGGCGTGGATCGAGAACCGGCAATTGCCCTGCAAGGACAACCTTCAGCCATTAACCGCTGCGACACACTTCCCCTCTGCGGACAAGTGCATGCAGGCGACCTCAAAGTGGCTTCGACCACTACCATCTCGCACCTGAAAGCAGGAACAGAAATAGAGATTGTGCATCCAAGCACCCAATCTTGGATTGAGAAATACGGTTGTCAGGAATATGGTGGCGGCATCAGCGCCTTGGGTTGGAAACCCGGCGATGTGGATGTGCGCTATCGTCGCACTTTGGAGAACGACGGCAACTTGATGCTCGATGCTCCTTTGTATATGTCATTTAATGCCGACGAAGAACAAGCATACGCTTTGGTCTATCCGTGGTCGGACGGCTACGTTTCGGAGTGCGGCATCGAAGATCTCAGCATCGAAGCTGAAGTCACTTCCCCGAATCCCAAAGACGAACAGCATTTGTGGACAGGCATCAGCATCGATAAGGCACACGACTGCTGGGTGCGACGGGTGAACTTCCGGAATCTGGCCGGAAGCGGTGTAATTGTGGAACCGAAAGGGCAACGCATCACCATCCAAGATTGCCTGTATCTGCATCCTGTTGGCGAATTAGCCGGACACCGGAGAAACGCTTTCTATGTGTTCGGACAGCAGGTGCTGGTTCAGCGTTGCCTGGCTGAACAAGCCCTGCATGCCTTCGCTGCCGGATGGGCAGCTCCCGGACCGAATGCCTTTGTGCAATGCGAAGCTCGCGAAGCACTCGACTATAGCGGAGGCATCGATGCATGGGCCACCGGATTGCTGTTCGATATTGTGGATATTGACGGGCACGATATCGTGCTGAAGAACATCGGGCAAGACCATAACGGCGCCGGATGGACGGCTGCCAACAGCACCCTTTGGCAATGTTCAGCTGCGGTGATTCATTGCTATGCCCCTGACGCTGACAATACGAACAGAGCCTATGGTGTGTGGTCGCAATTCCAGGGCAACGGCATTTGGGTAAGCAGTAATGAGCATGTGCGTCCCCGAAGTCTCTTCTATGCCCAGTTAGAGAAAAGATTAGGTAAAAAATGTCATCCGATCCTGCTTGAAACGCCCACCGAGGCAACCAGCAGTCCGACTCCGGAGTTAGCAATGCAATTAGCAGAACTGGCGAGAACCACTCCCAAATTCACGCTCGAAATGCTGATCCGGCAGCAACAGGCAATATCGGCAGACGGCTATCTGACCATCAGCAAAGCGACACAACAGCAAGTGTCGCAAAAAGAAAAGAAGTTAGCGAGACAGAAACCTTCCGCTACAGAAAAGAAAGAACCGATCCGGATAGCTGTCACCAACGGACACCTGACTGGCAATGGTGCTTTATTGGTGGGTGGCAGATACAGTACGCCCTGGTGGAACGGCAAGATTCGTCCACCGTTCATTCAGCAGAAGGCACAACCAGCCCTGACCCGCTTTGTACCCGATCGCACAGGACTTGGTTTTACCGATCATATCGACTCGGTGATTGCCTACCTTGATAAGACGCAAACCCTGGTTTTCGACCAATGGTACGGATTGTGGTACGACAGACGTCGCGATGACCACGAACGCATCCGACGTCGCGATGCCGACTGTTGGACTCCTTTCTATGAACAGCCTTGGGCACGCAGCGGAAAAGGTGCCGCCTGGGAAGGCCTTTCGCGCTATGACCTCTCCCAACCCAACATCTGGTATTATTACCGCCTACAGGAATTCGCCCGCAAGGCTCCGAATCACCTGCTGTTCCTCGAGCATTACTTCCAGCACAATATTCTGGAAGCCGGTGCCCATTGGGTGGATTGCCCTTGGCGTCCTGTCAACAACATCAACCAGACCGTTTTCCCTGAACCCGTCCCGTTTGCCGGCGACAAGCGCGTATTCGTGGCTGAATGGTTCTACGATGAAGAAAATGCTACGATGCGGCAACTGCATCGCCAGTATATCCGTCAAAATCTGGAACAATTCAAGGACCATCCCAATGTGGTTCACCTCATCAGTTCCGAATATACCGGACCCTATCATTTCACACGCTTCTGGCTTGAATGTATTCAAGAATGGGAACAGGAAACCGGACAGCATCCGCTCATTGCCCTGGCTTGCACCAAAGATGTGCAGGACAGTCTGCTCGCTGACAAAAAGCTCAGTCAGGTCATCGACATCATTCAGATTCAATATTGGTTCTACAAGCAGGCAGACAAGCGCAATCCCAATACCCTTTGGGCTCCGGCCGGCGGACAGAATATGGCTCCGCGACAGCAACAGCGCAAGATGCCGAATGGCAAGACCACCTTCCTCGATGCCTATCAGGCGGTAAGCGAGTACCGGCAGAAATTCCCCGATAAGGCAGTTACCTTCTATGCCCAGAACTACCCCGATTTAGGATGGGCGATTCTCATGGCAGGAGGATCGTGCTGTCAGGTGGATATTCAAGACGAAGAAATATTAACATCGCTGGCCTCCATGCAGATCGCAGAGGTCGGAACAGATGCCAAAGCCCTCAGCAACGGCACATCGGGTCTTATCTACTTCACGCACGACGGAGAAGCCGTACTCTCCGGCATGAAACCGGGCAAGCACGCATTGAAGCAACTGCACCGAGACAGCAAATGCGTTTCGGTTGGCACCATTACGGTTCCGGCCAACGGCACTTGCCGGCTTACGGGCAAAAGCAACCAGATTTACTACATATTATAATAATATATACCCACCCTGATGAAAAAAGGAATCGCCACAGTCGCGCTCTCTCTTTTGCTGTTGCCAATGGCGGCACAATCCTCTTCCAATAAGCCATTAGCAGTAGAAAACCGGATGACGCAACCGCTCAGTCAGGTTATGAAACAGATTGAGCAACGTTTCAACGTCACTTTCAGCTATAACGTCGATACTGCAGGACTGTCTGTTGACTATGCTCCAGGCCGTATTCGTCCTTACAGCTTTGAAGAAACACTACAGAATGTGCTCGGACTTTTCGACTTCAAAGCCTGGAAACAGAACGATTCTGTTTATCGCATCAAGCCTTTCGAGTATTATCGCAGATGGGACTCGGAAGGACAGCAGATGACCGACTATCTCAATACGCTATATCATAACCGCACCGAATGGGAAGCACGCGCCCAGGAACTACGCAAAGCCGTACGCGAAACTTCTGGCGTAGATGCCATGCTCCGTTCCTGCGTAGATGCAAAGCCTATTTTGGGGAAAGTGCGAAAATACGACGGATACACGGTACAGAACCTTGCCCTCGAACTCGTGCCTGGCTATTATGTGTGCGGCAGCATCTATGTTCCTAACAACAAAAAGGCACGCAAACAGGTTGCCAATGCCCAAGGCCAGTACCCGGTAATCATCAGCCCCAATGGACATTGGGCAGACGGTCGCTACAACAAAGACTTACAGGTTCGCTTTGCCACCTTGGCTCGTATGGGTGCCATCAGCATCAGCTTCGACCTTTTCGGATGGGGAGAATCTGCACTACAGGTCGGGGCGGAGAATCATGCCAGTAGCATGGCGCTGACCTATCAGCTTGTTTCCGCCTTTCGCCTGCTCGATTACGCCCTCACCCGTCCGGACGTCGATTCGAAGCGCGTGGGTGCTTGCGGCGGTTCCGGCGGCGGCACACATTCCGTTCTGCTTTCCACCATCGACGATCGCTTCTCTGCCTGCTGTCCTGTGGTGCATATCACCAGTCACTTTGACGGAGGCTGCCCTTGCGAAAGCGGATTGCCTGTTCAGTATGTACTGGGGGGTACCACAAGCGCAGAAATGTTAGCAACGATGGCTCCCAAACCCATCATGCTGGTTGGCAATGAAGGCGACTGGACACACACCCATCCATCGATTGAAGTTCCTTACCTGAAAAGAATCTATGGTTTCTATGATGCTGCTGATCAGGTTCAGAGTCTTTTCCTGCCCGGTGAACGGCATGATTTCCGTGCCAGCAAGCGCGAAGGTGTTTACAACTATTTCTCTTCTGTCTGGAACCTTGTAAAAGAGCAGCAGGATGAAACGAAGGCCACCATCGAAACCGCAGACAAACTGATCTGTTTCGGAAGTACGAAAAACGAAGAAGGCAAAGTGGTGCCTACCGGAACAAATGCTCCCGAAAACTTCGAACGCAGCATACAGCCGTTAGCTGAGAAATACTTTGACAAGCAACTGTACTTCGATCTCCGTTGGGCAGCAGGTCTCGAACAGAAAGCTCAGAAGTGGGCAGACAGCCTGCATCTGGACGATCCTGCAAAAACGCTTCGCGTACGCAAGCTGATTTTTACGCACCTCACGCAAATCACCCGCTGGCACAATGAACACCTGAACGATTGCCCGAGAGGCATCAATCCGAGAACCGGTGAGAAATTGCGCGAAGTGGATCTACAGATTATTGCGGATGCCGCCCAACCGAAAGAATATCACACGACCCTGATGGACGGACTCCGCGCAGAACTCACATCCGAACAGGTAGAAACGATTCTTGATCTCTACACCATTGGCAAGGTACAATTCACAATGAAAGGCTATTATGGAATTGTGCCCGACATCACTCCTACGGAAGACAGCGTCTGCCTGGCCTATCTGAAAGAAGCCCGCGAAATGGCCATCGACTTCAAAACGATGAAAGAGATTTCGGAGATTTTCGGAATCGCCAAAGACAAATGCGAAGCCTATTTCAATGCACATGGGCGCAACTGGCGACAAATGTATTCAGCCTACGTGAAGAAACTGCAAGCTGAAAAGAAAGCCAAACAGACTAAACAATAAGAAAAGAAAATGAGGATGCATCATGGAAAATGCATCCTCATTTTTATTATGAAAAGATTCGTTTATCAGAGAGTGAAACCAACAGTAACGTAGTTGGTGTGGAATTTCACTTTATTATTACCGAATTTAGCAATTGGCATAAAATCGCCCTGATACTGCCAGCCCAAATAAAGCTGTCCGAAATGTACTCCGGCTCCAACCTGACCTCCCAACTGGAAGATGTTGCGGTTGTCACGGCCTCCCATATCGTCCTTATCCAACAAATTCAGAGTGGTATCGAAAGCCTTCTGCTTTGCCAACATATTCACCTTGAAGTTCAGACCGGCATGTCCGCTTACTGCGACCTTGTCATTGATGGTATATTTGTAAGCAGCATTCAACGGAATAGAAATGTTCATATAGGTGAATTTGCAATCATCACGGGTGTAAACATTCCCTGTTGGCGTCAACTCTGTGTTCCAAATATCATTCACAGAATGAGCCCATTCCAACTGAGCACCGATTTCGACGAAGAGCGGAATCTGATCGCTCACACTAATACCATAGATACCACCCAAAGCGACACCCTTCGGATCGTTGTCGGTATTGGTCATCTGATTACCCACATAACTGACTTGCAAGCGAAAATAGTCATCGCTGTTAACAAGCTGAGCCATTGCACTACCGGCTGCCAGCATCAGAAGAGCAGCCATAAAAAACTTCTTCATTATCATACTCTTTAATTTTAATATGTTATTATTTTTGTTTTATCATTATATGACGGCTTCTGCAAATCGTCACATAGTAGTCACGTAGGATCTGCCTCTTGCATCACCTGAATCACCAAGTCGTACACCTTATCCTTTTGCAAGGCGAAAGCTTCGTCCATACGGGCATTCAGGAGCGCGGCCGCTTTATCGGAGAACAATCCGAACGCCTGGAAATCATCGTCAGGCGTAAAATCCAGATGCAGACCGAACCAGATGAAGCGGAAGAACGCCTTCACATCGTTCGTTGTCTTGATTGGCTTACTGCAAACCGGACTATTCAGCACTTTTTCATTCAGTATTTCATCCATAATTCGTAAATTTAGACATGGTCGCTGCGATCATACTCGTCGAACGCAGACTGCTCCTGTTTCCTATATCCTTCCTCCAAATCTGCCTGAAGGTGCTGGGCGATGCGAATGCGCGACCACTTGTAGAATTGAAAGCAGGAAAAAAACAGGAAAAGAGACAACATAAAGATGAGAAAATCCGATTCTTCGACAGCAACGTACATCAATATGAAATCATATAGCGCATGGCAAATAATCGGAGCCGCCAAGGTCCAGAACAGATGGTACATCTTATTCTCTTTTTCAAACCAATAGAGTGAAAAGAAATAGCCCATGAAAACGGCACAATAATAATGGCAGGGAACCGACATAAACGCTCTGGTGATGCTCCTAATAACCCATTCGTCTCCTGCACCGAAAATATACGTGACATTTTCCAGACCGGCAAAACCCATACCGACGCAGACTGCATAGACGATACCGTCCATTTTCTCATCGAAAAAAGGATTCTTCCGGACCACCAAAAAGAGCATCAGTAACTTAGCCAGTTCTTCCGGAAATGCTGCCCCGAAAAAAGCCAAGCGCAAAGCCCCTTTCCAATCAGAATAAGCCTCACTAAACAACCCTAAGGATTGAGCCGGATAGCTGAACAGCAAAGACACAAAGATTGATAAAACGCCAAAAGCTACAGCCCGTCTCAGCTGTGCCACAGGCTCCGGTTGCAGTTTGTCTGCCTTATAAATGTGATATACCAATATCAGAGCGGGTAGTAAACTGGCTAAAAGTTTTATCATAAGGGTTATTTTTGGGCAAAGGTAAGCAATTTTGCAAATGCAAACGGCAAAAATCGCTCAAAAGTGCTCAGAAGGAAAAGATTTTGTGTTCTTTACTCCGATTTTGATAAGTATATTTTATATAAAAAACCTGCATAGCAGACAACTATGCAGGTAGCATTTAAGGTAAAGAGAAAGCTTTATAGGTATTTTGCATTATTCCACATAGGAACATTTACAAAGGGATTCTTGTTTTTTGTTTTAATTGGGAAACACTAAATTGAATTCGCGGTGCAAAGTTACGGCATTTTTCAGAAACGGAATACAAAAATAAAAGAAATTAAAGACAAAATCGTTTACCGAATATTGTTTTTAGCAATTTTGCGACAAAAAAAATTTGAAACATTCTTTCAATTTTGAAACATTTCTGCGTTTTATGAGCCTGTACCGCCTATTTCTGAATCTTCAGCTACCATTCGATGTTTCCTGCCCGGATGTGCTGCTTATGTCCTAAAAACAAGGTCGCCAGTTGCTCGAACTGCGCAACATCCCCTGTCGTAAAATACTCGACCCGCGCCCGTTTCGAGAGACGCGCCTCCATTTCCGGATGCCTTTGCAGATAATCCTTCAGGCTATAGCTGACCGGCTTTCCCTGCGGCATCAGAATGATTTCCGGATGGTCGAGTTCCTGCAAGACACGCTGAATGAGCGAAGTGATGAGCGGATAGTGCGTGCAACCCAGAATGATCGTATCGATTTCCGGATCTGCATCTAAAAGTGCTGACAAGTCGCTGTAAACCTCGCGGTAAAGGTCTGCTGAATCGAGCTCTCCGGATTCGATGAGCGGCACCCACTTCGGGCAGGCCCGGGAAGTCAGCACGACCGGCACGCCATCCACGTGCTGCTTGGCCAATTCCATGTCGTAGGAGCGGGAAGAAACGGTTGCACGGGTTGCCACCAGTCCGATGTGTCCGGAATAGGTCAGATTGGCCACCCGCTCTACAGTCGGACGAATGACGCCCAGCACTCTTCGGGTCGGATCGTCCATCTTGGGGAGTTCATTCTGCTGAATGTTTCTCAGCGCTTTGGCAGATGCCGTATTGCAAGCCAGAATCACCAACGGGCAACCCATTTCGAACAGACGGCGCACCGCCTGATTCGTAAAATCGAACACTTCCTGAAAAGACCGATCGCCGTAAGGAGCACGCCCGTTATCTCCTAAAAAGATATAGTCGTACTGTGGCAGCAGATGCTGGATCTCCCTGAAAATGCTCAAGCCTCCAAAGCCGGAATCGAAAATGCCAATGGGTCCCATTTCGGTATGTAAAAAGGTGTTTATATGCGGCAAAGGTAACGATTATTCGGGAAAGTTGACATCAAAACCTTGAATTATTTATTTAAAATGAGCAAAAAAAGGCTATTTTAGATTAAAAACAGCCATTCGGAAGTCAACCTATCTGATTTTTAGTTATATTTGCACCCGTGTTTACGCAAATAACATAATCATTTCTATATTTTCAATCTACTAAACATCATGAAGCAATACAAGTTGCTCAACAACATTTTCGGATGGGTAGCCTTTCTCATTGCCGCCTACACCTACCTGAGTACGGTGGAACCGACGGCAAGTTTCTGGGATTGCCCGGAGTTTATCACTTGTGCCGATAAAGGCGAAGTCGGACACCCGCCCGGAAACACTTTCTTTAACCTTACCGGCCGGTTCTTTGTAAACTTTGCCGGAGGCGACGTCACTCAGGCTGCCATTTGGGTGAACCGCATGAGTGCCATGTTCTCAGCAGCCACCATTCTCTTCCTTTTCTGGACCATCACGGCACTGACCAAGAAGTTCGTGTGCCGCGGCAATGCGCATGCCGGCACAGACCGTGAGGAAATGACTTGGGGACAGATTATCACCATTCTGGGCGCCGGCATGGTGGGCGCTTTGGTCTATACCTGGTCGGACACGTTCTGGTTCTCAGCTGTGGAAGCGGAGGTTTATGCGTTCTCCAGTTTCATGACTGCCCTGGTGTTCTGGCTCATCCTGAAGTGGGAACGTCAGGCCAACGGTGTGGAAGGTGACCGATACATCATTCTGCTGGCCTACATCATCGGTCTGTCTATCGGTGTGCACCTGTTGAACCTCTTGTCGTTGCCTGCCATTGTGCTGGTTTACTATTTCAAGAAGCATCCGAACGCCACTCTGGCAGGCTCTTTGGGAGCCCTGATTGTTTCCATATTGATGATATTCTTCATCCTGTACGGCATGATTCCGGGCATGGTGAAACTGGCCAGCGCCACCGAGTTGTTCTTCGTCAACAGTTTGGGCCTGAGCTTCAATACCGGCACCGGATTCTACTTCTTCTTTGTGCTGATTTTCCTGGCCGTAAGCATCTTCCTGATGTATCGGAAAGAGACATCGAACCGCGTGCAGCAGGTGTTGCTCATTCTGGGCATCGTTTTGAGTGGTGTTCCGTTTGCCGGCGAGGGCTGGATTATCGGTATCATCGTCACGGTGGTACTGGCAGGTCTGATTTTCTATCTGGGCGAGCGCATCAACGCCCGTCTCACCAGCAACATCCTGCTCTGCCTGCTTACCATATTGGTAGGCTATTCCACCTTTGCACAGATCATCATCCGCTCTTCCGCCCAGTTACCGATGGACCAGAACTCGCCCGACGAGATCTTCTCGTTCACCAAGTACCTGAACCGTGAGCAGTATGGCGAATCTCCGTTGTTTATCGGACAGACTTTCGCTTCGAGCGTATTGCGCGACAAGTCCGGGCAGGTGGTCAGCGAACAGGGGGCTCCTCTTTACGGCAAAAAAGTGAAGATGGATCCGAATGAACCGGACCGCTACGAACTGACCGGCTATCGCGAGAAGTACAAGTATAATTACACGATGCTGTTCCCTCGTATGTACAGCAACCAGTCGAACCATATTTCCGGCTATAAGGAATGGTGCAACTGGGATGAAAAGGATCCCGGCCACAATGTGATTGGCAAGGACGGCAAGAGCATCAAAGGTATTCCTACGTTTGCCGACAACCTGACCTATTTCATCAACTATCAGGTGAACTTCATGTACTGGCGTTACTTCATGTGGAACTTCTCCGGTCGCGAAAGCGATGCCCAGAGCTACGGTGAGATTGATCGCGGACGTGCCATCTCCGGCATTCCTTTCATCGACAAAGCGCTGTTCGATGTGCCCGACCAGAGCACCTTACCTTCCAGCATCGCCAATAACAAGGGGCACAACGTGTTCTATATGCTTCCGTTGCTCTTAGGTCTGATCGGTCTGCTCTATCAGGCTTTTGCCGGACGCGAAGGTATTCAGGGCTTCTGGGTGGTATTTTTCCTGTTCTTCATGACGGGTCTTGCCATCGTAATCTACCTGAACCAGACGCCCTACCAGCCTCGTGAGCGAGATTATGCCTATGCCGGTTCTTTCTATGCCTTTGCCATTTGGGTCGGTATGGGTGTGGCCGGTGTTTCTGCCCTCTTGCAGAAAGCCATCAAGAACGCTGCGGTGGCTGGAGCAGTTGCTTCGCTGGTCTGCCTGCTGGTTCCGATCCAGATGGTGGGTCAGACCTGGGACGATCACGACCGTTCGGGTCGTTACACCGCCCGCGACTTCGGACGCAACTACCTGTCTTCTTTGGAGCCGGATGCCATCATCTTCACCAACGGAGATAACGACACCTTCCCGCTCTGGTATGCCCAGGAGGTGGAAGGCTATCGCACCGATGTGCGTGTCTGCAACCTTTCTTACCTGCAGACCGACTGGTACATCAACCAGATGAAGAGTCAGGCCTACGAAAGCGATCCGCTGCCTATCGATTTGCGTCGAGACCAGTATGCGCACGACAAGCTCAACTATGCTCATCTGATTCAAGTCACCGAAGAAGAGGAACTACCGCTGCATGTTGCCATGACCTGCCTGTATAGCGACGACCCGAGGTACAAGACGCTGCCCAACTACGGCAAGCTCGACTTCCTGCCTGCCAAGAAGTTCGGTATCGAGGTCAATCCAGAGGAAGTGCTGGCATCGCCTTGCATCAGCGTAAAAGACACTTCGGAGCTCATCACGCACATGACCATCGACCTCTCTAACAAGAGCTACGTCACCAAGAACGAGATTGCCGTGCTTGCTATGATCGACGGTATCAGCCGCACAGGCTGGAAGCGTCCTATTTACTTCGCTACCACCGTTGGCCGCGATATGTACATGGGGCTCGATAAGTACTTCCGCCTGGTGGGTCTGGCCTATCAGATTGTGCCTTTAGCCAATGGCGGAACTTCCACCCCAGATATCGACAAGAGCTACGACAACCTGATGAACAAGTTCGTTTGGGGCAACATCCAGGATACGACCATCTATCTCGATGAGAATAACCGCCGTATGTGCCGCACCCAGCGCATGATGTTCTGCACGCTGATCGAGCAGCTGCTGAGCACCGGCGATATGGAGCGCGCCCTGAAGGCTACGGAGTTCTGCGACCAGACCATTCCGGCCGCCAACGTTCCTTACGAATACACTTCGCTCACGCTGGCTCAGTCGTACTACCTTTGCGGCAAGCCGGAAGAAGGCAACCGTATTCTGCAAGCCATCATCGACAGCAACGAGGAGTATCTCAACTGGGCATACAGCCTCGACAAACGTCACATGCACCGCATCACGAACCAGATTCGCGAGCAGCTGCTGACCATGCGTGATGCCTTGAACATTGCCAAGCGCTACGAAAACGAGGAGTTTGTCAATCGATACGATGCTGAATTCCGCGGCTATTTCGAGAAGGCTGTTTCAATCTATAAGCTTTTGTAAGCCTTGTTCATCGAGCAACCGCCCACTCTGATACGTCGGTTGATGGCGCCCGACAGCTTGTGGAGGCTTCCCTCCCAGCCCAAGTGCGTTTATCTGACTTTCGACGATGGTCCGACACCCGAGGTTACCCCTTGGGTGCTGGATTTGCTCGATAAATACCAGATCAAGGCAACTTTCTTCTGTGTGGGCGACAACGTGGCTCGTCATCGTGCCCTGTTCGAGGAAGAAAAACGCCGGGGACATCATGTGGGGAACCACACCATGAACCATATTTCAGCGCTCACCTACGGTTCGAAGGCTTATCTGGCCAACGTGGAGAAAGCCAATATGCTCATCCACAGCCAACTGTTCCGACCGCCTCACGGCTGGTTACGCTGGGGACACGCCAACCTGCTCACCAAAAAGTACCGGCTTATTTTCTGGGACCTGGTGACTCGCGACTATTCCAACCGCTTGGATGCAGACCAAGTGATCGAAAACGTGAAGAAATTTGCCCGCAACGGATCGATTATCACTTTTCACGATCAGCCCAAATCGTGGCACAATCTGCAGAAAGCGCTTCCTGCTTCCATCGAATGGCTGATGAAAGAGGGTTATGAATTCAAACTACTATAAAACAATAAAGACTATGGAAACAAACAAGTATTTAGACACACTGAAAAAATACGAGACTGAATTGAACGACGAGCAGGTTACTGCGGAAGTCAATAAGATCATTGCAGAAGGTTACGAGGCCAACAACACCAAGGAGGTGCTCAAGACCTGTCTGCACTGCATCGACCTCACGACCCTCAACCCGACCGACAACGAAGCCCGCGTCCGCGAGTTCACCCGTCGCGTCAACAAGTTCGAGGAAGCTTATCCCGATTTGCAGAATGTAGCCTCTATCTGCGTTTATCCTAATTTTGCAGAAACCGTTTCCACGTTTCTCGATGTGACGGAAGTCGATACGACAGTCGTTTCCGGCTGCTTCCCTTCCAGTCAGACCTTCAACGAGATCAAGGTGGCTGAATGCGGACTGGCAGTTGCCAGTGGTGCTGACGAGGTGGATATCGTGCTCAATGTCGGACAACTTCTGGCTGAAGACTACGAAGAGCTTTGCGACACCATCGAAGAATGCAAGGCTGCCTGCAAGGACAAGATCTTCAAGGTGATTCTCGAAACCGGAGAACTGAAGACGGCCAGCAATATCGCCAAGGCTTCTGTATTGGCGATGTACAGCGGTGCAGACTTTATCAAGACTTCCACCGGCAAGACCCCTGTATCAGCCACACCCGAAGCCGCTTACGTCATGTGCAAGATGATCAAGTCGTATTTCGAGCAGACAGGCAATCGCGTTGGCTTCAAGGTTTCCGGCGGTGTTCGCACGCCAGAAGATGCTGTCAAGTATTACACCATCGTCAAGACCGTTTTGGGCGAGGATTGGTGCAACAAGGATTATTTCCGCATCGGTGCCAGCTCCGCTGCCAACAACCTGCTTTCCGCCATCATCGGTCAGCCGGTCAAGCACTTCCTGTAAGATTCGATTGAAATTTTTCTGAATAGGCAGAAAACTTGTGTTTCAGGTGCGGAAACATAAAAGTTAGTTCATCCTAACAACCATTTCCAAACCGGCATTACCTCAACCTTTCCAAACGAATCGGAAATCATCTCCGTTTCATCGTAAGTCAGCAAGAGTCTCCGTCGGACAGGCACCCGTTTAGGCAACTTCTGCAAAGCATCCAATTCTCGCGTCCGGGTTTCCTCATCACGCAATGAATGGCACACCTGAATAGCCAGTTCTTCCTCAGGAATATAGAAATCCACCTCATAATTATCCTGATAGAAAAACACCCGTTCATTGGCAGCATCATGCCCGTAAAGGCGGAATAGCTGCAATGCCACCAGGTTCTCCAGCAGCATGGCATCTTTATCAATCAGGAAAAGCCCCAGCACACCATTATCAATAAAATAGTATTTGCAGTTACTCTCTTTTTCAGCCAGCGCAGAAGCATAGTTTCTCAGTCGAAGCAGCAACC
Source organism: Bacteroidales bacterium (assembly GCA_017449065.1). Classification (GTDB taxonomy): domain Bacteria; phylum Bacteroidota; class Bacteroidia; order Bacteroidales; family UBA3663; genus Liminaster. Next base: position 59,099 of record JAFSKF010000009.1, read on the forward strand.
AGGCATCCTCACAATATTCCACATACTTGATGGTGGTTGCCAAGCTGAGCTTTCCTCCCACGCTCGACAACAGGTTACTGATCCGGTTATATGATATCGGACGGCAAACGCTTTCCGCCATCTTACGAACCAGCACCCGAATGCCCGCCACATTGGTAATTTTATTACGGGCAATGATATCGCCCATATAAATCTTCTGATAGACACTACTCAGATAATCGCGTTTGGCAGGCAGTTTCACAGATGCCGGCAATCCGCCAGAATGCAGATATTCCTCAAAACTGCGAACAATTCTGGCTCTGCTTTCCGTACCGACCTGATCTTCGTCGCCAAAGGGCACTTTTCCGACTTCCAGAAATTCCCTAAAACTGTAGGGATAAACTTCCGTCGTCAGGAAACGCCCGCCCAAAGTGGTGTTGATCTCCCCCGACAGCATTTTCGCATTGCTTCCGGTAATAAATATCGCATAGCTTGAATCTGCCATTCGTCGGGCAAACTTATGCCACCCGTCCACATTCTGTATTTCATCGAGGAACAACATAGGCCGTTGTCCATACATTTCCTGATGGCACTCCAAAAGACGATTGAAGTCTTCGACCCCAAAGTTTTCGAGCCTTTCGTCCTCAAAGTTCAGATAAAGAATCTCATTCCATTTTCTACCCTGAGCCAACAGCTGCTGAATACGATGATACAGCATATAAGATTTGCCTGCACGGCGAACTCCCACCAAAACCCGACAGGGGAAACTGTCAAGTTCAATCTGACGGGGAAAAACCTCGTAGCGCTCTACCTCCCGCTGGTTATCGATCAATATCTGCTTCAAAACTTGCTTATCCATTGCATTACTGATTAAAGATTCGGGGGCAAAGGTACAAATTATTTAATGAATTTGCAAATTTTTAGCCATTTTTATTTAATCGATTAAACAAAACAGCCTAAAGCAACAGAAATATATATTTAACCAGATGAGTTTTTAATTAAAAATGCTTTCATTTTATTCTCGTTAATTTGTATTCAAGATTATTGATTTTACCATAAAGGAACCGTCCATCGCTGCTTATGCGAAGCGTATCTCTTTTATTCGAGTTTTCCAACAAGATGCGAGAACCCACAACCTTGTAAGTAAATTTTTCTTTTGAATGGGAATGTGGCATCCTGTTCTTAAAGGATTTTCTAGTCTGCGAGTCCCAACCTGCCTCCTTAAGTGGAGTTTCATCTACCGAAAAGAATTTTGTTAAAACCAGTTTATTCTCCGTCTTAAAATTTACATTTACCCTAGCGATAATAGCTTTCTTCACATAATCATCATTTACCCGATTATTCTCATTTCGGATTCTTTCTTGTTCTGCTTTCCGTATTTCTGTTTTTTCTCCTGTATCATCCTTATCTTTATCGCTCATTACCTGCTTCTGCATTGCTGCTTTAACTGCATCTGCCTTCATATTCATTTTTGATTGAAGCAGGAAGTTCACCCCATCTATTACCACAGTTGCCACATTATCCACATGATCATTATTATAGATGCGGCCTACAAGATTCTTCGTCTCTGTGTTTAGAGCATGGGAAGAGTTTCTTGGTTTAGGATTCATTTCAACCGTAATTACTTTTTCAGGAAGTCGAAATGAATAGGCCAAAATGACTTTCATAGGAGCAACTTCGCCATTGATTGTTCCAGGATTCCACCTCGGCATTAGAGTTGTTATGCGCATAGCCTCCTTATTGAGTGCCTCAGCAGGCGAACGCATTGTCTCAAGATTGGATACCAAACCATCTTTTTCTACAATAAAAGAAAGAATCACTCTCCCTTGAATTCCATTTTCAGATGCAAACGAAGGATATCTCGAATTATTTCCGACAAACAAATGCAAACCTGATTCTCCCCCTGGGAATTCAGGCTGGATTACTTCTCTGTCTGAATTTATAAGCGAATCCGACAAATGTAATTGTTCTTCATTTGATTCACCATTCGCCCGTGGCTCGAATCCTGTGGCTTGGACTTTTATTATAGGAGCAACACTCATTAAGATGAAGAACAATAATAAAGAAAAACGTCCTGGAAAGATATATATTTTCTGTTTCATAATCAACTATACTTTATCTATCATATCATTAATATCCCTTTAAAATTGAGTGCAGACCATTCATTTTGGCCGCAGAGATAGAGAATCAAAACTGCCGACTTGCATAACTGCTCATAATTGACTATATTTCATAGATTTCAAAGAACGATTTGTTCTCTTTTAAGGAACAGTAGTGTTCACTACTACCTTATATGCCATAATACAGTCTGTTTCATCAATGTGTTTCAGAACGTAGGTAGTACCTTTTGCTACCCCTTGCAATCCACCATCAACGATACATGCGATAACTCCGTCAACGAACACAAAGCTACCATTATTCTCGCATGCCAGCGGTTCACCGTCTACTTGCAGATGCAACACCTCCGGCTGGAGTCGGTAATAGATGAACCCTCCCATCTTGGTCATCACATCAAGGGCATTTTCTGACAGTCCTTTCACGAACCAGTTGTAGCGACGATTATATCCATAGCCATTCGACTGCAACGTGAGCATACTGCCCATCTGCATATACCACCCGTATGTCATCGTGTCAAAGCCATACGTGAAGTAGTTGTCATATCCCGTATAAGTCTTGTCTTCGTTGAACGTCAGCAGTTCATAGTAGCCCGCTTCTGCATCTCCCCACAGCCAACTACCCACAAGACTCCCTTCGTTTGCATGCGAGTCACTACCATCAACAAACGTGATGCTGTCAATCTGTTCTATCGCCACGTCAGTATGCCCTCCACCTTTATGATGGATGCGCATATATGTTTTTGCGGAAGTGACAGCACAAAGACAAAGTATTACGCATATAAGTGTTCGTATAAGCATATGTTATATAATAAGCCAAGAGCCGATTGAGAAAACCCAACCGGCTCCTGTATGAATAATTTTTACGTTTTTTTTATTATAGGAGATAGCCAAATGCTTGAGCTACCTCGGGTGCTTGCTGAAGACTGTACAAATGAATTCAAATCGTAATATGTAATCGTTCCGCGGGCAAAGTTGAAGACAATTTGTATTTTTGATTCTGCCCGCGTAGGCCCGTCACAATATGCATACATGCTACTTTCCTCGCTTGTTCCAAAATGTGTGTACTCGGATGACAGGTATTCATGAATTTCTTGTTTATTAAAACCTTCTTTTAAGCTAAGCAGATAAGCTGTGGTTTTTCCTGTGTTACCATCTACGTTGAAATAGACATATTCAACATAATCGTTCACAATATAGTACATTGGTAATACGCCATAATACAAATCTCCATAGGTTGCGGCCAATTCATCAAGAGTCATACCAAAAGCAGATGTGTAATCAGGCAATTTGGGTAATCCCTCAAGTGTGAGATCTGTATAAATCACAGCATTGTTTACAACATCAAGCTTTACACGAAGAGTTCTTTCTTCATTAAACCATACGAGAAGACCTGCCTTGCTTTCGTTTTCGTCATAGACATAATTCTCGCCAATAGCTGTTGCGATAAAAGCCTTGTCGGTATCATCAAACATATATGCCCAATACTCAAACATTTGTCCTGCCTTGTTGAATACAAAACCATATAGACTCATGTACTCTCCATATTCATCTGAATAGTAATCTGAACCATACGGAGAATAAGAGTTGCTGTCGAATGTGAAAGTCATTTTCAGGTCTTCTGTTGCTTGACGAACTCCTGTTTTGTCTGCTCCAAAGATTCCTGTGAAGTTAGGCCATAGATTAAAATAGGCATTAATATCATTGATGATAATTGTTCCACCATCTTGATTGTATTCTATCATAGCAATAGAGTTATCCTGTGATGAATTATTCAAGAACTGAACCGACTTGCCAATTTCTCTAAACTTATAATAGCGAGATTCCATATAGGTGAGCACGACCTCAGAAGGAACGCCCTCTTTGAGAATCAAGTTGAATGTTTCCACTGTACGTGTCCTAGGATTCAACCAGAGACTTACTTGTTGAACTACATCATGGAGTTCCATTGCATAGAAATATCCTTGTTCGCCATCGTTTTGATGAGGATTCCCCAGTACGGTTCTTACCTGAGTATAGCTCTGACCAATCAGAGAAATATAATCATACCACAGATCAAGACATTCATCTCCAACCACAACTTTCACCCACGCATTTCCGTTGTTTGTCGCAATTTTGATATAGGTTGTTCCTTTCTCGCCATTAGCTGTGATAAGTCCACTTTCTGAGACGCTAGCTATACGCTCATTCTTGCTGGCATAGGATTGCACGGTGTAATCGGTTCGATCTTGTGCAAACGCTATCTGCTGAGTGTTGCCCACGCTCATATTATATGTTTCTACAACTTTTTCTTGTCGATGCGCAGCTACAGTTTCCGACTTTATGGTGAAGCTAAACTCATCATGGTTTGTTATTGTCCAGTCAGAGAACTGAGTCTGCCCCATAAAGTTGTAAGTATTGGTAAGTCGCCCCGTCTTATAGTTTATTTCGTAACGACCCTCTGTCTCGCCAGATCTGCGAACATTACAATACTTGTCATAGAAGGTTCCAGATTTAGAGTAACGCATTTCTTCGTTTTCTTCCTCTTCATACCATACACCTACGTCATTCGGGCCTTCGCAGATCCAATCATTTTCTGGATCAGGAGGAATAATATGGTCACAATCATCATTACAAGATGCCATTACAAACACAGTAAGCATCAACATTAAATAGTTTTTTTTCATTGTTTCAAATTTTAATGTTTTTATGTTATGTTTTCAATTTAGTTCTGAACATTAAGGTTAGGTGTAGATGACTCATAAACATCGTCCTCTACTGGTGTTGGTTCCAAGCTGTCTTCTGACTTGATAGAAACATCGCTATTTGTTGTTTCTGTTCCACCTGTTTTGTTCGCATCATTTATTATATCAGGCTGCCTTTGTAAATCTTTTCCTTTTGTTCCATGTTGTTGCACTTTAGTATTAACGCTATCTTCCGGAATACTGTCTTTACGGAATATAAAGTCTGAAACGACTGGAGAATCGTCCTGTTTGGGAAATATCAGGTTGTGGCCGGCAAAGCAGAGTGACAGAAGAATAAAAGCAGCGACAGTGAAAAGCAGAATGTTTGTAAACAAACCTCTCCCTTCTTCCCTTTTTACTATATTTCTCTTTGAATCTGTTTGAACAACCTGAAGAAGTGCAATTGTTATATTGTCACTTCCGTCAGCATTGAGAGCAGCTTCCGTCAAGACTTCCTTGCAAGTGGGCAAATCGTTCTGGTTTTGAGAAACAATACCGCAAATCAAGTCATCGCTGCAAAATCCACATAATCCATCAGAACACAATAGGATGATTTCCCCTGGCTGAACTGGATAAGTTGCAGCATCAGGTTTAGCTTTTTGCGATGTGTCGCCAAGACTGCGCGTAATAATATTGCTGTCAGGATGCTCCATTGCCTGTTGTTCGGTTAATTTGCCTTCGTCAACAAGCTTTTGCACATAAGAATGGTCTTTTGATAAACGTTTCAAACCTTCCTTTGGAGAATAGTAGTAGGCACGGCTATCCCCCACCCAAGCAATATGGATATTATTGCCAAGCAGCCAAGCCATAACGATGGTACTGCCCATTCCCTCTGCTTCTCTATGGGTAGAACTGTGCTTTTTCACCCGTCTGTCAGCCTCGACTATTACTTTCTTCATGAAGTTGCGAGCACTATCAGCTTTTGAAACTACACTTTCCGTTAGATTAGCAGGGACGAACATCTCTTGTACAGTACTAATTGCTATGGCAGACGCCACCTCACCTGCATTTTGGCCGCCCATGCCATCAGCAACAACAAGTAGGCATCCATTTTGACCGAGTGGGATTACCGTCTGTGGATCAGACGGAATAACCCACTCGCCATTCGTGAGATCAGGGCAAACAGTGAAATTGTCCTCGTTGTTGTCACGAAGCCCTATATCTGTACCTGCAAACAATTTGAATGTTGCCATAGACTATCATTTGATAGGAGTTGGTTCAGAGACTTCTGCAGCATCAACAATGCCCTCTTCTATTTGTTCATTGTTCTTCTTTCTTTTCCCCTTCTCTTTTGGATTTGATTCTACTCTTGTCAGGGTCTCTGCCTCTCTAGTCAGTAAATGAAGAGACCACCTACCATCATTATCCTTTGCTGCGACACCTGCCATAAGCAATTTAATGTAGCCTGCCCGTTCAATTACAGGAACAACAAACAAGCCTCCAATCACTTTGCCTGCGTCAGAAGGGGCCAATGCAATAGTTGTGCTGTCAGGTGAAGCGTTCACTTGATAACTGGATTGTCTAAGACTTATGCGCATGGTGCTATCCTGCAAAGAGGACGATGTATATGCCCATACTAAATAGCCCTGTTTATTGCCAGGTGTATCATCTGTAGGCAACCCGAAGTCACTCACTGCATCTGTGTGAATATACAGGGTGCTATCACTATTAAAAGGTGACACATATTGAGTGCCGAGTTCTAATTCAACAGTCTGCCAAATGCTATCTTGTAGAGAATGCTGCAGAGTTTTATACCATTCAGCCTTATACTTATTGTCCTTGTTTACTCGTTGGTAATCTTCATCGCTCTCCCAAGGAGCAATCACGCCACGCTGAAGTATTGTTCCTCCAGAAACCTTAATGCCCAAAGTATAAGTCTCTCCATAGTAAGGGCGCTTGCTCTTGCCATAGTAGTCACCTCCACGCTCTAAACGATATTGTTGGCGAATCACAGATAGAGCAGGTGCAAGTGCATCACTAATTTGAAAGGTCGATGGAGAATCTCCTATTGTTGCTTTTCCTCCTAACAGGTCTTCCAAACTGATTTGAGCAGACGAAGAGAGAATGCCCCAAATCATCAATGGCAAAACTATAATTATAATTTTTCTCATTAGAAAACCTCCTTATTTTAAGTTTGATATGGGAACAATGTGATTATATAAATCAGACTTAATATCACCTCGGCTTACAATACCTACAACAAGTAGTTTCTTGCCATCCTGAATGAACACCGGTCCGCCAGAGTTACCATGATCAACACCTTGATTAATCATAATACAACGTGACTCATTCAGTCCATCACGAGTCACACTCAGTTTGTTATATATAGGATCTACTATGCTTTGTCCATCGCCTATACCAAGTCCTTGCGGGAATCCCAGAAGATGAGCAGTAGTTCCTGCTTTAAGAGATGTTGAGTTAGCACCCCCATTTTTGACAGAGCCTTTTTGCGATGTAGTAGCGTAAGCCCAATCGTTTCCCATTGAAGCCTCGGAACTGAAGCCCAGTCTTCCTTTTAGCATAACACTCTGACCATTAAGTTCGTAAGGGATATCGAACTCTCGATCCCCCGATCGGTCTACAATAAAGTCGCTATTTGAGAACTTAATCTGATTTCCTTTGTTATTGATTGCTTGTATAACTGCATAGGTTCGGAGAACTCCATTAGATGAATTCGCTAATGCGTAGGCTAATTGCGTCTGACCACTATCAAATAACCAAGGCTCAACGCAATGTCTGGCAGTAACAAACCGTCCGTCTTCCAAGATAAAACCAGTACCAATACTTTGGCTAACTTTTTGAGTCTCAGAATCGCTTGCTATATATACGGTTGTAGTAACTGCATAAACAGATGATTTTACTAAATTTATCGCATCCACTAAGTCTTTCTCTGGATTAACAATAATTACTTTGGGTTTCTTGGCTAATTCATTGGCAATTCGCGTTGAGTCTTCTACCCACTTTTTCCTGGCTTGTTCAAACAGGATATCTTGAGACTCTGTTTTTGCAAGAAGTCCCTGAATTTCCTCACCTTGCTGTTCTATCACTACTTCCTGATGACGGATAACGTATGCAGCTCCAGCACTCAAGACAACAAGGACAGCAAACATTGCCGCAATCGCATGTTTGTATGGCTTTAAAGCCTGTTTACGGAACAATTCTAATCGTTCTGTCATTTTAATACTTTTCACAAGGCTCTGGTTTCCCTCGGGCACAATGAATCCTAACCGAGGTCCACCTACAGCCAGTTGTATCTCATCTCCATTCTGCAGATACCATTCAGTATCAATTGCCCTTCCATTGAGAAACGTAGTGTTTGTGGTTGACAATTGAACTAACTTCCAACGGTCACCATCACGGATAATGGCTGCATGACGACGACTTACGGTTTCAAAAGTCTCATCAAAGCGTACCTGACAGTCTTGACCGCGGCCAAGTTCTATTTGGTCGATAATAATTTTCTGCGATTCACCCGCTTTATGATACTTTGATGCATCACGGTGTTCAAGGATGTAATAGCGCCGGCCACTGCCACCCATCAAGGCACTCATCCCAGCTCCCACAGAGCCACGAAGTGTGCGCTTGTATTGTACTGTTTTCTTTTCTTCCATAATTGTTTTATACTTTTTGTTCTTGTTAATCTACTTTTAATTTGTATTCCCCTGCGGTGATGATGTCTCCTGTAAATATCCTCAGACCTTGTGTACTTACGGAGGAAGCGTTAAGATAGGTTCCATTAGTAGAAGGTTGCCATTGTCGAAGTTCTTTGTCCCACTGCCCATCGCGTATTAGCCAATACGCACCAGAAGAAGAACGTTCCAAAGTGAAGTGATGGCGTGACAAATAAGTATCTTCTGACTCAGGCAGTTTGATGGAATTATCGTTACTCCGTCCAACTTTTACCATTCGCACAGAGCCTTCCAAGTACTTGGACAGATTGTAAACCGTGCCGAGGTTCTCACCTTGAGTTACAATGAGTCTGCTAATGTGGCTTGTGCGTCCGTTTTGAAATGTTTGTGAACTTCCAATATCAAACCTCGATTCTAATTCTTTGAGTACGTCAGTGGCACTTTGGAAGCGATTCTGGTAATCGGGAGTTAAACAACCTTCAATAATTGGTAGCCATTGGTGACCATGTAAGCAATTACGTATACGTTGTTTATTCCAAATACCTTGTCTGGCATTTTCATGATACTTGGGCAGCACACTGGCATCGCTATTATCATCAATATCAAGAAAAGGAAATGCCCCATCGCTGACTAACTCGTAAAGCATCACGCCAAACGACCATATATCTACAGTTGGCAGATAGGTGATACCGCCTCCCTTGCGTTCATACATTTCTGGGGACATATATAAAGGAGATCCCCAGATTTGTTTGGGCTTGAGCCTCCAATCACGTTCAGAGTTACTTTTCACCTTATCATGTACAGCACCAAAATCGGTCAAAGCGACCGATCCGTTTTTCCGAATCAAGATATTCTCAGGTTTCAGGTCCCGATGAATTTTACCTTCACTATGTAAGGCGTGCAATCCGTGCAAAATATCTTTGGCATAGCCAGGCAAGCATGATTTGTTCTTCCCTTTCAAATTGGAGAGGTCTCCGTCCGGACAATACTCCATAACAAAATATGGATTTCCGTTTAGAGTCCCAAAGTCCAGGGTATGGATAAGAAACTCAGAAGGAATCTGTGCTGCCTCATATTCTTGATGGAAATGATTCACCAACTTCTCATGGAGGTCACTTTGCACATCCCAGAGTCTTAGCACCTTCATGGCTTGTATACCATACTTTTTGCTTTTTACTAAATACACGTCACCATAGGAGCCACTGCCTATAACTTGCAGTACCTCATACTTTCCATCAAGCAAATTGCCAACCTCTATGTTCAGTCGGTACGCTATCATCTGACATCAGTTAGTTATTTGAGGTCTTCAAAACGATATAGCTGATTGCCCAGCAATATCAAATCGCCACTTTGCAACTCGACAGGACGTGAGACCTGCACAAAGGTGGTTTTATATTCGCTATGATCTTCAATCTGCCAGTTGCCATCTTCGTACTTGATTACTGCTTGTTCTTGGGACGTTATTGTCGAGTTTTTCGAATCTGTATTATCACGATTGAGAACAACATGATTTCCATCAAACTCAAGCGATTCTCCTTCAGGACGTCCATCGTCCTCTGAGATAGGAGTAAGAATAAACCGACCGTCTTTTTCACCTTTGCGCTTGGGTCTTACCGTTTGCTTGCCGCTAGCTATGGCCGACTCATGGTGAACAACCTTTGGTTCTTCCTCTTTTGACTTCCGTTCTTGAGCGGTATACCCACATTGGCCACACTTGCCGTTTTCAAGCTGGTATCCGCATTCAGGACACACATTGTTATTGGTTGCCAGATTATTACGCCCAACAGTTCCTTCACGAACTGTTGCTTTTAATACAGCATGTCCTTCTTGAGGCATACGGTTGGTCAGCCTGTCATGAGGTACTGGCTGAAGTGCTGGGTTTGATCGATCCTCTGCTACCAGAGGCTTGTTACACTTCTCGCAATTTGTTTTTCCTTCGGGATTATCCCATCCACAAAATTGACATCTCATAATTCTAATCGTTTTATGTTATTTATTGTCTTTTCCGTAGCGTAAAGTGTAGGCCACCTTAAACTCCAAAGTATGAATACGATGCTTATAACCATTCATTACAGCATTGCTCTCATTGAGTACTGTCCAGCGTTTATTGCTCCAATAGCCGTCATTAGCCATATTACTGAGCATCATTGTGTAATATAGTCCAAATGATAATCCTGCTATCTCATAAGCTGTACCTGCACGTAATCCCCAATTGAAACGATGTAAAGGCGATTCTGTAAAAGTATCATGATGCGGTACATCTGCCGTATTGCCGGTTGTATAACTCTCCGTCCATAACACACAGGGTTGATATAGATTGAAGTCTGCGCTAGCAGCAGTATGACGCACATAGTTCGCATTATCTGCTTGCTTATTTGTATTGAGATTGTACAGATGTAATGTTTCTGAATCGGTATTGCCATTAAACTTCATATTCGACTTGATACCGAAATTTAGCACAGGCCCAAGATTCAATTGGACATGGCTAACATTACCTAACTTGAAACGATAGCTGGCCAGAATTGGCACTTCTATCATCGTGTGTGTATACTCCTCTTCATAGGCATTTTGCACCTCACCCCTTAAGTATTGATAGGATGTATGGGGCATGGTATAAGTTGTTGTCAGATTGAACTCGTTCTTATACTTAATCTGCGTAAAATTGGCTCCTGCAATCAAATATATATTATTGTATAAACGCATATCAGCAAATAGTCCAAAACTGTAACCTATGGCTGACTTATAAGATGCGTTTTCTTGACTAGTGCCTAAACCATAGTCAACAACAGAACCAATGTAGTCACCTCCTGCTGAGGTTGACACAAAAGGCATATAATAGCTGGCACTGACACCCAGAGAGAAATTACGTCCACCTATTTTGGTGCTTTCGCCTGTTACTATACCTTGAGCCAATCGCTCTTCTTGTGTAATCATGACTCCCACAGTCTGACGATCTGTGCGTACTTGGACACTGCCAGACCGCTCGCCAGCATTGGCTATATTTTTTCCGCACTCAATACAGATGCTATCGTTGCTTATACGCTGAACGACAAGCCAGTTTGGGAAATCACCAACAAACCAATTATCAGCATCTGTATAGACTTTCACATAGTGCTTTCCACCTCTTCCTGGTAACACAATGTTGTTCTGTGACAAAGTCAGGTGTTCTTCACCAGCTCCTTGATATATCTTGATAGTAACTTCTTTGTTGGGGGACTCGATGATAATATCAGCCACACGCTCCATCACCCTATCGTTGGGCTGGACAATGATACGAATCGTGGTGTCACTCTTTTCAACTCGGCACCATGATGGTGTACTCTTTACTTTCCAGTTAGCATTCGATTCAATTCCAATTTGTTCTACAGTTCCTGAAGCGGGAAAATTTAAGCTCTTGGCATCTGCTTCAAGATATTCACCGCGAGCGGCCTGAATCACTTTTAAAGACTTGAACACAGAGCCACTCTTCACCATCAGCGTAGTGCTTCTCTCTCGTGTCGTATTATTCGGTTCTAAACATGACAGCACGAAACTGTTCTTGTTGTCAGAACGTGTTTTCATCCATTCTTCCAAACCCTCAATATCCCATGACTGAGATGAGATAACGCCAATTTGCGATTCACCTCCTTGGTAGGGTATTTCCACCACTTCTTGTGAAAGTTCAAGTGGCACAGGGCATTCTTTCTTGATAATAGCATTACACTTTAGAATGCGTTTGTCGCACTCTGCCTGCAAGTTGTAATCTGCTTTCTTTGCCTTTTGATAGAGCGTTCTGGCTGCCCTCGCATCACTACAGTTACCTGTTTTCAACAGACTATTAGCCTGTTTGAATAGGTCACTACCCGATGTCTGCGCGAGAGCAGGGAGAGTAAGCAGCAGAGAGAGCGCAAATGAAATCACTTGTTTCTTCTTCATAGTTTTTTGTTTTATATATTATTGATTAATTATTTCCGTTGATACGTATTCTTTTATAATTTCTCGACAGCGGGCATATTTTTCAGCAGGTTCATCTGCCTCAATATCCCGGTAGTTCTGTTCTTTGGAAGTAAAGAACTTGTATGCGTCATCAATAATTGTTTGTGAGTTTTCCCAGCGATGTGCAGCCTCTGAAATAGTGCTTTTCAACAGACCATCAACAGCAATTGCCTCATAATATTGCTTGCCTGCATCAGCCAACTTAGTTGCACAAACTATAGCTGAGTCCATATTCTCCATGTTGCTATATTCCCATTGACTTTTAATAATATATTTGGCTTCGTCTGTTTTAGCCAACATTATACTATCTTTAGGAGGTAATGGTATTATAGGAGGGTCAACTATATCTTTTATATCTTTGGGCCAAAGCCACCAAGCAATACCTGTAACTGCAATTGCAACCCCTGCAATTGTCACTTTCTTTGTCCATGATGGGCGTGGTACAGGTCTTTTACGTTTTCTTGCCCATTCTACAACTTCCTGAGCACTTGGTCTGTCCCAAGGGTTCTCCTCTAAACAAGCCCAAATGAGTTCTTTTAATGACGATGATAACTGTTGTTTAATTTGAGGCTTCTTTTGTGAAGATGATTCCTGAGTGAGGCCACCCATTCTACCAAAAGGCACATCGCCTGTAGCTAACTCAAAAAGGCTTGCCCCCAGTGCCCAGATGTCAGTAGCCATTACTGGTTTCAATCCTTTATGCCGATCCTTGTCGGCATATTCAGGTGTCAGCCCCGAATCTTGATTAATGCTCTTTCCTGGCCTAATTGTTGCTCGTAAGTCAACGCTGATTCCAAAATCAGTTATCATAAAAGTGCCATCGTCACCAATCAGCACATTAGCTGGCTTTATATCAGAATGAATGATAGGTTTGGGCTTACCATCTTTTTTTAGTTGGTGAATATATGCCAAACCAGAAGCCACTTGGCTTGCAAATCGCCATAGTGTCTCCTCGTCTATATTTCCAATAAGCTTACTTGCAGAACCTTTGGAATAATAAGGCAATTCCAAATAAGGAATAGCTAACTTCTCTTCTTTGCTGCTGGAAGGGAATAGAATATGCATCTCGTCATCAAAATGGTTGATGCGCACAATGTTTCCATGTGTTAGCTTGCTGACCCTAACAAATTCGTCCCGGAACATTTCTTTTCCTTCTTCGTTCAAGAATCCTGCTCCCATATATACTTTAAGAGCGACTTGGATTCCTGACTTTTCGTCTTGAGCAAGCCACACTTCCGAAAAGCCACCACCGCCAATTTTTTCCAACAGGCGGTAGTGTCTATCAATCAAGCCTTCTTTTCCTTGGATGTCCTTGATGGTCACCATACCAATGCATTCACAAACGGAGTCTGTCATGACTCAAAATGCCTTGGTGACCCACAGCCAAGAGGATTCTTAGTTAGGTTGACTCTTATATATAAAAAGGGCGTGAGAGTCAGTTTTGTCACTCGTCTCACGCATTGTGGCTCTGGCATTGCCTATCAGTCGAAACGAGCAACGCCGAAGCCCACGCCTGTACGTATATAATTAAATATAGTACATCCCATGGACGTCATTGTTGCTTTGTTAATGACTGAAGTTTAATGTGGAACTGCCAGATTCCAATGCGTCAAAAACAAAGCGTCAAGTAACGCCTTTTATATATAGTGACTCTTTACCCACCTCATTCTCCAATACATTATGTAAAAGCGAACACCCGCTAAAAGGAATTGTTAATACAATATTAATCTTTTTAGCTTAACGTGGGCCTCCATGTCTCTCTTCATTATAGAATCAAGACTATAAAGAGTCGACACAAAAGTAGGGGATTTTTTCGAAGCCACCAAATTTCTAAAGGGATTTTTTGTGAAAAAATGTTGAAAAACATAAAAAATGGTGGGAGAATGACGAAAAAACGGAGGGTGGAGTGACAAAATGGGACGGTTTTTCTTTTTGGTATTGCGAAAAAATGCGAAAAAAAATTTTAAATCTCACACTGAAACCACAGAAATTATTTTGTTAGCGAACACAGATTGTACGGATAAAACGGATATGATAAGTTCTCACTAAAAATGAACTTAAGGTTCGGGAGCTGATGAACATATGTTCAAGTGGCTATGAACCTATGTTCGTTGGGCAATGAACATAGGTTCGTAAAATGAGTATGTTTCTGAATTTACTAAAAAATTTCTTATTGCAAAAAAATGCGAAAAACAGACAACTGACAACGAGATCCAGTCGTATATTATTAACCCGTCAACTTGAACCAGTCGTAAGACGTAAATCTGACAACCTAAATCAGCAAACTACACTACTCCTATGTATACACATGTGTAAGGCAAGCAGGGGTAGTTGTTCTGAGAACGGATGAAGTAGTCGGTGTGGTGAGGGTGCGATAGCGTCCAGTCCACTGCCTTCTGCATGACAAATCCACCGTCGTAGTCCATAACTCTGTCGTTTTTCATTATTGGTTACCTCAATCATCTATTACCTCCCAAGAACCATCCTTGCGACCATTCGCCCGACGGATCTTTCCTTGCGCCTTCAGCCTTCGAATATTATAATTGACACCATCGCGGGTAATGTTACATAATTCAGCTATCTCTTCTGTAGATATCGACGGATTCTGTCGCATCAATTCCACAATCTTTTGTGTAGTCTTTTGTGTAGTCTTTTGTGTAGTCTTTTGTGTAGTATCGCTACTATTCACGTTATTTCTCTGGAATGTCACCTGAACTCCACCATACGCCTCTTCAATCTTTGGCATGGGCAGACCCGCACTCTCGAATCCCTCACGTATCTTCTTATAGCCACGCCCCCAGGCATCGATGAAGCCAGCCTTGAAGAAGGCATTGGCTATGTTCCTGTTGCGAGGACGGGAAGCATGCTGAGCAAGCAGCGTTTCGGGGGTAAAGCCGGCACCCAATCACTTCATGGTTATCGTCAACACCAAAGTACATCACAGCACCCTGTGCATTTGCAAAACCACAAATCCACTTCAGGTATTCGTCGTGCCAGCTGCTCTTGTACTCGACGTTCTGGCTTTCCCGTGCTTTTATCTTAGCCATGATATCTAATAACGTTTAATTTCGTTTTTTGTTCTATCTTCTTGTTCTCTTCGACCATTATCGAACCTCTCGGAGTTGTCTGCTCAGCCTATCCTACGTCTACGCTACGCCCTTACTACACTTTCCGCACGATAGACCTACACTATCCAAGGACCTCAAAGGAGGACTAAAGGAACACCAAAGGAGCATCTAAGGAACGTTTCTCTGTCAGGACAGTATTCTACTTCGATTCTTCGATTACAATCCAATGTCCACCATAGTCACTGCCTTCTCTCAAAAGTCTGTCCTGAGAACGTATAAGGCCAATGTCGCGAGCAATAGTCCTTCGTGAAACATGAAGGATATTGGCAAGATTGTCTGTTGTGATTTTCTTGTCAAGTTTCATCAAACGCAATATCTCATCACGTCTTTTCTCTGCCGTAGATTTCTCTGTGACATTCTCTGTGACATTCTCTGTGACATCAGTGTCATTCTTTATAACACCCTCATTATCATAACCAAAATCAGTAACATCCGTCTCCCAGACTTCGCCAACGGGCAGGATGTGTCCCTTCTCGTCCATTCTCAACTCCTTGGCTACTATGCTGCTGGAGTTGTAGCGGATGTAATAGTTGTATTTTTTCTCTCTGGCCGTCACCATGTCTGGCACCTTGTACGGGCGACGCTCGCCTGCCGTTACCCAGATTACCATCACTATCTTGCCATCCACAGGTTCAAAGAACACACGAGGCTGATAGTACGGTGCAATCAGGTTGTTGAACCCCACCATAGCCTTCTCTATCGGTTCTATCTCGTTGATGTCGATGCCTTCCACAGGACGAACAGCCCGTCCGTCCACTTCGTCCACACCCACAACGATATACCCTCCGCTCGTATCGTCAAAGTCATTAGCAAAAGCGCAGATGGTTCTGTAGATAGGGTCAGGATTCCACCCTTTCTTGTATTCCACTCGGTTGCTCTCCACCACGAGGCCGCCCAGCAGGTCTTCTATGTTGATTGGTAGTGCCATATATTCAATTAGGTTTTATGTGCTATATTTATTTTAAGATTTAGGTGTCTCTATTCAGATTAATATTTTAGACTACAAAGGTACACATATTTTTTCAATTCACAACTCTTTTATACAAAAATAACGATTTCAAAAGCCTTGCGAACCCTTTTTTCCCTGATTTTCGCTCAAAACGTTATCAAATATCCTCAAAATAATCTCACAAGTGGTTGGCATTAGCCTGCTCTTAGGCTCCTTTCAGGCTGCTCCTAAGCATACCCATGAGTAAGGCAGTAAGCAGGATAAAAGCAGGCTAAAGGCTGCCTGTGCGGATACAAATAGCCGTCGATATACCCAGTGGAGGTATATCGACGGCCATAGAACTTATTGATGAATCAAAGACCCAAGGCTGCGCTCAAGCCCTTATCCACACCCGAGAAGCCCATAAAGGCCATCGCCAGCAAACCAGCGGTGAGCAGAGCAATCGGTGTGCCGTCCATGCCCTTCGGAGTCTTGGTGATGGCTGTCTGCTCGCGAATGCCGGCAAAGAGTACCATAGCCAAAGTGAAACCAAGAGCTGTTGCAATGGCATAAACTGTAGATTGACCCAGATTGTACTCGAAGTTAATGACATTGATAGCCACACCCAAGATGGTACAGTTGGTGGTAATCAAAGGAAGGAAGACTCCCAATGCACTGTAGAGAGCAGGCATGGTCTTCTTCAAGATAATCTCGACCGTCTGAACCAGTGCAGCAATGACCAAGATGTAAACGATGGTCTGCATGAACTTCAGGTTGTAGGGAACCAGAATTCCATAATAGATCGGATAAGTCACCAAGGTGGCAATCAGCATGACGAAAAGTACTGCCATACCCATCCAACCTGCCGTATCAACCTTCTTCGAAACACCCAGGAACGGGCAGATACCCAGGAACTGAGCCAAAACGATATTATTGACGAATATCGCTGTGATGATCAAAATAATATATTCCATAATTAATCAGTTTTGATGGGTTGATTACTTCTTGATGAACTTATTGAACAATGCTGAGAGGTAGGCCAATGTGATGAAGGCACCCGGAGCCAGCACGAAGGTAAGAGCACCGAACTGCTCTGGGTAAACAGGCTGGTTGAAAGCGGTGCCTGCACCCAGCAATTCGCGGCAGAGACCCAGCAAGGTGAGTGCCAAGGTGAAGCCCAAGCCAATACCGATACCGTCGCAAGCAGAATCGAGAGGACCGTTCTTGGCGGCAAATGACTCTGCACGACCCAATACGATACAGTTCACCACGATGAGGGGAATAAACAAGCCCAAGGTCTCGTCAACAGCAGGAGCGTATGCCTTGATGAGCAACTGCACTACAGTTACAAAGCCTGCGATGATGACGATATAGCAAGGAATGTGCACCTTGTCTGGGATGAGACCCTTCACACACGAGATTACGAAGTTTGAACAGATAAGCACGGCCATGGTAGCCAGACCCATGCTCATACCGTTGATGGCAGAAGAGGTGGTGCCCAACGTAGGACACATACCCAGGAGCAACACGAAAGTCGGATTCTCCTTGATGATGCCATTGATGATAATACCAAGTTTAGACATATCTTACAATTGGTTTATTTTCAATTCTACAATACGGTTACTTGGCAGCAACCTCGTTAACACACTCTGAAACGGAATCAGCAACTGCCTCAGCCTGCTTGGTGGCTGAAGTCTCTGCCTCTGGCGCATTCTTAGGCAATACGCCATAAGCCTGAGCAATGGCATCGCAGAAAGCACGGCTCGAGATGGTGGCTGCGGTAATGGCATCCACTTCACCGCCGTCTTTGCTCACGGTAATATTGTTCTTAGCAGGATTCTTACCGATCACATCGCCTTTGGCACCCTTCTGGAACCAATCGGGCATCTTAGCGCCCAAACCTGGCGTTTCGTTGCTGCAATCGAGCACACTGTAACCCATAATGACACCTTCCGGATCGAAACCGAACATCACAACGATGTCGCCACCGAAACCATTCTTGGAAACAGCCTGCACTGCGGTACCGACCAGTTTACCGTCTTTGGTGACTGGGAAAACAACGGCAGGCTTACCGTTCTCGGTCGTTACATTCTGTGCCTCACCGACAACCGCGCCCTCCACAGGCACTACCGATACGATAGCACTCTGCTGCTTGGCTTCAGCAGCCTTGGCGATTGGCTCTTCTGTGACAGAAGCCACATAGCCCAACAAAGCGCCGACTACAACCGTGATCACTGTCAGCGACAGGACCATGTTCTTCAAAGAATTTTCAAGTTTTGCCATAGTCTATTTACTTTTTAACGACGCCAAAGCGCTGTGGTTTGACATACTTGTTGATAAGCGGAGTGAAAGCGTTCATGATGAAGATGGCGAACGACATACCTTCCGGATAAGCACCATAGCGACGGATCACCATCGTGAGGAAACCGATGCAGACACCATACAGCAACTGTCCGCGCGAGTTCATCGGGCTCGACACATAGTCGGTTGCCATGAAGATAGCACCCAGCATCATACCACCGCAAAGGAGTTCCTCAACCGCCAACTTGGCATCGAAACCGAAGAAGAGGAAACCGAATACAAAGGCACTCAGCAATACAGACACAGGAATGTGCCAAGTGATGGTCTTGCGGAAAAGCAGGTAGCAGCCACCCAACAGCAGGGCAATGGCAGAAACCTCGCCCAACGAACCGCCGGTGTTTCCGACCAGGCAATCCACAATCGACGGAATCGTCACGTCAGCACCATTCACATACTGACCAATCAGCGCCAGCGGAGTAGCACCCGTAGCCACATCAGCATAACCGGCCTCTGTAGGCCACGTGGTCATCTGAACCGGATAAGCGATAAGCAGGAAGATACGTCCAGCCAAAGCCGGATTGAAGATATTGCAGCCCAAACCGCCAAATGACATCTTGGCAACACCGATGGCAAACAAAGCACCAATAGCCAAGATCCAGATATCGATATTCGATGGAACATTGAAGGCCAACAGCACACCGGTCACGATAGCAGAAAGATCACCGACCGTGGTAGGAGTCTTCAGAAGGAAACGGGTAATCAGGAACTCGAAGAGCACACAGAAGGCCACTGAAGAAAGAGTCACAATCAAGGCACCGATACCAAACTGGTAGAACGACCAAAGCAACGCCGGCACAAGCGCAACCAACACCTGAGCCATACACTTCCGGGTGCTGTTGCCGCTATGCACATGAGGTGACAAAGATACGTTTAACATATTTATTAGAATTACAAATTACTAATTACTGATTACTAATTACTTGGCAGCTGCCTTAGCAGCATCAGCCTTGGCCTTTGCCTCAGCAGCACGCTGACGCAGGATGCCCATTACCTTCGGTTTGCCCTGACGGATCCAGTCGAGCAACGGACGGTTGGCCGGACAGCTGAACGAGCAGGAACCGCACTCGATACAATCGTAGATGCGTTCCTCTTCAGCTGCATCAAGCATATTCTTCTCAGAATAAACGGCCAGGAACAACGGCTGCAAGCCCATCGGACAAGCCTGAACGCACTTGCCGCACTTGATGCAAGGACTTGCCTCCTTGCGACGTGCCTCTTCGTTGCGCATCACCAGAATGCCGGAGCAGCCCTTCACCATATAGCTGTTGGTATCAGGCATTGCCTTGCCCATCATCGGACCACCGGAAATCACCTTGCCGGTATCATCGGGCAGACCGCCTGCAGCTTCGATAAGGTTCTGAATCGGTACACCCAAACGAGCCAGGAAGTTTGAAGGCTTCTTAATGCTCTTACCGGTGACGGTAACAATACGCTCGATGAGCGGTTTGTTCTTCTGAACAGCCTCATAAACAGCAAAGGCTGTGCCCACGTTCTGCACCAAGGCTCCCGTGGCTATTGGCAGACCGCCCGAAGGAACGTCTTTACCGATAACGGCATTGATGAGCTGCTTCTCGCCGCCCTGCGGGTATTTGAGTTTCAAAGGAACGATTTCGATTTCCGGATAACCGGCTGCAGCCGTCTTGGTCATCAGCTCGATAGCATCCGGCTTATTGGCCTCAATACCGATGTAAGCCTTCTTCACGCCCATTGCCTTTTCGAGGATACGCACACCAATGCAGATCTCCTCAGGGTGTGCCAGCATCAGGCTGTGGTCGGAAGTCAGATAAGGCTCGCACTCCACAGCATTGATAATCACACATTCAGGCTTGGCTGTCGGAGGAGGAGTCAGCTTGACCTGCGTCGGGAAGGTGGCACCACCCATACCGACAATACCCATCGCCTTCACGCGATCGATAATCTCCTGCTTCTCCAGTTTGATTTCCTTGACAATATCTTTAGAACGGTCGATCGACTCTTCCCATTCGTCGCCTTCCACCTTAATGAAAACGGCAGGCACCTTCTTGCCGGTGGCATCCTCAACGACGTCAACCTTATCGACAGTACCGGAAACAGAAGAGTGAACAAAACTTGAAAGGAAGCCGCCTGGCTCGCCAATCGGAGTTCCGACCTTAACCTTGTCGCCCTTAGCGACGATAGCCTTCGAAGGTGCGCCCAGGTTCTGTGCCATAGGGATGGCCACCAAAGCAGGCACTTCAGCAACCACGATAGGTGCCTTGTCCGAAAGCTTGTTTGCAGCGGGATGTACACCGCCCAGTTTGAAAGTCTTCATATTCTGCAATAGAATTTACTAATTAACGTTTGAGGATTACTGCTTTTCTGCCTTAGGAGCTTCAGCCACTTTTTCTGCGACAGGCTGTGGGGCTGGAGCAGCTTCTGCAGCAGCCTTTGCCTCTGCGGCTTTCTTGGCAGCCTCTTCCTTGGCCTTAGCGGCATCAGCAGCTTTCTTTGCCTTCAGTTTCTCAACAACGGCCATTACCGGCTCCGTGGCGTGGATGGCACCTGTAGGACATTCTGCTACGCACATGCCGCAAGCCTTACACTTCTCGCTGTCGATGAACGCCAAATTGTTCTCGACGGTAATGGCATCGAACTTACAAACTTTCTGGCACTTGCCGCAACCGATACAGGCGTTGTTGCAGGCTTTGCGAGCCACAGCACCCTTATCTTTGTTGATACAGCTGACCCAAACGCGCTTAGCGGTCGGAGCCTTAGCCATAGCAGATTTCTTACGGATCTCGATGACGAACTTCGGACAAGCCTTGGCACAGGCACCGCAAGCCACACACTTCTCTTCATCGACCTCCGGCAAACCGGTTTCGGTATTCATGTGGATGGCATCGAACTGGCAAGCCTTGACGCAATCGCCCAAGCCTACACAACCGAAAGCACAACCAGTCTCGCCCGAGAACGTCGAAGCGGCAATGGCACACGACTTGGCGCCATCGAACACAGCCACCTTCGGGCGACTGCACAAGTTTCCGTTACAACGCACAACGGCGATTTTCGGATCAGCGGCAGCAGCCTCCATTCCTAAAAGCGATGACACTTGTGCCATGACATCGTTGCCTCCGACAGGGCAGAACAGATCGCCAAGTTCTCCCTTGGCATCCTTTGCCTTGACACAAGCATCAGCCATACCATGACATCCGGGGAAGCCGCAACCGCCGCAGTTTGCACCAGGCAGTGCTTCTTCAACCTGACCCACTCGTGGATCTTCGTAAACATAGAACTGCTTTGCCACCAGATAAAGGAGCAAAGAGCCTATGAGTCCAATCGCACCCAGTGCGATAAGGGCAATCAGAATTACATTCATAGTGATACTAATATGTTGTTTAGTTAATTATTTGTTTTCGTACTGAAGAGTCGCGACGTTACGGTTCACACCTTGTGGTGAAGCACGAAGACCACTTTACGATCCAAATGCTTGCGGAACAAGTAGAAAATCGCATAATAAAGCGCAAGTACGCCTAATGTCAGCAGACTTGCACCCATTTCTCCCAGCCAACCGATGGCTGGGAACAGCACTACAAGCGCCAAAACCGTAGGCAAACCGAAAGCATAGAACATAGCCGTCCAGGCTAGTTGGCTGGTGACCTCGACGGTCACCTCATCGCCTACCGAATAAGTGAGACCATAACTATCCGCCACAATACTACGCTGACGGGCGTCTCCGCTCGAGCATAACATCTTGGCATGACAATCGGCACAAGCAGAGCGCTGCACAAATTGCACAGTGACTTTTTGTCCATCAACACGACTGACTACCCCTTCGTGGGTAATACGGTTGTTCATTGTATATAAGCAATATTTGGGCCTAATTCTGTTTATTGACGTGCAAAAGTACATAAAAATCTCCAAATTAAATACAACAAACGTAAAAAAATTCATAAAAAATGCTGAAAAGCATAAAAAATTAGCTTTTTTGTAGTTTGAATCAGCAAAAATTCAGTAACTTTGTGCCGAAATAAAAAACAAATGACACATTATTTATTTTTAATTATAGGAGCGATTCTTCTTACCGGATGTGCGAAAGGAAGTTCCCCGGCCACGTCTTCTGCCGCCCCAAAGGAAGTTCAGGCCGTGCCTGTTTTTTCTGCAGACAGCGCTTACAAAGCGGTGGAGCGACAGCTGGAATTCGGTCCGCGCGTTCCAGGTTCCGAAGCCCAGGAAGCCTGTGCTCTTTGGCTGCATCAGGAACTTGAACGCTATGGCGCCAAGGTGGTGGAACAGCGTGCCACAGTCACCGCATACGACGGCACCCGCTACCCCTGCATCAATCTGGTGGGAAGCTACAATCCGGAAGCCAAGCATCGCATTCTGCTCATGGCGCATTGGGACAGCCGTCCGATCGCGGACGAAGACCCCGATCCTGCAAAACGCAACGAACCGATACCGGCTGCCAACGACGGAGCGTCCGGTGTGGGTGTATTGCTGGAAATCGCCCGCCAGGCATCGCTGCAAAGCCCTCGTGCCGGCATCGACATTTTCCTGACCGATGCTGAAGATCTCGGAGCTCCCTCCTCTTGGGAAGGTCCGCACAATGAGGAAGCCTGGGGCTTGGGCACGCAACAATGGTGCCAGAATCCGCATGTGAGCGGATATACTGCCACGTATGGCATTCTGCTTGACATGGTGGGGAGCCCCAATGCCTCCTTTTATCGCGAATATTACTCTGATTATTATGCGAACGATGTGGTTTCCTTAGTGTGGAAAACCGCCGCTAAACTGGGGTACAAACATCTGTTCGTCGATAAAACGGGTGCCCGCATTACCGACGACCATGTGTTCGTGAACCGTTCTTTAGGGATTCCTACCATCGATATCATCGACACCCGCGTGGGAGGCAACGGCTCGTTCTTCCCCTATTGGCACACCACCGAAGATACGCTCGACAAGATTTCGAAGGAAACCTTGCAGAAGGTAGGCGACGTCATTATGCACCTGATTTATTAAAGGGAGAGGCATAAGGGATAAAGATCACTTAAGTAATTTATAAAGAACAATATACAAATGGCAAATAGCATTAACGAAATTCAAGACCAGATCATCGACGATTTTTCAGCTTTCGACGACTGGATGGACAAATACCAGATGCTGATTGAACTGGGCAACAATCTGGAACCTTTGGCTGAGCAATACAAGACCCCGCAGAATCTGATTGAAGGCTGTCAGAGCCGGGTGTGGATTCAGGCGGACTTCGACGAGGCCTCCCGCCTGATTCATTTCGTGGGCGACAGCGATGCCGTGATTGTCAAAGGTCTGGTCAGCCTGATTATTCAGGTGTTGGGCGACCATACTCCGGAAGAGATACTGAACGCAGACCTGTACTTCATCGAAAAGATCGGTTTGCGCGAACACCTTTCCCCCACCCGTTCGAACGGCTTGCTGGCCATGGTCAAGCAGATGAGAATTTACGCACTGGCTTTCCAAAGCAAATAAACAGCTAAAGCACTTCTGTAGCCATGTGGATCATTCTGGCTTTCACAAGCGCCATGCTACTTGGCGTGTACGATGTCTTCAAGAAGATAGCGTTGCGCGACAATGCAGTGATTCCGGTGCTGCTCCTGAACACGTTCTTCTGCACCTGCATCTTCCTGCCGCTGGTGCTGCTGTCCAAATGGGGATACATTGCAGAAAGCCATCTGCTCTACATCCCCTGGACGCTCGACCCGCGCATTCACGGTCTGATTATCCTGAAATCAGCCATTGTACTGTCTTCCTGGATCTGTGCCTACTACGGGTTGAAGCACCTGCCCATCACCATTGCTTCGCCCATCAATGCCACACGCCCGATTTTAGTACTGCTGGGTGCCATTTTCGTATTCGGAGAGCAGCTGAACGCGTGGCAATGGGCGGGTGTAATTGTCTCGATTCTGGCGTTCATGATGATTTCGGTATCGGGCAAGAAAGAAGGTATCAGCCTGAAGCACTCCATCTGGATCTGGATGGTGATAGCAGGAACCGTCATCGGAGCCATTTCCGGCCTGTACGACAAGTATCTGGTCAATGTCCTGCGGGTCGATAAAATGGTAGTACAGTCATGGTACAATATGTATCAGGTCTTCATGATGGGCATTGTCTGCCTGATTTGCTGGGCGCCTAAGAAACACCGCACCAAGCATCCGTTCCGCTGGCGCTGGCAGATTCCTTTCATCTCCATCTTCCTCAGCGTTGCAGATTTCTGCTATTTCTATGCCCTATCCTACCCTGACGCACTCATATCGGTGGTTTCGCTGGTGCGCCGCTCCGGAGTGATAGTCGGATTCGTGGCAGGATGGCTTTTCTTCAAGGAGAAGAACATCAAGTCGAAGTCGCTCGACCTGCTGTTTGTCGTCATCGCGATGATTCTCCTCTGGCTCGGAAGCAAGTAATACTCTTAAAAACTATAAAAATGAAAAACTTATTATTCTGTTTACTCCTTTTGCTGGGCACCACAACTGCATCTGCCCAGTTAATCAAGGAAAAAGAACCAGTTGACCCAAAGTACCTGGCAGGCGGTGTGCCCGAAGTGGAGGGCAACGTGACGTTCAGCCACACCTTTGAGGTTCCTGCTTCTTTTTCTGCTGATTCTCTGTATCTGACTTTGCAGCAATGGATCAAAAACTACTACAACAACGATCAGACCCTGAAGTTGCAGGACATTCTGTCCGATTCGATCAATCACAGGATTGAATTAGGTGTCGTCGAATATATGGTTTTCAAATCGAATGCTTTGGTGCTCGACCGCACGCAGATCATCTATATGCTGAAGTTGAGCCAGAAAGGAAACAAACTGAATGTGCAGATGTCGCAGATCAGCTATTATTATGAGGAGGAACGCACGCCTGAAAAATATACAGCTGAAGAATGGATTACCGACAAACAGGCATTGAACAGAAAAGGAACCAAGCTGCTTTATGGACGCGGCAAGTTCCGCACCAAGACCATCGACAAGTTCGACGAGATTTGCAAGAGCCTGAATTTCTGTCTCGACCCGCGCATGAACCCGATTTTATAAATACGCTAATATTCCAATATCATGAAGAAAATTCTTGTTCTGATGTGTTGCATCGTTTTGTTCTCGCCTGCCTGGGCAAAGAAGAAAGCGGCAACCGAACCTACCGATCGTGAAGTTTGGGCGGCCCTGCTCTATCGCATGGCTCAGCCGGTACTGGAGCCTATGGCAGAAGGACGCCTGCAACAGGTGATGACCTACGAAAGCGGCAATCTGGAAGTGTCGCCCACCTGGGACGGACGCAACAAGAAAGTGACCTATATGGAGGCATTCGGGCGCCTCATGGCAGGTTTGGCTCCATGGCTCTCGCTGCCCGACGATGACACTCCCGAAGGTCAGCAACGCAAGCAACTGCGCGAGTGGGCACTCAAAGCCTACCATAATGCTGTCGATCCTAAAAGTCCGGATTATCTGGGTTGGGGTTCCGGCGGACAGACGCTGGTGGATGCTGCCTATGTGGTGGAAAGCTTCCATCGCGGCTATGAAGCACTCTGGCTTCCGCTCGATATTGAAACGAAACTGCGCTATATCTATGAGTTGCAGCAGCTGCACCGCTACGACCCGCCCTACCAGAACTGGTTCCTTTTCTGCGGTATGGAAGAAAGTTTCCTCCTGAAAGCTTCGTACGATCCTGCCGTAAGAGAGGCGTTGAAGAACAAGCAACTGATAGCTTCGTTAGGTCTGCAGATCTCTGAACCTATTCACGATGCATTCCGCATCAAGACAGCGGTCAATAAGGCTGAGGAATGGTATCAGGGAGACGGCTGGTATTCCGACGGGCCTTCGTTCGCCTTCGACTACTATAACTCCTACGTGATTCACCCAATGTATGCTGAGTGTCTGGAGATGGTTTGCGATGTGCAACCTCGCAACAATTATCTGGTGCACAGCCTCGATTTGAACTACCGCACATTGGGTCCGACGGAGCGTCTGGCTGAAGTGCGTAAGCGCATGCAGAAGTTCAGTACCATTCTGGAGCGTCTGGTTTCGCCCGAAGGCACATATCCTGTTTTCGGACGCAGCATTCCCTATCGTCTGGCGGTTTTCCAGCCTCTTTCGATGCTGGCTTGGCAGAAGCGTCTGCCAGAGCAGCTGCCGGAAGGACAGGTCCGCGCCATGCTGACGGCAGTTATCAAGCGGATGTATCAGGGGGATCTCGAAAAGATTTTCAAGGGCAAGGCTTCCTCGGACGCTCCTACCAACTTTAATGCCGGCGGTTTCCTGACCATCGGTTTTGTGGGCAGTCACCCGAATGTGGCAGATGTCTATACCAACAACGGATCCCTCTACATGACCTCTCTCGCCTTCCTACCATTGGGTTTGCCGGCTGACGATCCGTTCTGGACTGCTCCTGCCCAATCGTGGACCTCCAAGAAGGCCTGGGAAGGCGAAGACTTCCCGAAAGATCACAAATGGCATATCAACCCGCAAATTCTCTATTGGGAATAGAATAACTATTTTTAGTTAATAGTTATTAACTATTAATTACTAATTACAAATTACGAATTACGGGGTTAAGCCAAGGGGCAGTAACTTGTAATCTGTAATTTGTAATTAATTCGCAGAAAACAATCCCCTCCCTTAAAAACCTTCCTTAAAATATGAAAAGCAAAATACTGATCGCTCTGCTCTCTGCGGCTTGTCTGCTGCCGTCGTGTGCCACATGGAAATCGACGCTACCGAAACCGAACGAAGTGTTGGCTGACCTGAATAAGGTGAACACGCACTGGCAAAAGGAACACCCAATCACTCCGGCTGACAAGTGGGCACCTTACGCAGATTATTCTCCGTTCTGGCAGAATGCTGCCTATCATACCGGCAATCTGGCTGCCTGGCAGATTACCCGCAATACCGATTACCTGGATTATACCCGTCGCTGGGCGGAAGGCAACCATTGGCAGGGTGCCACATCGACCCAGAAGAACAAATGGAGGTACGATTATGGCGAACGTCCGGAGTTTGTTTTGTTCGGAGACTGGCAGATCTGCTTCCAAAGCTATGCAGAACTATATAACATCGACAAGTCGATGGGCCTGGCAGATACGGATCCGCAGCAAGTGGAGAAGATTACCCGTGCCCGCGAGGTGATGGAATATGAGATGTCAACCGATAAGAACGACTACTGGTGGTGGGCTGACGGCCTTTATATGGTGATGCCCGTCATGGTACGCTTGGGCAATATTACCCACAACGATCAGTATGGCGAAAAGCTGTACGAATATTGGATGTATGCTAAAAATCTCATGTACGATCAGGAGGAACACCTCTTCTATCGTGACGGAAAATATGTCTATCCGAAACACAAGTCGGTGAACGGAAAGAAAGACTTCTGGGCACGCGGCGACGGTTGGGTGCTGGCAGCTCTGGCCCGCTGCATGGATGAATTGCCTTCCGACTACAAATACATGAATGAGTTCCGCCAGACCTATCTGGAAATGGCTGCCGCTGTGGCCCATAGCCAGCAGCCTGAAGGATATTGGACACGCTCCATCTTAGATGCAGATCATGCTCCCGGACCAGAAACGAGCGGCACAGCGTTCTTCACCTACAGCTTGCTCTGGGGCATCCGCAAGGGTCTCTTGCCTCGCAAGGAGTATCTGCCTGTCTGTCTGAAGGCCTGGAACTATCTGACCCAAACTGCCATTCAGGAGGATGGCAGCCTCGGATATGTTCAGCCCATTGGCGAACGCGCCATCCCCGGCCAGACGGTCGATCAGAAGAGCACAGCCGGTTTCGGTGTCGGAGCCTTCCTCTTGGCAGCCAAAGAAATGTATCTGCTGGCAAAGTAAAAGAAAGACAACACGGAGATTTTAAGAACACAAAAAAGGCCCGAATTTTCATTCGAGCCTTTTTTTATTGAATGTGCTATAATTACTCAGCAACAACGTTAACGCTGATAGGAGCGCTAACCTCACGGTGCAACTTAGCAACAACCTCATACTTACCGAGAGCCTTGATAGCATCAGCTGCAATGACCTTGCGATCAACGGTAACACCCTTAGCCTCGAGAGCCTCAGCAATCTGAATGTTGCTAACAGAACCATAGATCTTGCCTTCCTCAGAAGCCTTCACAGTGATGGTGAGTTCGCCGGCAGCCTGAATAGCAGCAGCCAAAGCCTCAGCATCAGCCTTGATCTTGGCCTGCTTCTGAGCCTGCTGCTTCTGCTTTTCAGCAAGCTGCTTCAACTCAGATGGAGTAGCCAGGATAGCCTTCTTGGTTGGGATCAGATAGTTACGGCCATAACCGTTCTTTACTTCAACAACGTCGTCCTTATAACCAAGGTTCTGGACGTCTTCAATCAGAATAATCTTCATAATCGGTCTAAAATTTTACTTGGTTAATAATTACTTCAGCAAATCGGTTACGTATGGAAGAAGAGCAATCTGACGGGCACGCTTAACAGCAGTAGCCACACGACGCTGGAACTTCAAAGATGTACCGGTGATACGACGAGGAAGAATCTTACCCTGCTCGTTCAAGAACTTCTTCAGGAACTCAGGATCCTTGTAGTCGATGTACTTGATACCGCTCTTCTTGAAACGGCAATACTTTTTCTTCTTGGTGTCAACTGACACTGGGGTCAGATAACGGATTTCAGATACTTCTGCCATGATTATGCCTCCTGTGCTTTAGCCTGTTTCAGAGCGCGACGCTTAGCGGCGTACTCAGCTGCATACTTGTCGTTCTTAACGGTCAAGAAACGGATGACACGGTCGGTACGACGGAAATAAGTCTCGAGCTTGTTTACGATGGTTGGTTCGCCATCGAACTCCACCAGGAAGTAGAAGCCAGAAGATTTCTTCTGAATTGGGTAAGCCAGTTTCTTCATACCCCAAGCCTCCTCATTAACAATGGTTGCACCATTTTTTGTGAGTTCAGCCTTAACAGCTTCTACCGTTTCCTTTACCTGCTGATCAGATAAAACGGGAGTCAAAATGAAAATGGTTTCGTAGTTGTTCATAACTAACTGTTAAATTTTGATTGGTTTATTATTAAACAATGTGCTTCTGCCTACATTCTTATGAATTTCGCGCGAAAAGCGGTGCAAAGTTGATAATTTTTCTCGAAACAGACAAACTTTCCCCCGATTTCCTCATATTTTAAATAAGCGCCAACGCGTTTTTACCCCTTTTTGTCAGTTCGACGAAACAGAAACATAAGAAAAGAGCATCCGGAATGAAGACTCCAGACGCTCTATTTACAGAATTTTGATTCCCTTAAAGGAAACCGTTCAGTTACAATTCATAATCCGTCCAGTCTCTTGACTGTCCGGCACCGGCCACACGTCCGGAACCATTCCCTGCCTGATTGAGATCGACATTGGGTGTATTACCGTTGCCCAGAGAGGCTGCCAATGGCAGGCTGTTTTCAATCGTCAGGACACAGACTTGCGGGGTCATATATTTTCTTTTCATAGCCAATCTCTTTTTACTTGATGATAACTTTCTTTCCGTTCACGATGTACATACCCTTTGCGGCAGGCTGTCCTTTGATGCAGAGACCGTCGAGCGTATAGGACTCATTCTCCCTGAATCCGGAACCCCTCACCGTCATGATGCCAGTCAGTTCCTCATCCTCGAAGTTGAAGTTCAAGATATGAGCCAGATCGGTGGTGGTAAAGTAAGCATGGAAAGGCAGAATCGTATTCGTGTCGTCAACAGCCCGATACAGTTGGTTCTCCGAGACGAAGTAGGCGTTCTGCGGGAGGGTGCCTGCAGAATAGGTTCCCTGGAAGGTTACGCTTCCTACAGTCTGTGAAGGATCGTCAGTTGCTGCAAAAGTCACCTGCTCAAAGAGCCCAGAAGTGAAATTTTTAGTCAACTTAATCATACAAGGCTGGTTTGCCTCAAGGGCTGAAACTGCTGCAAGTGTCAGGACGCCACCGTTCACCGCCTTCAAAGTCACCACCTTAGCTTCGCTTCCGAATGCAGCAGCAATTTGTTCGCCAGTAAGTGCAAACGGCAGGCAGAGGGTGCTCCAGACATTGGCTGCAATAGCACGCTCCAGACGCACATCTACGGTCTTACCATCGAATGCAGCCACGATGTCGGATACATTGTCTGCATTTTCGTCAAGTACGAGGGTTCCGACAGCATTCGAAGCGTTGCCCAGACCACCCATAGCATTAGCCGCACGAACGGTGTAAAGTCCTGATGCGTCAACGGTCAGCGTAGTTTCTGTCTGATTGGCAAAATAGGCTCCATTCTTCAGAATGACATAGCAGCGGGCGTCCTCTACATCTGTCCAGCTGAGGGTAGTTCCAGTGAGGCTGGCAACCGGTGTAGCAGGAACAGCCGTCATATCGGTAGGTAGCCAGGAGTCGGTACCACCCAAGACGTTCTCCAAGGTGAACTTGGCAGCCTCAGCTGAAGTCAATACCGGAGCGTAAGTGTTGGTTGATGTTGAAGAATTGCCTCGCACACTCAGGTCGATGACCGATCCGTTCTTATCCACAGAGTTGTACTCATAGAAATAAGTCGTCAGGTTGCTCATGCCATTCCATCCGTTGGCACTCGGTTCAACATTCATCGTAGTGTTCAGGTAGTAGCATCGAGGCGTATCTTGCCAAGGACGACCCAGTCCGTAACCGGCATCGCTGTCGCCATTGGCTCCGTCGATGGTACACTGCTGGAAGACATAGCCCCACTTCAAAGCGGCACTGGTGCTCGGTGCCGTAATGACTGAGCTGCTGCGATGAACCACCAAACGGGTCTGATAATAGAAGTTATCACCGCCGCCACAGATGAAGTCCACAGTTCCGTGAATCTCGCAATCCTCGAAGTAGGCACGATGACCCGTTACCTGTGTATCCTGAGTACCCAACAACAGAACGTTCTTCATCACAGTTTTGTCGCCACCATAAACAGCTACAGCCACACCACCGTCAGTAGCTTCCTTGTCCTGCAACGGCTTGTAATAGTTCAGGTCGTTGAGCAGAGTAAGGTCTTGCAGATAGAAACCTGTCCGGTCGCGAAGGTTGACGGTCGGATTAGAGATACCGCTACGCTGTCCGCGAATGACAACTCCGTCGCGGCTTTCGCCAATGAGCGAAATGTTATAGCCGGAAAGACGCAACTCGGTGGTACCCATATTGTAGTCTCCATTCTTCAGGAAGATGGTCTTACGTGCGGCAGAAGCAGAAGTATTCGAACCGTTGACGGCAGCCACCGCTGCTTTCAGTTCATCCACATCCGAAACCACGTAATCGTAAACCAACTTTGCCACAACAGCTTTGGCATCGGTGTTTACAGCAATATTGATTGCCTCTGCATTGACATTGCCATAACTGTCGCTGGCAGCACCTGCTGCAATGACGAGAGTATAGTCCTTTGCATAGTCGAGGCCCCAAACCGGGAAGTAGAGGGTTGCAGAACCGCCATCAGCAGTCACATTACCGCCATTGATGGTTGCTTCGGTACTGAGCATTTCCCGATCGAAGGTCAATGCCACCACTGCATGATTGTTAACAACAGTCACTTGCTGATCAACCAGCACAGGAGCTGTAGCAATGGACTGCTTTTCGATGGTAAGCTCGAACCATCCTGTTGGCTGCGAACCATTCTCGAGAGTGAATACCAAAGGTTTTCCAGCCTGGTGTCCTTCCAGGTTAATGACGAGGTCATACTGCTGTCCGTTTACGAAATTATGCTTAGCAGGAATATAAGCAGTCATGCCTTCGCTTGTAAGTGTACCGAACGAACCGGGCGCATAGTTGTCGCTGAACTGATGAATGATGAACTGTTTGACAACCACATCGCTGGGCACAGAAAGCGTATTTGTCGAATTCGACTTCATCTTGAAACCGCTGTTGCTCCAGCCGTCACCGATAGGCGAAAGGGAATAGAGACCGTCAGTCCAAATATTATTGGTCTTGTCGTTTCCTTCGGTAGTATATTTTAGCCGGACGGTCTCATCGCCCTCTCCCGACACATAGATATTCAAGCCCTCGATGACCAAAGTATAGTCTTTCTCCTTGCCTGCCATTTCGACGTGAATGGAATAGGTAGCCCGAGTACCGTTCAATGCAGGAGCAGAAGCTGTGACGGTGCTGCCATCCACCACCTTCACCTGAACTGTCGGGACAGCAGTATAGCAAGCGCTATAGGTGGCAGTCTGGTTATCGTTCATATCGCTGAGCACATCGATGCTGATTCCATCCACCAGCACATCGGTCAGCGAAATCTCTCCAATGCGGAAGAGTTTCAAGGTATAGACGATCTGGCTGGAAGCCGCACCTTCGTCAGGAGTTAGCGTCAGAGTGACTGTTGTGACTGAACCAGGAGCCGGTGTTGCCAACGAGAAAGAGCCGTCTCCGTTATCGGTTACGCCGACTGCATTACTGCTACCGTCGATGGCGGTGGCTGCAATCGTACCACTCTGGACATTGACAGAGAACGTCGTAGTTGCTTCGCTGGCTGCGGGCAACTGGCAATACCAGTCGCTGTCATCGCCAATCGTAACGGTCTGTCCGCTGACAGAAACACCTTTCACCGCAGCAAAATGATCACCGATGCGAGTCATCGTGAAGTCCTTGTAGTTGAACAGGAAGCTGCTGGTGGTAACAAACTGCATGGTGAGTTTCTTCATGCCAGTAGTCAGTTCTCCCTCCACGGGCACATCAGTGTCAGCATAATTGGAAGGATTCGTCATCGTCCACACACCGTCGGCTTCCACTTCCCCGGTTTCTTCGTCGATAACGGTAGTGGTGATGGTGCC
The DNA here is from genome assembly GCA_017449065.1 of Bacteroidales bacterium. Classification (GTDB taxonomy): domain Bacteria; phylum Bacteroidota; class Bacteroidia; order Bacteroidales; family UBA3663; genus Liminaster. Next base: position 92,668 of record JAFSKF010000009.1, read on the forward strand.
GTCACCATAACGGGTCATCGGGATGGTCATCTTATAGACACCTGCCTGCGAGCAGATGAAGCTATAGGAGGCAGACGTTCCGTTCGAAACCCATCCTACATTGGTATCACTGTTCTCCAAGCGGGCTCCGCCTGCATAGCCGCCACTGGCAATGCTGATGGTTCCCGGGATGGTGTTGAAACTCTCGGTGGTATAGACCGCCAGTTTACCCCAGTTTCCGGCATAGCTGGTTGCCTCTGTCACCTTCATCTTCAGTTCGAAAGTGCCTGCTGGCAGTTGCGAAAGGAAGATATTTGTGATGGTAGCAGGTGTCCAGTTACCGGTGTTCACGATGTCAACGCTTTTGGTGACAATCACATCGCTTGTAGCGGTGTTGGTGAGTGTCACCTGCATCGCTGCTGCATACTTCGAACCTGTGGCAAAGGTTAGGATATAGTCCTGCTGGGTTTCATTACTGATGGAGAAGGTAGCTACCGTATTCTTACCGGTCGAACCGATATTGGCTCCGCTGTTCTCCACATTGGCGCTTGTCAGGTCGCAAGCGTTCCAATCGATGTAAGTGCCGCTTGCTGTCGGGATGCTTACCGTTTCAGCCGCTTGCACAGACAATATTCCTGCCATTGCAAGCAGGAACATTGTCATTCTTCTGAATGTTTTCATTGTTTATTATGTGTGAGTAAGTGTAAATCAATCATCTCCCCAGAGGCGAACACGGGAGCCGTCTGCTTCATCGCTGGCACTTCCATTTCCTTTGTATCCGTCGAAGTCGTCAAGACCGCTTACATTGCTGCCTACCATAATCCGGTTATCAGTGCTGATTGCTACCATTGTTGTTGTGGGTGCAATATATGTCTTTTTCATTGTTTCCTGTTTTAAATATTGATACTTTTTATCTGAATCTCACCATTATCGGACAATCATCTTTTTCCCATTCACGATATACATTCCACGAGTCAAGTGTGATTCATTCACACGGCGTCCTTGAAGATCGAAAGCTGAGGCTTTGTCTGTTGTTTCTGCGGCCTGTACCGATTCGACAGAGGTCTCACTATCGACAAAGAAACTAACCTGACGTGGCGAACCGCTGCCTTTATAGTGGAAGTATCCGCGGAAGGGCTTTACACTCTGCGTTCCAGTTGCCTGATACAGACTGTTGCTCTTGATGTAGAAGTTGCCCTCAGCGAGGTTCGATACCGTACTATAGGTTCCAATAAACTCCCAGTCACCAACGCTCTGTGTTGGAGTTCCCTCCTCAATAGTTACGCCGCTGATGGTTGCTGAGGTGAAGTCACTGGCGACCTTGATTGCGTAGGGCTTATTGGCGGTAGTTGATGTAACAGAACTGAAAGACAGTGTGTTTTCATCAGTTCCACTTTCTGATAACTCTGCCACTTTTACGCCGCTACCAAAAGTAGAGGTCAGCTGTTCGCTCGTTAACGCGAATGGCAAGCAAATAGTGCTCCAATTGTTGGCAGTAATACTGCGGGTGAGCACTACGTCCACATTGCTGGCTGCTGCAGGCGTGTAGTCGTAGCTTTCGTTGAGCGAGCGCTTGTAGAAGCAGATGTCCTTTAGATTGAACAGATAAGTGGTGGCATCATCATTCACGAAATCGAATCGAATCTTCTTCAGACCTGGAGTCAACGCATTTGTAATAGGCAGTACAATATTTCCTTTTGCCGTAATGGTTGCTGACTCTTGTGCATCCACTTCTTTCGTATGTGTTGTCACATCGGTAATAGTGAGCTTGAATGTTCCACCATTATTGTAATACGAGATATTTGTTCGTAGGTCATAATATGCTGTTTCATTACCACTAATGTATACATAATAATCATCAGCGTATGTGTCTTTGTTGACAAAACCTATCTGTGTATAGATGGTTCCACTCTGTGTTTCAGCTCTTGGCGCACCACTGCTGGTGTTTATGCTACCGGAATTGGTGTCAAGTACAGAAGTGCCATACATTGGCAGCGCATTGTAGTGCGAAGCAATCTCGTATGACTCAAAGAATATGTCTTTGTAGTTGCAGATATAACCCCAATCATTGCCAGTACCATTGAATACCAGCTGTATATCTTTAATACCTGTGGTTAAATCTGTAAAGAATGGGAATTCATAATCGGTAAAACTATCGAAACTGGGTACGTCGAACACCTGGGTTACCTCTGCGGTGCCTGTAACTTTATCGGTAATAGTGACGGTCATGGTACCTATTCCGTAATATTTCTCACTCATGTGCATCAAGTAACGGCCTGCAGTGGCGACATAGCAAGTATATACCGCTGTGCCACCATTTTTCAGGTTACCAACACTGCCTGCGTTGCTGTCTGTGGACTCATAAGCAATGCTACCTGTGTAAGAGCCATGCTCTATGTCAATGTAAGTCTGAGGCTCAGCCTTTACAGGAAAAGCATCATACTGACTACTGCTATGGAAATAGAACTGACCGAAGTTGCCACAATAACGGCCTCCAGTCTTGGTGATAGCAAGGGTGATGGTGTAAGTAGCAGATGCGTCTAAGTCACTGACATAGAAAACGTGCTCTTTGTTTGGATCCCAGTTGCTGTCTGTAACAACGGTCTCGGCGGTGGCAATTATAGTCGATTCGCTTTCCCCTGATTTCTTTATCGTGATGTTTACCGTGGAAGCGGCATCATTTGCTGCTCCCGTTTTGAAGCCAAATACGTAGGTTCCGGCAGAACTCGTAGTGACATCAATGGCAAAGGTAGCGCTTGTTTGATCTAAAGTAGTGCCAATGGTATAGTATTTGTTATTTTCTGCATCACCGAGTCGACTGTCAATAGAGCAGTTGGTCTTCGTTGAGATGTAGCTGGCAAAGTTCTCCGTGCCAGTGGCGCTGCCAAGAACGATATAGCTTCCCATGTCTTGCGGAATACTAATCGTGCCGTCCGCCCACGCAGAACTTGCCCCCCCCAGCAGCAGACCTGCGAAGAGGAGCGATTTCAAAAAAAAGTTGTTTTTTCTCATAATAAATATAATTAAGGGTTTGTAGTTTTCATGCAGTGGGGCTCGGAACTTCCGGTTTCCGATTCCGGGCGCAAAGGTAGAGAGAAAAATAAAGAGAAAGGTTCGAAATCGTATCAAAAAAAAATGAGGAAGGGGTAAAAAACGTCAAGTGAACAGACTTTACCCCTTCTTTGAAACAATTGCCATCCTAACGGTAGGTAAAAAACACACGAATTTGCGGCATGCCTATGCAGATTTTGTTCCATAACTATGAAAAAATTGTTCCATAACTATGCAGCAAAAATTCCCAACCGGACAGCAAACTGGCACACAAGCAAAAAGCCAGCCATCGAAATGGCCGGCTTTGCGTATAGCATAAAAACGATATCGGAAATGGAGCGGACTATTTGTCGTAAACCTTATCGGTTTCCGGCTCATTATACCAATCCTCGTAGATATTGAGTTCCTTGGCCCATGTGATGAAATTCGCGTAGGCATCCTTCACACAGACTCTCTCCAAAGGCCACTCGAACTCGATTGGAATCATCACGGCATGAGGATCCTGCCCTTCCAGAGACAATGAAATCAGAATATTCTTCGTCTTGTTATAGACAGCCGGCGGATTACTCAGGATGGTGTAGTTCCAGGGCACATCAATGGTATCCAACACATAGTCGAACTTCTTCCTGTTACGCTGGGTATTAATGAACGAACGGTCATAAACACCAAAGAGTTCATGCACCTCCGTTTTCTTGTTGATGGTTTTACCCTCCACATTGTAGATATACAATTCATCGGATGCACCGCAGGCCAACACGGCATACTCAATTTGCGTAGCACTGATTCGTTTGGCGCGAATCACCACATCGTTCAAATCGTAATCACCCTTACGGGTATCTTCGTAACAGAACGTATAACCGTTGCATTCTGCATCGAATTTGTCGTTGAAAGACTCCACACCGCCGCTGATTTCGAAAACCACATCGTTAAAGTCACGGTCGGAACCTGTTTCAACACAGAGGAACAGTTTTTTGTTGTACTCCACCCAAGCCATACGCGGATCACTGTCCCCGAAACCGGAAGAAGCATAGTCTCCGAACATGTTGATACCCTTGTTCAGACGTCCGTCAGCATACACCTCGCCGCGTTTGTTGGCTTTTCCATGCAAACAGCGCGACATGAAGCCAAGCCGGTAGCCTGCCGGGAAATCGACGGTGCCTGCGGTGGTTTTCAGGACAGGCTTCTTCGTATCACCGAAATAGAGCAGCTGGTAGCCCAGTTTCTTGACAATCGTATCGTTAGGCAGATTCTTGACGGTACGCCACATTTGCACTGCCTTGTATTTGGGAAGATCCTTCAGGAACTGCACCTGCTCCTCTTCGCTCAGGCCCCCCAGTTCCTCCGGATTGTAGTAGTAATAGTAAAGATGGGAATTGGCAGCCTCGCTCGATGTGCCGTCATTGCGATAGATAGGATAAACGACAATAGGTTCCTTGCCGGTTGTCGTCAGGTAGCAGTCCTCATTATAGTATCCGCTCTCCTGAATCATGGGCAGATTGTCCTGCTTCTGCGGCAAGTAGGAGAAAATGCAGGCACGGATATCAGCGATGAAGTCGTTGTCGTAGTTAGCGGGACTTGTTACCATTACTTTCTGCTCATCGCCATCGGAAAGCAGGTACAGGCTGTCGTTCTCCCAGCCTTCGTAGCCGGCCACGCCTTTCATCCATCGCTCCTTGTTGTACGACTGCGCTGAACGCTGGAGCTTGTAGCTCACACTGGCGGCCAACTGCCTGCGGCTGGCAGGTGCTGCGGCAACGTCCTCCCTGAACGAAAGGGAAGTCTCACTGGCATCAAAGCCTTTCACGTAATAGGTTCCGTCGTTGAAGACCAGCGTGGCATACAGGCGCGAACTGGTTTTTGGCACCTCAAGCTGCAATGTAACCTGATCGCCGTATTGCACTTCACACCCGTTGAGGATGCCGGCATTGTGGTTTCCGCCAAAAGGGGGATTGGTCAGAATCATCAGTTTGGACACATCCTCCCGGTCGCCATCCACGTTCACCGTCAGAGAAACGGTATTAGTGGTCTTCCAGTCGGTATCGAATGTCTCACCGAACACTTTCTGCATGTTCTCGCGTGCTTCCGTCTTGCCATAGATAATCTCATCGAAAGGATAATCTTCGATGTTACTGCACGAGTACAATAGTGGCAAAAGCAGTAGAAATATAATTTGAGTCTTCTTCATAATTGCTAACTTCTGATTAGATCTGTCCGAATTCCGTTTGTTTCTATCGTGCAAAGATATTCTTTTTTTACGAACCCGCCAACTTTTTAACATAAAAATCAACAAAAAGCAGCACTTTCAGGCATTCTTCTGGCAATTTTCATTCAAAAAAGAGCAATTTCGGTTCGGAATTATTCAAATGACCGGCTTAGTTCCGCCTGAAATACTTCCCGGCCACAGGCAGAGAACTGAGCGGGAAATCCTTCCTGGCAATGTAGGCGACAAACACCAATATCAGCAATGTGTTGACTGCCAGAGCCGGCACTATCGACAAATAGCGGTTGGCGGCATACATACCGAAGAAGAGCACCACCGCGAGCACGACATAACAGAATATCTGCCTGATCGGATAGTTGATCGGATAGTATTTCTGCCCGAAAACGTACGACGCAACCATACTTATGCCGTATGCGGCAAAACCTGCCCAGGCACAAGCCATGTAACTGAACTTCGGAATCAGGAAAATATCGATCAGGATCAGCACCAGACAGCCTAAGCCAGAGAAATATGCCCCCCAGATGGTCCGGTCGGTCAGTTTATACCAGAAACTCAGATTGAAATAGATACCGAACATCATTTCAGCCGCCATCACGATAGGCACCACCTTCAAGCCTTCCCAATAGGTAGGAGCAACCACAAAGCGGATAATATCCATGAAGCCCGTAACACACAGGAATGCCAGCATGGTGAAGATGATATAATATTTCATGATGTTGGCATAGGTGTCTTTCTTGTCTGCATCCTTGTTACCAAACACGAACGGTTCGTAGGCGAAACGGAAAGCCTGTGTGATTATGACCATAATCATGGCAATCTTGATACATCCGCCATAAATGCCCAGTTGTGCTTTGGCTTCCAGTTCAGATCCATCGTAGAAAAACGGGAACAGGATGGCAGACGCATTCTGGTTCAACTGTCCGCCCAGGCCCAGTATCAGCATAGGCCAGGTGTATGACAGCATCCGTTTGCAGAGGTCCCAGTCGAAACCGAATGCCACGCCTTTCATCTCTTTGAACAGCAGCAATGTCGTAACTACTGAGCAGAGCAGATTCACATAGAACACGACTCCCACGTCTGGCGTGCCGTCCGATTCGTAAAGTCCGGGAATGGTAATATTAAAATGAGGGAAGACCAGCAGGAACATACTCAGCAACGACACATTCAGCAGGATATTGAACACCTTGAGCACCGCGAACTTCAGCGGACGATGGCGGTAGCGCAGATAATCGAACAGAATGCACGACCACACATCGATGGCCACGCAAATCGCCATGGTTCCGATGTAGGGCTTATGCTCTGCATACCCCATCCACGACGTGATGGGATCGAGGAATAGCATAACCAGCACCACAAACAGCAAGGCCACGAAACCCACCATCCGCAATGCAGTGGAATAGACCATCAGCGCCTTTTCCTCGTCTTTGTTGGCAAAGCGGAAGAAGGTTGTCTCCATTCCGAAAGTCAGGATTACGATCAACAGCCCGATGTAGGAATACACGTTGGTGATGACACCGAACTGGCCGCCTCCTGCCACCCACACATACGTCTCGATGGGAACCAGCAGGTAATTGATGAAACGGGCAGCGATGCTGCTTATGCCGTAAATAGCAGTGTCCTTAAAAAGGGTCTTTAAGTTTGCCATGCGATCGTGTTGCTAAATATTCGGTCGCAAAGATACTGTTTTTTGTCAAATTAAAGCCAACGTTGTCCGAAAATTCAATATTTATACCTAAAAAATGGTAAATAAACGGAAAATCGGACAAAAATTCCGACAATCTGACGGAAGAAACCGGAAAAAACTTTATCTTTGCGCATCGAATGAACTGACTGAAATATGAAACAACTATGAAATCTGCTTTTTTCGCCATTATCGTCGCAGCCATTTCCTGCCTGCCGCTCTCAGCACAGACGCTGAAAGGCGTTGTCATGCAGAACGACAGCACACCCTGCTCGTTCGCCACGGTTTACATTCCGTCGCTGAACCGGGGCACCGCAGCCAATCAGGAAGGGGAATACGAACTGGATGATTTGCCAACAGGCACTTTAACGGTCGAATATTCCTGCATGGGACAGCAATCCCTGCAGAAGGAACTCACCCTGACCCAAGGGCAAGTGCTCGTCAACAACGAAACTCTGCAAGAAGCCCTTCTGATGCTGCCGCCTTCGATTATTACGCCCAACGGAGAAAGCCCGAGCCACTATGTGCTTCGCCACGTCTGGGATCAGGCAGACATCAACCGGAAAAGAATCCAGAAGTGGGATGCTGAACTGAAATACAGTGTCGGGCTGAACGACTTCGACCTTTTCCTGAATGTCATCCCGAAGAAATACGTGTTCGCTTTCAAGGCAGCGGCGGCAGTCGTGGGAATGCGGAAATTTATAACCCTCATCTTCGATTATCCCGACCTGAAGGCCAAGGTTTCACTAAACAGAAGTTATCAGATGGGGAAGATCAAAGATACCGACTGCCGGGTCACGGAATGCAACCGGAACCTGTCGGACAGCGAAAAAGAGACACTCTATAAGAACAACAGGCTGCTGATCGAAGGAAACATTTTCGATGACATTTACGGTTCCGATTGCGCCTGGGGACGCAAAGGATCTCTACGTGACAGCTTAGTGCTGACCGGTTCTTATGAAATGGACGGGAAAGTCATCGATGTGCTCGAATATACCCGAGTAACTAAATATAAATCAGTGAAAAACGATAGCGTAAAAATCGTCAAACGGACGACAAGCATTCATGTTGTGGAAGACGCTTGGGGCATTCTGAAGATCGAGACAAAAGGGACAGCAGTGAACAGCCTACGCGAATGCCGCGATTTGGGCGGAGGCATTTATATGCCTATCAGTGCAAGCAACAGCCTGGAGTCCAAAACCATTAAGTCGGAAGAAATTCCGGACCGTATCAAGAAAGCAGAGGAAACGGACAAATCGAAATGGAGCAAAGATCAGAAACGAGCCTATAGCATCATTTCAGACGAGTTGCGCAAACGACATCAGCAAGGCAGAGACATCCACATGAATGTATATATGTCCTATAGCATCAGATACAACGGATTCGAATACAAATAACCCAAATAAAACAAACCAACAAACAAAGATCCACATGAAGAAATTAAGCATTTTAGCCGTAGCATGCGCAGCATTGCTGTCGTCGTGCACCTGTAGCAACGAAGTGAAGAACGAACCCCAAGACAACGGCAAAGCCGCCTTGGAGGTAATCATGACCCGCACCAGCATCCGCCAGTACACCGATCAGCCTGTCGAAATGGAAAAAGTCGAGGCTATGCTTCGTGCCGGTATGGCAGCACCTACCGCCATGAATGCCCAGCCTTGGCATTTTGTAGTGATCAACGACAAGGCAAAACTGGAAGAACTTGCCGCAGCCAATCCACGTGGAAAGATGCTGCAATCAGCTCCTTTAGCCATCGTGGTTTGCGGCGATATGAGTAAGACCCGGGAAGGCAAGGCTCGTGAGTTCTGGATTCAGGACTGCTCTGCCGCTACAGAGAATATTCTGCTGGCAGCTCATGCACAAGGCTTGGGTGCCGTTTGGACAGCCCTCCACCCCATGGACGAACGTATAGCTCCGGTTTGCGAGGCATTGAAGTTGCCGGAATCATTCATTCCACTTTGCACGATCATTATCGGATATCCTGCTGAGCAGCCTCAACCCAAAGACAAATGGAAACCCGAGAACGTGTCGTACAACGAATTCGGACATTCCAATCAGTAAGCCAATTATTCAATGATTTTGCAACGAGGGTGTGTCAATTTTCATTTTGACACACCCTCATCATAACAATATAGGCTAATTCAGATTAGGAATCACTTTCCCTCCTCCTCATCGAAAGCCTCATCTGCCATAGCTGTGTAACTGTTCCGGAGATCTGCTTCCGGCATAGGGGCAACACCCATTGCCATATTCTTCTTAAAATTCGACAGACGCGAGAAGAAATTCATACGCGTAGAGGCATCTTTAGCCATTCCAGCCGTTGTACCCTCAGCAGAGTAGTCGAAGTTGCGGGCATTACGGATAGAGAGCGTGAAAGCCACCTCCACCGAATCCTGGTTCGCTCCCATGTAGGTGAATGTCCATCCCTCTTTCTTCAGATCCTCCACCAATTGCTTCACGGCAGGTCCTGAAAATTCCTTCGATGCATTCTCCAAACCATCGGTGATGATTGTCACTACCACGACCGAATCCTCAATGTCGCGAACATAATTCCGCATCGAAGTCAGCGTGAATCCCATCGCGTCATAGAGCGGAGTGCAGCAACAAGGCGCATAATCGTCGATGGTCAGCGGCCGTGCTTCAGCCACCGGCACCTTGTCGAACACATACTTCTTTTCACAACTGCAGAACGTAAGCAGCGACACGAAATGATCCTGCGTATCAGCGAACTTCTCCTGGGCCTTCTTAATCCCGCTCAACGTTTCATTAAATCCACTGATAGCCGCCTGGCGAATGCTCTCCATCGATCCGCTCTTGTCCAGAATAATCACATTAAAAACCTGTGTTTTCGTCAACTTTGTTTCGTTTTTCTGTTCCATAGTTTTTTGTTTTTTATCAGTTAATTCTTTCAGCAATTTGGGCACATCGTCATTATCATTTGATTCAACTCGTACCATAATATTAGAATTTAAAATGAATACATACTGTTCACAAAAGCCTTAGGAAACGTTACTTCACCTCGATAGAGGTCATCTGCCATGTGGAGAATCAAATCGTGCATCTCCAAGTCATCTTTGAAGAACTGCGGAATAGCCTCATAACCTACAGCAGCACCAAGGATGTTGCCTGTCACGGCTCCCGTACTGTCACTATCACCACCATGATTCACGGCAGCAATCATGGCATCTTCAAAGCTATAGAAGTGCTTCAAAGCACAGTAGAGAGCTATAGCCAACGCTTCTTCGCCAGTCCATCCCTCTCCCAAATAACCGATATTCTCCAAGTCCGTCTTTCCATTGTCGAGCAGGAAGATGGCTTGTTCTGCCAACTCTGCCATAGTTTCCACATCGTTGTAATTGGCTATGTATTGTTGGCGAATCATATCGACACCCTCCATGATATAATGTTTCATGCTATCCTGAGTAGGATTAATATATCTTGTTCCTTGGCATTCAACAGTCCATTGGCGGTAAAGAGTGTCATCTGTGTGTCATCTGACACTACAGCCTTGCCTCTATCACCACTCTGAATATCGAGCCGCGTGATACCCAGTTCTCCATAACGTTTTTGTATCCCTTCGAAAGAACTGATAAACTCCACGGGATAGCCCAATGCGTCACCGATGGCCCCACCAATCAGCGAACCACGTATTCTATCTTGTAATGTATTCATAATCTGTCGATTTTATTAATCTGATGTGATTACCGCCACAAAAGCCTTAGGCAAAATGACATTCTCCACATCAATAGCAGTTTGGAACAACGGAGCAATCTCATCGACCTTGAATCCTGCAATGCCGCAACCTATCTGAGTCACATAGAATTTGAGGTCTGGCCGTGTCTGTGCAAAGCGGATGAACTCATCCACGTAAGGCTTGATGGTCTCCACACCACCTTGCATCGTAGGAATGGCGTAGCTCTGGCCTTGCAGACCTATGCCCTGACCCCAGATGGCACCGAATCGCTCGTAGGCAAGTCGTGCCGCACCACCGCCATGCAAACCTGCAAGGTTGCTACCAAACACGAAAATCTCATCTGGTTTCAGTTCCGTTATTCTTTCGGGGGTAAACTCTCTTTTATACATAGAACTTCATATTTAAAAACATATTGACTCTCATGGATGACCGTCTCATGGTGTTTCCGGTTTTGCAAAAGTATGGTTTTAATTTCAATTCACCAAACTTTTTGTCAAAAAACTTCAATCTGCCTCTTCGTTATGATCAATCTCTATGCTGGAGTCATAAGAAGTTGTAGCCTTCAGGTTGATTACCGGACGAATAAAATATTCCACCTCCACCGTATCCTCAATCAGGCGCAAAATCTCCTTTGGATCTTTGTAAGCCATAGGACTTTCGTCAATGGTACCGGTTCCGACGGAAGTCGAATAGATGCCCTTCATCGACTCACGATACTCTTCCAAGTCTATCAGTTCTTTCGCTTCGGAACGGGAAAGCAGGCGTCCGGCTCCATGCGGTGCTGAGCAGTTCCAGTCCTCATTACCTTTACCTCGGGCAATAATGAGCCCGTCGCGCATATTGAACGGTATAACCAGTTTTCGCCCTGCCGGAGCAGCAACCGCTCCCTTCCGCATCATCTTCATCGAAAAGTCGATGTAGTTATGGGTGGTGTAAATCTGCTCCGACACATTCGCTTTCTTTCCGCTGCTTTCGCTAATTGCCGCCACATTCACAGCGGACTTCATAGTGTCGTGCGAAAGGACGAATGTGGTTTCGTCCAACCATCCAATGATGGACAGTCGCTTGGCATCCTGCAAATCCTCGGGGAACACCAGATAGGCTAATGGTCAGTTTATCCTTCAACAGCATTTCGTCACTCAGCATCACACTATTCAGAATCTTCTTAAAGAGACACAAACAAGAAGAACATGAATATAAGTAATAGATTAATCCTCGACATATTTGGGAGATTCCCCATATTTGTTAATACCCTTTTCTCCATCTTTGATTGCAAGAAGCAAAACTATAAATTGCAAGACTGTCCAAATGAGAAAGAATGCCAAAAACGGCCATATATAACTATCATTTTCAAGAGAGTCTGTAGATAATAAATCATCATAGACCCCAGGTATTGCTTGAAAGAAAAATAAAAAAAGAGAAACAATTAGTGACAAAAAGAGGTCGATACAAGGAGAGCATTCTTACCGACATCATGCAACCTTCGTATTTGCGCTGCAGGGAAAAATAATAAAACAGGAATTATAATAAATAAGGAGGAAAGTAAGCCAATAACTAACATTTGCCACCTACCTATTTCAGCATTTATATTCACGTTTTTCAAAAAAAACTTACAAATTAAATAACAACATACAAACCACACAATTGTTACAATTGCAGCGATTAACGCATACCTCCAAAATCCAGAGCGCCTTTCGCGCCCTTTAATAGTGAAAAGATTTTGAAACCCATTTTTTGTTGCTTCAACGAATCCTATCGCGGGCAACACTTTCCCATTTTCTTGTTGCATAATTAATTAGTTTGTATTTAATAAATTTCTAATTTTCTATAGACAAGCGAACTCTTTTTGAAAGCTCTTTTATAGGCTACCTTACTACCAATAGGCACTTTAATTACGCCCATTTTATCATAGCCCATCAATGATTTCTTGGATTTACTAAGAATGAAATCATCTACAAACATCGGAGGCTGTTTGCCCTCAAAAATAAAAACAGCATTCCGTTGTCGGACTGAAAAAGCTCTAATATCTAATTCTTGGAGTGACGATGAAAAATGAATGTATTCTATCTTATCACAGTTAGAAAAAGCTGACCTTTTTACAATTCTACTATGAATCCGAAACTCCTCAAAACCACATTCATAAAAAGCAAAACTCGGTATAACATCCAAATAGCAGTAATCAAAGCGCTCTAGACGCTCACAGTGAGAAAAACAATATGCTCCGATTTTATTTATCGAATCACATCTAACAGATATCAAATGGACACAATTTTGAAAGGCACCCCATTCAATACTCTTAACATATCTTATTTCAGCTTTCAACACTTCACTATTTGCAAAAGCAAACGAATCAATATATTGCACAGTCGAAGGAGTTGCTATAGCTGTAATGTACGAATCTGCAAAAGCTCTCTTACCAATGCCAACAATTGTATAATTAGTACCATTGTGAGTAACCGTTTCTGGAATGACAATATGACCTGCATATTTATCTTGTCTTAAAATTAAATTTCCTGTATCATCTAACTCAACCGATTGATAAACTTCTACTTGTGCTAGAGATTTATTAATCACTCTATAGCATAAATCTCCTTCACGGAACCATTCTGCCCCTACTCTCTCAATACATCCAATCAATAGGACAAAAAACAATAACAATCTGGTCTTCATATTATATATTCATTTGTGCTCCGTAATAAAGAAACGAACAATTATTAATCAAACGCAAGCTTCTAGTAAACTTTAATTGTTTTTGCTCGTAAACAAATATTCTTATACCAAATTTCAAATCTGTAGGACCCTTGCACCCAGCTACCTTTATTGGAATTACCCCAGGCGGGTAGTTCGTAGCTATTCCCTTCACCACTTAAAATAGTAAAACTGTCTGAGTAAGAATACCCGCTTGGAGACGAGTCTCCTGACGATAATGTCCCAGAAGGCTTATATAGTTTAACATAAAGAGTTATGCGTTCTCCAGTTCGGATGCCTGTATAAGTAATTTTGGGTTTTAAATACATCGTATGCGAACTATAAATAGATCTTCCATAATTGGTTTCTATTGTACCATCGTAGTAAACATTGGCAATGTCAATATCCGTTATTAATAGAGGGAAATCAGAAGAAATAGAATTACTAAGATTGTTTAATCTTTTTTCTGTTTCTTCGCGCTTGCTTTTCTCTTTTGACAGAGAATTTTGGAGAGAACCGATTTGGGAGTTCAATTCGAGAATCTGAGCATTCTTGCTATCAATGGTTGCATTCTTACTATCTATCGTTGCATCCTTTTCAGTTATGGTATCATTCGCAATTTTAAGTTCGTATTGTGTCGTGCTTAATGAATCTTTTAATAGGATTATTCCTATTCCACAAGCAATGACTGCTATGCATAAGAGTATGACGTAGAAGAACTGTTTCTTTTGCTGTTTTATCTTTTTATTTTCATCTTTAAGGGATTCGTTTTCTTTCTTAAGTAAAGCATTTTCTTTGCTTATTTTTGATAATACACCTTGATAGCTATTCATCAATGCTGTATTATAGTTTTTAGATTTATAAATGTAGGTATAGCCATTTGTATAAGAAGAACTTAATATTTCTTTTGCATCATCTTCAATGACAAATTCTTTTACAGATTCACTACTAATTGCATAATTAATAGGTGGTAATTTGATTGCAGAGGATTGCATATTGTCGAATCCACCCTTAAGCGATTCAGAAACTAAATCTATTTCCTCTCGGTTCATATACAAATGATCAGAATTTGCAATCAAATTCCCTTTATCATTGTATTTTATAAGGTACCCTTTGGTAACTAGGTTAGAAATCGTATTTTCAAAAAGGGAAAAGAGGCCTTTAAAGGCCGTTAGTGCGACACCGTTAAGCAGAACACAAAGTCCAATATATTTCCCATTTTCCAGTTTTCTAATATATGCATAGTACATCAGATTGCCATCCCTTCGGATAGCAATCTGTGTTGTAGCTATTGCTTTTGCATAGAACTTCTGAAAAAAAGAAGTAGTTGACTCTTCATCTGGATATTGTGTATATCCGGATGAAAGGTTTCCGAAGATATAGACAGAACTATTCATGTTCAACGACGTCTGAATTTGATACTTTTGTCAATATTATCCACTTCTACAGATGCAACGGCATCGATAACACCGTTGCCTAAAAGAACGGGGGCAATTTGATTGAGTGCAACGCTTGCCTGAACGTTGTGGAGTATGATTCCGTCCTTGCCTCCAATCTCAACTTCATTCAAATTGATAAGTCCTTTTTCAACGACACTTCCATCTGCAATTGTAGCTTCTGTAATGCCGACAACATCATTTTCTGAAAATTTCCCGTTTTTTCGCATAGTCAACAATTCATTCAAGGAAATACTCATACCTGAGCAACCTGTATCAAATATCATATCCAAACTCACCCCATTAAGCTTAACTGGAATTGTTTTAACACCGCCAAGCTCTGTATAGGGAACCTTTACTACACTGTTTTGCTCAAGCTTTTCTTTAAGATTAACAGGCGGTTTCTTCTGTTTGGTATCACACGAAGAGATAATAGCGCCAAACAATACTATAGATAATAGTGTTAATGTTATCTTTTTCATTCTACAATACTTTTATAGTTCTTTCTTTGATAATTTCAGTCCCATGATAATAGGTGATTTTGACTTGTGTTCCTGAAGGAGAAGATACAGTAAATACATTTCCATGTATTGTGTTTTCTCCTTCACAGATAACCCAATAGCCATCTTTGGGGTAATCTCCACCCATTATGCCACATGTATAGGTAGATCCAGAGGTCACTCCTTTAGCACCAGATGGCAATTCTTTGATGTCAATTCTCAGTTTTGATAAATCATATTTAACAGTTTTTTCTATTCGGATTTCTGAATTATCTTTTACCTTTTTGGCTCCTATTGTATTGGTAGAATTGGTCTTTTTCTTGATCGAATTTTCCAATAGTTCAATCTTTTTTGCCTGCTTCTCTATATCAGCATCTTTGCCACCCATATACCATATAGAACCAGCAAGAGCAAAGCTAAGAAGAATGCAAACAAACCAGGGTAACCATATAAAGATTTTACTCTGGGGGCGATCTTTTTTGTGTGGCTGATGCTTTTCCTCAGAATATCCATAAGTATCTTCTTGAAATCGTTCGGCCACAAGGTTCGACAATTGTATTAGAGGCTGTTTGATTTCCGAGATTTTAGCATTTATTGAAGTGTCCAGTTCTGCTTTCCGTACCCTTTTCTCTAGTTCTTGGTAATCTCTTATTGCCGAATCCCGTGCTTCTTCAAGAACTTTTTTCTCTTTTTTCCAATTCTCTAAATCTTGTATCTGCTTTTGTTTGGATTTAGATAATGCATCTTCTGTGGATCGAATTCTTGCATTAGCATCAGCAACAGCTGCATCAGCCACAGCTTTGGCATCGGCTATTATCTTTTTGGCTGATTTAGACTGATATGTTGGAGAAAGATATAATTTAGCTCTTTGTCTGATTGCCTCTACTGCGGTGGGAATTACGATTTCTGAAACATTTACACATAGTTTTGTTCCTTGTGATGTGAAGGACGACGAGATCTCAAAGAAATCTTGTGGCGAACAAAAAGCATTTAGCATATTAGAGAATTGCTTCTCGATTTGCAGCAGATAATCATTTTGAGAGACAAAAGAATCGATGCTGTATTCAAATTTATCTTCTTTCAGGATAAGAAAAGAGCCAACGATCATTTTGTTAAATAGATTATCAAGTATCATGTAAATGCTCTTAACATCTCTACAAAATGCTCCATCAATCCTCATAGTCATACCAAAATATGACCCAATTCTTGCTGACAAGATATTATTATTACGAAGATAGTTGTAATATGCCGATACACCATGTGGACGGTTGACAATCTCAACAATCATTATAGCATCTTCCGTCTGGTCGCTATAGAATTGTGTATAGTAGTCTTTATCCTCCTGTTTCCATGTTTTCTGACCGGAAGACAAAACTCCATGAATTTGAAATTCTACATTCATAAACTATCCTTTTATCAAATTCACAATGGTATTCCATAGTTTCTTGGGGTATTCTATTGGTCCTTCTTGGAAAGAGTATCCACCGGCAATCTTCTTGCTATAGTCTCCAGTATGGAAGGGAACTAATTCAAAATTATCTGAAGTGCCAAAAATACCTTTTGTCCTAAATGGGGTAAAAATGCCGGGATAGAGATTCTCTATTTCCGTTCTTGCAGACTTCGCATTCACTTGACCCGGCGAAATGACAAACGGAGTGAGGTCTATCTTATTAAATATAAAGATTGCCTTATCTACAGGACGCATATTGCGTTTGAGTGTGTGAATCTTTGTAACGTAATTCACACTTTGATCAGCATATTTCCAGTGAGGCTCGACCATGTAGCACCAAATCTTGCGATTGCTGCTATTCTTAATTGCATTGACATATTTAGGAAATTCTGCCATCGGTTCGTTGGGGTCATCAGGATTATAATAGTACTCTCCCGGTGCTTCAAGAATTTGACATTTCACACGACCAACAGAATCAAGTACACGTACAAGCATGAAACTGATATTTTTGGTGCTGTTGGCCGCATCACTGCTTCCAATCATTCCAGGAAAATCTTTGCACATTTTTGCATAATGTTCATCTGCTGATGGTCGAAAAGATGTTACTGGCTCAACGTTAAACCCAATGGTGCGCAAATAACGAGTTAGTCGTACAAGAGTCATGGTTTTTCCGCATGACGGAGGACCGAATAGAACTACGATAGGCGTGTTTTGGTCAGCTATTGTAATGCTGATCTCATTCGGATCTTTGGTTTCTTCCTTTGTAAGACCTAATACTTGAGGCTCTTCACCACTAGTATTTGGAGTAGAACTAACAGGAGTGACTTCAACAATTGTTTCCGTTAGTTTCGGTTCTTCATTGGTAACTGTACCAAGTTGGGGATTCAATTCCATATTATATTATTTTTAAGTTAATGATTAGTTCTCTCTCTTCTTGAAAGCAAAATCAAAGAAAATAAATGCTGCTACATCCACAAGGACAGACAAAAGCACATAGAAAAGGAAAGAAATAGGATACTTGCCCCTGAAAAAATCCATCCATACATCTATGACGGACAACATACGTTTCGTATTAGTTTCCAAGTTTTCTGCTGTATAGAGTTCTTTGTCTTTCGAATTTTTAAACTTTACAAATTTTTGATTATTCTTAATGCAAGTATATCCGCTAAGAATAACTCCTTCTGCTTGCGTAATTACATCCTCATGTATGCTCCCTGTCTCTACCATAGTCTTAATGGTGTCTGTCATAAGATCAATTTTTCGAATGTCTTCCGAAGCCTCCGTAGCAGCTGTTCTAGAAACAGTGTAGTTCTGATCCTTAATTGCTTTTAAGGATTTATTCATTTGATTCACATAACCAGTCAGAATTGATTGATCTGTATTGTTCCAAGCCCATTTTTCATCATTGAATTTTATAGCCGAACCTGGAATTTCCTTTTCTAATATAGGATTAATATCCCCAAGAAGGTCGCGAACGTATTTACCATTCCCTCTATTTCCTGTCCCTCCAGTTGCGTTAAATTCCGCTTGCACTAATTTGAACTTATTATATACCTCGTCATGAATAGAAAAATAAGCAGAATCGACATTCTGTCTTGACTTTATTTGTTCAAGGTATGTTTTTGTTGTTGTCAAATCTTCCTGTACTTTGTTGCCAATATTATGATTATAGAAAAATGTATGAGTATTAGTTGGCATACTCATTAGAAGCCAGAAGATAAGTACAAGGATTATTCCAATCCAGAATGTACGGCGGCGATGATCCATCCACAAATCTTTGTTAAGAGCATCAACAATCATCTTCGTCCCATAAGAGGCAACAATGAAAAATGCAATTGTTAGACCCCATACAAAAGGTTCAGGCATCCATTTAATAAGCAGATGAAAAGAATGTTCGGTTGCCCAGCAACTGATAGCAGCCAAAACTAAGAAAGCTATAAAAGCCCCCCAATTTTTTAGATTCTCGGTCTTCATTTTAATTTGATTTAGTTATTAATTTAAGTTTCGGGAGTTCTTAACTCGCCATTTTATATTGATACAATTCACAGATATGAGCAAGCTCATCAGATTCATTAACCAGGGCATCAAGCACCTCTTCATCGTCGATGGAGAAGACCTTCGTGATGGCTGCCA
>JAFSKF010000010.1 GCA_017449065.1 Bacteroidales bacterium
ATGGCATCGGGCTGTTCTACGAAATTGATTTCAACAACATTGTCAAAACACTCCTTACCGACCTTCCTAATGGAAAAGGTCTTGCCAACTTGTCTGGCTCCTGTTACCAACAGAGAACGTCTGTCGTTGAGTATAAAGTTGCGTATTTGCTCGTCAGCTTTGCGTTTTACCATATCAACTTGTATTTGTGGGTGCAAAGATACAACATTTTACTTAAATATAAGCATAAAAGCAAACAAAATACACTTTTCCAATATAAATATTTTAGTTTTCTTACACTTTTCCAAGTTTATGATGGCATAAAAATGACATTTTTCCAAGATTTGAAAAGTGCGTTTTCGATGATTTATAGTGTTCATTCGGCGAATCATGGACCCGATTATAGTCTGTTAGGTGCAAAAGAAACGATCCAATCCCAATTGTTGTGTATTGTGCCTACATGGAAGAAATTCTTGAACATTATTGAGATTGACACTAAGTTCAGTTTTATGCTTTGGATGGCAAGAAATATGACAAGCTCCAGAAAGGCCTGAACATCGTTCGCATGAGCGACGGTAGCGTCAAGAAGATTCTGGTGAGGTAATGTCTGTACCTATAAAAAAGCCACGCTCTAAATAAATGGAGCGTGGCGTTTTTTTACTTCGCAAAGACCTTGCGGCTGTTGCCGTCGGCATCGACTACGATGTTCAGGCCTGGCTGCAACTGTTGGCGACGGATGCCCGTTATGCTGTAGATGCCTTCGGGCAGGCGGTCGGTGGCATTGACGGAAGTGATGCCTGAAGCCTGGCTGAGGAATCGCAGACGGCATTCTGCCAGCAGGAACTCATGATAGCCGCCGGAAGAGGTTTTGTCTTTGAACTGAATGACATACTTGCCCTTGGCGGTTATGTCGAAATTCAGCGTCTTGCGGACAGCCCCCGAGATGTCGCCGGCACTGTTGCCCTGCACATTCGGAGCAGCGGTGAAGTTACCCGACGATTTGACGGTATTGCCTTTGCCCGTCAGGATGTTGACCTGATAGACGGGGGATTCCTTCCAGGCTGCCATCGCAAACACCAGTTCGTAGCTTCCCGGTTCCAAGGTTAGCGGATAATCAGTCAGCCATCCGTATTCGGCACTGGTATTGCGCCAGTAGAGGGCCTTTCCCTGATAGCCAGTCAGACCGGCGAAAGTGCGCGGACCGGAACCGTTCTGAGTAGGATAGTTGCGCACATCGCTGCCATCGGTCGTACGCCAGCCGACCGGAAGGGCTCCACTGGCAACATCGGTGAAGTTGAGCTCGTAAACGGCTGCAATATCGTAGAACAGAGGCTGGATGGTGACATTATCGTCGGGCATGACGAACTCGGTTTTCGTAGCGCCTTCTTCGAATGAGAGGGTCTTTCCCTGTGTGTAGTAAACGGAATTGACCACATTTAGCGCCTTGAGCCCGTAGCCCACTTCCGGGGTGATGGTCAGATGGACAGTCTGTCCGGCAACGGCAGAATCCACATCGGCAGTCACACTACCGAAATCGGCATCGCGAACCGAAACCGCAAACTTTTCCTTAGGCGTTCCGACAGGTTCGTAGGTCACCTGGTCGATATACATCTTGATGGCGCCTGTGTTCTGGAAGACGATGGTGTTCGTGCCGGCTTTCATGGTGGCAGTAACCGTAGCCTCGCGCCAGTCGTTCAGCGCTGCTTTCTCGAAGGCGATGTTCTGGTTCTTGCTGTTGACGGTGACGCGCATGTTTCCGGCCTTGCTGCTGTTGCAGTAGCGAACCAGAATGTTGTATTCTCCGGCCTGAGTCAGCTTCAGATCGTGGCGCAGGGCACAATTCGTATTGGCTTGCGTCTCGATATAGCCCATGCCGGCAAAGTCGTTCAGTTCAGGAGCCCACCAGCCGGAATGGGTCAGCTTGCAGTCTGCGCTCTTGCGGTCCATGTTCTCAGCCTCGATGATGATAGGACCGACGAAAGGATCGGGCTGCTGGGGCTGTTCGAGGGTGCCTGTCGGCAGAACGTCGGTCAGCCTCTCTGTGGCAGCACCTGCGCATTGGATGCTGAGGATGGCAGGACCCATGTGCAAAACCGAAATCGTGAAAGTCTGTTTCTCCGCATCATATGCCTGCATGCTGATGCTTGCAGCATGACTGGTAGCGTTGGTGGTCGGTTTGGTCAGCTTATAGGTCGGTTCTGCCGTTACGCCGCTTATCACAATCAGGTCGTTCAGCTGCGTTGTTGTGTCGCTGCGATAGTTGTTCAGATAGAAGTCGATGTGATCGGAGTACTCGCGGATGATGCCGCTCGATAACTTGCCATAGGTAAGCTTCATCGAATCGCAGGTGTTGTATTGCAACGGGATAAGAGCCGTAGCGGTCTTCTTCTGATTCAGATAGGTGTATGGCGTGTAGGTGACGAGCTGGTTGCGATACCGGTTCACGTAAAGATCGCCCTGACTGACTTCGGGATAGAGTTCGTTAAACTCCGTTACTTTCTTCGAAGTGGCGGTAGCCGAAGTGCCCCAGCGGGTAGTGTATTGCGATTTCTGCACCTTTACGGGAATAGCCTTCGCTGCATCGTCGTACAAACCGGTAACCATCGGGATGGCACCGTAGCGACCCGTCGATTTGAAATAGCACAGGTTGTCGCCCCAGTTGCCTGTGCCGGCATTGGCAGGATCGGTCTGCTTGTACAGGCCGTCGTACAGATTGTCCCATACGCGGAAATCGTTGTTGGTATCGTGAACGATCACTACCTTGGTTTTGTCAACCACTTCTTCGCGCGAAGGAATATACATCGTTCCATCGACGATCCGGCGCCACATATCGAGCCAGATGCCCTTGAAGTTGGCAAATGTGCCCCAGTTGCGACGGGTATAGCCATCTACTTGTGTGTCGGGCAGGTTCTGGAAGTCTTCGGTCCAGATCAGCTCAGGACCGTCCCAGATGGCACCGCCGTTTACGCAGGTCTGCTCCATGACGGTACCGATACCGGCCGACCCCGGGTACTTGCATTTGTTTTCTCCCACCAGTTTGCTCATGGCATCGTTCCAGCCGCAGTTGTCATAGCGCACGCCATAGTTCTTGGTCAGACCGGAGATGAAAGGTCCGAAGCAGACGGTTTCGTTGTTATAGAAACTGCTGGCGTGTGTGTATTTATAGAGGAACACGATGGCTTCGGGGTAGTTTTTGCATGCCTCTAAGAAATCGTTGTTGAGCTTCAGCTCGGCAATCGGATCGGTATCGAAGTGGTAGATGCCTCCGCACCAGCTGACGGTGAGGAAGCCTCCGTACTTATGCGACATCTTCACCAGATTGGCAAACAACGCCCATCGGCTGGCGGTGGTCATCGAACCCTTGTCGCCGGCATCGCCGAATCCCCAGAACTGCTCTGCATAGTTCCAGCCTAAGAAGTTCGGATAGGTCTTGAAGAAATATTCGAAGGTTTCGAGGTCGTTGTCCTGAATGTGCGTGTGTCCGCCAGATGCCGGCTGGCAGGTGAACCAAAGGCCATTTTGCTGGCATACCGATGCCCACGATTTGTAGGTTCGTACGGCATTGCGAGGCATACGATACATATTGGTTTTCGTATCGTACTGGCACGAAAGACTCAGATTCATGCAGACATAAGGACGGATGTCGTAAGGAATCAGGTCGATAATCTTTTGCGGATCGGCAGAATTCCATACATCGACATGCACCAGCCACAATGGGTGGCGGTTATCAATCGGACGACGTTCCTGTGCCGTCACAAACTGTCCTGCCGTCAGAAGCAGGCATAACAAACAGAGTCGGAAAAAATACTTGCTCATTTTTCTGTTAGACTATAGGTTTTTTATTTCTGCGGCAAAGGTAACATTTTTTTCCCTTATACTATTAATATATATGTATCATAGTCTATGAAAAACGAAACTAATCCCCAAAATGTTTCAAAAATTGGGTAGAAAAGTATCGGTTGAATGCGTTAAAGAGAGAGACTTTTCAACCGTGGATCGTTGCTGATGGCTTGGCAGCGTCTGATCTGGTTGCGCAAGATGTTTTCGCATTCCTGCCAACTGCCGATTTCCTGATAGGGCCAAGAGAAATGATCGGAGAGGTAAGGAGCCAGAAACAGGAGTGCTTCTTTGACTCTCGAACCTTCCTGGTCGATATAGTTGTTGCCACTGTTGTGCATCATTACGCAGAAATCGACCATGTGTTCGAGGTTGTAGGCAGAATAGAAGAAAGCGCGTGTGCGTTTCAGTTCCTCCGGCTGACGACCGTCTGCCTGGATCTGGGCATGGATGCGTTGCGTGATGCGAGGCACCAGCGAGGTGCATAATTCAGGTTGCTTTGTGAAGTGAGCAAAACGGTAGAGAATGATATCGTATGCCAGGCCGTGATTGTTCGTGCGGGCAGCCTCTTCCTTCCCCTGACTGGATGTAAGCATCCATTTCATAAAATCTTTAAACCACAGCCGGAGTCGTAGCTCCCGCAACCAACCTACCGATTTTTGCCGGGTCATGGTTTCAAGTTCATCGAGCACCGTGATGAAATTGTAGGCATCGATGATTCCTCCGGCAAAGCCTTCTCCGTTATTGCGTCCGGGAACGAACTGGCAATAGGTGAAATTCGGCGCCATCCTGGTTTTACTGTCTAAAAACCAGATGTCGATTTGTTTGCAGAAAGCCTTATAGTTGGCCGTTTTGTCCTGCGGATAGTTCCTGTTGAACGAATGGAGGTTATCGACCAGCTTCAGCAGCCGGGGAAAGTCGTAGAGCTTGTATTCCGGATTCCATTCGCCGTCGCGCTCAAAATAGGGCAGTCCGTCTGCTGAATCCGGATTGGGCCACCAGTAGATGGACAGGCTTTCAAAGTTATGCTTATTGCCGCTTTGGGAAGTTTCCTTGTCGGTGACGGCAACAAAAGTCTGCCCCCACGCAAGGACGGAGGAACAGAGCAAAGCCAGTGTAAGAAGGTGTCGGATCATGGCGATGTGAATAGGAGGGTTTAACTGAGTTGGGTACGTGCAATGTTGATGAGCAGATTGCGCATACGCTTCATGAAATAGGTGGGCAGGAAGAATGTAAACAGGAACAGATAGCAGAACGGAAGTTTCCAACCGAAGATGTTCTTGTAGGTGCGAGCATTGTATTTGATAAGTCCGAATTTTCCGCCGCTCATATTAGAGGCGTGTAGACGGTAGTTCGCCAAAGGTTCGGAAATGCTGTAGCCGTGCTTGCATTTCTTCAGGAGGGTGAGCAGCAAGGCATGATCCTGGCGCTTGCGCTGAGAAGGCATCAGGTGCTTACCCAGCTTCTGGGTGTCGTAGATGGCTGTGAGGAAACCGATCTTGTTGTCGCACATCATGCTGAAAAGGCTCACTCGGCGAGGAGCGGAAATGTAACCCAGATACTGGTTGTCGGCATTGCAGGTATAGTAGGAACTGAAGCAGAGCGCAACGTCTTTCTCTTGCATGAAGCGAACCTGTCGTTCCAGTTTATTCGACATCCAGCAGTCATCGCTATCCAGAAAAGCGATATATTGGCCGCGTGCCGCACGAATGCTGCAATTGCGCGAAACACCGGCACCTCCGTTCTTGTCGTTCAGAATAAGTTTGATGCGGGTATCTTTCTTTTGCAGTTCTTTCAGCAGTTCAGGAGTGCCATCGGTCGAGGCATCGTCCGTTATAATCAGCTCCAGATGGCTGTAGGTCTGATTCAAAACCGACAGGATGCTTTCGGTCACATATTTGGAGGAGTTCCAGGTCGGCATGATGACAGAAACCAAACCGGGAATAGGCTCACCGTTGTAAGGTGCCAACGTGGCTTCAGCATGACCCGTATCGGATATTTCCTTGGCAACAGGAGCCGCTGCTTTCCGATAAATCAGCAAAAGCGCCAAAGCATAGAGTGCCAGATCCAACAGAATAAGCCAGGTGAAATTGGGGTTCAGCCAATGAAAAAGAACCTCGTTAGTCAGGAAAATCGTCAAGGAGAGCCCGGTCAGCAAAGCGGTTATGCGGGTTTCTCTCCAGCCCAACTCTTTCAGATATGTCTGAATGCGATAGGATTTCCGTTCTTTGTAGGGCTTGCGGTGCCATACGGCAAGCATCTGTACGCGCAGATATTCGAACAGCGGGAAAAGCAGCAGGCTGAAGGCCACAATCATGGCATCCTTATGCGATGCAATCACCTGTCGGTTGTCCATTGCGTATTTTAAGGCCAGATAACTGATGGTGAAGCCAAGAATCATGGTACCGCAGTTGCCCATATAGACCTTAGTGCCGATCTTGGTATCGCCAAAAAGATTATAGTAGAGGAACACCAGCACGCCACCCAAAAGAGAGAGGGCTACGTAGGCGTATGTGTAATAGCCAAGAATAAAGAAATGAGTGCCGACAACCGATAAAAAGAGAGCAGACAGGCTGCCTGCCAGACCATCGGTATCGTCCATCGTGTTGATGCACTCAACGATGCAGTAGGTAAGAAGGAATGTAATGATGTAGGAACTGGAGGAACTCAATTCATAGATCCAAAACAATCCGTACAGATTGTTCAGGCACAAGCCAACCAAGGGGAACAGGGCGCAGGCGATAATCTTAATGGTCCATTTCAGCTGGTTGGAAACACCCAGAAGATCATCGAGAAGGCCAACCACATAGACACCGATCATACCACACACCATCAGGATGGTGCTGATGAAAATGGTGGGAGCGATTTCGTGAAAATAAGAACGGCACAACAGCGTGGCCAATGTGCCCAAGATGACAGCAGGAACAAAAACTGCCCCTCCGATGCGGGGAATATTATGGTTGCCGTCTTTGGCTTTGGCGATTGCATCGAACAGCCCCTTTTCCTGACACAGGTTCAGTATCCAGGTTAAAAGTAACCTGGCGGTCAGCATGCCGATAACTAATGATATGAAGAAGTAAAGAATATTCAATGCAATTGGGTTTTAGAATTGATCGCCTTTGACGATACGCCAGAAAGTGAGCCAAAGCACTTTACAATCGAACAGGAACGAACGGTGCTCCAGATAATACAAATCGTAGTGAAGGCGACGCAACATTTTTTCGATAGTATCGGTATAACCGTTGTAAAGGGTGGCATAACTGGTCACACCCGGACGAATCTGGTAAAGGTATTCGTAGCGAGGGTCTGCCTCCATAATCTTGTCAATGAAATATTTCCGTTCCGGACGTGGACCGACAAAAGCCATATCACCGATGAAAACATTCCAGAACTGAGGCAGTTCGTCCAGATGATGGGCACGGAGGAACTTGCCGGTCTTTGTCAGACGCGGATCACCATCGGAATCGAACAACTGTGGACCGTCTGCTTCAGCATTCACCCGCATGGAGCGGAATTTATAGATGTGAAACGGCTTGCCGTTCAGGCCAATCCGTTCCTGGCTGAAAATAGCGGGACCACCATCCTCATGCTTGATGCGGAAATAGCAAAGCAGCATTAGGGGAGAGAACGCTATCAGGCAAAGAAATGAAACCAATATATCGAACGAACGCTTGGTGAAACGTTCAAATCCGTTCATTCCATCTTTGATAAAGCCTTCGTGCAAAGGAAGATCTTCTATCGTTTTCATTAATAGGGTAAAAATGCTTCAGATAATAACAATTTTTAAAATGATGTTATTATTATAACGAACAAAGTGAAGTTTTAGTATGAAGTTGTTAAAAAAAATAAATAACTCTTAAGTTCTGCTTATCTTTTTTCGAAGTAAAGCCTGACAACATGATCGCTCAGACGCATTTTCTTGCGATTCAGTTTTTCGACTTTAAAGCAGGTGGGAATATCGTTAATGCCATAATGTTTCAGTTTCCAGTATTGGGTGGAATCGAGAAACTCATCGCCCTCCAGCCGGTTGTATATAAAAGGATTGGAAATG
Organism: Bacteroidales bacterium; assembly: GCA_017449065.1. Taxonomy (GTDB): domain Bacteria; phylum Bacteroidota; class Bacteroidia; order Bacteroidales; family UBA3663; genus Liminaster. The sequence goes on from JAFSKF010000010.1 coordinate 7,868, forward strand.
ATGAGTTGGTTGCCTGTATGATCGAACCGGAACATCATAATGCTATCCCAATGGTCATGGCTTCCGTCGAAGGTTTGCATGAGATCGACTTGAAACGACCAAGTGAGTTGTCGGTTGTGCATATCGACAGTCTTGCCCGATTCCACACTATCCAATCGGGTCATGTACCAATACCCGTCTAAGTCGCCATTGTCGGAAACCTCGCAACTTGTGATCCAACATCCGAATATAAGTATAATTAATATATAGGTTGCAAAACGGAAGTTCATATTATCAGAGTTTATATTGAACCGTTAACTGGATACCGGAATTGTTGCCCAAAAGCCTGCCAAAATCGGCACCGTAAGAGCAGAGGAAGTTGAAATGATGAAGCGAGGAGGATTCCGGCATCCGGAATTTAAGTTCTGCCAGAATGCTGGTATTCTCGTTTTTGTGAATGAACGGCATCCGGTAAGTGCCGACACCTTGCTGCCAAGTGTAAAGTACCCGATAGCTTAAAGGGGATAGGAAATTGCCTTCCAATCCGAAATGCCATGCGCAGAAACGATTGTCAGAACAACCGATATATCCATTGGAATTGTACAGAGGTGAACGGTAAAGCGGATTGCCTATTGCTTGTCCCCAATGCTGCCATCCGGACAACCTGCTGTGATTATAGTAATCGTCAATGCCTCCGATATGGTCGGAATTGCCGATATTGTGATCGTGATAAACAGGACCGCTTTGATACTTGGTGTTAATAAATTCGATGACAGCACCATTGACGAATTTGCAGTGGGAGAATTTTACGTCTATGCCAATCATCAGATCCTGAAGTTCGTACAATAAAAACTTGAAATCTTTCTTTGTGTCATAGTCCGCCCCGTTTCCGTAGCCATCGTAATCCAAAAAGAACATGGACGAGTGATCTTCGAAAAAATGGTCAGCATACAAACCGATGACGTATCGGGGAGTTGTCCAGTCGAAGCGAACAATCCAGCTTCCCAGTTGGTTGCCTTCTGCATTGTGGAATGTTTTGTCGGAGGTATCGGAACCGCCAGGAACCAATGCATTCCAGTAACTACGCAGATTGCTTTTCAGCCTCAGCTTTTCGTGTGCCGTGTACCCGTTTTGGTCGGTACCCCCCCAATGATAAAGGTACCCTCCGAACTCGGCAGCCTTTTCTAATCCGAAAATACCAGTCAAAGGAAACCTGTCTGTATTGCCAAACCGGATGTAGCCGGCTTTCTCGTGGTATCGTGTCCACTTATTGTATTTATACCCGCTGCCTTTGGCAAAGCTTTCTTCCCATTCTCCATCGGTCAGGACTCCATAGGATCCATGTGCCATTACCGATACCCATTTGTGCAATCCGGGAATATTCCACCAATGATCAAGGCCTAAGCGGACTTGCGGAATGGGTCTTGCATTGATGCCTAAAGTCTGACTTCCGCTCGAAAGCCCCTGGTACTTCAGAAACAGGGGCAGTTGACGCGAACCAGCGCTTAAAACAAAGTTCCGGTAACGAATGTCTGCGTAGAGCTGTTGGATAATGATGTGTGAAGTATAAGAGTCTTTATATCCTTTCGATTTATAACCTACAGGCACCACAAGATCTACGCCAGCGCCATAACTCCAACGCTTGCTTTGTGTGTTGTGATTGTATTCTAAAGTGCCACGGAAATAACCATTGTCATGATTCAGGGAACTCAAACCATATTTGTTAGCATTGAGCCATAATGGTGTCTTGCTATTGCTTAGCGAGATTTGAGTCTCGTAAGTTTGCTGCAATTCGCCTTCGCCGGCTCGAAGGTTCCCCGTAAAGAGCCATGCGATGACACATATCGCAAGTTTACAAATATGTTTGTTTTGGTGCATTTTTTATCTGTATTTCGCTGCAAAGTTAATAATAAAAATAAAAATGTGCAAATATATGAATAAAAAAATGTATTTTGAGAGTCCAAGAAACAATATTTTTAAATTATGGACGTTTATATTATATGTTAACTGCCTCGATTGTTACATACGATCACCATCTGCTCGATATCGAGCCTGTGCTGCGGAGTCTGTTTGCTTCGCCGGTCGATATTGTATATGTTATCGACCAATCGGAAAATATGTTTGACTTGAAGCAGGAATTGTTGGCTTTTGCGAACCGTGTGCTGAAAGGAGAACCGGAACTGAAGGAAAAATTACAGAAAGGATTTCAGTTGCTTTATTATCCGCATGAGAATTTCGGTTATGGTAGCGGACATAATTTCGCCATAAAAATGGCAGTAGAGGCAGGCAGTACCCACCATTTGGTGGTGAATCCGGATATCTGGTTCGGTCCGGAGGTGATTCCAACCATATTGTCGTACATGAAATTCCATCCGGAGGTGGGGCAAATCATGCCGCGTGTCTTCTATCCGAATGGCAATGAGCAACGGTTAGTGAAACTTTTGCCTACGCCGTTCGATGTGTTTGCGCGGCTTTGTCTGCCTGACCGTTTTTTCTACAGGCACAATGCAAAATTTGAATTGAGACATTCCAACTATTCGTACAGCATCAATGCCCCCTATTTGTCAGGATGTTTCATGTTTTTCGATACGAAGGCTCTTTTGGAAGTAGGCATGTTCGACGAACATTTTTTCATGTATGCAGAGGATATTGATTTGACGAGGCGTATGCACCGGAAGTATCAGACGCTGTTCTTCCCGCAGACCAATATCTATCATAAGTTTTCGAGAGCATCTCATCGGAGTTTCCGTTTGTTCCGCATACACATTATTAATATTATAATGTACTTCAACAAATGGGGTTGGTGGAACGATCCGGAAAGAGAGGAGTTCAATAAACGGTGTTTGTCGGAAGTGGAAGAATGTAACTCAAACCTGATACGATAAGTGTAGCTTTTCACAGAAATTAAAATAGCGCATGGAAGAGGTCCTTTTCAGTATCATAATACCCTTTCATAATCGATCCAAAGAATTGGAACGATTGCTGGATAGTGTGCCTTGGAAACTGAATCTGGAAGTGATAGTGGTGGATGATGCCAGTGCAGACGAAGAAGTTCAGCAGGTGAAAAGTTTGCAACAGCGGTATTTGTTTGAATTATATCACATTGAAAAACATACTGCCGGAGCGGCTCGCAATGAAGGATTACGACATGCGCACGGGCGATGGCTGGTTTTTGCCGATGCAGACGATTATTTTCTGCCGGAAGCAGATTCCTTGTTGATGGATCATGCAGATGATGCTCACGATGTGGTGTATTTCAAGGTGAAAAGCACTTGGTCGGAAAATGGGAAACCCGCTTATCGTGATGTGCCTATAGAACGGCTTTTTGCTATTTGCGAACGTGAGAATTCCATGAAAGCCTTGCGGGCTTTACATACAAATCCGTGGGGTAAGATGATTAGGCGCCATTTGGTCGAGGAAAAAAATATTCGTTTCGAAGAAATAGCATCTGCTAATGATGCTATGTTTTCGGTTCGATGTGGTGTTGAAGCCCATTGGGTAACACGTGACAATCGGGCTTTGTATTGCATTACGGTGAGTGAGCAAAGTCTGACCAGCAATATGACTGCCGCTCATTTTGAAAGCAATGGTCAGGCACGTCTGCGAGTAAATGCCTATTTGCGGGAACATCGGTTGGAAAAGTATCAACTGCCCGTTTTGGGCTACATGCTGATGTCGTGGAGTTACGGTCCTAAACATGGCTTTCGTGTAATGAAAGACTGTTACGCCAATGGCAATAACCCTTGGGTGGATTGGTGGCGATTGCTGATGCCGAAAAGAGCTCTGCACAGTCTTAAATCCAGACCCAAATAAGTTTTTTGTAAAGATGAATATTCGAATTGTTTCTCCTGCCGGAAGTATCAAGCCTAAACTCGTTGAAGCGGGAGTGGAGATATTGAAAAGCTGGGGGCATAAGGTGAGTATCGGAAAAAATGCACTCAACACCTACGGACGGTTTGCCGGCACGCAGGATGAGCGTCTGCAAGATTTGTTAGAGGCTTTGACTGATGCAGATGTGGATGTCCTGTGGGCAACACGTGGCGGTTATGGCTGTATGCAGATTTTGGACGGTGTTCCAATCGATCTTATAAAAAGCGCAGGCAAACCGATTGTCGGTTATAGTGATATAACTGTATTGCATGCATTGTGGTTCAAGGCAGGTGTGAAGAGTCTGCATGCACCCATGATGAAGCATTTGAGTGAAGATCCTACGCATCGGACTACACGGACATTGCGAGAAGTGATGGCCTATTACGAAAAGCATCATCAGTTTCCTCCCAAGCAGAATCATCTTTTCTTGAATGCGCTAAACCGTAACTTGGACAATCCGATAGATGTCGATAATACGGTGTTCGTTGGAGGTAATTTAAGTGTGATGAGTGGATTGCATGGTACCCCTTACGACTACGATTATCGCGATAAGGTTCTGTTTATAGAAGATATTGCAGAATCTCCATACAAAATAGACCGTATGATGCAACAGTTGAAACTCATGGGTGTGTTTTCCCAGATTAAAGCATTGATTTGCGGACATTTTACTGGTTGCGACGAGGATCCGCTGATGCCCGTTAAACTGTGGGATAATGTGCGATGGATCGCAACAATGAATCGTCCGGACTTACCGGTTCTTATGGGTGCAGCTATTGGTCATGAGATTGAAAATTATCCAGTTGTTGTTGGTTAATCATAATTGAATATGAAGAAAAGATTTTATACTTTTACTAAGTGGGTCTTCGGACTTTGTTTCTTGTCCCCGTTGTCATGCTGGTCTGCCATTGGCGACTGGACAGTATTCCCAATGGTTGACAATTTCTGGCGAATTGAACAGTTGGGTGATATGTATTATATGCTGAATGGAACGACATTGGTTTCTACGGATGTTGAGCGCAAGTCCGACCTGAAAACATATTCAAGAACAGATGGCTTGAACGGAACAACCGTGACCGATATTGCTGCAAGCAGTCTGTCAAATAAGTTGGCGGTAGTATATTCAGATGGCAATATTGATTTTATCGATGAAAGCGGAGCTATTTCAAATATTCCGGATTATGCTAATTATACTGTGGCTGGCGACCGAACCATTTCTGCGATAGGTATTTCAAACGATACATTATTTGTCAGTACCGGCTTCGGTGGTTTTATGGTGGATATGAATCGTGAAATCATCCTTTCAACCCTTTACGATAATCAGGACCGAGATGCTCAGGCATTGGCATATTGTCGCAAGATTGCGGCATCGCATACCAATGATCCGAGTTTAGCATCCATATTTGACGAGTTGCCAGATGTGAACGGAACGAAGATCAAACTGGCAGCTCAAATGCAGTTTAGGAATGGTCGGTTATATGCCGCACAAAGTACCTATAATGACTATGTGAACTATCAGTGGGGAAGGGCAGTCATTTCTGTGTATGATACAGAAACCGGACATTGGCGAAACATTACTGCCTCCCAGCTCACCCCGATGGTGAAGAACTTTGATGCTAATGGCTCGTTCCAAAAGATCACAGGTATTGCTCCGCATCCGACAGATCCGGATTGTATCTATGCCTGTTCGTTGGAAGGTGGTATTTATCGTATAGAGGGCGATAGTCTGACGAATTATTATAATGCACATCTGAATCCTGATGGAATGACATCTTTGCTGACTGGATCGGACTATTTGGAGACCAATTATACACGAGTAGGAGCTATTTGGGTGGATGATAATGGTTATGTATGGTTTACAAATGGAGATAATTCGACATCCACAACCCTTCGTTGCATTACGCCACAAGGTAATTTTATCAAGTATCCGACTCCCGGTTTCTTAGGATATGCTAATTCTCAGTTCAGTATCATCGGACGCATGATAGAGGCAAGTGCGGATTCTTATCATTTTAAATGGTTGATGCGTACCTTCCATATTAACAGTGCCGCTGTTTGTATGTATTACGATGCAGGAAGTCCGGAAGATCTGACCGATGACGAGTGCCAGATGTTTACCACGCTGACCGATCAGGATGGAAATACCTACAGTCCGGGTTATTTTCATGACCTGAAAGAAGATCAAGACGGAGCCATCTGGCTGTTAACATCTGTCGGTCCTTTTGTAATTCGTAATCAGTTGGAAGCCTTCAAAAAACCAGGTGTGGTGGAGCGTGTCAAGATACCTCGCAACGATGGCACTAATCTGGCTGATTACTTATTAGCAGAAGTTAGTTGCCGTTGCATGGTGGTCGATGGTGCCAACCGCAAATGGATTGGAACCGATGAAGCTGGGTTATACCTGTTGAGTGCGGATGGATTGAAACAGTTGGAGCATTTCACTACGGCTAATTCCCCTCTTTTTACCAATCATATTGCAAGTCTGGCAATGGATTCAGAAACCGGTACTCTTTATGTTGGAACCGATGGCGGTATCTGTGCATATCAGACGGATGTGCTGCTCGATGTGCCAAACAACGAAGATGTGTATTGCTACCCGAATCCGGTACGTTCAGATTATACCGGGAAGCTGAATATATTAGGATTCAAGAAGGGTTCGACGGTGGTGATATCTGATGTTAATAATCATGCTGTATTCCGAACAGAAAGCGACGGCTCTGTGATTCATTGGGATTTGAATGGAAATAATGGAAAGCGTGTGCGTCCAGGTGTATATTTCATCACAGCCATAGATTCCGGAGGAAAGAAAGGAGGTCGATTTAAGTTTTTGGTTTTGTAATTTTTCCTGATGCAATGATACTCATAAGTTTCGTTGTCCCAGCCTATAATGCTTCCTCATATTTGTTGGCTTGTATAGATAGTATTTATCGCCTGCCAATGCAAGATTGGGGTAGAGAGGTGATTGTGGTGAACGACGGATCGACAGACCGGACAAATGAGGTCTTGCAGTCTTGTTTGTTGAAATATCCGGATTTGGTGGTATTGCAACAGGATAATCGAGGACAAAGTTCGGCCCGGAACCGGGGGATGAAGCTGGCACGAGGCAAATATTTATGCTTTGTAGATGCTGATGATGAACTGGATGTGGAAGGGGCTTCAGCTCTCGATTGGCTGTGGTTGGAAAGCAGGGAAACCGATTTGATTGGAGTCAATCTTCAGGAAGTGACTTCCTCGGGAATGGAACCATACCGACGATATGTCCCTCCATACAATCAGGTCTTCTCTCCAGCCTGTGAATTTCTCAAAGGACGCAATCTGTTGCCATGTCCGGTCGCATATTTGTATCGTCGGGAATTCATAGAACGGGAACAATTGCATTTTCACGAAGGCATTGTGCACGAAGATGAGGAATGGAGTGTCTTAGTGATGCTGAAAGCAGGCAGTTTCATAGCCCTTGATGTGAATTTCTATCATCGCTATATTCGTCAGGAAAGTACCACTACAACCACCAATCGTGTCCGTCAGGAGCGCAAGTTGCGCGATATGTTAGTTGCGATTCAAACGTTGCATAACTATTTGTCGGAACATCCGGAGATGAAAGAATTCGCTGCCTATAAAATGGATTATCTGGCAGTAGATCTGATACGGTTGTTGTTTCGCCAACGGCATAGTTGGACTTTTTGTCTGGAGATGTTGGCAGAGCTGAAGCGTATGGGTTATTTCCCGTTACGTAAGCACAAGGAGTGGAAATATCGGTTATTCAGTTTCGTCACACGATGCATATTTTAGAGATTCCTTCGTTCTTCCCGCCTCATGGTGGAGATTTCTGTATTGAACAGGCCCGGGCTTTGCAACAGGCAGGACATGAGGTGCGTATATTGGCTTGTGTTCAGTTGGGGCTGACAAGCGATCGCCCTTTGTTCTGGAAGGCAAATACGGCTCGTGTATGGAAAGAGGTTGAGGGTATCCCCACTTATTTCACGCTGATGCGGGGAATTCCTAAATGTGTGTTGTTGAACGAAAGACGTTGGGTGCGAATCGTCTGTTCGATGTATGCAAAATACGTTTCAAAATACGGGAAGCCCGATGTGATTCATGCTCATTGTGCCAAATGGGCAGGTGTAGCAGCCCATGCCATTGCCAAACGGGAGGGCATACCTTATTATATTACAGAGCATCTGTCATCAGTATTGTACGAAAAAGATTTTGGCAAACATTGGGAGAAACATATTTGGGCAAGGCATTTGCTCCGAACAGTACTCGAACAGGCTGATTGCGTGATTCCAGTGGCAGAAGAACTTGTAGATGATGTGGCAGATTGGTTTGGCAGGGATTATCGGTATCATTATATTTCCAATACTATTGATACGGATTTCTTTGCTTATAAGGAGCGGAATCCATTAGGCGATCGTCCTTATCGGTTTTGTATGCTGGCTCGGGCAGATGTTTATGCGAAAGGCTTTGACGTCCTTTCAAAGGCATGGAAACAGTTGGAGACAACGGACCGGGTTGAGTTGCACATTGCAGGACGCAACACGGATCAGGAGAAAGTGACACGTTTGTTTGCCGGCTGTGAAAAGGTCATATTTCATGGCATGCTGGATAAAAATGGAGTTCGGGATTTACTGTATGAATCGGATTGCCTGGTGCTGCCGAGTCGAAGTGAGGTGCAGCCTTTGGTCGTGCTCGAAGCCATATCGACAGGTATCCCTGTTGTTTCGACAGAAGTGGTTCCCCAGTGTGAACGTATTGCAAATGCTTGCAGCATTGTGCCCATTGGCGATGCCGATTCTTTTTTACGTGCTATGAAAGAAGTGATAGGAACAGGTGCCAATCGAGTTTGGTCTGCAGAAGTTTCGCAAATGGCTTCGCCTGTTTCAGTGGCGAAAAAGCTTGAGCAGTTGTTTGCGGAAAAACAGGGACAACGACCATAGTGTGTCGTTGGAGGTCAACAGGGCAACAAACAACGTTCGAAGTTCCAAATGCGCATTCCATCGGGAGGCGCATTTTCTCGTTTCTGTACGTAAGTCTTTGCGATGAGTGCGGAATGCATGCATCAGCAAAGCAAATACACGGTAAGAAAAATAGGACTCAAACTTCGCATCTCGGGGGAGTCCTATACGCAACATTAAATCATACGATAACTGTGTGCATCGCTTGACAAACTCAAACTGCCGGCACTCATCGTTTGTGTTCGATAAAGTCGTGCTTACGGAATAGTTCAGGGTGATTTGGTTGAGATAGGCAAACTTTCCGAAACGCGAAAAGAAGGCAGTCATTGGCAGGTCTTCACAGGGATAGAGTGGATTCCTCAGCATGTCCGTCTGCTGCGTGTAGATGGTTCTGAAAACTTCATTCCGATACATAGCGGTGCATAGATGCACTACAGGTCGGTTTGTTTGGGTAAGAATGAATTGGGTGAGAAGCTTGCCATCAATGAATGCTTCTTGCGGATAGGGGTTGTCCGGCGAAGAACAGATAATTTCTTTCTCTTGATCGGGTAATGATTTTCTTAATTGATAATCGGTATGGACTAAAACGATATCAGGATGCTGTTCAAGGATGTCTTTCTGTTTTTCAAGTTTTAAAGGATCGCACCACTCGTCGTCACCGGCTAACTCTGCAATATACTTGCCTTTGGCCTGCAGCAGGCAGTCAAAGTAATTATTGAGAAGCCCCTTATTGTGGGCATTAGCAAAAAGCCTGATTTGCGAAGGGTATTGCTGGGCATATTGTTGGCAGATGCTACGGGTGTTGTCGGTCGATGAATCTTCACCGATAATGATTTCGATGGGCCAAGAGCATTGCTGGCTCAGAATGCTTTCCAAAGTCCTTTGGATGGTATGCTCTTGATTGTATGTGCATACGATAACCGATATCTTTTCAGCAAATGCCATACCCAGGATAATTTATAGGCCGTACTTGATTTTAGCGATAGTATATGAGATAATGGTATCGATTATCTGGGCTATGAGTAGCCCGAGACCGACACCGGTAAGTCCATTATACCCCGAATACTCGAAATAATAGTAACAGGGTATGACACATGCCAGAATGATGGCATTGCTAATGAGTTCGAGACAAAGGAAGGTGCGCGAAGCTCCTGCTGCCAGATTCAGATAGGAGAATGGGAGATATATGGCGCGGAACACAAGTCCGGCCATGGCGAATTGCGCCATAGGTATGGCTGGCAAATATTGCTCGGAGTTTAACAATGGAAGCAGGATTGGCAGCGCAGGGATGCAAATGGCAACGGCCAGCAGACTGATTGGAAGGGTTACTTTGATCTGCTGATACACCGTTGTGCGACGTTCTTCCAAATTCCCAAAAATACCAGCCAGACGAGGAAAGAAGTCATTGTCGAGCGCTGCAAATAATACGCCTGCCACTTGCATTACGATGCCATATCCGGCAGCATAAAGTCCAATCAGGGCTGTGCCGTCATCGGTGGTGTTGAAAAATGATTTAATGCCCAATTGTGTGCCGTGAGTAAACATTCCGGCAATAGCAAAGGCAATGCCCAACTTCAAAACAGGCAAACCTTTTTTTAGTTGTTCGAATTGAAAGCAGAAGTGTGGTTTGTAATGTTTGTATGAACAATATAGAACAGCCAGAACTTCAGCTAAGAATAAAAGTACTAAGGCAGGTAAGACACCATTGATTCGCAAGAAATAATAAAGGGGCAGTGAAATGACTATGGCAAATAATACAAATACCACCGAAAGGGTTGCCACTAATTTCAGATGTCGGGTAGCCTTCAAAATGGTTAATTCTCCACAAACCAAAGTGCTGAAACCCACGGCAGGAGAGAGGAACATATACCCCAAAGTGTGTTCAAGATTCTGAAAGGTAAAAAAGGAGAGAGGCATTGCCATTGTCAGACAGAATACGGAGCCTACGATAGCCAGCAGCATCACCCAACTTCGCAGTAATGAAATTTCATCCAGAAGTTCTTCGTGATACAATAGCTTTTCGTTTTCAACTTTTGCCGTGCGCCATTTTTCGTAACTTTTCGAAATATTACGTATGCCGCTGATGTCAAGTCCTAAATTGGTGGTGGAATGAATCAACTCCCGTGTCTCATTGTAAATCGAATTGAGACCGGTGCCGGCAGGTCCCAATAGTTCAGCCGCAATTTTATTGCGCACCAAATTAAGTACCAGCTTCAGACCGGATACCCCACCAAACAAGCTTGTCGCCTTAAATATGTTTTTGTATGATTCCAATTGTGACTCTTTAAGAGAAAATTTGTAGAGTAGTGCTTGTCGATTACAGACGTCGGGTAACTTCCCCGATCATGTAGTCTTTCCAAGACTTGTAATCGCCTGCAAGAATGTGCTTGCGAGCCTCACCCACTAACCAAAGGTAGAAAGCAAGGTTGTGGATGGAGGCAATCTGAAGAGCCAGATACTCTTCTGCATGGAAAAGGTGGCGCAGATAAGCCTTCGAGTGGATGCGATCCAACGAACAAGGTCCGTCTTCCTGAATCGGAGAATGATCGTGTGCCCATTTGGCATTCTTCATGTTCATAATGCCGTGGCTGGTAAACAGCATGCCGTTTCTGGCATTCCGGGTAGGCATCACACAGTCGAACATATCAACGCCTCGTTCGATGCCTTCCAGAATGTTGGCGGGAGTGCCGACTCCCATCAGGTACCGTGGACGGTTCTGGGGCAGAATCTCGTTCACCACTTCAATCATTTCGTACATCTTCTCAGCAGGTTCTCCGACTGCCAGTCCGCCGATGGCATTGCCTTCCACGTCCATCGCAGCAATCTTCTCGGCAGCTCGACGTCGCAGATCCGGATAGGTGCACCCTTGAACAATGGGGAAGAGAGCCTGATGGTAGCCGTATTTGCCGTTGCCCTGTTCGTCTTCCGTTTCTTTGTATCGCTTGTAACAGCGATCCAGCCAGCGTTCTGTCAGATCGAGACTCTTTTTCGAATAATTGTAGTCGCTTGTTCCCGGAGGGCATTCATCGAACGCCATCATGATATCTGCTCCGATGGTTCGTTCAATGTCCATGACACGTTCCGGTGTGAACAAATGCTTCGAGCCGTCGATGTGGCTGCGGAATGTACAGCCTTCGTCCGTCAGTTTGCGGTTCTCAGCCAGCGAGAAGACTTGAAATCCGCCTGAGTCGGTCAGAATGGGCTGGTCCCAGGAGTTGAATTTATGCAATCCGCCTGCTTCTTCGATGACATCCAGACCAGGACGCAGGTACAGGTGATAGGTATTGCCGAGAATGATCTGCGCATTCACTTCTTCGCGAAGTTCGCTGAAGTGAAGACATTTCACCGATCCTACGGTACCTACAGGCATAAAGATAGGAGTCTGTATCTTACCGTGATCGGTTTGTATTTCTCCGGCTCGTGCCCAAGAGTTTTTATCGGTTGCTTGTAGTTCGAATGTCATGCTTATTGGTGCGATTTTTTCTGCTCGACGGCACGGTTCGCCTGTATTACCTTATATATATAATAGACAAGTCCCACCAAAATGATTGCAGCAATGATGACTTTCACATAATTGCTGTATTCCTGCACTTTGGCAATCAGCACATCTTCCGGCATACTATGTCCGAAGAAGGCTCCCAAACCGACCAGCACAGTATTCCACAATCCGGCGCCCAGGAAAGTGAAGAAAATAAATTTTGGCAGATTCATGCGTGCCATACCTGCCGGAATAGAAATGAGCTGGCGGATAGCCGGGATAAGGCGTCCCACAAAAGTGCCGATAGCACCGTGTCGGGCAAAGAAATCTTCCGCCTTTTCCACTCCTGGACGATCAATCAGCAGCATGTGGCTGAGACGGGTGTCGGCAAAACGGTGCACGAAATGACGGCCCAGTCCGTATGCCAATCCGTAGTTCACCAAAGCTCCGATGATGGCTCCCACTGTTCCGAATAGAATAATGAGAGGCAACGACAACGTACCTTCGTTAATGGCAACGTAGGCAGCCGGAATCATGATGATTTCGCTGGGGAAGGGGATGAAGGAGCTTTCAATCGCCATAAACAGCGTGATTACTCCGTAATTCATATTGTCGGCAATCCACAAGTAAAGTTCTTCCATTGTCGATAGTGTTATTTCCGATTTAAATCCTCTAACTGGTTCAGGGCGTCAGCATCGTCAATAGACGAGAAATATAAGTGCAGCGCCTCCAGAATGAATCTTCTTTTGGGCTTGGAATTCAGTAGTTTCCGAAACAAAGCGTCAGCTTCTTCCTTGCGGCCAAGGTGAAACAGTAATTCTGCACAAGCCAGTTTGTAGTTGGCATTATGCGGCTTCAGGCGAATCAGTTTCTTCAATCCAAGCAACGCATCGTCAAACCGTTGCATAGTGGTCAGTATGGAGACTGACATAGCAATGGCAGACGTGTCTTTCGGATTGGTTTCCAAAGCCTTGATAATATATTCTTCCGCTTTCGGAGAATCTCCTTTCAGTAAGAACAGACTGGCTAATTGGATCCAGATGTATGTTTTGTCGGGTTCTCTTTCCGAGAGAATCTCAAAGCATTCCACCGATTTGTCAAGTTCCTCGATTTCAAGATAAGCAAAACCTAAGAACTCGTATGTGATAGTTATCTGATAATGCAGATTGTCCAGCGGAACATGATGCAGATCCGTTTTCAGTCTGCCTTCTGCAAACTGTCGCATAACATCCAGTTGAGCTATGGCTTCCCTGTAATTCTTTTTCTGATAGTTGATGAATCCGCTCAGGAAATTCAGAAGCGGGTTCTTTTCATCGATGGCGATACCATAGGTGCATGCGTCCAGACAGCGGTCAAAATCCGCCAGTTCCAGATAGCATCGCGCCAGGTCCTGCCAGCAGTAGATATCGTAGGCGTTAATATCAAGAGCCTTCTCCAACACTTCAGCAGCTTCCCGGTATTGGTGGCAGTCCATGATGAGTCCTCCTAAGCGGGCAATGGAATCGCAGTCTGTTCCTGCCAATGCCGCAACTTTTACCAGATAGGGAGCCAGTAGCGTATGTGGCAGGGATTCAAACATATCATCAATGGTGTTGACCCACTCCGTCAACTCGATTTTCTCGGATTTCAAAGCCAGAAAGAATGAATCCAGAGCTTGTTTGGGATGCCCGTGCAATGCAGCAAGGCTGAATCTCAGACGGATGGTGGATTCTGTTTCGTCGTTTTTGTATTTTTCGAAAAGTTTGTCTGCTTCTTCAATGCGATTGTTATGAATATACATCCAAATGACGAGCTTTTCTGCAGTCTCGTCATTGGGATGCTGTTTTAAGCCTTCTTCCGCCAGCCGCAGAGCATCCTCCACGTTTCCGTCGTCGAGCAGATCCATCACGGCATCTGACACTTCGTCGGACTCGTAGTACGAGAATTTCCCAGTGGCCATGTCCTGGCAGAATTTATAGTATGCTTGGCTTTTTTTACTCATAAAATGCGTTTATTTCGACTCTTTCAGCGAAACAGTGCGGTTAAATACAAGTTTTTCTGCCGATGAATCCTTATCAATGCAGAAATAGCCTAAACGCTGGAACTGGAATTTGTTGCCCACTTCAGCGTGTTCCTTCACATAAGGCTCAATGTAGGCATTCTCGATCACCACCTCGCTCTGTGGGTTGCGCTCGCTTTCTGTCGTAGCCTCTTCATCAAGGAAGAGGGCGTTGTACAGGCGGACTTCTGCCTTGACGGCATGCTCAGCAGAAACCCAGTGGAGCGTTCCTTTCACCTTTCGGTCAGCACCTGGCATACCTGACTTCGAGTCAGGGTCGTAGGTGCATAGGATATTGGTGATGTTGCCTTCAGCATCTTTCTCGATGCCGTTGCACTTGATGATATAGGCTGATTTCAGACGCACTTCCTTGTCGATGGTGAGACGGAAGAATTTCTTCTCTGCCACTTCCTGGAAGTCCTCGCGCTCGATGTACAGAGTGCCGCTGAATGGCATCTGGTGCGTGCCGCTGCCTTCTTGTTCAGGATTGTTGTCCATTTCGCACATCTCAACCTTGCCTTCCGGCCAGTTGGTGATGGTCAGCTTCACCGGATCGATGACGCCCATGATGCGGGTGGCATTCTTGTTCAAGTCGTTGCGCACGGCGTTCTCCAACAGACGGATATCATTCAAGGCATCGTACTTAGTATAGCCGATGGTGGTGATAAAATCCCGGATGGATTGTGGGGTATAGCCGCGACGGCGCAAGCCGCAAAGGGTTGGCATTCGCGGATCGTCCCAGCCACGCACTACGCCCGTTTCAACCATGTTGCGGAGATAGCGCTTCGACATCACTGTGTGCGTCAGGTTGAGTCGGTTGAATTCAATCTGTCGTGGGGTATAGCTTGTGCCCTTGATTTCAGCAAAAATCTTGGCAAAGTATTCATACAGCGGACGGTGTACCTCAAACTCCAGCGTACAGATCGAGTGGGTGATTCCCTCTAAGAAATCCGACTGGCCGTGCGCAAAGTCATACATCGGGTAAGCCTGCCAGGTGGTTCCTGTGCGATGGTGCGGATACTTGATGATGCGATACATAATCGGATCGCGGAAGTGCATGTTCGGATTGGCCATATCAATCTTGGCGCGCAATGTCATCGTGCCTTCCTCAAAGTCTCCCTTGTTCATGCGGCGGAACAGGTCGAGCGATTCCTCCCACGGACGGTTGCGGAAAGGACTTTCCACACCTGGCTGAGTAGGGGTGCCTTTCTGTTGGGCAATCACCTCCGACGACTGTTCGTCAACGTATGCCAGACCGCGTTTGATCATCTCTTCCGCCAAATCCCAAAGCTGCTGGAAATAGTCGGAAGCATAGTACATTCTGTCGCCCCAGTCGAAGCCCAGCCAATGGATGTCTTCCTTGATGGCATCCACATATTCGGTGTCCTCGCGCGAAGGGTTGGTATCGTCGAAACGCAGGTTGCACTGGCCACCGTATTTGGCGGCGGCACCGAAGTCCATGCAAATGGCCTTGGCGTGTCCGATGTGCAGGTATCCGTTCGGTTCCGGTGGGAATCGGGTGTGAACAATATGGGTTGGAGAATTTGCCACCTTGCCGGCAGCAATGTCTTCTTCAATAAATTCCTCGACAAAGTTCGAGGCCTTCTTCTCTACTACTTTAGCATCAGAAGTTTCCATAGTCTTTATGTTTCAAAATTACTTTTTCTTTTTCTTTTTCTTCTTTTTGGTTGAGACCACCAGAGAGGCGGGGTCGAACTGGTCGTTCTTCTGCAGTTCGGCGGTCGAATACAGATAAACCTGCATGATCTCGTCCTTGAACTCCGGACCGGCATATCCGATCAGATCAGATATGATCTTTTCGTTGTCTTCGTCCGCATCTTTGTTCACCAGGTGGAAATTGCGTTTCATGTGGTTGGCACACAGCTCGAACAGACGGATGCGCTCAGCCGGATCGGTCAATGTTCGGGCTTTTTCCACCATCCCTTCAATGACTTTGCCATACATCCGGTACTGGATGTCGGTTTGTGCCTTTTTCAACGGAGAAGGGGCGCTTTGCAGTTCCTCTTTCGGCAAAATGGGATAGGGGTAGTCAATGTCGAGTTCGAAGTTGCTGATCAGTGCCAGATGATCCCAGAGGATGCGTTTGCCATTCTCCACCTGACCGACTTCCGGATAGATGTCGGCCATAATATCGACAATCGTGTAGGCATACTTAGTGCGCTTGGTGCGATCGGGGATGGTTTTGCAGTACTGGATCAGTTTCTGCACATTGCGTCCATATTCCGGTAACGCGATTTTAGGGAGTTGGGTATTGTATTGTTGCATAACTCAAACCGTTTAATGATTCTCCTTCTGAAGTTCTTCCAGCAGATTCTTCGATTTGCTGGCAACAAAATCCTTCAGATAGAAAGGAACGAAATAGGCGACATCGTCGAATTTGCCCTGATTATAGGCCTTGATGGCCAGCGACATCATATCGGAAGCCATCACCCTGATGCCGGGAACGAAATGGGCATTGGGATGCCTGATTATGTCCTTGCATTTGTCTGCGCCGTCTCCAAAGAACCAGATCGGGTGCTGCTCCAGTTCGTCGTGCAGGAAGTTCTCATCGATAACCTGCGCACTTATGGGTTTTATCTCGTTCAGCGCCCGATCGTATAGGGCGGTATAGACTTCCATTCTGCGGGCGTCAATCATCGGACAGTACAGTCCGCCGTTCTCCATGTCTTCCTCAATCATCGGATTGAACATCACACGGCAGCAGAGTGCCTGTAAGGTGCTAACTCCAATCAAGGGTTTCTGCAACCCGAATGCCAGCCCTTTCGCTTCGCTCACGCCGATACGCAAGCCGGTGTAACTGCCTGGACCCGCACTCACAGCTATGGCATCGGGCAACATCTGGTTGTTGCGGGCAAATTGCATGGCTTCTTCCACATATACTCCGAGCACGGAAGCATGATTGGGACCTTCCAGAGTCTCTTTCCGAAATTCTATATTGAAGTCGTGACTCAGCGCTACGCTGCACGCTTTGGCTGATGTCTCAATTAACAGTAAATTCATCTATTCCTTTTAAATAATGCGTGCAAAGATAGAGAATTTCTTCAAGAATCCCAAAAAATGAGGGTAAAAAGCCGGCAAAAAATTATAAAATTTCAGAGAATTACCCAAAAAAGCATCTGTATCGCACAACTTAACGTAAAAAATTACAATCCGTAGGTCAGGCTTGTGACAGCAAATGCCGTACGACGGTTAATCTGATCAGCGACGGTGCGCTGATCGGGTGTAAGGGAATCGACAAACGATTCGTCAAGGGTCTGCCCGATAGGAAGGAACGGATATTTTAGCGAGAGTTTTTCATCAACCGTCACCGGTTGCGCTTTGCCGTAACCGACAGGAGAGAGTCGGTCCGCTTCGATTCCCTGCGCAACCAGATAATCGCAGACCGACTGGGCACGACGCTGGGAGAGGTCGAGATTGTACTCTTGCGAACCCACGCGATCGGTATGTGCTGCAAGCTCGATGGTGCAATAGGGGTTGTCGTTCAGTAGTTCCACCAGTTCATTGAGAGCCGGGAACGATTCCTCGCGCAAAGTGGCTTTGTTGTAGTCGTAGAAGATATTGTCGATGAGGACGGGTTCCGCGATGGTAGGCAGAATGAAATCGACCACATAGTCGGCATCTTCTTCCTCCGGATCGGACGTGAACTGCGACTTGCGGTTGAGGTAACCCGTCTTGCCCGACATCATGACGTATTCCGTCGAACGGTCAATCAATACCTCGTAGGCGCCATCGGGCTTCGTGACCGACTTGAAGTTCATGCCGTTTCTGCCTACCACGCGCACTATCGCTTCTGCAATAGGTTCTTCGTCGGTATCGTAAACCGTACCGGAAATCTTGACTGTGACGGAGGGCAGGAGGAAAGAATAGATATTGTCGTAGCCTTTGCCCTGATTGCGGTTCGAACTGAACCAGCCTTCCTGTTTGGCCTGTGTTGCGTGCATGAAAGTCATACCGAAGTCATCACCTGCAGAATTTATGGGTGCCCCCAGGTGTTCGACGTGCCAGGTGTCCCAGTCGTCGAGGCGGGCGCTATAGATATCCAATCCGCCCAATCCCTCGCGTCCGTTGCTCGAAAAATAGAGCAAGCCATCGGGCGAAAACGTAGGAAACATTTCATCGCCCAGTGTATTGATGGCTTTCCCGAGGTTCTCAGGGAACCCTGGCTGGTCGTTCTCCATCGAACAGCGCCAGAGGTCGAGACCGCCCTCACCGCCCTGCATATCGCTTACAAAATACAGGTATCTGCCATCGGGTGAAAGGGCAGGATGGGCGTAGGTGGAAAGGGTATCGCCCAGCATATTGAGCATTGTTCCCTTGCTCCACGAAGCATCGGATCGTCGCGACACATAGATCTGCGGTGCACCCGGCATCCCCTCGCTGCCGCCTGCACACGTGTAATAGAGACTTTGCCCGTCTGCGCTGAAGCATGGAGTTCCTTCGTCGAACTTGGAGCAAAGCGATGCCACAGGCTCCGGTTTCTGCCATTTGCCTTTCTCGTCTTTGCGAGTCACCCAGATGTCGCAATATTTGGTGCCGGTGATGTCGCTCACGTCATCGCCTTCCACCTTGTCGTTGCTGGTGGTGTAGTAGAGTTCGTCATCGTTCTCGCCCCAAATGGCAGGACTGAACTCTGCACGTCGGGTGTTGATGAGCGGAAAGCGCTTCACCTCATACCGGCTGCCGTCCTTTTTCCACTGGTCAGCCTGCACAGCACCCTCCAGGCCGGCACGTGCTTCCTCGTCGTCGGGAAAGTATTCGAGGTGTTGCTTGTAGTATTTGATTGCCTCGTTGTACTTGCCGCTATGGTGCAGGGCTTTGGCGATTCGCAGTTGCAGGGTAGGCTCATCCCAACCGTAGCGCTCAGCATTCTTATAGCCAGACGCCGCCATAGCCGGCATCATGAGCTTGTCGTAAACGATGCCCTGATACCAGGCCACCTCGCCGCGTTTGTCACGTTCTGTGCGAGGGTCGGTTTTGCGATACACCTGCTTGAGCGTTTGCGATGCCTTGAAGTACTCTCCGCGCTCTATTTCCTGTAGTGCCGTAGAGAGTTTGGCCGACTTACAGCCGGTCAGTATGACAACGAACAGCAGCACACAGGTGCCTGAAACGAATATCCGACGGAGCGGATTTTGGTGGGTAGAAGTCATATTAGCATTATAAATAACGAACGGGTAGCGAAAAAATTGTCTCTTTTTGAAAATTTGACCCTGAAAATTTGGTTCAGACACGAAAAAGGCTTACCTTTGCGCTATACTTAATACCCAAAACCTGTTACTTATGAAAATAAAAACAACACAGATTTTACTGACCGCTCTCTTGGCAGCATCATGCAGTTTTGCACCGGCCAAGAGCACTAAAGTACACACGTTCGAACAAGGCCAAGGCACGTTCCTGTTGGATGGTAAGCCTTTTGTGGTGAAGGCTGCTGAGATGCACTATGCCCGCATTCCGCGTCCTTATTGGGAACATCGCATCCAGATGTGCAAGGCATTGGGCATGAACACGGTTTGCCTCTATGTGTTCTGGAACCTGCACGAACAGGAGGAAGGCGTCTATGACTTCAAGACCGACGAAAAGAACGTGGCGGAGTTTGTGCGCCTTTGCCAGAAGAACGGCATGTGGGTGATTGTCCGTCCCGGTCCGTATGTTTGTGCTGAATGGGAGATGGGCGGTCTGCCCTGGTGGCTGTTGAAGCACGACGATATGAAACTGCGCTCGCTCGATCCGAACTTCATGCAGGCGGTCGGTCGCTTCGAACGTGCTTTGTCTGCAGAGCTGGCTCCTTTCTGTCTGGAGAACGGCGGCAATATCCTGATGATTCAGGTGGAGAACGAATACGGTTCGTATGCCAAGGATAAGCCCTATGTGAGTGCAGTTCGCGATTCATTGCGTGCGGCAGGATGGGACAAGACAATGATGTTCCAATGCGACTGGTCGAGCAACTTTACCGACAATGCCCTCGACGACCTGTTGTGGACCATGAACTTCGGTACTGGGGCAAACATCGACGATCAGTTCCGCAAAGTAGGCGAAATGCGTCCGCAGGCTCCTAAGATGTGTTCGGAGTTCTGGAGCGGCTGGTTCGACGGATGGGGAACTGCTCACCAGACCCGTCCCGCAGAAAAGATGGTACAGGGCATCAGCGATATGCTCGATCGGGGCATTTCCTTCTCGCTCTATATGACTCACGGCGGCACATCCTTCGGGCAGTGGGCAGGTTCGAACAACACCCATTTCTCGCCCGACTGCACCAGCTACGATTATGATGCGCCCATCAATGAACAGGGTTCTGCAACTCCAAAATACTATCAGTTGCGCGATCTGCTTCAGAAGCACAGCGATGTGAAGCTGCCTGCTGTGCCCAAGGCCAAGCCGGTGGTGGAAGTTGCAGAATTTGAGGTTACTGGTTTTGCACCGCTCTTCGCAGCGGAAAACCGACCCGCAGCCATCAAGTCGGAGTATGTGCACAATATGGAGTTCTACAATCAGGGTTACGGCTCGATGATCTATTCCTGCTTCCTGCCAGCCTACGAGTCGGAGGGATATCTGGAGATTCAGGATGCCCACGATTTCGTTTCGGTGTTTGTCGATGGCAAGCTGGTAGGGCAGACCTACAGAGGCAACAAGCAGTCGAGCGTGGTGAAGATGCCAGCGTTGCCTAAAGGCGGACGTATGGAGATTCTCGTGGAAGCCATGGGCCGTATCAACTACAGCAAGCTGATTCTCGATCGCAAGGGCATCGAGCATGCCGTGAAGCTCTGCACCAAAACGCCACAGGCTGAAGTGACCTACGATCTCCGGAACTGGGAAGTGGAACTGCTCCCGGTATCGTACGACTTCGTGAACAACCGCCAGTACAAACCTTTGGCAGAACAGGGCCTGAATATCGATATGCAATTGAGCCAGTCGCTGACGCGTATTCCGGTTCCGGCTTCGCAGTACGATAAAGCCGGTTACTACAAGGCGTCATTCCAAGTGAAGCAAGTGGGCGATACCTATCTGGATCTGGGCACTTGGGGCAAAGGTCTGATTTGGGTGAACGGTTACTGTCTGGGTCGCTTCTGGAACGTGGGTCCGCAACAGACGCTTTATGTGCCTGGCTGTTGGCTGAAGAAAGGCAAGAACGAGGTGATTGTAATGGACGTAACCGGTCCGCAGAAAGCCGTCTTGCGAGGCGTGAAGGAGCCTGTGCTCGACAATCTGCACAAAGACCGGATGCCAAAGGAAGCCATCTCTCTGCCTGCTCGCAACCGTAAGGCTGATGCTGCCCGTGTGCAGAATAATGTTAACTTTGTGGGTAACGATGCAGCACCAGGAGCGAAGTAATATTCCTTTTACTTTCCCTTTAACTCCCCTTTAACTCCCCTTTAACTCCCCTTTAACTCCCCTTTAACTCCCCTTAATTACATTTATATTATATGTATAATAGACTTGTTTGCTTTGCATTGCTGACAGCAGGAGCGCTGTCAGCCAATGCGGCTTTACAACTGCGTTACGATCGTCCGGCAACTTGTTTCGAGGAAACGCTGGTGATCGGTAACGGAAACTTGGGTGCTGCCATTTATGGCGGTGAGCGTGAGGATCGCCTTTCGCTGAACGACCTGACGCTTTGGACTGGTGAGCCCTGTGCCGAGAAAGTATATTCGCCTGATGCCTGGAAGAACCTGGAGCGCGTGCGGATGTTTCTCGATCAGGAAGATTATCCGCATGCTAATCAGGCTATCAAATCCATTCAGGGCGAGTTTACTCAGAACTACCAACCATTAGGAAACCTGCTGCTGACCGATCTGTCGGATGAGACTTCCACGAAAGGTTATCAGCGCACCTTGCAGCTCGACAGCGCGTTGGCACGTGTGACGTTGGGCAACGTGGAACGCACTTACTTTGTTTCCGCACCCGATAGCGTCATCGTGGTGCATCTTAAAGGTAAGAATGGCGCTATGATTCGCGAGCGTATCGGTTTGAACAGCCTGCTGCCGGTGGAAATGAAGTGCTCGATACCCAAAGAGGGCAAGTGGGGCGATCTGATGATGGATGGCTACACAGCTTATGCTTCTTCGCCCAGCTATGCAAGTTCGGAAATCGCGATGAACAATAAGCGGGGCATCCATTTCCGTACACAGGTGCGTGTGATTCCGTTGGGTGGTGGCGAAGTCCGGGCGATGAACGGACAGGCACTCGAACTTTCGAATTGTGCGGAAGCACTCATTCTGGTGAGCAACGTGACCAGTTTCAATGGTCGCTACAAAGATCCCGTAAAGGCAGGTCGTGATTATCAGAAAGACGTGAACGAACGTATCGGGAATGCAGAAAAGAAGAACTTTGATCAGTTGCTGAAACGTCATGTGGATGATTTCAGCACCTATTTCAGTCGTGTTTCCATCGATTTGGGAACCACCGATCCGGCCATTGCGGCTCTGCCTACCGATGTGCAGTTGCGGAAATATACGGAGGAGAATCAGACCAATCCCGATCTGGAGGAACTGTATTTCCAGTTCGGACGATACCTGCTCATTTCCTGCTCCCGCACAGAAGGTGTTCCTGCCAACTTGCAGGGACTTTGGAACGAGAAACTGTTGCCGCCGTGGAGCTGTAACTATACTTCGAACATCAATCTGGAAGAGAACTATTGGCCTGCAGAAGTGGCGAATTTAAGTGAAATGCACCAGCCAATGCTCGATTTTGTGGAAAGTCTGCCTAAGTCGGGCGAGATTTCTGCCAAGAATTACTACAACGTTCAGAAAGGTTGGTGCTTGGGGCACAATACAGACATCTGGGGCCTGACAAATCCTGTTGGACGGCGTTGGGGCGATCCCAGCTGGGCGAACTGGAACATGGGTGGCGCCTGGGTTTCCACTCACCTTTGGGAGCACTATACCTTCACGCTCGATAAAGACTTCCTCCAGCAGGCATATCCTGCATTGAAGGGTGCGGCTGATTTCTGCTTGGGTTGGATGATCGAGAAGGACGGGTATCTGCTGACCTCGCCTTGCACCACACCCGAGAACCGCTATGTGGCTTTGGATGTGAATCAGAAAACCGATGCGGAAGGCCGTCCGGCTCGCGACCATGCCTATGTGGGAGCTGTTTTCTATGGCGGTTTTGCGGATATTGCCATGATTAAGGAATGTCTTTTGGATACGCGTGCCGCTGCTCGCGAACTGGGCATCGACCAGGCATATCAGGATTCGATTACTGCGGCCTTGAATAAACTGCTGCCATACCGCATCGGTAGTCGCGGCAATCTGCAGGAGTTCTATCATGATTGGGAAGGTCAGGATCCGCAGCATCGTCACCAAAGTCATCTGTTCGGTTTGTATCCGGGTCATCACATCACCGTAAAGGAAACCCCGGATTTGGCGCGCGCGTGTGCCCGTACTCTTGAAATTAAAGGTCCGAAGAGTACCGGTTGGAGCACGGGTTGGCGTGTGAACCTGCAAGCCCGACTGAGGGATGCCGACAAGGCTTATCAGACTTACCGGATGCTACTCACCTTCATCGATCCTCACGGAAAAGGTGGAGGCGGAACTTACCCGAACCTGCTGGATGCGCATTCGCCCTTCCAGATTGACGGCAACTTCGGTGGCTGTGCCGGTGTGATGGAAATGCTGATGCAGTCGGAATATGTGCTTCCTACTGGTAAAACAAAGGGGCAGGACGGCGTTTCGAAAGTGACGCTTTTGCCTGCTGTTCCGGCCTCTTGGAGTGCTGAAGGAAGTGTTACTGGTCTATGTGCACGAGGCGGCTTTGTGCTCGACTTTTCTTGGAAGAACGGCAAAATCACCGCTTTGAAAGTCTATTCGCGGCGTCCGAATCGTGGCACGTGTCAAGTTTCCTGCGGTTCAAAATCGTGGAAAATCAGCCTGAATCCGGGCGATTCGAAGCAGGTGCCGTAAATTGTTCCGGATATGATCGACCAGTTGTTGAATTTCCTGCCTTTGCCTTTTCTGGTGTTGAGCGGCCTGCTGACTGTTTTTCTGCTGGTGGTGGGTCTGGTCAATCTGTGGGTGAAGTATCGCACATGGAAAGACGATGACTGGTTGGTGCAGCAGATTTACACGCGCCGTCGTCTGCTGATGCTCTATCTGAAGTGCTGGTTAGTGATTCTGGCGGGCTTGTTGTTGCTCATGTTTGCCGACATGATCTTGCCTTTGCAGGTGATTTGTGTGGCGCTGACCATCGGGGCGCTGACCAGTATTGTTGCTGCCGAGAGCCTTGAGGAGGTGCGCCTGCGTCGCAGCCAGATGGAGAATCAGGTGCTGCGCAGCCAACTCAATCCGCATTTTCTCTACAATACGCTCAACAACATCGATGCTTTGATCTGGCTCGATCCGCAAAAGGCATCGGATGCTGTCACCAGCCTGAGCGCGCTGATGCGCTATTTCACCTATAGTGCCCGACAGGAACATGTGCCTGTAGGCGAGGAAGTGAAGCACTTGCAGGAACTTGTGGAACTGCAACGCTTGCGCATGCAGCATACCGATGCCCTCAGGTTCGATGTCAGCATCGACGACGAAAAGCAGCCCATTGCGCCGCTGCTGCTTTTGCCTTTGTTAGAGAACTGCTTCAAGCATTGCGGCAACCTGAACGAATCCGGAGCCATCGTGCTTTCTCTGAAAGTGAACCAAGGAAAGCTGGAATACAGGAGCAGCAACAATCTTCCGACCGAACCGAAAGAGAACACTCGTCAGCATGGTGTGGGCATGAAAGTGTTGCGCCGTCGTCTGAAGCTTCTCTATCCGGATCGCTTCGAACTCACCGCCACCGTTCTCGACAATCGTTTCGAAACGGCATTAGTCGTTTCCCTTTATCATTAACCCCATTAACCCCACAACCCCCATTAACCCCATTCACCCCATTAAAAAAATGAAACAAAGTATCCTCACCCTCGTCTCATCTCTTTTCGCTTTCTCAGCGATAGCTCAAGATTTGCAGTTACACTACGATTTCGGACGTAATCTGTACTCCGATACGGAGGCCCATCGACCCAAAGTGACACTTACCTACGAAGCCTTCAAAGCTGATTCGTGGGGCAGTTGGTACTATTTTGTAGATGTGGATTTCAGTCGGAAGTTTACGGAAAGCGCCTATACGGAAATCAGCCGCGAATTTAATATTGGCAGTAAGGGCTTGGCTGCTCATGTGGAGTACGACGGCGGCTTGTCGAAAGCAGGCAGTTTCCAGCATGCTGCGCTGATTGGTCCTGCCTGGAACGGCCATAATGCTGATTTCTCGACCACCTATAGCGTTCAGCTGATGTACAAGCATTATTTTAAGAGCTATGCCTACACGCATGCCTATGCCAGCGTGCAGCTGACGGGTGTCTGGAGCACCACTTTTGCCAATAAGGCGTTGACGTTCTCCGGATTCGTGGATCTCTGGCGTGGCGAGCAGGCGAATGGTCACGGACAGTTGGTTTTCCTCACCGAGCCGCAGTTGTGGTATAATTTCAATACGCTGAAAGGTATGGAGAAAGTGAACCTGTCGGTAGGAACGGAGTGGGAGATTTCGAACAACTTTATCTTCAACACCTACAACGACGATTCTTTCTTCTTCAATCCGACGCTGGCTCTGAAGTGGACGTTTTGAGTCCTAACGCTAAGTGTATGTCGTCCACGATTTTCCGTATTTCTTCGTAGCCTCCGAATTGGAGGTGAGAGGTCAGGTAATGCTCGAAGCTTCTCTCTCCGTGCTTATCGTTTTTCGGGTCTTTTTTGGCTTCCTGACGCAGCCGGTTGCCCAGTTCCACCACGAGGTCATACACCTGGTGTCCGCGCACGAACAGGTAGCAGTTGTCGTGGCGCAGGCCCAGACTCTGACAGCGTGCTTCATACCAGATCGGATCTGCATCGGGATACAGATGCCTTAGGTGCTTCACCAGCTTGTGGGCACGTTCTTTCAGCTGTTGCAGCACCGGTGCTCCGTTGTTGGCGGTTGCATTGCTGCCGCACGTCAGGATGAGCAACCGGTGGAAAACCCTTTGCGGAAATATATCGGAGGCCACACTCAGCAAGTACAGCTGCCACACCAGCAGGGGATAGACAATGTAACTGTATTCGCGCAGGAACTTCACGAAATCGAACTTCAGCTCGTTGCCCCCGCAGGCTTCCATTTCTGCCAGGTTGGCATTCTCACCGAAGCAGAAATGATTTTCGAACGAATAGGTGTAGGTCTGCAGAATGTAGTGATGGGCATCGATGTCTGCCTGCTGGTTCAGATAGCGGTAATCCGAATCGATGGCAATCCAGAAGTGTTCGTCCAGAAAATCCTTGTATTGCAGGCATTGGGTGCATCCGCAGGTGTCGTTGCCGGCAATGCTTCGCGAAGCCGTGATAAAGCGGAATTTGCCTTGCGGATAGGCATAGTGTAGCACCTTCGACCAAAAATTTACGTCGTTCTTGTTCTCTAAGTGGATGGCTGCCGTAGCACCGTACAGCTTCAGTTCTGCCTTAAAGCGCTTGGCTGCCAGCCTATAGAAGTTGTATTTCTCTTCGTCGGTATAATGCGGACGAGGTTCGATGTTCATGGCTATAGGAATAAACGGGTTGAGTTACTTGACGGAAGTTTCGGGTGTGGTGATGAGGTCGGACATGAACACCAGCTTGTCTTCCCAGCCATCGGCAAAGATGCTTGGCGAGTGGGTCGTCATGATGATCTGACAGTTCGGATTGATGTCGAGCATCAGGTTGATCAGGCGGTCCTGCCATTCTACGTGCAGCGAAATCTCCGGTTCGTCGAGCAGAATCACATTCGGTTTGTCCTCCATCAGGAAGAGGGTGAAGAGCAGCAGGAGAATCTGTTTTTCGCCTGCCGACAGTTTGTCCATCTGAATCGTGACGCGTCCTTTCTTGAAGATGACGCGGTTTTTGTCGTCAATCTCAATCCGTTTGCCCGTCGATGCAAACAGCATATTGATGAGGTCGAAGAACTTGTTGATACGTTCCTGTTTCTGCACCGCCGTCGAAAGATCCTTGAGCATACTCAGCCGGTAGTCGGAGAAGCTATAGACGCTGTCGGTGCGCTGATAGAGCACCGAATCGAGCGAGATGCCCAGTTGGGAGAGGGTCGATTTCTTCGAAGCCGGCACGTCGAACGTATTCACATAGTGGAAGCAATCGGTGCCCGGGAAGCCGCCGTGAGCGGGTTTGTGCACCATCTGCTTGCCGTCGAAGCTCATTTCTCCTGAGGTGGTCTTGACTGTCACTTTCGCTTTCAGCATACGGCAGAACTTGTCGTCCTTGGTCAGCACGGCCTTAATCAGGTTCAGCATCGTGGTCTTTCCGAAGCCGTTCTGTCCGACAATAATATTGATGCGAGGGTCGAGGTTGTGCCAGACGATGGTGGTATCGCCCCAAAGCGTCTGTATCTCGATATCGGTGATATAAACATAATTGCCTGTTTCCATATGTTTTCCTGTTTTTATTTTGCCGCAAATATAGATGTTTTTTTCTGTATCTCCAAATTTTTCTGTCTTTTTTTAAGTTAAGAAGGGAAATAGGTAATCTTGCAAATTGATTCCGAATGGATTTGCAGGAAGTCATTTCATACAATAAAACATACATTTCGTACAATTTTTCGCTATTTCTGCTTTTTAATTGGAAAAAAATCCGTAACTTTGCAGCGCGAAAAGTTAAAGACTGTTTTGCAAAAACGAAAACCCGTTCATGCCACAATATCTGACCATAAGCAACAGTAAGGAAATGTTCCGTTTCCGGAGCGACAGGATTGTCTATGTCGCTTCTGACGGCAACTATTCCGTAATCCACATGTCGGATGGGGACCAGCGGGTGGTGATTCGGAAATTGCTTGAGATCGAGGAACTGATGGGAAAGCAGTTCTGTTCTTGTGTGTGCGAAAAGTTTATTCGCGTCGGGCGTGAACTGATTATCAACACGGATTATGTCTATTATATCAATCCGAACCGTCAGCAGATCCTGCTCTGCGATAATGAACGTGTCAAAGTCGAACTGAGTGCCCCGAAACAGGCGTTGAAGTTACTCAAGACCTATTTTGAGGAAAAATATACGACAGAGAATGGAAGAGATTAAAGCAACACAAATACGGATTATCGGCCACACAGAGCCGTATATACCGCATCAGAAACCGGATCGGCATCCGGCTTCGGTGCGGCGAGGGCGTGACTCGCTGGAACGGCAGAAACCATTTGAATTAGAGCGTCAGAAACGAGTTGAAAGTGAATTATTTTTTAGCCAGGAAAACACAACAAATTCGAAAAATAATAATAACGAGGCTAATTATTGCAATATTAGCAGTATCATTGTCGATAATGTGCCTTTAAAAATATATAAGAACGGTCTGAAGGCTGATTCTGAACAGAGTCTTTGTTTCCGTCGTGCCATTTGCCGTAAGGATGGTGAGACGCTCGTTATTGAAAGCGAGTCGCCTGTCTCTCTAAGCGATTTCAGGCATGCGCTCCATTCGTATGGCGTGCAGGACGCTTTCTGAACGAAATTAAAATATATTGCGAAAGTTTTTTAATGGCACACAGAAAGCACGGAAATCACAGAAAATTAGTAGAATCCGTTCAATACGTGTTTGTTAACAAAATAATTTCTGTGTTTTCTGTGAGTTCTGTGTGAAATTATAAAACACGCCTTTTGTGCAACAAAAAATCCAG
>JAFSKF010000011.1 GCA_017449065.1 Bacteroidales bacterium
ATAGGGGAGTAAAAGGGACAATAGCAATAGTCCCAAAACTTCCGACAAAAGCAGCAAACGTCCCTTTAACTCCCTTTTTACTCCTCTTTAACTCCCCTTCCAAACTGACAGTGAGCGAGTTGAAAACTTGCGAAACTTGAATTATAATTCCTTTACAATGAAATCTTTTACCTTTCAAACCCTGGTGGCTGTCGGATGTGCATGGTTGGCAGTGTCGTGCACGAAACCTGCAGAAATCACAGAACCTATACTGAATACAGTGGGAAATCCTTTCCTGCCGCTGTGGGAGCATATTCCCGACGGCGAGCCTTATGTGTTCGAAGATCCCGACCAGCCCGGCAAGTTGCGCGTCTATCTTTATGGCTCGCACGATAACCTGAAAACCATGTACTGCGGACGCGATCAGGTGGTCTGGTCCGCCTCGGTGGACGATTTGAACCATTGGCGATACGACGGCATTATTCTGCAAGTCGATAAGAATGCCCTTGGCGAACCTTTCGATTCCGCAGGCACTGCTGATGTGCTCTATGCACCGGACGTGACGCTGGTGACCGATGCCAACGGCAAGAAAACCTACTATCTCTATCCGAACGATCAGGCAGGAGGACGAAACGGACTGATTGCGAAAAGCGACCGTCCGGATGGACCTTTCGAAGTCTGTAACTGGAGTGCCGGGCATCCGGATCAGACGGAGGGTGTGCTCCAATTCGATCCCGCCGTGTTTGTGGATGACGACGGACGGGTTTACGGATATTGGGGCTTCGATCACTCCTTTGCTGCGGAACTCGACCCCGCCACAATGGCTACCGTGAAGCCCGGAACGGAAATCGTGGATGGTATGATCTCCGGACGTAACGAACCGGGCATCTTCCGTTTCTTCGAAGCTTCTTCCATCCGGAAAATCGAGGATAAATATGTGTTTATCTATAGCCGCTGGACCGCCAACGGGGAGTTCGGGCTACCGGGCACGAACTATACGTTGGCCTATGCCTACAGCGATAAGCCATTGGGGCCTTGGACGTTTGGCGGCACCATCATCGACGGACGCGGACGCGAAACCGACGAACAGGGGAACGTGATTGCTTCGGGGACGGTGACCGGCAACACACACGGCAGCATTTGCCAGATTAACGGACAATGGTATGTGTTCTATCATCGTCAAAGCGGTCTGAACGAATTTGCCCGTCAGGCGATGGTGGCACCCATTGAGGTAAAGGTGGAACCGGGTGCCGGCGGCAAAGTGGAGATTTCTGAAGGCGAGTATAATTCGGAAGGGTTCTCGCTCAATGGTCTCGACCCGCTGGAACGCCATTCTGCCGGCATAGCCTGCTGGCACACAGGTCCGAAGGTGGCTGTTCACAACTGGCCGGACAATATTTTCTATGGCTCGTATGTGGAGGCATCCTATGGCACGGAAACAAACTTCGAGGCTCCCTATAGCCTGACGAACAACACCAACCGCGTGGTGAATAATACCGATGGTTCGATAGTGGGCTACAAGTATTTTAACTTTACCCCTACCTGCGGACGGAAGGATATGAAACTCTTGCTCCGTCTGATTCCGTTGGGCCTCGACGGAACCATCACCATTCTGGCAGATCGCCCCTGGACGTCACAAGGCGGCAAAGAGTTGGGCACCATCGAACTGAAATCCGATATGCCGCAGACATCCACCGAAATCTGCACGCTCCTCCCCTCTTTGTCCGAACTTTCGGGCAAGCACGCCCTCTTCTTTGTGTTCCACTCCGAAACGAAAGAGCAGTCCATCTGTACCCTCAAAGATTTTGTATTTGAATAATTCAAGTTTCGCAAGTTTTCAACTCGCTCACTTTCAGTTATGAAGGGGAGTTAAAAGGGAGATTAAGGGGAGTTATAGGGGAGTAAAAAGGACGTTTGTTGTTTTGGACGGAAGTTTTAGGGACTGTTGCTATCGTCCCTATTACTCCCCTTTACTCCCTTTTTCAGCCTTTCTTAGCCCTTAACTGAAGCTTGCGAAAGTTGAATTGAATAATTATACCCCTTGCAAACTCGAAGCACTCTTCCATAGCTTGCTCCTTTCGTTTGGCTAATTATTCATCTCAAAGATAGTATTTTTATGTTAAAATGAAATTCGGTAATATATTGTCAATAATCGCAGACGGCACGCCACACTCCTTTGCAAAATCAGGCCATTTTGAAGCAACCTCATGTACTTCATCAATAATCTCTTGCGCATTCTTGATGTTGTTTACCTTGGCAAAGGATATCAAATCTTTACGTGAAATATTATCAAATTTTCCACCAATGGACATCTGATGCATGGCAGTCCATCCTCCGTTGGGATTATAAGCATAACCCATATCATATGCAGGAGAGAGCCGCCACTTCCCATCCTCATCCATGAGGAAAGAGATGTTCTTCGTGTGATCATCCTGATTGCGAACCACTACATTGAACACCATCCGTCGGAACATCTCCTGAGCCTCGGAGTAAGGTAGTCTGATTGTACGCATCACGTTGAAAACCTGCTCGTATGAATATGCTCGCAACAGGCGGAAATCATAATGAGCCAAAGCGCAGAGAGTCTGCATGTGAACCTTCTTTCCATCTACCCTATCAAAGCGTTTTGTCAAAAAGTGTGCCCGTCCTGACGATTGATGCTCACCACTTTCTTCTATCAGAAAGCACTCTGTCATCTCGATGCCGCAGGCCTTCGCCAGCTTGTAGAAAGAATACTCCAGTCGCCCATAATTTTCCGTTTCACGAAATCCTGCTTTTGAAGAAACTCCGTCCAACTTAATCAGGTAATAGTCAAATCCCTCAGGAGCGGCCACTTGTCCGCTCCTGACCTCACCCGTTGTCTTGTTGTAAGCGATGATGGCTTTTGCCCGTTGTCCTCCTGCAGATGTTCCAAGACGCAGAATTTCCGCGATGGCCGCCTTTGTGTCATCAGCTATATTGACGCCAAACTCCGATTTCTCAGCCATTGCATCGCGAGCCACCTCTACCAGCGAGTCAATCTCAAAGCGCTGGTTCTGATTGTATGATACGTCTAATGCCGGTTCAAACTCCAAGGCTCCCATACACCGCTTGCCTAAGAAACAGAGAGATTCTATCGGGTTGCTGGTTGTATGTCCTGTCAAAGCAAGCCAACGGTCAAACAGCGCCCTTCCGTATGTATCGGGCAGTGAGTCTGCCAGCATGCCTGGCAATCCCATAAAAGTCTCACGGTTCAGACTCGCAAACGAATATACACGTCCTTCCCGTACAGGCATCATCAGAGGCGATGGTTCAATCCCTCTGCCCAGAAAACGATGGTCATATTCAAATTGGGCCACTTGATAACGCTCGTCCCACCGGAAGATTCCCACAGGCATGCCAAACATACTAACTCTTGCTACATCTACCATTCCGATTCCTCCTTTCCTGCATGGTTAATCTTTCCGGAAGCTCGTTTCCGCTGCTGCATCTCCGACTTTCGCATCAGTTCGTAATATTCACTTGGACTCAACTGCTGTTCTTCAACTAAGGGCTGTAGCACCTCCAGCTGACCAAGTGTCCGGAGTAGTCGAAGGAGCACGTCAAATGAATGTATTTCACCTTTCTCCACCTTTTTTATCACAGACAACGATACGTTAGCTGTTTCTCCCAGGCTCTGCTGAGTGATGTTCTGTTTCAGCCTGAGTGACTTGATGCGTTCTCCTATCTTTGTAAGAATAGCCGCATCAGACAATACATAAACATTCTCCATAATAGCTACAAATAAAACTTTTATGCCGCAAATATACTAATAAAAGTTCAAAATAAAGCTATTCTTGTTTATTTTTTATTCTCAGACATTCATTTTATGTAAAAAAGTTTCCAAATGATTGAAAATTGAAGCCCAAGATCATCACAAGATGCTCGACTTGATAGTATTTACGATGCGTTCCACATCTGCATCGCTCACCTGCGGACCGCTGGGCAGACACAAACCATGACGGAAAATGCGTTCCGAGACACCGTTGCTATAGGCCACACTCTTCACCGTTGTCTGATACACAGGCTGCCGGTGCATCGGTTTCCACAGCGGGCGGCTCTCTATGCCAGCCTCGCTTAGCGTCAGTCGCAGTCCTTCCACGTTGCGGTTCGGTTCGCAATCGGTGTGGATGGCATCGCCTCCGTGCACCACTCCTGCTGCACCGCCCACAGCACCCTGTATGGGCTTCGTGTATGCCAGTTCCTCTCCCTTTACCCTCAGCCCCTCATCGAGCAGGATGGTAGAGAGCCAGAAATTGCTCTTCATCCCTTCCCCCTCGTCATGAAACGCGATGCCGTCAACATCAGCAAAGGCTTCCCGATAGAGTTTCGCCACGTGGCGGTGATGGGCAATATGGTCATCGAGCACAGTCATCTGTCCGCGCCCTATGCCGGCACTGACATTCGACAGCCTGTAGTTGTAGCCTATAGCCTCATGCTGATAATAAGGATAAGCCTCGCGGGCCTGTGTGGCATACCATAAGATGCGCTCGCGGGCCTCTGTTGACGGGCAGATAAGGGCACCGCCGCCACTGGTGGTAATCATCTTGTTGCCATTGAAGCTCAGCACGCCATAGTCACCGAACGTGCCAAGCATACGTCCGCGATAGCGCGAACCGAGTCCTTCAGCCGCATCCTCCACGACCGGTATCCCATAGCGCTTTGCCACAGCCATGATCTGGTCTATTTTATAAGGCATGCCATAGAGTGTGACCGGCACGATGGCCTTGGGCTTGCGGCCCGTCTTGGCGATGCGGTCTGCAATCGCATGTTCGAGCAATGCCGGATCCATGTTCCAGGTATCGGTCTCAGAATCGACAAACACGGGTGTTGCCCCCAGATAAACAATGGGATTCGCAGACGCACAGAAAGTAAAACTCTGTGTCAGCACCTCATCGCCAGGACCCACACCGAGCGCAAGCAGTGCCAAGTGGACAGCCGCTGTGCCCGACGACAAAGCCACCACGCGCTTATGAAGGTCCTCAACATCGTTTTTGTTGACATACTCTTCGAGATCACACTCGAAACTGTTTACATTGGGTCCCAAGGGTACCACCCAGTTCGTGTCGAACGCTTCTTTGATGTACTTCAACTCCTCGCCATTGTCAGACATGTGTGCCAGACACAGATAAATCCTTTTGTTTTCCATTTCTGTATGATATTGAATATTTCAATTATGCCTCCTTACAACTCTTCCTGTAAGCCTTCCTGTCTATTTTCCCGTTATAGGTCTTCATGAGTGCATCAACGGCCTCTATAGCACGAGGAATCTTGTACTTTTCCAGTTTGTCGGAGAGGAAAGTGTTGAGTGCTTTGGGGTCGAACTGGCTCTTGTCCGCTACCACGACAAGAAGTTTGATGAAGGGAACACCATAATCGTCGCTGTCCTCTATGCAGATACACTCATGGACGAGTCCCGACTGTAGCGCAAGGCTCTCCACGTCGGTCGGTGCTATCTTATAGCCGCCAAGGTTGATGACATCATCCTTGCGGCCAATGTAATAGAGGTAGCCATCTTCATCGAATCTTCCGATGTCACTGGAAACGAACCATCCGTCCTTGAACACTGACTTTGTCAGTTCCGGCTCGTTATAGTATCCCTTCATCACCATTTCGCTCTTGGCACAGATCTGTCCTTCTACACCAGCCTCCTTGGTGAAACGCCCGTCCTCGGTCAGGATGGTGACATCCATCGTCCGGACTGGTTTTCCTATACAATTGGCGCGGAAATCCTCATTGGCATAATTATATGCAGTACCTCCGGGAACTTCCGTAGCTTGATAGGTATTGTAAAGATTGGAATACGGCAAAAGCTTCCTGAGTCCGTTGCAGTCACTGGCAAAAAGCGGTGAGGAACCTGTTGAGACGAAATCTATCTGATGCTTAAACATAGAGAATTTATCGCCGGTCCTGTTGATGATAATTCGGATGGAAGCTGGTGGCAGGAACAATGAGGTGACATGATGTTTCTCTATGACGGCAAAAAGCTTTACCAAGTCGCTCATGCCCTCTAAATACACGGCACAACAACCATTGGCAAGTGCAAAATGCGTAGATCTGATTCCCCCGACATGATTCAGTGGTGCAGCCACTAAAAATCTACTGTTCTTCTTAAGTTTATATCCGTCAGCGGCAACAGATGTGTATAGGCTCTGTTGACGATGTGTCAGTATAACTCCCTTCGATTTCCCTGTAGTGCCCGTGGTGAAAACAATATCGCAAGTCAGGTTGACGTCGGGATACACAATCGACGCACCTGCCGTGAACTCGCATTCGTGTTCGATGGCATAGAAATCATCGTATGACGACCATGAGACTGTCTTGGTGCTGGAGGCTTTCTTCGCAATAACAAAACTTGCATCCGTGGCAGTGGCAATTTCCAGAATGCGCGACTCTGGCGCAGTCTTTTCCACAGGTACGGTGGCTGCTCCCACAAGGTGGATGGCGTACCAGCATGCCGGGCATGTCACTTCGTGCGATGCCTGCACAACAACGTGGTCGCCTTGCTTGACCCCCTTTGCCTTCAGCCATACTGAGATGGAATAAATCATGTCGGCAAACTCTCGGTAAGTGGTCTCATGGTCGTTGGCGATGACAGCAATATCATCGGGAGACTTTTGCGCATGCTCCAATATCCGCTGTACGATAGGTTTCCATGTTTCCGCTTCATCAAAAGCAATCGGCCCCCCCAGCCCTTGAAATGAAGAAGTAGTTGGTTCTTTTTCAAGAGGCTGTGCGGCTTGGTTCTGAGCACCAATCTCCAGCAGCATGACGGCCATGCCGTCAACGCTGTTGAAATTGTCAGCATTGACTTTCTCGAAGGGAATCTTACAGGAGAAGGCCTCCTCCAAAAGACCAACCACGGTGATGAGCGACATAGAGTCGAAGATACCGTTAGTCACAAGTTGCTTTTCTTTTTCAAAGTCGATGCCACTGACGCCTTCCGACAGCACCTGAATGATTTTCTCTCTGACTGCCACGCTTACTTTGGCTTCGATGCCAGCATCCAAACCATCGGTATTCATAGCAGATGATGTGTCTTGAAGTGCTGTGGACTGCCTGCTATTCATAAAGAAATCCCACTCTGCTGCGGCTATCTCTGGCGGCAGCAGTTGATTCTTAAAGTCATAGGAATGGTCCTTATTCATCAGGCGCGAGGCAACAAACATATCGAAGCGTCCGATGACCTTGGCAGGAGCACCTGCAACGACAGAGTTCTCGGGCACATCCTGCGTCACGACGCTACCCGCAGAAATGATACAATTCTTGTTAATCCTCACATTCGGTAATATCCTCGACCCTGCCGCGATATACACATTGTCCATAATCTCGATGCAGCCGAGACGCTCATCAGGGCCGAAATCTTTATGGGGAACAGCTCTTTTCAGAAAGGCATTGACCATATCGTGCGGTACGAGTCGTGAGTGCCCGTGAACAATCACGTTGTTGTGCAGTTTTATCAGTTCCGGATAAAGCGGCATAAGTGTCGGTCCCCAGTAGCAATTCTCCCCAATGCCTCCTAAAACATGGTGTTTCTTGAGCCATGAGGCACGCTTCCTGCCGTTACGTATAAACAGCATAGCGATACTCTGAATGAGTCTTTTTGCTTTCATATTATTCAATCTTCAATTATGTCCGTTAAAGGGGGCTATGGTGGTTTGGCCCTCCTGCGAGATGCCGTCACGGCGGAACACCTTGTAGATGGTGATGAAAATAATCTTGATGTCAACCCACAGGCTGAGGTGGTCCACATACCACACATCCAGCCGGAATTTCTCTGCCCACGAGATGTTGTTACGCCCATGGCACTGCGCCCATCCGCTGATGCCCGGCCTCACCTCGTGGCGGCGTGCCTGTTCGGGTGAATAGAGGGGGAGGTATTTCGGCATCAGCGGACGCGGACCTATCAAGGCCATGTCGCCCTTCAGTACATTGATGAGCTGGGGCAGTTCGTCGAGAGATGTGGAGCGTACGAAGCGACCCACCCTTGTCAGCCGCTGGGCATCGGGCAGCAACCGTCCGTCTTCTCCTCGTTCGTCAGTCATCGTCTTGAACTTCACCACTCGAAATAGCTTTGCATCCTTGCCCGGTCGTTCCTGAAAGAAAAACGCACCTGCTCCCTTGTTGGCGAAGTGCAGCCAGATTGTTACCACCAGCAACAGCGGCAACAATACCACCAGTGCCGTCAGGCTGATGCAGAGGTCAAAGGCTCGCTTGAAAAAATGTTTATACATATATTATTTATAACTCTATGGTGTTCGTTTTGTTCCAGTCTGTCTGATTCACTGCCTCTGCCATGCTGACGAAGGAATGTGCAGACAGCAACTTGACCAATTTGCCGTAGGCGTCGCCACTGGTGGCGTTGGCCTTGGCATATCGCACGAGACGGTTTTTCAGCGTGCCCGGTTCGTGGAAATAGTCCTCATACTCCTTGCGACTCTTCAGTTTGATTTTCCCGGAGATCAGATCCACCAAATGAAAATAGCAGATGTTGTAGTCGCGCCTGTCTATCGTCCTCGACACAAACCAATAAGGCAGCAGTCGGAAATAGCCGCCACCGCTGTAGGCCATCCGCTTGCCAAAAACAGAGGCCAGACTGATGGGAAACTCTCTAAGCGTCGCTCCGTGATAACCGATGGAGCAGGGCTTGTCCTGTGGAAAGTGTTGGTAACCGCCATAAGCCCTGGATGTAGGGAAAATGGAGGCATCGTTCCTGATGCCACACTCCGCCAGCACCTCTACTGCCCAGGGATTCTCTTGGGTGATGGAGAAAGCCGGTGCTCGATAGCTTACCACCTGCTGCCCTGACACATCTTCCAAAGCCTTGATGGCCGTCATGGTATCTTCGCGCAGGCTATGGGCATCCATCTTGTTCAGCCATGTGTGCTCATGCGAATGGCAGCCCACCTCATGACCGTGTTCTGCTATCAGTCGTACCACCTGCGGATAGTCCGTTGCCATCCGACCGATGCAGAAGAACGTTCCCTTAATGCCCTGTGCGTCCAGTGCTTCCAACACACGGGCAAACACGTCATCTATCTGTTGGAACCGCTGCGGACGTCCACCATAGAGTTTCTGCTCCAGAAACCATTCTTCTATGTCAAATGTCAGTATGTTCATTTCTTTCTTTTATTTCTTTCACCACTTTTGCAGGTCTTCCCATGGCAATCGTCCATGCTGGAATATCCTTGGTCACAAGGGAATAGGCACCAATAATCGCTCCGTCGCCAATAGTAACATTTGGCATTATCATAGTCCCGGTTCCCGTTGAACATCCTTTGCCTATATGTATCTCACCTTTCACATACGGAAGTTTAGCATAGTCGTCATATTTATGATATGTCTTCAGGTCTTTCTTATGACAAAGCAGTACAGTACGGGCTGTAATATGGGTGTGGTCGCCAATATAAATCAAATCAGCATGACCGGAATCAACCCATACTTGCGAACCAACAAAAACATCCTTGCCTACATGGCACCCAATCTTTCTCAGTACCCAAGGGCGCACTTTCCGGGGAGCTATCGGATTGAGCAGCCAAGAATTCATCACAAATTTCAGCAAGAAGCTGTTTCTGTACGTCGTGTACACACGCTTAAAGACTTGCCAAAGCGAAACCTGACCATACTCCTCTTCGGGGTAGTTCAATCCAAGCTTACGCAATATTCTATATGTTATACTGAGTTTTTTCATTCAGGAGCGAATTACTAATCAGGAATTATGAACATTGATCCTTCAAAGTACAATATCATACTTTGATAGCAGTTCCTTGCCTTTGGCGTAGGAAGTCATTTCCATAATGTCTTCGGGGTCGAACAGGATGTCGAAGGCCTCCTCCAACTCAGCTATTAGGCTCAGCAGATGCACAGAGTCCCATTCAGTCACTGTTTCCTTACCATAATTGTCGTTCAGGTCTTCTTCCTTAGCTCCGAATACCTGCACAAATGCGTTGTTGTACTTTTCTAAATTCTCCATATTATTTATTTGTTTTCTAATTGTACATATAAAATCTTTCCTGCCTCGTTTTTGGGGATTTCCTTGATAACCCTTACTTCAAACGATGTTGCAACGAGTTTCAGCCGGCTCACTAATTCCTCCTTCACCTGTTCCTTGAATAATTCATCCGTGATATACACCAGCATCTTCTCGTCCGTCCCCACACAGGCACACTCCACGTTTGGATACTTTCCCTTTATGATGCGCTCGCACTCGTCCAGTCCGACTCGCATGCCAAAAAGTTTCAGGAAGCGTCCCATACGGCCTACGATGTAGTAGCAGCCGTCCTCGTCGAAATAGGCCAGGTCGCCTGTGCGGATAAATCCATGACGTTCGTCACCTAATAGCAGATCCCCACGACTGCGGGCATAGCCCATGGTCACATTCTTGCCCCGATAGCACATCTCTCCTTCGGTATGAGGCGTGGTGATGGGATTTCCCTCCCTGTCTATCAATGAAAGTTCCGCATTAGGCACGGCAATACCAATACTTCCAACTTTCTCTATTGCCCATTTCGCCGGAAGCCATGCCATGCGGGCAGTACATTCCGACTGTCCGTAGGTCGCTATCCATCGCTTCCCTGTGTCACGACAATACTCTGCAAACTTCAGGTTCAGCTCCTTCGACATCCGTCCGCCGCCTTGAGTCAGCAGGGTCAGGTCTGGCAAATCCATGCGGTAAAATCGCATCAGGTTCAGGATCTCATAGCTATAGGGAACGCCCGTAAAGCTCGTAGCATGCTGTTCCTTGATGAACAGCCAGAAGCCGCGGTCGGTCATGCGCTGATTGGTTATCAATACGGTTGCGCCCACATAGAAGTGGCTGAACACCATCGACAGTCCCATCGTGTAATACAACGGCAACACCATCAGCGGACGGTCTTTATCCGTCAGTTCAAAGAAGGTCGAGATATTCAGGGCTGCCGCCTCGATGTTCTCATACTTATGCCGCACCAGTTTCGGGCTGCCTGTACTGCCACTGGTGGGCAGCAGATGCGACAAATCGTTATGCATCGGGCAAGCCTCCTGTCTGGTCCTCATCAGCGTGTAGCCGTAACAACTCTTGATGGTCTCGTAGGGATACCAGTCCGCCATGCTGTCTGGCACACATACGAAAGGTGGCTGATAGTGTTCAAACAAGCTCCTGTATAGCTGATTATCCAGATGGGCATTCAGAATCAGCGGCACATTCCCCGCGCAGATATTCCCTATCGTCCAGGCAATGCCCCCCACGTTGTTCTCCACCAATAGGAACAGCAGCGACCTCGAAGGCATTATCTGTCCGGCCTGGCCTGCAAAGTCCCTCAGCTCACCATACGTCAGCTGTCTCCCCTGCGCATCAATAGCAGCAACCGATTCTTTCTGCCATTTATCTAAATTCAGTATCATCTTATAACCTTCAATTTTGAACCATGAATCAAATCGAAGCGCAGCCGTTCACGCCCAAAATCTCTCCTGAAATATAGCTTGCCCTGTCAGAAGCCAGGAAAGCACAGGCATTTGCCACATCTTCCGGTGTGCCAAGTCGCCCGAGTCCAATCCTCGAAATACGCTGGTCTATCTTGGCTCCATCGCTCTCATAGAGTTCTGCGAAACGTTCCGTCTTCACGATTCCCGGAGCCACCGCGTTCACACGAATACCCTGTGGCGCCAATTCCTTAGCAGCAGACTTAGTGAACGAGATGATGGCACCCTTCGTGGCAGAATAGGCAGACTGCCCGGGCGAGCCCAACACCGCTGTCACAGAAGCAATGTTCACAATAGAACCGCTTCCATTGCGGGCCATCAGACGCGAACAGAGCTGCACCATCTCGATGACGGCTATCACGTTGATGCGGAACATCAGTTCCGTTTCCTGTCTGACAATCATGCCAATCTTCTTGTTAAACACCACACCGGCATTGTTCACCAGTGCGTCAATGCGTTTCTCAGCTTTGAATATGCCCATAAAGGCATTCTTCACTGCGGCAGCATCGCTCACGTCAAAATACATCGGAACTACACGGGTACCGTTCCGCTCAGCGCACTCCTTTGCCCATTCGTCCATGCTACCCTCACGCAGGTCGCAGGCATAGACAATGGCGCCATCAGCAGCGAAACACTCTGCGATACCTCGTCCTATACCCTGAGCCGCACCTGTGATGATGCATACCTTATTTATTAAAAGTCTTTCCATCGTTCACTTAACTCTTCTTGCAGGATTACCGAATACTGTTGTTCCTGATGCCACACTGTTGATGACAAACGAGCAGGCACCGATATGAGCATCATCGCCCACCACCACGTTGTGGTTCAGCACCGCTGCCGTATGGATCATGTTATGTTCGCCAACCACAACGCCTCCCACCATCATCACGTAGGAGTCGATGCGGTTCCAACGACCTATTCTGACATCGTGGCCAACGATGGTGTACGACTGAATGAAGTTATAGTCATCAATCCATGCATCAGATGCCACCGTGGTAAAAGCCCCGATATAGCATCCCCTGCCAATGTGCACGTTCGTACCGATACGCGCAGTGCTGTGTATCATCGTAATGAACTCCCCGCCACGCCCGATAATCGACTCCATGCAAGCCTTGCGAGATTCCCCGCCTATAGAGCAGACAAACACATCGTCCTCTTCTGGCCTGTAGTCGGCTATCGTTCCCAATACAGGCGGATAATTACTAAAATGGTCCAAGGCATGTACATTGTCGTCAATGTATCCCTTCACCACATACTCCTTCTCATACGTGGTGCTCTCGCGTGCCATGTCATATATCGTCCGCCCCATGCCACCGGCTCCTATGATAATCAGGTTCTTCATCGTTTAGTTATTTGTGCTGTTTGATTACAATTTCAAAGATTTTTTCCAGTTGTCCTGCTATGGCTTTGGCAGAGAAACGTTCCTGCACGGATGCCCTTATCTTCTCGGTCTGATATGTGCCAATAGCCACTTCCATTTGCCTCATGGCTTTCGTCAGTTGTTCCACATTGTCCATCTTGACCAGCAAGCCATTATCAGAGTTGACAAAATGCTCCGGGCCTCCACAGCGCGTGGCAATAACAGGCAGTCCCATGGCCATGGCCTCGATATAGGCCACTCCGAAGGTCTCACCTCGCGAGGGCAGCACAAAGGCATTGCTCTCGTTCATCAAACTGGCAATGGCCTCCCTGTCAAGCATACCCGTGAACCTGACACGGCTGGCTATGCCTAACTGTTCTGCCTGAATATGCAGACGTTCCCTCTCTGGTCCGCTACCTACGATTATGAGCTGTTCCGCGTTGTCGAGTTGGGCGAATGCCTCTATCAGCTCGTCGTATCCCTTTCTCTGAATCAAGCTTCCCACTGCCAGCCATACAAAAGGCTTGGCAGTCTTTTCCGGAATAACAGATTGTAAGAAAACGTTGCTAACCATGTCGCTCACCACTTCTGATTCCACACCGAAATGCCTCTTCATCTGAGCCTGCAGACTGGGCGACACTGCCAGCAGACGGTCGGTAAGAGCGTATGCCGTTCGCCCGGTCTGCATCAGCCTGCGTGGTAATTTGGATTTGTTCAGCTCGCTCCAATGCTCTATGCCTACAACTGGAATGGCATACTTCTGTTTCACCAGCCGGAGCATGGCAATACAAGGCATATAGTGGGCGTAAATCACGTCGGGCAGTCCCTCTGCACGGAAAATCTTACGGCAGAGATGTAGCATCATCCGTTCAGACACAAAACGTTTCATCCGACCTGGTATCAGCTTGCCCGACAGCAAAAAGTAGATGTAGGCACTGATGGTACCATCGTCCGTGTGACCGATACCTATGGCCTGATTTGAAGGGCGAAAACGCATATCTACCACCCCCACCGTCACACGATGCCCCATGTTGACCAAAGCCTCAGCCTGGTCTTTTTCAAAGCATCCCCACTGTGGGTCCTTAGCTGTGGGATAACCGTGTGAAATAATTAATATGTGCATGCTTTTTTGAAACTTGAAACTTATCTGATTGTTATGTTGGAAATCACCGGACAGTGGTCAGAAAGATAAACACCCTGCAGCTGCTCTTCTTGGGGAATATTAAGCGTGTTCACGTCTATGCTGTCGCTGACAAAAATGAAATCTACCCGTTTACGCTTATCCATAGCCCTTTTGCCAAAACCATGGAAACTATAGTCCACACCTTCGCGCTGCTTAGCGATATTGTAGGTGTCGTGCAATTCAAAGGCTCCGTGCAACGCGGGCAGATAAACAGCACTGTCCGACTGGCTGCTGTTCATATCGCCCATTAGGATGATGGGATATTGGGTGGCAAGAGAATCAAGACGCTCTTTCAGCAGCTTCATGCCCTCTTCACGTGCCTGCCGTCCAGCATTGTCAAGATGGGTGTTTGCCACACAGAACACTTTGCCCGCCCGCCTGCTTTTCAGTACAGCCCAGTTGACAAAGCGCGGATGGCGGCCATCCCATCCTATGAACCCTGCGCTGTCTGGTAATTCAGACAGCCAGAACGTGCCATGCGCTATTTTTCTGTACGCCGACTTCCTGTATAATATGGGAGCATCGGCCCGCTTTCCCGTTGGTGCGGTTTTATAATCCGTACGCCTGACGATGGCATATTCGGGCAACCCTTTGTGAATGTCCTTCATAACATGGGGATAGACTTCTTGCAGGCCAATCACATCCAAATGCTGTTGACTGACGAAATCAAACAGAAGCTGCTTACGTTGCTCCCATCGGTTCAGGCTGTCTTTCTTTGAATCTACACGAATATTGACGGTGGCCACAGTCAGCTCCGTTGCCTGAGTGGATGCTGTATCGACACAGCAAAACGTCAGCAACGAAACAAAGAGCAGGGAAACTATGATCATTCTATTCTTCATTCGACGTCAAATGATTGGAAATGGAATCTCGGATGAAAGTTCTTGAACTTGTGACCATGTCAGACAGAAGTGGGGTGACAACGGTATAGTCAATGGGGGGAACCTGCCGCCAGACATCCGTGTAGCGCTCTGGGATGCGAAGGCTGTTCAGCAGCGAAGTGACACGCCCGGCTCTCGGTCCCATACCCACGGCAAAGAACTGCTTCTGGAAAATGATTGACAGGGCCACGCCATGGAATGAGTTGCTCACCACATAGTCAGCATGAGCCAAGAGCGAGAGGAAGTATTCCACCCGTGCCGTGCGACAATAGCGCCGGCCACTGGTAAAAAGAACATACTTTTTGTTCACCTCTACAATGGGCAAATTTTTCTCTTTGCTGAGTCGCTGGGCAAAATTCACGGTCGAAGTCTGCCCTAACAGGTTATACACCAGGATATAGTGCTGGTAGGAAAGTTGCTCCGATGCTTTGTTCGCCAACGACAGCCAGGCCTCCTTCCCCAACAGGAACACGGGGTCGCAGACAATCTGTGCCTGTATGCCTAACGAAGCAAGCCATTCTTTCAGTGACGCTTCCCTCACGCTGATAGCCTCGAACCCCAGCAGATACTGTCTCAGGACTTCCTTCTCATCCTCTTTCACATCACTGCTCCCCATGCTGGCTGCGTAGGTTATTTTCCGGGCCTGCACGGTATCTGAGCCAAAATACCAAAAGTCGAAACCCGGGTGCGACGGCATACGCTGGCGGCGCCATATCTGGTCGCTGCCATAGAACACCACTTCGAATTCCTTGACAACATCATGGTC
Organism: Bacteroidales bacterium; assembly: GCA_017449065.1. Taxonomy (GTDB): domain Bacteria; phylum Bacteroidota; class Bacteroidia; order Bacteroidales; family UBA3663; genus Liminaster. The sequence continues at coordinate 15,648 of JAFSKF010000011.1, forward strand.
GCTGCGGTATCTGGCTTTTAAAGGTAACCCTAACTCTTCGTGCATGAACGCCTGCAGGTTCTGTTGGCGACGTTTTCGGGCTTGATGCCAGAAAAGGGTGTAGTAGATCAGCACCATTTTCCCCTTCAGGCTACTCTCGCGGAATTTCCTCCATGAGAACAGTTCGAAAAAACGACGGTGATAGTCGGGCCAATAGTCAACAAAATCCACATCATGCCCCAAACCAGCAAGGTAAGTCCTCAATGCGTATGCCTGCACGAGGGCGCCATAGTTTTCTGCTCGGTGATATGTCAGTATGCCTATCTTCATATTCTTTCCTCTATTTCCAGTTTGGCGTGGTTGTATATCTTGTTCATCATCTCTTTATAGATGGGAAACATCCGCTCAGCTTGTTCATCTCGCCAGACGAAGGTGTTCACATTCTTGTCAGAGACGTATGTGTTTAGCCTGCTGTGGTAGCCATAAAGGAACAGCAAGTTTTGCTTGAGCAGATGGCGGTAGGTGCCTATGCCCAGCTTGCTGCCAATGTGTGCGGTGCTGAATGCGGTTATGTTACGCAGGTTTTTCCGCATTTTCAGCACGGCAAAGGTGCTACCAAGGTTTTTCGCAGGTCCTTCCTGATTACGTTTGCGCCACTGGGATGAGCGTTCAGCCTTGCGCTTCTCCTCTTCCACATTGGCGGCCTTTTCCAGTTGCAAACGGACGCTGAGTATGACACCTTTCAGTTCGCCACGCTTGAAGGCTGATGAGCGCTGGCTCAGTCGCAGTTCCTCCCGACTGTAGGTTTTGATGGTGCCGTCGGGCAACAGGCAGTCGAGGCTCTGCAGCAGAGCTGTGATGCTGCATTTGAAGCATCCGGCATTGCCCACCACTGCGGATGCCACCGTTCCCGGCAGGGAGGTCAGCCCACAAACACCGGCATAGCCCAGCTCTAATAAGTCCTTGGACAGCCGCATCACGTTCGTGCCGCAACCGCAGGTCACGATATCGCCCTCTTGGCTGTAGTCGTTCACCCTTGTGGTACATACCACGATGGCGGGGTTACAGGTGGAGTGGAAGAAGATATTGGATGTCTGCCCCACCGCCTCGAACTCCAGTTTTTCCTGGTACAGCCAGCGACACAACTCCGTCAGCTGAGTAACTCCGTGAGGAGTAATCCAGCAGCCGCACGTGCCACCGGTCTTGATCCATGTCTTTTGCGACAACGCCACGTCCGTCTCATATTCGATATGGGATTTGTCCAAAAAAGATTTCAATGTCTTGTTCATAGCTCGAATGTTGATTTGTGGGGGAACTTCGCTTCAAACGCACGATGCAGGAATGTGCGACACTCGTCGAAGTCCTCATCTTGCACTTGTGTTGTATCGTTCAGGCAGAGGGAGTGAATCTTCTTTGAACGAAGGGCGGCACCTATCTGCTTCAACGACTTTACGTTGATGGTCATATACCTGCCAAAATTGTTACGCACAGGATGGAACCTGTTGGTGGCAAACTGCCAAAAGCGAACGATGTAGGGGTTAAAGCTCACGTCCTGCCGGAATTGCGAGCAGGTGCGCTTGCACATATCAGGCTCTTGCTCCCAAATCTCATCGAACACGGACCGAAGCATAGGCTGTTCGAGATGGCGTAGCGCGAAAGCCACGAACTGCTGCTTACCGAGAAACATCAGCGACGGGACAAAAAACTTTCCCCAAAGATGTGGGCCGTACCATTTCCAGGGTGCCTGCCTGACAGTGCGCTGGCGGTTGAAGTGATAGTTCAATACGCCCACATTGCAAAACACCTGAATCTTGTTGCTGAAGAGTCCACGCGGATTATACGTGGGTGTCTCATATTTCTCTGCGTTACAGTCGCAGGGCAGACTGTTTCGGAAATACCACGTAGGTTCTGTAGGCTGGTTGATATAGAAATCGTCGTTGAAATAGACGAAATGTTCCGACAGTCCGGGTATGCGCCCTAAGCACATCTCAATGGCACATGAGTTAAAAGTGGGCAGGTATTCCGCAGGCATGAAATCGTTATGGCTTACCAACACCAGTTTGGGATGGTTGCGGTTGATCCAGTCTGGAAACTTACCGTTGGTCACCAGAAACACCTTGTGTACCCATGGGGCATACTGTTCCACCGCCCTGAACCAGTAGCGAAACAAGTCCCAGTTGCGGAATCGCCCTTTGTCCTCAGCATGAGGCCCGGGACGCAGTTGAGTGTATTGTTGTTGCCACTCAGGGTCGTTGCTATCGAGCCATGTGACTACAAAATCTATTTTCTCATTGTTCCCCATATTGTTATTTGATTATCGTAATATTCTATAATGTCGATGATAGGTATAGCCATAAACGCTATGATAAAATAAGGTGGCATAACATCACTGCGCTGATAGAAAGACAGCCAGTAAGCTATCAGGAAACCATAATCTTTGAGGTCAGGTTTTCTCCTTAGTCTGCGCAGAAAGACCTTATTGAAAGTAATGAACAGAACTGCCAGTGCCAAAAAACCATATTGGAATATCCATTTCTTTGCTCCGGCATTGCCTCCACTGCTTTCCATTTCGATTTGTTTTGGAAGATTGTTAAATCCGACTCCGAGCCACAATTGTCCATCTTCAAACGCACGGTAAAAGTATTTGTCAAAAACTTCTGTCGTTCTGTTATCGATATCTTCTATGTCTTCCACTTCTCCATCAGCTACAATTCTCTGAATTATCATTTCTTCAAAGCGGTCGTATGCAACATAGATGGTTGCCCCTATGACCGCGATTCCGATAATCATTCTCTTTAGGCTAACACGAAAATGCGTTACAAGGAATACGCCAAGCAGAGCGTAGAAAGCGAGGGAGAAAGAAATGATGCCACTGACGACGAAGACAATGAAAGGAACGCGCAGCGACCGTACCCTCCAAGTGAGGAAGATTAGCATACCGCACAATGTTCCTATGCGACCTGGCTCATCTGCAATACTTCGGAAACGAGACTCTCCATAGTCTGTACCAATCAGGTTGAATATAAGATTTGTAAAATGTGTCTCCCTGACCGTCGTCACACGTGTCGTCTGACCCAACACAACACCCCAGCCTGTTGTCTCGTAAACAATATATTCCACTATAGAACATACAAGCAGCATGGCCAGTATCCAGATAAAGCTCTTGATGATGCGAACTTGCAGCTCATAACCGATTCTAAGGAAGAATACGGCATACAACAAACAGAATAATTGCAGAAGTATTGGTGGATATAAATTGAAAAGGGTGGAAATGGAGTAGATAGCCAGCATTCCCCATAAAAAGATAGAGGATTCTCTACTTCTTTCTTTTGACAGCATTCCTTTGTTAGGGGTCACGAAGAATATTACCAAAAACAGGAGAAAACAAATAGTGGTGGTACCTTGCATCTTGGGAATGTAGAAGTTGGCTATAAACGTATGTATAGCCATAAAGGCAAAAGCCCATACCAATATGTTGGCCCTTTTCTCCCCCATCTTGCTGTTACTTTTCTGTCTGACCGGTTATGAATTGCAAAGAGTTCTGGCGCATTGAGGCAAGGCGTTCACCCACGACATCGTAGTCGATGCTGCTGATTTTATCTAAAAGCTCGGTGGAGGCAACGACGCGGTCGTCCATTCCGAGGGAACTTAATAGACCCTCAACCCGCTCAGAACGACGTGACTTGAGCGCATAGCAGTCTTTTTGGAATACAATCGACAGTGCAATGGCATGGAACGAGTTTGCCACGATGCAACGGGCATACTTGATATAGCCTAAAAATTCTTCTGGCGACATAGCTTCCCTCAGGGTGACCAGTTTGTCTCGGCGGCTCTTCAGCTGTGGCTTGGCCTGCCCCCTAATGACAGCAGAGCAGCCTAACTGGTTTGCTAATCGTCGGGCAAATAGGCTGGCCGCCGGGTCGTCGATGACGTTAAACAGGAATACATAGTCCTGCTCTGCCGGGCGAACGGCTATTTTATCAAAAACTGTGGCATCCACCAACAACGTGGGGTCGAGGCAGACAGTAGCAGACACCCCGCAGTGTTCTTGAAGTGCCAGAGAGAGACTCTTTTCGCGCACCGAGACAGCATCGAACGCCTTGATGCGCTGTGCCACCTCGTCCCAGCCTGACTTCACCACCGTCTTGATATCTGTGAGATCTGTGTGACTATTGTCCAACTCGCTGGTCTCACCTATGCTGGCAGCATAGGATACGAAGCGCGCGCCATGTTTCTCAAACTGCCCCCAGAACACAGGATCGAAGCCTCGGCACAGCTTGGGACTCCATATCTGGTCGCTGCCAAAGAGTATGCAGCCATAGCCTGTGGGGATATCTGCAGAAGTAGTAGCCCGGAGCGAAAGGTGCAGCTGACCGGTCATGAATTGATGGAACACGCGAATGGTTTTTCGCCAAGCGGGCCACACCAACAGCCTGATGATAAAATATTTCAAAAAAGCGACAAAGCCCCGACGGCGTAACTCCGTTTTACTGAGGAACTTTTTCTGCTCTTCGATGAACGGAGCCCTGTAGTCAATAACTTCCACATCATGACCTTTCGCCTGCAAATAGTGCTGCAACGCATAGCACTGGAGCACGGCTCCATAGTTCAGCGCGTTGTGGAATGTAAGTATGCCTATCTTCATCATTCAAATATTAATTATCAATAGAGTAATCATCAATTCTGTCATGACCAAAGTCTCTCATCACGTTTCTTGTAAGGACTTTTAACGGATTACCGCCATGAACACAATAAGATTCATATTTACCACTTCTTGTCAGAATGCTTCGTGCTCCGAAGATACAACGTTCAGGAGTGGTAACTCCTGGCATGACGTAGCACTGCAGGCCAAGCCAGTTGTAGTTGCCTATCGTAATTGGACCGAAAGCCTTCTTCTGCTCTTTTCGTTCCATATCTACCAACGGATGGAAATTCGTGTCAAGAATGATACATTCCCACCCAACGCTGACGGTCTTGCCAAAAGTGATGCCACAATTGGCCACAAGCTTCATGCCGCCTTTATTTCTGAAATCATCTCCGAAAACAATTTTACCTTGCTTACCACAGACAATATATGCGTCGTTGCCAATCGTGCAGGTGCCTTTGAACACAATCTTTCCTTCATTCTTGATGGTAACACCCGTGTCGGGATAGACCGCACAGCGGAAGAATCCCATGCGTATCATGCCAAAACGAACGTTAGGACAGTCGATGACGAACCGTCCCTTCTGACTCAGATACTTGGGCTTATAAACCAATATGGGTAACTTCACTGCCTGACGCCATGGCAGGTGGCGCAGACAGAAAGGAATGGAGGCCAGAATAGACCTCAACATGATCAACTTGTTTCGGAAAAATTTACTCATCGTTTCTTTTTTCTAATCATTTTTATAATGGCCTTCACATCACTCCTGCTGAATGCCACAAACAGATAGACCACCACGACCAACAAGGCTGCAAGCGCAGAGAAGACGATGAAAGCCAACAGGCTGTCGGCTCTGTTATAGGCTGTCATATAGAGGATAAAGGCTATCAGTAGCGAGGCCGTGACAAGCCTGGCAAACATCAGCAGATAGCACGAAAAGGAAAAACCAAGCATTGAGCGCAGCAGCCAGGCGCGTATCAGGGCCGTCACTATTGAGAGCAGGATGGATATCATCATCGTAGCCTGCGGGGCTGCTCCCAACAGCAGGGCTGTATATGAGAGCGGCAGGTTCAGCATGATAAGTGTGCCCACTATGAGTTGGTATCTGCGTATCTTGCCTGTGGCCAATGCGGCAGCAATGGTAGGGCCATTGGTGCAGTCTATCAGGCCGTTGACCAACACTAATTGGGTGAATAAGACGGTGTATTCTGGCACCTCCTTCAGCCATACGCCCAAGAGGTAAGGCGTATTGGCAAGAATTGGGAACACCAGCAGCGACGTGAGCAGCGATGACATCACCGTGCTGCGCAACACGAGCTTCTGCATGGCCTCATACTCACCTGCTGCATAAGTCTTGTATATCTGAGGCTTTACGGCCGTGAAGAAGTTGCCTGAGAAATGTGACACCGCATGATAGATCTGGAAGGCCACGGCACGGGCGGCATTCACTATCGGGTTGAAAAACAGGTTGAGCAAGATGTTGATGCCGTGACTGCGCACTGCCATGGCAAGGGTTCCGTAAAAATGCCAACCGGAGAAACCGAGGAGTTCCCTGATGTCCTTGAGATTCCAGTAAAAATGAAACCGTGACTCTGCGAAATGCCGCCGGTCATAAATCACGTAGGCAGAGGCGATGCACAATGAAACAAGGAACGTCAGAATGCTATAAACAATCAGGCGATCCCACGTGGCGAGGCTCAGCAGATAGACCACGGCGAGACTGAGCAGAGCCTCTACGATGCTGATGTAGGCAAAGGCGCTCATCTTCTCATGAGCCACAATCAGTGCATTGTAGGGAATAGAGAAAAACTTGACACAGAAGGCCAGTATGGAGAACTGATAGACTACGTTGGCTGCCGTCATGCGCTCTGCAGGAATGGTCATCTGGGTATTGACGAACCAAAGACCCACAGTCTCAGCCAGAACCACAGCGCACAAAATGAGCAACGAGAAGGCTGTAATGTTGATACTCATCCATTGCCCCAACCTCTTCAGGTCGCCCTTTGACAGTTCGATGGAGAAATAGCGCTGAGAAGAGGTGGTCAGCGTACTCTCAACAAACGAGAGCATGGCCACTACGCCGCCTACGACATTATAAATGCCATAGTTTACACTTCCCAATAAGTCGAGGGTAACACGTACCGTATAGAGACGCACAGCCATCACCACCAGCATTCTGATATAAAGCATCAGGGTGTTACTGGCTATGCGGCGATATGATGTTTTCTGCTGATCCTTTATAACGCAAGTTGGGGAGGGGCCATTATCTACCCCCCCCAGCTCAGGTATTTTTACGTTGCTTTCGCCTGTGCTTCTGACCTCGTCGTCTGTCAGCAGGCATTGTCTCTCTGTGTCTGTCATACTTTGTCTTTACATAGATTTGACGTGCAAACTTACAAAAAAATATTAAGAAAGTATGTTTTCCAAATACCAATTACATTTAACCATCTCAACCTATAACCCAGTCTTCAGGCACCCGTTTCTCGGCATCGAACTTTACTCCGACCTTCACCACACGCCGGCCGTCAGCCTCGTAAGGGATGGCATATCCGTGACTGTCTATCTGCTCCAAGGCATGCTGTGCCGTATCGTGCACCTTCAGTTCGAATACATAGACGGCATCGGGCATCCAGACCACCATGTCGGCACGGCCGCCGGCACACTTGACCTGTGTCTTGGCATAGACATTGAGCATCGAGAAAATCAGGTAGAATGTGTATTCGAAGAAACCCTCTGCTGTAGCAATGTCCTTGAGTTTCTCCTTGAAGCCCTCCACATAGGGCACGCCGGCCAGATAGGATTTCATGTGTTGCATAGCCAAATTGACATCGCCTTGCTTCAGGGCTTTCCAAAACTTGGCCGCAAAGCCCATCTGCACATCGGCATCATTCAGCCCTGCATAGAAGGGCAGCAAACCCCGAACATAACCGATGCGAACCTCCTGATTGGGAATAGACAGGGTATAAGACTCCAACTCACGGTCGTAGTCCTTGATGGTGAGGTAGCCGCTCTGGTAGAGCAGGGGCAGTGCGTCTTTCATGTTCTCCGTCGGCTGGTCGAAGGCCGAGGACGGCACCTCCAGCCTGTCGAGTGACATGATGTCGGTATTGTAGTGCTGCATCTGGCGGATGAGGAACGTGGGCGTACCAGAGGCAAACCAATAGTTGCTGAGTTTCTGGTCGCCAAAAGCATTCAGCAGGCTATAGGGATTATAGATGTCGTCGGATACCTCTGAGAAATGGTAACCGTCGTATCGCAACTTAATTCGCTGGAACATCTCTTCGGGACTATACCCCAAATGGTTGGCCATAGCCTGAATATCCTCGGCAAAGACACTCCTTACCTCTTGCTCCGTGATGCCGCAGATGGCTGAGAAACGGGGAAGCATCGTCACATTTTTCAGGTTGTTGATGGTGGAAAAGATACTGAGTTGAGAGAACTTCGTAATGCCCGTGATGAAGCAGAACTTAATCATCGCCTCACTGGATTTTAGCGGTTGATAGAATTCCTGCATGACTGTGCGCATTCCGTCGAGAACAGCATCTGCATGCAACACCTCGAGTAGCGGGGCATCATATTCGTCGATAATCACAGCCACTTGTTTGCCTGTCTGCCGGTTTGCACGCTTTATGATGCCCGCCAACAGACCACCTGGTGTGATCTCTGATTCTTTTCTGCCATATTGTTCAGCCAAATCATCCAGCAGCAACATCAGCTTTGCTTTCAGTGCTTCTGCCGTACCTTGTCCTTTGGCAGTGCTCAAGTCTAGATGTATCACGGGGTAGCTCTCCCACTCCTCCTCGTAGTCCATGATTTTCAAGCCCTCGAAGAAATCACGCTCTCCACGGAAGTAGGATGCCAGCGTGGTGGTGAGCAGCGACTTGCCAAAGCGGCGCGGCCGGCTCAGGAAGATATATTTGGCATAATGGGCAAGTTGCCATACAAGGTCGGTCTTGTCAACATATATATATCCGCCTCGGATAATCTCCGAGAACGTCTGGATTCCTATGGGATAGCGTCTATTCTGCATTGTCGTCATGATGTTGTCTTTTTAAACCGCAAGCATTGTCTCTCTGTGTCTGTCATTTTTTGACTTTCCAATGTTTTGACGCGGCAAAGTTACAAAAAATCTGAGAAAATCTCGCGAAATTTTGCGCAAATTTACACAATTTTCCGAAAAAAAGTGCCAAAATATCCCCCCCCGAGCATTTTTTTGTAAATTTTGTAACATTATTGTAAATTCTGAGAGTCCGTTTGCCCCCGACTTGGCAGTTTTGACAGTGTTTTTGCCAAGAGAACTCGAAAAACTTCATGAAATCTATCCTGTTTAAAATCTGATTTCCTCCATCCTTCACAAGCCTTTCCCATACCTTAGCCAAGTCTTTACACCAACCCTTGTCCGGTACTTCTTCAGTATATGTTCGGTATATGCTCGCTATTTGTTCGGTTCAGAGCGAACATATACCGAAGAAGTACCGGACATATACCGAACAAGGATGCCGACAAAGAGCCGACAATGCTATGGGAAAGACTTGGGAAATCGGAGAAGGATTGAAAAGAGGATACAGATATGCTAAGTCTTCCCCAGAAAATGACATTGCGAAAAACTACAAAAAAACGAAAACACGCTAAAACTAAAAAAAGTCAGCCGCTTTCGATTTTTTTTGAAAACGGCTGACTTTTTGGGGCTATTATTTGAAATATTTGCAGATTTATTTGGACAGATTTCCGCAAACGGCTATATTTGCACTGCAAAAACGGTCGAACATTCCGACTTTGTTTGCATCGAACATAAAACAGGAACTATGAAGAAAATTGTTTTGATTACCGGAGCCACCAGCGGTATTGGTCTGGCTTGTGCACGGAAGTTTGCAGAGAACGGCGATAAGCTGATCCTGACTGGACGCAACGAACAGCGGTTGGCAGAGATTCGGAAAGAACTGGCAGAAAAAGGTACGGAAGTGCTGACGCTGGCATTTGACGTAAGGGACCGGAAGCAGGCAGAAAAAAGCATCGCCAACCTGCCTGCCGAGTGGCAGGAGATTGACGTACTGGTGAATAATGCCGGTCTGGCGTTAGGCCTGGAGCCGGAATATAAGGGCAATCCCGACGATTGGGAGACGATGATCGACACCAACATCAAGGGCCTGCTGACCATGACCCGCCTGATTGTGCCTGGTATGGTGAGCCGCAACCGGGGGCATATCATCAATGTGGGATCGGTGGCAGGCGATGCCGCCTATGCCGGTGGCAATGTGTATTGTGCCACGAAGTCGGCAGTCAAGGCGCTGACCGACGGACTCCGCATCGATGTTTCGGATACTGCCCTCCGTGTGACGAACCTGAAACCGGGACTGGTGGAAACCAATTTCAGCAATACACGGTTCCACGGTGATACGGACCGGGCTGCCAATGTCTATAAGGGCATTGAGCCGCTTACCGGCGACGATATTGCCGATGTGGCTGTCTATGCAGCCAATGCTCCGGCTCACGTGCAGATTGCCGAGGTGCTCATCCTGGCAACCCATCAGGCCAACGGCACCGTGATAGTGAGAAAGTAGGAAGCAGGTCTTTTATCGCCTACGGATTTTGAGTTTGCCGTTGCTCCGATCCAAAAGGATGCGACGGGCAATCTCTTCTGCAATAATCATGGCTCCGCCCCGTGTGGGATGAATCCGATCCTGAAGCAATTCGGGGAATGGTTTCATCGGGGTGTATAAATCGATGACAGGCAGGTTGCGCTGTGCGGCAACGGCCTTGATACGAGGCAACACTTCGTTCTCGATTACAGAATCGCGGATGGTCCAGATCTCTCCGTCAGCCGGAATGGGCAGACAAAGATAGATGTACGGATGGGAAGGCAACGCCTGAAAAGAATCGATCAGCGCATTCAGGTCCTTCGTAAAATCAGCATGCAGCAACGAATCGTAAGGCGTCTTCGAATCGTTGGTTCCCAACTTGATGGTAACGATATCCGGATCACTTGCCAATGCCTCGTGGAAACGATGCTTCTTGACCTTCTTGGGCGGATTGATGTATGGACGATCGGTTTTGGTCAGCAATGTATGCCCGGACAGACCGAAGTTCATCACCTTATAACCGTCGCCTAACAACTCCTGCAAACGTGCGGGGTACGACTCCTCAGACTTGTTCTTCAGGCCGTAACCCTCCGTGATGGAATTACCGACGCAGGCCACCCGAATCGTATCGGGTGCCTGCGTCTTATGTTTGTGCCTTGCCACTGCCGGAACGATCAGCAGCAGGCAAAGTGTCCATGCTAAAAGTTTTTTCATGTCAAAGAATAGGGTTATCCGATTAAAGCTGGATAATCAGGTATGGGGAACCCTCCCAGAAAGCAGCAACATCGGTAATGGTCAAAGTGGTGGTACCGTCGTCGTTCTTGGTGAGTGTGTAGCTCTTCTCCGGCTTCTCGGTAATCATCTTCGGACTCTTCGACTGGATGACCAATTCGGTGACGTCGCGAATATCGATGCTGGTGAAGAGAGATGAGTCGAAATTAGCATAGTTGGCACGTTTCTTGAATACGCCTTCGGTCAGACCTTTCTCTTTCAAGCCCTTCTTGGTGTCGATGATGTAGTAACCGGTATTGATCACCTCATCCTGAGCGCGGGCGATATCGAGGAAGTAATCGCGGCTCTCTTCTGCCTGCTGCTTGCTCAGCGACATCATCTGCAGCTGGTTCTTCAGGTCAGCAATGCTGGCGTTCTTCTTCTCCAACTGGCTCTGCAATTCCGAAATCTGAGCATTCTTCTGCACGATCTGCTCCTGCAAGTTCTCAACCAGTTTCTGCAAGTTCTTGGTGTTGGCATTGCTGTTCTTGAGGAGCTGCTTCAAGCTGTCAGCCTCCTGATGCTGCTGAACCATGTGCTGGCGGAAAGTCTCCAGATGGCTCAATACCACTTTCTTGTCGGTCACATCGTTACCGTTTTCGTCCACGAAGATCATGTTCTCGTCAGCGGCAATCTGATCCATGGCAGTGGATACCGAACGCACCACCATCTCGATCTGCTCGTTGGCCAACTTGACAGAATCGTTCTCTGCCTTCAGCTGATCGTACTCTGCCTGTGGAACAGTCTTGGTACATGCTGCGAACAAAGCCACGCAGCAGGCTAAATACAAAACCTTTTTCATTTCTTTTGATGTTAATGTTAGTAATTATGAGTTGTTTCGTTTATTTCTTCATTTGCAATCGACCCTGAGAGACTCGCAGGCCTTTGCTTTCGCCCGACACACGCCGCCCCAGCAGATCGTAGATAACGGAATCTTTGTTTCCTTGTATTTCAACCGCCGTGATCGAAGCACCTCCCCCGTCGAAGCGGAAAGTGATGATTCCGTCCGTTTCCGAAATGTCGGTAATGGAGTGCTTCGAAAGATTGCTTCCGTCGGAAGCTGCATGATACCAGCTTGCCACGGGCAGAGAGGTATCGGTAAGCGAAGTATTGTTGCCGGGACCCGGATAGAGATCGCCTTGCAGGCTGGTCGTTGTTGACTTAAACACATTATCAGCCGGAAAGAAAGTCATGCGCTGATGGTCCGGATCGTCGTTCGGTGTGTTTTCTTTCCAAATGGAATCATTGAAATCGACGTGCGTGATAAGCATACCGTGCGCCTGATACGGATAGGTGAACCATTGGCGATTCTGACGGTTCTCGAAGAGATAGTACTCATCGGAGGTGTTTTCATGATAGAGAATATATGCCGCAGCTGAATCTGCCAGACAAGGCAATGTTACCGTACAGGCCGCTTTCAGTTCCACAGGGTTCAGCCATCCTGCCATCCAGCGTTCGTAGGCCGTATATCCGGCAGGGACCTCACCTTTATTGTTCGGACCGTTGTAGGAGCCTGCTGCCATCAGATCCCAATAGGACATACCGAAACCGCCGCTGTAATCGATATCGTAGAAATCAGGATAACCCAGACAATGCGAAAACTCGTGGCAAGCCGTTCCGATGCCATTGAGAATCGAACCGGACGTTCCTCTCAGTTCACAGGATACCGCATAGGTATCGATCTTGACCCCATCCAACAGAATAGCACCCGGCCCGCGACCGTATTCCTCCTGCCATTCGCTCAGGGAATATTCATGAGGCCAAGTCAGTTCCGGATGGGCGGCGCTGACGTTTTCACCATATCCTGCATAGAGCACAAAAACCTGATCGACCTCTCCGTCGCCGTCCCAATCGTATGCCGGGAAATCCACCTCATCATCGACCAGCTGACAGGCTTCGACAATCATCTCGTAAGTCAGCGAATCGTTATCCTCCGAGTCGTTCCGTCCGTAATAGGCCAGATCGCGTGACAAGGTGACGGGACCCACCACATCGAAGGTCAGGTCGAACAGACCATAGCTCTGTGCGGAAAAATAATCGTGAACCGATCCGATGTGCCCGTATTTGTTGTAGCCTTCCAGATTGAACTGGTCGAAAATCTCAGACTGCGTACATGTCATCGCTACATCGGAGAAATTAACCAAGATCACGAGTCCTTTCTTGCTACCTGTGAAAGGCGAGAAAGCATTGTCGGACGGAAGAGCCCTTACCCGACGGACGGCTTGCCGGGATGCACGCTTCCGGTTGATATGCCTTTTGCGGAGAAGTGACTTGTCGTGAAGCGATGCCAGTTGTCCGTCACAATAAGGCACATAAAAACCGGAAACTTCATCGTAACGCATCGCCTCGCCGTCGGGGGTGACAAAATAATGAAGAAACTCATCGCCCACCATCGTTAAGGTCAGCACCGAACCGTCTGGTTGCGTCACCACAAACGGGACGGACTCTGCAGGCACTGCCTGTAAAGACAATGCGACCCAAGCGCTGACCACGAGGAGCAAGAATCTCTTCATTTCAATTTATTGCTGCGAAACCGGAATGGCGGCAATGCGCTGTTCGTGGCGCCCGCCCGCAAACTCGGTGTTCAGAAATTCATCAAGACACTTCCGACAGGTTTCTTCATCGATGAAGCGACCTGGGAAAACAATCACGTTGGCATTGTTGTGTTCGCGAATCAGATGAGCAATTTCCGGACGCCATACCAGACCTGCACGGATAGACTGGTGCTTGTTCAGGGTCATCGAAATGCCCTCTCCGGAACCGCACATAGCAATACCGGGATAAACCTCACCCTTCTCGATACCCTCAGCCAACGCATGACCATAGGTGGCATAATTGCACGATTCCTCGGTATAGGTTCCGTAATCCTTATAAGGAATACCCTTCTCGTCCAGATACTTCTTAACAAACTGCTTCAAAGGAAAAGCAGCGTGATCGCTTGCCAATCCGATTGCGTTTTTGATTTCCATATTGGTTATTGTTTTGTAGTTATTTGATGAAGATAATCTTTCCTTGCTGAACCGAAAGTCCCTGACGGTTGCCTGTTACGGGGCGTCCCATCAGATCGAAGCCGGCAGCAGTGCGAGGCTGCTCCAACTGCAGGGTCGTGATTCCCGTTGAACCTGCCACCTCTACCGAAACGCTCTCGCTCCAGGCAGAATTTGCCGTTCCATTGGAGGCACGTACCGAGATTTCGTAGATATAACCCGGCTCCAGCGCTGTCAGCCGGTAGTTGGTATCGGTCAGCCCGTCGACTTGGGATGTCTCGGAAACACTTCCGGCAATCATCTCTATCGAAGAGACATAGACACGCTTGGTGGGCGTGATGGTGAGTTTGCAGCCGGGTTCCGCCTTGCTGAACACAACGGTCTGCTCGGTCCCCGTCGCCTCGACCTCCTGCGTTTCCAGAACCTCGCCGGAAGCATTTGCCAATCCGAGGGTCACGATATGGCTATCGTTTCCGTAGGGCGTCAGCACGATATTTACGGTCAGTTTTCCGGAAACCGCCATGCCCGGAGAGGTCAGATAACCGCCTTTCGAATTACCGACCTTTGCACCATAGAGTCCGCGATAGACATGACTGCCGGTCCACCCCGGATAGGTCATAAAATTGCCCAATATGTTCGAAACATCTACATTCGAATCCGAATTATAGTGCATCATCTGCATCGATTCGCTGAGTACCGTTCCGAGACTTTCTCCGCCGGAAATATCTTTCTTGGTTACGAGCAGGCTGTAGGAAGTGGCCTCCTCAACCGCATTCCAAGCGATGGACAGTGCGGTTTTTTCCTCGTTCAGCACAGCTTCCGAGATGACGGGAGCGTCCAGTTTCACACCGCCATCGAACCGGAAGGTGATTACTCCATTCGACTCCGTAATCTGGTCGATGGTGTGATTCAGATATTTCTTACCGTCGGAGTTGGCATTATAGAACGTTGCAGCAGGCTTCGAAGTGTTCGACAACGTGGTGTTCGTGTTTCTGCCGGGATAAGGATCGCCCATCAGACCGTAGCTCGTATAAGTGAAGGTTCCGTCAGCTGGCACAAAGGTCATACGCTGGTGGTTCTCGTCGTTGTTGACCGAGTTCTCGTACCAGGCATCTTCATTGTAATCGACGTGCGTAACCAGCATGCCATGTGCTGATGACGGGAAAGAGTACCAGTTCTTGTTCTGACGGTTCTCCAACAGATAGAATTCGTTGTCGTTCGCCTGATTGTAAATAACGTAGGCAACTGCAGTATCCGCCAGACAAGGCAGTTCGTAGTAACCCGGCTCGGTCAGTTCAATCGGAGAAAGCCAACCGGCAAACCAACGCTCGTAGGCGGTATATCCTGCCGGCTGTTCACCGATAGATTCCTTACCGTTGTAACTGCCGGCATCCATCACGTCCCAGTATGACATACCGAAGCCGTCACCGCCGCCGGTATCGTAGAAGTCAGGATAGCCCAAGCAGTGCGAAAACTCGTGGCAGGCAGTACCGATTCCGTCCAAAGTGGTACCGGTATCGTTTGCCAACTCGCTGGAACAGGCGTAAGTATCGATTTTCACACCGTCCAAAAAGAGGGCACCGGAACCATCGCCATAATACTGACCGGCGGACAGGCTCCATTCGTGCTGCCAGATCACATCCGGCATTACTTCTTGTACGTCGGACGCTTCACCGTAACCTGCATAGACAATGAAGACCTGATCCACTTCGCCGTCACCATCCCAGTCGTAATCCGCATAGTTCACGTAGGAGTCTGCCAGACGGATGGCTTCTCCGGCCATCGTTGCCGGATACATGTCATTACCTTCCTTATCGTTCTCCCCGTAATAGGACATATTCTGCGACAAGGTCACAGGCCCCACCACATCGAAATCGATGCTCAAGGCACCATAGCTCTGATCCAGGAAATAATCGTGAACGGAGCCATGATGGTTGTTCTTCGAATAGCCCGACTGGTTGAACGCGGCTTCAAATTCTGAAACGGGATAGATGATCGACTTATCAGCATAATTGGCCAGTACGACCAGTCCCTTCTTTTTTCCGGACAAGCCGGAAGGCTGTTCGCCCACTTCGCGGACAGCTGCGCTATTGGCAACGCCCCGATGCTGCGGCTTAAAGGCACGGTTGTTTTTGCCCAAATGCAGAAAGGCTCTGCGCTGTTCCGCCTTTTCAGACAATATATCGAAAGCCTCTTTCTCAAAAGGCTTAAATTCGTTCGTGTTGGCATCCTTGTACATGGCTACGCCATCGGATGTTCTGAAATAATGGAAATGCTCGTCACCGACCTTGACGAGTGTCAATGTCGTTCCGTCTGACTGTTTTACAGTAAAAGGCTTTACCTGCACCTGACGAGCAAAAGCACAAGCTATACTACAGAATAAGAGTGTTAATAGAAATTTTTTCATTTTTATAAAAAATACAAAGGCCAGAGGACCCTCCCCCAGCCTTTGTATATCATATAGGGAATTTACTTCTGGCTCTTGAGCATGTTCTTCACCTGAGTATAGACATTCTCACCTGTGAAACCGAGTTTCTCGTCGAGCACCTTGTAAGGAGCAGAGAATCCGAAGCTGTTCAGACCCCAAACCTCACCATCGGCACCGACAAGGCCTTCCAATGTGCAAGGCAGACCGGCGGTCATACCGAACTTAGGCTTGCCGGCAGGAAGAATCTGACGCTGGTATGTCTTAGGCTGACGACGGAACAGACCCTCGGAAGGAACGCTCACGATGCGGCACTTGATGCCTTCTTCGCGCAACATCTCTGCACCGGCCACCAAGGTTGAAACCTCTGAACCGCTTGCCAACAGAATCACGTCAAAGTCTTCGTCGGAACCGGCTACGATGTAAGCACCCTTTTCTGCCTGTGTGTAATCGGTACCCTCAGGCAAAGTCTTGATGTTCTGGCGAGAGAAGATAAGGGCTGTTGGTCCATAAACATTCTCCATAGCCATCTTCCACGACTGGGTGGTCTCGTCGCTATCAGCAGGACGGAGCACCAACATGGCATTGCGACCCTTGTGCGTCTTGAGTTTCTCCATCAGGCGGATCTGTGCTTCCTGCTCAACCGGCTCGTGAGTAGGTCCGTCTTCGCCTACACGGAATGCATCGTGCGTCCAGATGAACTTCACTGGGAGTTCCATCAAGGCTGCCATACGAACTGCTGGTTTCATATAATCGGAGAACACGAAGAAGGTACCGCAAGCAGGAATAACGCCGCCATGCAGAGCCATACCGATACATACACAAGCCATTGTCAACTCGGCAACGCCTGCCTGGAAGAATGCACCTGAGAAGTCGCCACGCTCCATCGCCTTGGTCTGCTTCAGGAAACCATCGGTCTTGTCGGAGTTCGAAAGGTCGGCAGAAGCACAAACCATGTTCGGAACCTGCTGTGCCAACTGAGCCAGCACGGCAGCAGAGGCATTACGGGTAGCGTCATCCTTTTTCTGCTCCACCTTGCTCCAGTCGATCGAAGGAGCCTTGCCGCTGAACCATTCCTTCAGGAGACGGGCTTTCTCCGGATTCTGTGCTGCCCATTCTGCTTTCTTGGCATACTTGGCATCCATGATCTTACGGAGTTCTGCACGACGCTGGGTATAGAGTTTCTTCACTTCAGGGAAGATCTGGAACGGATTCTCAGGATCACCGCCCAGGTTCTTAATCGTATTTACGAAAGCATCGCCGCCTAAAGGAGCACCGTGGGTCTTGCAGTTACGTTCGTAGCTGGTACCGTCAGCCTTGATGGCGCCCTTACCCATGATACATTTACCGATGATCAGGGTTGGCTTGCCCTTGGTAACCTTGGCGATATTCAGTGCGCCGCGAATCTGCTCCACGTCGTTACCGTTGATTTCGATTACATTCCAGCCCCAAGCACGATACTTGGCTGCTGTATCTTCTGCAGTTACCACCTTACACTCGGTAGAAAGCTGGATATCGTTGGAATCGTAGAACATGATGAGGTTATCCAAGCCCAAAGTGCCGGCAATACGGCCTGTGCCCTGAGAAATCTCCTCCTGGATGCCACCGTCGGAAATATAAGCGTAGATCTTGTGATTCATCACCTCCTCGCCCAACAAAGCAGCCAAATGCTTCTCAGCAATGGCAGCACCGACAGCGTAAGCGTGACCCTGACCTAAAGGACCGGATGTATTCTCGATACCGCGCTTCACTTCGAGTTCCGGGTGTCCGGTTACCGGACTTCCCCACTGACGCAAAGTCTGCAGTTCGTCGGTGGTGAACTTTCCTGCCAGGCAAAGCTGGGCATAAAGCATAGGAGCCATGTGGCCGGGATCGAGGAAGAAACGATCACGACCCTCAAAAGCCATGTTCTTGGGATCATATTCAAGGTACTCGCTAAAAAGCACATTAATGAAGTCGGCGCCACCCATGGCACCACCCGGATGTCCGCTCTTAGCCTTCTCGACGGCAGCTGCGGCAAGGATACGGATATTGTCCGCAGCCTTATTCATCAAAGCGACTGAATTCATGTTCTTCGATTTTTATGATTTAACAAAAAGATAATATAGATATTGAATAGATAAGTAAGTCAAATAACAAATTGTTACGATGTTGCAAAAATAGGAAAATAATTTCATACGCCAAAATTTTTAGCGCATTTTTTGCACATGGTTGCACAAAACCTGCCAATTAGTCAAATTTGACTATCACAAATGGACCTTTTCGCCCCACAATATAACCCTGGTGTTCCGTTGGAACCCGCAGGTGCTGCATGCGGACACAGAGGTTGGAATAATCCTCTTCGGTTGTCAGTAACAAGGTGTTGCGTAATCGATGTTGTTGGAAATCCCGCATCTTGGCTGGGATGGGGTCTTCGTGTAAATAAACATCCATATTACTCATGTGCCGCAAACGGTAGGTGTAATAATGTTCGGTGTGCAATTCTCGCTGAATATCGCGTGCTCGCCAGCACAAATGTCCGTAGCAGCCCATCTCAGCATTGAAGTTCGACACAAAACATCCACTGATGAAAATCAGTATCAGAATGATTCTGCATACCCACAGCATACGCCATTGCCAGACCAAAGGCCAGGTCCACTGTCCCATCTGCATCACGCCCACATATATCAGGAACGGGAACACCGGCAGAAGGCGCACATCGATCTTGCCGGGAATGCACGAGAGCATGATGAAAGTGGAGACGAAAACAAGAGCAAAAAAGTTCTGTAGCGGTGTCTGCAAAGAGAAACGCTCCCGCCAAGGCAACTGCGGATTCTTGCGGATGCGGTTCACCCACGAACAAGCCAGCATCACCATACAGACAGGACCCCACGGCATCGAATCATACCAAACGGAACCGATGTAGTAGAACCACGGACGGTTATGGTGAATGTTGAAGAGCAAAGGCTCGTAGGTCTGCCGGCCCACCAGGGCATGCAGATAGTCCTGTCCGCCTTCCCAATAGGCTCCTCCTAACCAGAAACATAATCCTGCCAGTAGAATCAGCCATGTGCGCCAACCCCACACGCGGAACCAGTCCCGGCCTCGCCCACTGAAAAGCAAGTACAACGTGGTTGACAAGAACGGGATTACCAATCCCCAGGCACCTTTGGTCAGAACTCCCAACATGACAAACAATCCGAAGCGGAACTGGTAACGCACCATTCCCCGGCTTCGGGGCTTGACTCCCTGTTCCTCGTTGGCCCCTAACGGTTCGAAAAGGATCTGCCAAAAGTTATAGAGCGCCAATACGACCCACAGACAGAACAGCATATCCATACGGATATAGAAGCTCATGAAGAAAATCAGACCTGAGGTGAAAAGCATCCACTGTGCAAGGTCGCGGCTCTGACTGCCGTCAATCAGTCGCATTCCTCCCATTTCGTAGCGCCAGGTCCACCGATGCATCACCTGAACGATCAGCAGCGACGGAATCAGCGAGAACATACACAACTGGATCATATACCAATGGCGGAACACAATCTTCGACGCCATCAGCAACCAGAAATACAAGGGAGGAAATTCGGTATAAGGCTCGCCTTGATGATAGAGGGCGAAGAAGTGCCCTTCGCGCAAAGCCTCGACTGCCACACTGATATACCTCAACTCGTTGGTCGGGGTAAAGTCACGAAGGAACATCACCGGCAGCAACGCCAGGATAAACGGATAGTATTGATCCCATAACTTTCTCAGTGCAGTCATCATAATCGTTTTCAGCTATGAGGTTTGGTTTTCACTTTCACGCGATCGATACGCCTGCGCTCCATGCTGAGCACCGTAAATTCGATGCCACGATAGCGGATGGTCTCGTTCACGCGCGGGAAGTTCTGTTTTATCTCAAGAAGCAGACCGCCCACCGACTCGCAGTTGTCAGCTTTGTCGCCCAGATTGTCGGCATCGAAACCGATCACGCGGCAAAAATCGTTCAGCGAGGTTCGGGCCTCGAAGACCCATTCGTTGGCGTTCAGTTTCTGCCAGGTCTGTTCATCCTCATCGTATTCGTCGCGAATCTCCCCGACAATCTCCTCCAGCACATCCTCCATGGTGATCAGTCCGCTGGTACCCCCGAACTCATCGACCACAATCGCCATATGAAGGCGCTTCCGACGGAAATCGTCGAGCAGGTCGTCCACCATCTTGTTTTCCGGCACATAATAAGCCGGACGGATCAGCTGTTGCCACTTGAACGTGTCCGGCTGGTTCAGATAGGGCAAAAGATCCTTGATGTAAAGAATGCCCTTGATATGGTCTTCTGTCTCTTCGCAAACGGGAATGCGGCTGTATTTCTGATCGACCACCACTTTCAGCACTTCGCTGAAGGTTGCAGAAATCTCGATGGACGTGATTTCGCTCCGGCTGGTCATGGCATCTTTCACCGTCTTGTCTGCAAATTCGATAATACCTTCCAGCATCTTCTTCTCATCCTTGTTGCGCGACAACTGGGGGGTCAGTTTCATGGCATCGCTCAGATCCTCGACGGTCACATCTTCGCCCATTCTGTCTGCAAAGCGGCGGTTGATGATCCCGGTGCTTCCCACCAGCAAAGAGATGAACGGTGAGAACCAGGTGACCATTGCCTGCATCAGGGGAGCCGTATGCCGGGCGAAACGCAACGACTTATGACTGGAATACACTTTCGGAAGCACTTCTCCGAAAAGCAACAGGCAGAACGTCAGCACAACGGTCTCTATCAGGAAAACCATCAGCGCACTGGTGTGTGCATGGTCGATGATTCCGTTCATGAACAGGGTGAAGAGCATGATGATGGCGACGTTCACCAGATTATTACCGATTAGGATGGCGGCCATCAGTCTTTCGCTTTTTTCCAGCAAACGGCGAATGGTGCCATCCACCGGACGCTCGTCCTCATCCAGACTTTCCTGTTCTTTGGGCGAAAGCGAGAAAAAAGCGACTTCGCTGCCGGAAATCGTAGCGGATGCACCCAGCAACAGCACCGCCATTGCCAATGCAACCCAAGCCGTCAGCGAAGGACTTGCAAAACTTATGTCAAATATATCTGTTTCCAAAATCGATTGAATAAAATGTCAGGATTTCAGCAGCAGTTTCTGCAGCATATTGATTGACAGATCCCGATGGAACCGGCCATGCGATGCCAGCGAAATTCCGCCTGTCTCTTCGCTTACAATAACTACAACGGCATCGGTGAGCTCCGTCAGGCCCAATCCGGAACGGTGTCGCAACCCCAGTTCTTTCGGGATTCTCGCATTGTGCGATACGGGCAAGATACAGGCTGCGGCATTGACCCGTCCGTCTCGTACAATGGCGGCACCGTCGTGCAAAGGCGTGTTCTTATAGAAAATCTGCTCAATGAGACGGGTAGTCAGCTTGGCATCGATGATCTCGCCCGTATCAGCATACGATTGGAGCGAATCGGTCTTCTCGATGCAGATCAAAGCACCTACCTTGTTCTGGCTCATATTCCGGCAAGCAAGCACCAAGGCATCAATCCACAGGTGATCGTCCTGTCCGGTTGTTTTGGCCCCGAAAATATTCATCAGCGATTTCCAGCGCCGGCGGGACCCCAATCGCACCAGAAACCGGCGAATGTCGTTTTGCAGCAGAATCGCCAAAACGATCAGTCCCACACTGATGAGGCTGTCCATAATGGCGCCCAACAGTTTCATCTGCAAGACCTGACTCACCACCACCCAAATCAGGAAAACGGCAAGCACGCCCTGAAAAAGAACCAGCGTGTCGTTTTTCGAACTGCTGCGGTACAGATAAAAAAGTATCCATGCCACAATCAGGATGTCGATGATGTCTTTAATGCCAAGGTCCCACATGTGATTTCTGTTTTATTTGTGCACACGATCTGCGTTCTGAGCCACGAAGGCACTCCACGAAGCACTTCCTCCGCCCGAATGAGTGGGGATCTTGCTTTTCGCTCCGCCCGACAGCATGCTTTGCGGCTTATTGCTGATATAGAAGTGCGTCAAGGCGATCGCCACCGCATCAGAAGCATCGAATTTGGCATCCATATCCTCGTCGGTCAGGTGCAACGCATTCTTCACCATGGCAGCCACTTGTTCCTTCGAAGCGGCGCCGTTTCCGACCATCTGGATCTTCACTTTTGCCGGAGAATATTCGAAGATGGGAATGTCGCGTTCCACAGCCGCCGCCATCGCCACGCCCTGAGCCCGACACAGTTTGATCATCGAGTTCGGATTGATGCCCACAAACGGAGATTCAATCGCCAGTTCGTCGGGATGGTACTGTTCTATCAGGCCCAGTACCCGCTCGTAAATGCGTTTCAGACGCACATAATGACTTTCCAGTTTCTTCAGCTGCAGCACACCCATCACCATGAGTTCCGGCTTTCGGTTGTTCACCCGCAAAAGTCCGTAACCCATCACGTTGGTCCCCGGGTCGATGCCCAGAATGATTTTCTCTACACCGGCTGCAGTTGTCATGAAACAGTTATTCTTTACTGCCCTCCAACAGGTCCTCGGTTAAATCGGACAAATCGGTCTCATTCGGATTACCTTCGTCCTCATAGACAGATTTATAATATTGAATGCGGGCCTGCATGAGTTCGCTGTTACGCACATATTCCGAATATTCCGACAGCACCGACTCCAGTTCTTCTGCGCTCTGTATCTGGGATGTCTGGAGGTTTGCGGCATACACACCGAGCAGATTGTCTTTGTTTGCCGTATAGATCGAATCGATATAGCTGCTCAGCAGCTGACTATACTGCAGATACAAAGGCATCAGAAGCGAATCGCTCATGGCGTCGTTGCCGTCCTGACGCAAAGCATACAGTTCGTCGTACAAGCGATTGGATATCTCCTCTGCCCCGTCGTTCATCTGTGTAATGCCGTCGTTCGTCGGAGTTCCCGTAGCCACCACCTGTTCGCTCATTTCCACCTTGATCTCACCCGGTTCGATCACGAGCATACCGATGGCATAATCGCAGGCTATGTAAGCGATGTATGGCTTTTTCTTATCTACCACTCCCGTAAACTGAAACTTATCGTCGGTAATCTCCACCGAATCGATCGGTTCGTTGTCGAGACCAATCAGATAGACGCTGCCTTCAATCGGTCCGCGTTCAATCACGGTATCGCCCAACTGAAAAGATTCCGGAATATTGAAACTACCCTCGATGGAGAATGTCTCTGCGTTATTGCAAGAGACCAAAAGAGCAGCCGCTGCTGCGAATGGGAGAAGTTTTTTCATAAGATTATTGTTTCCTGATTATACTTTCAAGGTTTGCAAAGCTGAATACAAGCGTTGTACCGGCAGACCCATCACGTTAAAATAACTGCCTTCCAAACGTGTGCAACCTACGTAACCGATCCATTCCTGAATCCCATAGGCACCCGCTTTGTCGAAAGGCTTGTATTGATCGACATAATATTCGATCTGCCGGTCGGTCAGCGGTGCGAAAGTCACATCGGTTCCGCAAACGAAACTCAATGAATCGACGGCACTTTTCAGACATACTCCGGTATAGACCTGATGTGTACGTCCGCTCAGTTTCCGGAGCATACGGATGGCATCCTCCCTGCTTTGGGGCTTGCCCATCTCTTCCTCGTCGCACCAAACGATGGTGTCTGCTGTTACCAGCACCTCTCCGTCGTTCAACTGCAAATCGTAGGCAGACATTTTCAGGTTGGCGATGTGCAAAGGGATGTCTCCGGCTTTCAGGTGTGCCGGATGCGTCTCGTCGATATCCCGCAGTTTGACCACCTCCATCGGAATATCCAACCCCGCCAATAATTCCTTACGTCGCGGACTGTTGCTTGCCAAAAGCAGTTTCCTTACCATCCGAATGCAATTTTATCGCTCATCCACAATCCCTGAGCCTTCATTACCTGCTCAATCACATCGCGCACACAGGCATTTCCGCCCGTGAAAGGCGAAACATATACCGATATAGCCCGGATTTCAGGAGCAGCATCTGCAGGGCAAACCGGCAAACCGACCAGCTTCATCACATCATAGTCCGGAATATCATCACCCATATAGAGTATTTCTTCCGGCAGGATGCCTGTCTTTTTCATAATTTCCTCCAGGTTGCCAATCTTGTAGTGAGAGCCTAAATAGATGAACGGTACGTGCAGATATTCATAGCGGCGGCGGATCTGATCGCCTTTGCCTCCGCTGATGATACCTACCCGCAATCCCATCTTGCATGCCAACTGGATGGCGTAACCATCCTTGACATTCAAAGTGCGCAAGGGCTGACCCTCGCTATCCATAGAGACTGTAGCGCTGCTCAGCACTCCATCGACGTCGAAAATCAGCGCCTTGATTTTTTTTAAATCGTAATTGATCAAAAGGAAAATCTTTTTGTGGTTTATTCAATAATAGTTACCCAATTATGAGTATCTTCGAGGTCGCCATACTGGATGCCGCGAAGTGTCTCATACAACTTGGTGCAAACCGGACCCGGCTTGTGGTCGGACAAAATAGTATATACCTTGTTTTCGTCCAAGTCGTCAATGCGGTTGATAGGCGCAATGACTGCTGCCGTACCACACATGGCTGCTTCGTCCAGATAAGCCAGTTCCTCGACAGGCATCGGGCGGATTTCGATCTTCATACCCAGATCGCGAGCCACCTGCTGAATGCTCATGTTGGTGATGGAAGGCAGAATGGATTCCGATTCGGGAGTAACGTAGCTGTTGCCCTTGATACCGAAGAAGTTGGCAGGACCGCACTCGTCGATGAACTTCTTGCTGCGAGCGTCCAGATAGATGACGGCGCTGTAGCCTTTCTCGTGAGCCAGAACGCCCGATGCCAACGAAGCCGCATAGTTTCCTCCGACCTTCACGCGACCGGTGCCCAACGGAGCCGCACGGTCGTAACCGCGCATAATGCAGCAAGGCGTGGCCTTGAATCCGTCCTTGAAATAGGGACCTACCGGCATTACGAATACAATAAACTCATACTGATCGGCAGGATTCACGCCAACCTGAGGTCCCGTACCGAACAGCACCGGACGGATATACATCGAACAACCGGTTTCGTAAGGCGGAACCAGATCCTCGTTGAGCTTGACAACTTTCTTGATGGCTTCTTCGAACAAACCGTCCGGCAATGGCTGCATCAAAATCGTACGACAGGTGTTCTGCATACGCTTGGCATTCTCGTCCATGCGGAACACTCGGATCTTGCCGTCCTTGCCGCGGAACGCCTTCAAACCTTCAAAACCTGCCTGACCGTAATGTAATACGGTGGCTGCCATGTGCATTGTCACTTCTTCGCTCTCGCTGATCCGAAGTTCACCCCATGCGCCGTTCTTATAGGTGCATCGTACATTGTAAGGAGCCTTTCTGTAGCCAAAGCCCAAAGTGCTCCAATCAATTTGTTGTGCCATTGTTCTTATATATTAATTTTGCAAATTCGTAATCCGTAATTTGTAATTTGTAATTCGTAATTAATAATTAAATAATGCGTCTTATCTAATTCGGGTGCAAATTTAATGAAATATTCTATACGCTGTTCATTTTGGTTGCTATTTTTTTGTTTATTTAAGCAAAAAAGATTGTTTTCGTCGAAAAAACAATAGAAAAATTTGGCTGTTTTACAAAAAATCCCTATCTTTGCGCCGCTTTTGAGTTTAACATCAGCACCCCAAGGATCAGCTGGGCTCCGAGTGAGTCAGGTATAAAGCTACCGGTCGGGCAGTGTATGGTATTTTGCCTCAACAAAGCAAAAAGAGTAACACATTATTAAACAAACAAAACAATGAAAGAGTATGCACTCGCCGGCACCAAGCGTGCCGAAAGCGGCAAGAAGGCTGCCAAGCAGCTTCGTGCCCAGGGTTTGGTTCCTGCCAACCTGATGACCAAAGAAGGCGCTAAGGCCTTCACCGTTAAGCTTACCGATGTCCGTAACCTCCTCTACACCTCACAGGTTTATGCTGTGAAGCTGAACATTGATGGTGAGGAGTGTCTGGCTGTCCTCAAAGAGGCTCAGTTCGGTCCTGTAAACGAGGAACTTTATCACCTCGATTTCCAGAAGTTCAATGCAGATGAGGAGATCACCGTTGCCATCCCTGTCAAGTTGGAAGGCTTTGCAGAAGGTGTTAAGGCTGGTGGTAAGTTGGTTAAGCAGGTTCGTTCGCTGAACGTTAAGGGCTTGTACAACAACATCCCTGAGCGTCTGGTTATCGACGTAACTCATATCGAGTTGGGCAAGACCTTGAACGTTGCCGCTCTCAAGTTCGACAACCTCGAGATCGTTACTGCTCCAAGCGTAATCGTTGCAGGTGTTAAGGCTACCCGCGCTTCTCGTCAGCAGGCTTAATCCGGCGATAAAAAAGCAAACTTCCCCTTCCCTCCCATTGAGGGAGGGGGATTTTCTATTATGTTTCTGAAAGTATGAAATTTCTGATTGTCGGTTTAGGGAACATCGGTGAGGAATACTGGGGAACCCGTCACAACATCGGATTTCGGGTGGTGAATGCACTGGCTGAGGCTCACAACGCCAAGTTTGAAGAAAACCGCTACGGTGCCACCTGCGAGTTTCGCGTCAAGAACCAGCAACTGCTCCTCCTCAAGCCTAACACCTATATGAATCTGTCGGGAAATGCGGTTCGATACTGGATGCAGGAGGAAAAGATTACCATCGACCACGTGCTGATCATCTGCGATGACATCGCCCTGCCATTCGGAACGCTTCGCATGAGAGGAAAAGGCTCTGCCGGCGGACACAACGGCTTGAAGGATATTGCTGCCAAATGCGGCGGAGAAAACTTTGCCCGTCTCCGATTCGGTGTGGGCGGCGATTTTCCGCACGGGGCACAGATTGACTGGGTACTGGGACATTTTCCTCAAGAGGAAGAAGACAAAATGCCGGAACGCCTGGAACAAACCACCAAATTCATCGAAGAATTCTGTCTGGCGGGCCTCAGCAATGCAATGAACAAATTCAACGGGAAATAAGCTACACCTTACACTATGGCAAACGAAGTAAGAATTGACAAATGGCTTTGGGCGGTACGCATCTTCAAGACGCGCACCATTGCCTCCGATGCCATCAAGATGGGACGTGTTTCCATTGGCGGACAGAAAATCAAGGCATCGCGTAATGTCAAGGTGGGTGAAATCATCGACGTCCGCAAGCCGCCTATCACCTATTCGTTCAAGGTGCTGGCTTTGAGCGACCACCGGATGGGTGCAAAGATGGTGCCCGGATTCATGGAGAATGTCACCAAACAAGAACAACTCGACCTGCTCCAGATGAACCGTATTTCCGGTTTTATCGATCGTGCCAAAGGCTTGGGACGCCCGACGAAGAAGGACCGTCGCGAAATAGACGATTTCAGCACGCCGGAATACGTCGATGAATTCGACTTCTCCCTTGAAGATCTTGATGAATTTGACGAAGAGGATTGGAAAGAAATTGGTTTGAACAACCAGTAGATACAAAAAAAGAAGGTCGTCATCACGACGACCATCTTCACTAACCTTAAATCTTATACCATGAAAAACACAGTGCAAAGATAGCATCATTTTTTTACATAGCAAATAAATTAAATAAAAATAATCCGAAATGATAAAAAAACTGACCCAAAAAGATTTGATTTGTCATTTGAACATGCCAATCTTTGAAATTATTGGGGAAGAAGCGGATGCCTTGGACAGGGAATGCTACGTGGTGGGCGGATACGTTCGCGACATTTTTCTCGACCGTCCGTCCAAGGACATCGACTGCGTTACGGTGGGTAGTGGCATCGAACTGGCACAAAAAGTGGCAAAACGGTTAGGACGCGGTGCACATCTCTCCGTATTCCGCAATTTCGGAACTGCTCAAGTCAAGTTCAAGGGCATGGAAGTGGAATTTGTCGGAGCGCGTAAGGAAAGTTACAGCCACGACAGCCGCAAACCGGTGGTTGAAGACGGAACGCTGGAGGATGACCAGAACCGGCGCGACCTTACCATCAACGACATGGCTATCTGCCTGAACAAAGCCCGGTTCGGTGAGCTGGTCGATCCATTTAACGGCATCGACGATCTGGAGAAAGGTTTGATCCGGACTCCGCTGAACCCTGACATCACGTTCAGCGACGATCCCTTGCGTATGCTGCGGGCTATCCGGTTTGCCTGCAGATTCGAATTCAGGATTGTGCCCGACACCTTCGAGGCGATTGCCCGCAACCGCGAACGCATCAGAATCATTTCCGGCGAGCGCATCATCGACGAGCTGAACAAAATCATGCTCTGCGAAAAGCCTTCCATCGGTTGGATCTTGCTGCAGCGGTGCGGTCTGTTGCAAATCATCTTGCCCGAACTGCAGGCTTTGGCCGGCATTGAGACGCGCGAAGGTCGCGGACACAAGGACAATTTCATCCATACGGTAATGGTGTTGGACAATGTGTGTCGTGCAGAACGCGAGGCGGGCAAGGAACCGAACCTCTGGCTCCACTGGGCAGCACTGATGCACGATTTTGGCAAAGCCAAAGCCAAAGCCTGGGACGATAAGGTCGGATGGACTTTCCACAATCACGACTATCTCGGTTCGCGCATGATTTTGCCGGTTTTCCGTCGCCTGAAACTCCCGCTGGGTGCAGAAGAGAAATTCGTCGAAAAACTGGTGCTTCTGCACATGCGTCCGATCAATCTGGCAGAAGAAGGCATCACCGACAGCGCCATCCGTCGTGTCCTGTTCGAGGCCGGCGACGACATCGAAGAACTGATGATGCTTTGCGAGGCGGATATCACGTCTAAGATTCCGGAAAAGGTGCAACGCTTCCTGAAGAATTTCAAGATTGTCCGGCAGAAGATGCAGGAGATTGAAGAAAAGGACCGCATCCGCAACTGGCAACCACCGGTTGACGGACTTGAAATCATGCAGCGCTATCAGCTTACCCCCTGCCGCGAGGTCGGTATTCTGAAAGATTCTCTGAAAGACGCCATCCTCGACGGCGAATGTGGCAACAACCGCGAGGAAGCGTTGGTTTTCCTTGACAACAAAGCCCATGAAATCGGAATCCTATAAACTGGGCAAGGACGGCGAGCAGCTGGCAGCTTCTTTCCTGAAGCAGCAAGGGTATTCCATCCTGGAGGAACGCTGGCATTTCCATCATCTGGAACTCGACATCATCGCCATCGACAACGAGAAACATGAAATTGTGTTCGTGGAAGTGAAAACCCGCGCCACGATGGAATACGGAACACCGGAAGAGGCGGTCGATTATAAGAAAATCATGCGATGCGTCAATGCCGCAGATGTCTATCTGAAAATGCACCACTGCACCCTCGACTGGCGTTTCGACATCATCTCCGTGATCGACAACGGACACGATGATCCGCACATCGATCATATCAAAGAAGCATTTTATCCGCCTTTGGGATGAAATTTTAATTAATTACGAATTACAAATTACAGATTACGAATTACTAATTACAAATTACGGATTACTAATTACAAATTACGGATTACTAATTACAAATTACGGATTACTAATTACGACGGATTACGAGAATAATAACTAATTGAAGTTTCGGAAGTTAATCAAAAAGAGAATATATAGGAGCAAAAAAGGCATTGGAATCTTGCATATATCGCAAGAAAAGAGTACTTTTACGTCGCCAAACAAAAAGACTCATTA
>JAFSKF010000012.1 GCA_017449065.1 Bacteroidales bacterium
AGAGGAGTAAAAAGGGAGTTAAAGGGACGTTTGCTGCTTTTGTCGGAAGTTTTGGGACTATTGCTATTGTCCCTTTTACTCCCCTATTACTCCCTTTTTCAGCCTTTCTCTGCTCTCAACTGAAGCTTGCGAAAGTTGAATATATTGATAAATTCACTCATTTTTTGTCAGTTCCTGATATAACAACATGCCTTTCACCGTCAGCAGATACTTCTGTCGTGGGTGGCGAGGGGACTGAGGATAGAGCAAACAGACATAACCCTCACTGATAGCAGGGTTAAGATGGTACTCCATGAAATTAGGTCTATGCTTCAGTCCCAAAAGATTCATCAATTGTGAGATAGATAACTCCTCTTTTCCTATTTTCTTTACTAATTCCAAGACTAAGGCATTTTTTGTCTGTTGTAAATCACGAACTTGTTCGGGTACTTGTTCGGGTACTTGTTCGGGTGCCAGGTTCGGTTGTACACTCCATTCTGCTGTCGGATGAATATGCAGATAGCGATTGCGCAAGTCCCACTGCTCGCCCAGCAAGAGATTGCGAAAGAAGCGTTCCAGATAGACCGGTGTATAATCGATGCTCAGGCGGGCATTCTTATAGTTGGCACGCACCAATGCATTGCGGAAATACCACGAATGGCGGGCAAACATGTCGTTGTTCACCTCGAATCCGATAGAGCGCAAATATTGAATAGCAAATACGGCTGTTGTACGGGTGTTTCCTTCGCCAAAAGCATGTATCTGCCAGATGCCCGACACGAAGCGAGAGACATGTGCAATAAAATCATCGTTTGAGAGTCCCTTGTAACTAAAACCGCGTTCCTGCTCAATGTCATAGTCGAGAGCTCGCTGCAAGTCTTCCCAGTTCAGATAGCTAACAGTGTCGTATTCCAACACCCATTCTTTCTTTGTAATATCATATTTTCGAAGTTCGCCGGCATGCTTCATCACGCCCTCGAAAATTCTTCGATGGAGCGCAATATAGCCCTTAGTAGTGAAGTCCAGTGTCTTGGCTGAGAGTATCTTGGTGATATTGGCAGACACTCTGTCTGCTTCCTCCTTGTCAGCATCGTCTTTGTCGTGAGTCGTCTTGCTGACGTAGTATTGCTTCACCAGCTCGCGAGCTTCATCGATGGTAATTTCTCCTTCGATATTCCTGCGGGCTGTCTGTTGCAGATATTCTGAGGTTTTCAGTCCATCCACAGCCTGCAAGCCTATAGCCACACGCCACGCCTCAGCCCGTTCACGTTGTGCCGGCTCCCCCTGACGGATGTACTCATCAAAGTTCAGGTACGACTCCATACCGTTGTTCTCATTCATATCTCGCTTGTTCTTAATGTTGAAATCTTGAAACAGTGTCTGCGTTCATTATAACATTCCTTTGATAATATCAATAATTTTCCAATCCGCAGGCAGCCACTCCACGCTATTCAGTTCGTTTTTTGATAGCCAGCGTGCGGCTTCATGCTCTTTCAGGGTCAGGCTTCCGCTCTCTACGTGACACCAATAGCAATGCAGCGTCAGGTGGAACTTCGGGTAATCCCATTCAATCGTCGAAATCAGTTGTTCTATCTCGATTTTCGATTCCAGTTCCTCCCAGATTTCACGTTTCAGAGCCTCTTCTGCAGATTCTCCGACTTCCATCTTTCCGCCTGGAAATTCCCAATAGTCCTTCCAATCCCCATACCCTCGCTGAGTGGCGAAAATCCGTCCCTCATCGTCATGTATGATAGCAGCAACTACTTCAATTTGCTTCATAGCGATTATTTACTACGATTCAGAATGATGAGGGCAGCGATGACACCGGGAACCCAGCCGCAGCATGTTAACAGAAAGACAATAAGGATGGAGCCGCATCCATAACCGATGACAGACAAAGGCGGGAAAATTACAGCCAAGATAACGCGAAATAAAGACATAGTTTCTTATTTAATTATAATGTTGGTGAATTTGAGAAACAGATTCTGCCGCAAAGTTCGCAATAATTCTTGACATATACAAACATTTTGCCTAAAATTTATTTTAGGTGCATTTATTCCCTTTTTTTAGTTGCCGCCGACATCGCGGGAAGCGTTTCAAATCTTACAGACCTTGCGCTGACATCGCGGGAAGCGTTGCAAATCTTCCAGACTTCGCGCCGACATCGCGGGGAGCATTTCAAATCTTCCGGACCTCGCGCCGACGGAATCAGCGGCAATAAAACTGTGTGAGAAATGCTTTCGAAAAAATCAGCGCCAACGATTCACTCTTTTGGATCGTAGGAAACAACTGCACTATCTGCCACCAACTGGAATTCTTCAGTCGGGAGTTCAAAACGGCGGCTTCCAGTTACGGAGAGTTCGATTTGGCTCAGCGTATAGAGCAAACTTTGCAAAGTCTTTTCGCGAACGGCGGGTTTCAGTTCGCATTCCCAGATCTGAATCACGTTCCATCCCTTAGCCGTCAGTTTCTTCCTATTCTTGCTTCGAGAGTTTATCTATGCCAGAACTTATTCTATCCCCATTTCGTCTTTCAGACGTTTTACTTCCTTATCAAAGTCAGATAAATACATCCGGTCTTGAACCACCCGATATTTGTCATATTCCTCGTATGCTTTCAACTTAGCCTGCAAGGCAGAGACCTTTCCATTGTCCATTAATATCGGATACGAGGCTAGTGTCAGGAAATTATCAAGGAACTCAGCCCATGTTGGACGATGATTCTTTGCTCGTGTTTCTGCCAAGTTGATGTAAGCCTCTACGATTCGGTTCAACTCTCGCATATGTTCCTCTGACAGATAGTTCTTGGCAATCGCCACATCCGACTTCATGATGTTGCTCAAACTTGATGTAGGTCAGCTGGTTGCCGTGAATGAAGCGGTCGCTATCCAACACATACCCGTTCTTCACATACTGACTCAGTGTGATTGTGACCCACTGCCTGAAACGGGTGGCTTTATAACTGTTCACACGATAGCCCACAGCAATGATTACATCAAGGTTGTAGAGCATCGTTTCGTAGGACTTCCCATCTGCGGCAGTTATCCAATCTTTTCGAATAACTGAATACCTGTTCAGTTCGCCAGAGTCAAATATTTTCTTCAAGTGATAATTGACGGTAGTAACTTCCACTTGGAAAATCACAGCAATCCGCTTCTGTGTGGTCCACACAGTTTCACCGTCGAAGAAGAGCTGCACTCGAAGATTCCCTTCATGGTCGGAGAAGAAAATAATATCCGTATCTGTATATAATTCAATGCCTTTCGATGTTTCTTACTTTCCTGAAAATACTGCAAAGCTGTCAGCGATTAACTCTTTTTTGCGTTGGCATACATCGCTATTAGCAGACAAGCATATCGAGTTAGCCAGTATGATGGAACGGAACGGTTGGCTCCCGAACCCACCTCAACCATTTCGTTGGTTTCAACGAAATGGTCTTCAAGTTTGGCATTATTCTGGGAGAATAATTTTTGAGCCTTCTCTATCAGACCTTTAAAGTTCCAATAGTCCTTATAATCCATAGCGGTTGCCAACTCGCGCGCCATCCAATATTCATTGCCATTCTCATCTGTGTGACGAATCTTATCAAAAATAATTTCTTCCATATTTTTCTTATAACATTTCAATATATAACTATGCTTCTACGAAGCTCGTAAATCCGCTGTCGCCAGCTGAGCGCTACATTTTCAGTATCTTGTCTGCCACCTCCCAATCCGCAGACAACCACTCCACGGTCTCCAGTTCGCTTTCAGACAGCCACCGCGCCGCCTTGTGCTCATTCAGATGTAGCGTCTCCTTCGGTGTCTCCTCTGCTTCCATTTTCCAAACCCTCTTTAGGTGATGAAAAACTTATCCTCTTTTCGGATAATCGCTGCCACTACTTTTATTTGTTTCATTGTGTTCAATCAGATTATAAACTATGCTACATTTTTACAGGGTTAATTCCTGTTGTTGAATGTTCAATCTCGTCAGTAACCCAACAATCATCGACATAAATGGTTGTCCCATAATAGCTATTGACACCAAAGACGAAATATGTGGCTGTAGGTGGTACCTCTATTGTTTCATCAAATACCTGCCAAATGTTAAGGTCATGAGGTAAATAAGTCAAGCCATAGCCTCCGCCACGAATTATATAATACGTATCTTTGTCATAAAATGATTTTAGCTCATCTGCAGAAATGGTAGAAGATTCTGTGGATCTTGTCCGGAAATAGCAATATGTCCTAGCCCCGTTTG
The DNA here is from genome assembly GCA_017449065.1 of Bacteroidales bacterium. Taxonomy (GTDB): domain Bacteria; phylum Bacteroidota; class Bacteroidia; order Bacteroidales; family UBA3663; genus Liminaster. Next base: position 4,218 of record JAFSKF010000012.1, read on the forward strand.
CCTTCCATTGTTCCACATAATAATGAAAACGGATTCTTATTTTTCCATTTGGTTCCACAGGAATACACTGATCAACAGTTGCAGTAGATCCCGATTCTTTAGATTGCATTTTAGTAGAATAATGTCCTTCGTATACATTTTTGGATTCCCTTTTAACATTATAATTGTTGTGACACAACCAAGCATCGAGTATTTCGTATGTAAATAAAAACCAATTCTCCATACCTCCATTAATTAATAGATTCTCAGCTTCAGCATTGCTTTCATTATTTGTCCAGTCGGTATCTGAAGAATTGTCGTAATCATCAAAATTGGTATTTTGATCGGATTTATGTGTTTCGGTATATATATTTGTGTATTCATCTTGATCATCAGTACTGCAACTACAAAATAGAATAGATATACCAACAAGCATCATGCTACATATGAAATGTATGGCATGCTTATATAACCAATTATTCCTGCTCTTCGTGTTTTTCCCTACTTTTTCTATCGGTTTCATACTTACTATACAATTAAGCATTTAATTAACAAAGGACTTATGAGTTGATATTATTTTTTGTCAGATTCGTATCATCACTAAACTCGGAAATCTGTTCATCAGTTGCACTCATGATAATTATATTTTTCTCTTTCACTTGATATTTGTTTATAGTGGCTGTCTCAATAGAATGAATCTGTTGATGTGTGTTCATGACAATAGTCTAAATCTCCTTTATACCTAATGACTTTAAGTATTTAAATGTTCCGTCATAGAACTCTGGCAAACGGGTCGGATCTTCCGGGAATCCTTCCGGGGTAAGACGGCAGTTCCCTTGCGGTACACAGATAATGATACCTTGTCGCGCACGTGTTAGTAAGACTCGATAGGCATTGAGCATGTACTTCTGATTATCTTTGTTGCTTTCTGGGTTCCACTTGTTCTTACCGTTGAACTTGTAAAAGTTCCATTTCCCGTCTTCATATCGCATATCTGCATCCCAAAGCACACAGGCATAGTCCAGTTCCAACCCCTGAACCTGTATCTCCGTTGCGGCATCCTCCAGGTAGTTTGAGGATCGGATATCGGTCTTGTCCTCCAAGAACCAATGTACCGCGTTATCATCATCTTGTGCCAGAATATGAACTGCCAATGGCTTGAAGCGTGCAGCAACCTTAGTTACGAGAACGCCAGTTTGCTGCGTACCACGAGCCTGCTGTCTGAGCCATACTCTCGCCTTATCCATATCCCTCGTAAGCACAATTGGAAAACCTCTGTTAGCAACATCTTTGTATAGATCTGCTGCATCTGGGCGAAAAGCAAGCATTGACTGCATAAATGCAGAGAGTGTTTCAGCTCTGAAAGAACGAAGGTTAACAGCAAGGTGCAAATCCTCTGCAAAGGTGACTTTATCATTGTCTTGAAGAAGCTCGTTCACACGTCCCTCTGCATATTCCACATCCGTCAGTTTGTTGGAGATATACACATCCCAATGCTTGAACATGGAATTCAACGCCTTAATCCATTCTGTGATGCCGGCCTCGCCTGTATTGATTTCTTGGCCACCTCCGACAAGACAAATAATGACAGCCCAGTCCTCCCGCTGGTCAAGCGACCATATTAGAAACTCTGCTTCTGACATCGGGAAATTGGGCACCTTCAGTTTATTGCCGTATGTGCCACCTCGTTTCAGATAGTCAGCAATGCGTTTGTGTGTCCAACTGCGCTGAGCCTCATCGAAGATAGCTACATGCTCCACTTCGCCATAGCCAGTATGCTCCAGATGAATGGCTTTCTCCGGGTCAATCTCAACGATACCATTTTCTACCGGATTCTTAATCTTGGCCAGCATATTGTCGCGGTAGCGGTGAATAATCTGAATAAACTCGCTCACTTCGCGCCTCGAGACAGAGAGATTCTTTCGTTCGCCATTAGCTGCACATTTCTTCTGGTTGTCGCGAGCCAGCGCCTCTGTTAACACAGCGACCAGCGGACCGTTTCCAGACAAATAGACAGCACCGTTCTCCTTATCCAACCCGCCATTCTTGTATGTCTGTTTGATGGCCACATCCAAACCAACCAGCGTTTTGCCTGCTCCGGGTACACCCGTCACAAAACAGATACTTTTCTTCTTTTGGGCCTTGCTTTGTTCGATGACCTGAAGGATGCAATTGATGGTTCGGTCGGTAGAAACCTTGTCTGCTTCGTGACGAGTGATATCCTCAACCGAATGATTCTCATACAGGGCACGGGCAGCTTCGATAATGGTAGGTGTGGGAGTATAAGGACTGATAATCCAATTATCTATCGTTTCTGCGTTTGTAGCCTTTGCATGGTTAAGAACGTCTGCTATTAGATTCTGTAGATGCTCTGCCCCAGATATCAAGGGATTATATATTTGGTCATCGTAAACAGAAGGCTGGAACACTGTAGTCGATGTTTCACGTCGCGTTGGAATCAAGATTGGCACAATAATCCGGTCCTGACTGAAACGATGGAAGTTCTTTAAATCGAGGGCATAATCCATAACCTGTTCCACATCAGCCTGCAAAGCATCCCTTTGCCCCACTTTGAATTCAAGACAAAAAATGATGCCGCGAAGCAGTAGAACCACATCAATGCGCTTTCCCAATCGAGGAATCTCATACTCAAAGATTACCTGCGCATTGTCCTCTTTCCAAGGAACAAGTGCCTGACGCAGAATGTCTATCTCGCCCATCCATGCTTCATCTGTAGTGGTCAGGGCATCGCCATGGTAGTTGTTATGAAGCATGCCAAGCACAGCAAGAGGTTTCTCTTCCAGAAACTCCTTGATTGTCGCTATATATAAACATCTGTTTGTCATAGTATATTGTTTTTCATTTTACTTTCCCACAAACACCTTATCTCTATGATACGCCAAAAAATCACGGTTGGGTTGATACTCTACGGGCAAAGTGAGCTTTTTGCCAATAATGCAACCGAAGTGTTGGTCGTAGTATTCTTTCGTCTCATTTTCTCGCAGGGCAGAGGAAAGACACACAGTGTAGTCGTCGGGCGAGAAGGTGATGAGGCCTTTGTCGAAAGCTTTGTCATAGAGGGCAGAGAGGCAGATGCCGTTGCAAGGGTTGAGACGGTCTTGTTTGTGTTTTTTATCTCTCCAAGGGATGATGTGGCTGGCAAGCAACAACTGCGGTATGTCTATACCCGTCAGCGCACAACGAAACCCATAATTGGCAAATATCATGCGACGGAAGTAGTCTTGTCCTTTCCTGCGGTTAGATTCTGAAACAATATCCTCGCCTTCCTTTGTCAGGTCGAAGTATTTAATGAGCCTGGTTGAGATCGTGTGAGGGTTGTCTTCTTCTGCGACAATCATTTCTGCACCTTCATATTGGGCGTATTCCATCAGGCTTGTCAAAGCGGCAGAGCAGAAGTTATTCAGCGGATAGCTTCGTTGGTTTGGTTTGCCGTGGTCGAAGATATTGGGCTGACCTTCTTTCATCTTTTTCACTTCTTCTTTGACCAAGTCCCACACCCGCTCTAAAACGGTTATATTATGAACCTCATAGAGCGACTGCCCCTGAAGGTCTATCACGTCTTGATACGGCAACACTTCGTCCAGAATCCTGATGGCACGGGCATAACTGTCAGCCTTGCCAGAATTCTCTGGCGAAAGTTTGGTGTTGAAATCTATAAAACCCTGTCTGTCCATATCTCTGTCGTTTCATTCGTTATTGCTTTCGTCCATCAGCCTGAGGAGTTCTTCCTGACTGGGGAGGGCACGACGGAACTTGTCGGGCATCTCGTCGGCAGTCTTGTAGGTGGCAACTCCCATAGGCTTGGTGTAGTCGCGAATCATGAACTCTACATACTCGCGGTTGGCACTCCTGCAGAGCACAATGCCTATGCTGGTATTCTCGTGTGGTTTGCGCACTTTCTCATCAAAAATAGTCAGGTAGCCCATCAGTTGTCCCAGATAGCTGGTCTTGAAGTCGCCCGTCTTCAACTCTATCACCACCATTGCGTTCAGTTCGCGGTTGAACGAATCCTTGAACATCGTCACAGCCTTGCGCATCATCGCCGCATCAGGGATGGAACGGCTGAAGTTGTTGGGCATCTGCTCGCGGTGGCCATAGGCACCTTCTTTTGCCAGTTTAATGACATCTTTCTCCGACAAATGTTCCTCTGCGGTTCGATGAATGTAATAATAACGGGCATTCGGTTCTTTGGTTCCTTCTATTATTCTTATGTGATGCGTGAAGGGTACTTTGAAGAAATCTTCAACTGGGAACTCTGTAATTGTAGGTCTGTGTTCATTGTTTATCTGTTGTTGTCTTTGCTCATCTTACTGTAATACAATCGCGCAAATATAGCAATTCTCCCGTAACGAACCAAATTTCGGGAAACAAAATTGAAAGATAAGGTGTGAAATTGTAGTTTTTGCAGGTTTATGGGGTTGAATTTTGCAGCGAAATATGCGAAAGATGAGAGATGGGGAGTTGATTTATGAAAAAAAGTTGTAAGCAAATAGCCCGGATGAGAAGGTCGATTTCAACCTATATAATTAGACATTTTTTTGCATCCCATTCGCTTGCGAACACGCATTTGGCGCCTACACTTATGCATGGCGGTGTGAAAACCGCCTATTCCTGCGAACAAGTCTATGAATGTATATTTCTTTTTTGCCATAATCGTTAATCTTCAATTGCTTCTTCCTTCAGCCTAAAAGCCTCTGGGTCTGTTGTCATTTGATATATCTTTATCTCATGTTCAATTTTAACTTAATCCTCAACTTGACCATCATTATCATGTTAAAGAATTGCGTTTTTTGTAACATGACAAGCGTCTCATGTTATAATCCTTCCTTTTCTTTAACATAAACAGATTCAACACTATCATCTCTATTGTCTGACGCATCATATTTACCAAAGTCAATGAAAAGATTCATCAATCTGGTGTTGATGTAATAGTTCTCTTTCCACATCTTCTCTTTCTGCAACAGTCCCAGTTCAACGAGCTTTTCCAAGTATCGTGAAGCCGTCTGGCGGGAAACTTGCATGTTTGCTTCAATATGTCCAATCTTGGTATATGGATGGTAGAACAGGCTGTTAAGAAGTTCGTGATTGTATTTACCACCGAATGCTGGTCGGATGATGCGCTTGTATTCATCCATCATCTCTCCAATCTTCTTTACTAAGGTAATCGTGTCGATAGCAGTAACTTCTACCCCTTTGAGCACAAAAATAATCCACGCCTCCCATTCTGCAGCATTGTTGGTATTCTTGTCCCTGATGGCCTGGATAAGACGATAGTATTCGCCTTTATTCCGGGTTATGTATCTGCTAAGGTAGAGGATGGGCAAATCGAGCAATCCGGAGATGACAAGATAGAGAATATTTATAATACGTCCTGTTCTGCCATTTCCGTCATAGAAAGGATGTATGCTCTCGAACTGATGGTGAATAATCGCCATCTTGATGAGAGGATCCAACTGACTCAATTGAGTGTCATTTATAAACTGCTCCAGGTTTGCCATGTGCCTGACAATCTCCGTACCGTCCTGAGGCGGAGTGTAAACTACAGCCCCGTCGCTGCTGCGTTTCAGTTGTGTGCCCGGAGTTGTGCGGAAGCCGGCGGAGTTTTGTTCCAGTATTTCCTGTACTCGCTTAATATCATTAAGTGTAAGTATATTCTTGCCTCGGACAATGCGGAACCCCTCATTGATGGCTTCACGATAGAACAGGACCTCCTTTGTCGCGGCATTGATGAGCTGGTATTTAAAGTCAAGTCCTGCCTTATACAGATCGTCTTGAGTGGTGACGATGTTTTCTACTGCGGAACTGTCCTTTGCTTCTTGCAGGGTAAGGCTGCTGATAAGAATACGCTCGTTCGGTATGGTTTGCGCCACGCCTTTCAGCTCTGCTAATTTCCTGTTGGCACGGTTCACCTGCCTCAGGACTTCTTTGGTCTCTAAATCATACTGCAATGGCAGGTCAGGGATAGTATATGCTTTCTGTATTTCCATTGTTTTTGTATCAACCAGTTAATCAGAATATTCAGACAGCGCGACATGGCAGTAGAACGGGTCGTTCAGACGCGTGGCATTAGTGAACTGAAGATTGCCATTGTGAAGCATCATCAGCCCGCCTTTCGCGTCCAGGTACTTGTATAATATCCGCTCTGCCATATTCTTCTTATATTCTACTGTTATTAAATAACGTTTTTCTTCGTTTTTTATTCTACCTTTCTTCTTGTTCTCTTGACCTTCGGTCGAGCCTGCTCCCGCTCGGAATAATCGGAACAAGTTCCATTCTTCTCTCGCTTAACCGCAGCCTTATACCTTTATCGAATCTTTCTAAGAGGTCCCGGCTCGCTCTAGGCTTGCCCCTTTCTACTCCCTTTCTACCCCCTTGCTACGAAGGAGCACTAAAAGAGAACCAAAGGACCACCTAAGGATGAGTAAAGGAGGATTCGTATTCATATCCCTGACGTTCTATTCGTTTTAGTATCTCCTTCCTTCAGCCTGAAAGCCTCCGGGTCTGTTGTCATTTGATATATCTTTATCTCTGGGTTGCAGAATCCTCACTTCCATCCACCTGCTCTAACCGAGCCTCTAACAGTTTGATTCGCTCTTGGAGAACTTCCACGCTTGGCAGTTTGTCTGTAACCTTGATGCCCTGGTAGGTGGCAACGCCCATCGGGATCCCGATTTTCAACAGCTTGCAATTCTGCACCTAGCTGGTGCAGTTTTTCCTGCCGCAAGGCATCACCGCAATAGAAGAGGTACCATTGTTTCATGTACCACAGGTTGCGCGACGAGAAGTCTTTTATTTCCGGGTATTCTGCCCGCATGTCGAGGCTCAATTGCTCAACAACGTCCGCGCCCCATCGCTGTTCCGCTTTTTTTTCAACAAGGTTGCGCCCCAGCAGCCAATTGAACTCCAGCGTGCCATAGTTGGCTTGAAGTGCTATGCGAGAACGGATGCGCTGATAGCGTCTTTTGATTTCCTGCAGCCATGCGATGTATTCTGCATCGCCATGGAAATCGTGCGATGTGACGAAATGAGGGTTGTTCTTTATATCTTTTTTTGCCATATCTAGTTGTTTTCTATTATTTCTTCCTTCAATCTGAAAGCCTCCGGGTCTGTTGTCATTTGATATATCTTTATATCAGGGTTGCAGCGGCGTGCCACCTTGATGATTTTCTCCTTTTCTTCTTGTCCACTCACCGCCAATCTTCGGGTAAGCGCGGACTTCTTTCCATTCGATTACCTCGTTCTCGTCCTTGGGTTCATAGGGTAATGCCATCGGTGCAAAACAAGGATGGTTCAGCGTACCCGCAGGAGTGGGGTCTATCAACACTAGTCTTACCTCCTGCTCATGTTCCCACGCCTTGGCCTTGGTGGACAGCTGGTAGTGGAAAAAGTCCTTGGCATCGTGGAAGTAATTGGGCTTCTCGATAATCTCTCGGTACTGCACCTCCATTTCCATCGCACCAATATAGACGCTGCACATAATCCGTGAAAGATACTTCTGTGCCTTCTCCATATCTAAGCCAACGCATACGCCCCGGTGATTGCCATAGTAGCTCCACATCAGGAGAGAGTCGAGGATTTTCGACAAGCTGCAAATCCAAGTCCTGTTCCGCTGGTTCTCCATGTCGTTTCCCCCTTTCTGCTTCAGGAAATCTGCAGGAGGCCAGTTGTACTTGTTCGTCGGAGCGTTGGAATAGTCAAACAAAGCGGGATGGCAGTCGAACGGGTCGTTTAGACGCGTAGCATTGGTGAACTGAAGATTGCTACCCTGTAGCATCATCAGTCCGCCTTTCGCACCCAGGTACTTGTATAATATCCGCTCTGACATATAGTTTTTCGTTTCAAGACACAAAAAGCCCCTTTTCGTTTTGAAAAGAGGGCGCAGATGGTTGATTGCTCAAAGCAAGGCTTAGGACGGCCTACACCAGACAACAATCAGACTGTCTGCACCCCCATATGAAGAGCGCAAACATCCGATGCCTTGTCTGAGCTGGTGTAATTCAGTGTCCTAATTCTGCTTTGTCAGTCTCGTCAAGGATGTTATAGCGTTTGGTTTATCTTTTTGTGCTTGTAGTTAAGTTGGTTTGTTTTGGGTTTATTATTTGCATACAAGTATTGAATGCGTTATAGTTATATGTTTCTATTTGCGCATACAATCGCGCAAATATAGCAATTCTCCCGTAACGAACCAAATTTCGGGAAACAAAAATGAAAGATAAGGTATGAAATTGTAGTTTTTGCAGGTTTATGGGGTAGAATTTTGCAGCAAAATATGCGAAAGAAGAGAGAAGGAAAGTTTTTTAAGGTAATAAGGTTTGGCATTGATTGACTAGATAGAACGAATTATTTCGGCATATATAACCTGATTTTTCAATTATTCTCTTCGAACGTCTATTTATTAAGAAACAAATTTGCTAAACATACAGCATATTCCGCATTTGTGTCTTTAGATCGCCAAGCGATAATGTAACTGACTTCTGCATCAATTACATCATATCCTTTACCTTGCCAAGACCTTAATCTTTCATTACCTAAAGCAGACAATGCTGCAATATGAATACCTTTATCGTTTAGTAAATAACCGTCACGATAAAGGAGTTTGTCCCCACTGCGAAGATTCAGAACATTTGTTTTCCGTCCATTGAAGAATTCAAGCCAAACATCTCGCATTGACAACGCAATAGAGATAGAAGGACTCAGAGCAAGAGGTTTGTTTAAGAGATATAGGTTGTGTTTGGCTCTGGTCAGGCCGACATAGTAAGCGCGCATATTTTCAGCATCTTTTCTATCTGGAACGGACGATATCAAATATACGTTGTCAAACTCTCTTCCTTTTGCTTTATGAATTGTGCTGACAAAAACAGAGCTGTTATCAGCAGTAATAAAATCTTCGATATTCGATTCTAAGATATATTCATACAAGTCGCTGCGGTAGTATTTCTTGTGAACATCTTCGAAGTCTTTAAAAAAGTGTCGCATTATATCGGCACATTTGCTGGAGGCATAGGTTTCTAATGTCCGGTTTTTAGCTTCTTGCCATTTTTCTTCAGAAATGATTACATCGTTTTCTGATGCTAAGTGCTTGAGAAAGTATCGCACTTCAGCAAGGTTGCCAAATTGAAAACCATCTGTTGCTTGTGCTAAGACAACATGAAATCCGCGTTTCCCGATTTCATGCGCGACTTGCATTGCTTCTTCGTTAGTACGTGTCAGAATAGCCGTACTGCCCGAATCTTGTAACTTAATATCTTGCAGAGAATGGATCACCTGAACTTTTCCGTTGTCTTTAGATGCAGATTGAATGGGCGTTTGCTTGATGCGGTTGGGAATGAGCTTGACAAACCGATTTGCACAATCAACGATAGATTGCGAGGAGCGGAAATTGTCAGTCATTTCATAGAGTTTGGAGTTGTTCCTCTCTACCATAGAGTGCATATAGCCTGAATTTGACCCTCTAAATGCGTAGATATTCTGGTCATCATCCCCCACGGCAATAACGCGCATATCCTCATTCTGTCGAATCAGCGCCTGGATAAGTCGGAAGTCGTCGGGTCCCATATCCTGAGCTTCATCAATAACGAGAACACTTTTGGCTATTTTTGAGATTTCCACCTCTCCATTATCAATCATTTCAGCAGCACGACGCACGACACTTTCCGATTCTTCCAAACTGCCTTGTTTTCCAATCAGGTCAAAGCTGTAAGAATGGAATGTTTTAATATCGACAAAATGTGCGGCATTTCCTACCAAATCAATCAGTCGTTTCTTAAATTCTGTTGCGGCGGCACGTGAAAATGTCAGCATAAGCAGCTGTTCATGCTTAATGTCTTCCAACAGTAATAAAGAAGCTAATTTATGAACAAGTACTCTTGTCTTTCCACTTCCAGGACCAGCAGCAACAACGATATATTTAGTTTGTTTATCGTTAATAATTTCCCGTTGCTTATCCGAAAGCGACCCAAATAACTTTTCATACTTGGCAGGTGTGATATTCAGGTCAATCTGAATACGCCTTTCTTCTCTGAAATATTTATTGATAAACTGGCGAAAATCTAATGTGAAATATTCATTCACGAAATGTAGTGCTGCGTTGTAATCTCGAACCATTAGATTAGCATATTCGCCCACAATGTGTATTTGCTGGATGCGTTGCTTATAAAACTCGTCTAGCAGACGATACTGTTCTTTGCCATATCTCACACGGCGATCTGCTATTCTGTTTATCTGCATGGTATTGTAAATGACAATGAAGCCGCCTTCTATTTTCATCAAATCAGTTTTGGTGAGATATAGTAGGGATTCTTCGATGTCGGATAGAGTTGGCTTTTCGAACTCTGAAAAGACATTTTGTTGCTGCTTTGCGATGTAAGTTTGCAACAATTCAACTACAGAGAAATTGATAAGCGTGACATCTTGGTTGATGTCTCGCATGGAACTTAGCGAGTCAATAATATAGCGGCACAGGTCGGTTCTCTTTTCAAAACGTTTTTTAATAATCTCAGCATCTAATAGCATCCGAATACCCACAGACTCTGTTACTCCATGTTCTTGTTTCTGTATATATCCTTTTAAGGTTAAGAAGTGAAGCAGCACTCTTATGCGCTTGATATTGCAATTGGGGATGCCTGCCTTCTGTGCTTCTTCGTTCAGTTCTTTATAGTTGAAGCGGAGAGCATTTTCCCTAAAATGCTGTAGCAGGAATTGTTCTAACCTCAATATATGATCAAGATTTCGACGCGTGGTAGTCTTGGATATCCATGCTTGCATGTCTCGATAATCGGCTAACAACCCTTCCTGACGCATCAGGTTTATGTTTTTTATAACCGTAGCTTTGCTTAACCCAAGTATGTCTGCCAAATAATCAATTCTACTTTCTGCTTCTGCACCTCTGCCTTCTGCTGTGGCCCGTGCACTGATTAACGAATGGATGATACGTGCAGCATCTTCTCGTGATGAATCATCAAAGAGGGAAGATCGAGTAAGCCTGTTGCGGGCTTCATCCATATTCTTTACAGCAATACCCGTGGCAAACACATGTGGAGAGTTGCTTCCCCGAAGAATATAGCCAGCATCTTCAAGAGCGGCAAGAGCAGCTCTTATTCTGGTTTCTATGTCATCTATTTCATCTCCCCAGCCAGCTTGGCGCGCTATGTCTAAGGCAGAACAACTTACTTGCTGCCTCTTAGAAGTCAGATCTTTTATTGCTTTCCAAACCTGTTGTATTTCGCTAATACTAAGTTTCGTCTGATTAAGAAGAATAAAATGTTTGTCAAGATCGCTATCTGAGTATAAAACATAACATTCAGCCTGCATGTGTGGATCTCGTCCTGCTCGTCCCGCCTCTTGAGTATAGTTCTCCAAAGAATCGCTGATGTCAAAATGAACAACCAGTCCTACATCTTTTTTGTCAACACCCATACCGAAAGCAGAAGTTGCAACAATTACTTGAACATCTCCACTCATGAAGGCATTTTGGTTGCGGATTTTGTCAGCTGCTTCCATTCTACCATTAAATGGCAGAGCCTTGATTCCATCCTCAACTAAGTGTTGTGCTATTTCATTGGTGCGTTTGGTTCTGGAAACATATACAATGGACGGACAATGATGTCCAAGAATAAGGGATCTTAACAGATTGTATTTTTCCTCTGCTGTATCGGCGTGTAACACCGAATATCGTAAATTATGACGTTCAGCATTTGCGGCAAATAATTTTAGATCCAGTCCTAATTTATCTCTGAAATAATCGCGAATATCGCTGATAACTTTCTGTTTCGCGGTAGCCGTAAAACAAGAAATAGCAATAGGTTGACTCTGATGTTTCTTTTCTTGCAGTTGTCGTATAAAATCTCCAATATAAAGATAATCTACACGAAAATCATGTCCCCATGCAGAAAAACAATGTGCTTCGTCAATAACAAAACGAACAACATTTCTCCCAATCAATAAACGTTCAATAGTTTTTGAACGTAGCATTTCCGGTGCAATATATAGTAGATTTGCGGTTCCGTCAAACACTTGATTGATAGCAACAGATCGTTCTATGGGGTCGAGCAAGCCATTAATTGTTACGGCATCAGTTATTCCTCGTGCAATTAGGTTGTCAACCTGATCTTTCATCAGCGATTGCAAAGGGGAAATAACGACAGTCAAACCATGAATGTTGCGACCAGCAATCAATGCAGGCAATTGGAAAGTGAGAGACTTTCCTCCTCCTGTAGGAAAAATTGTTAAAAGGGATTCTCCGTTGATGGCAGCTTCAACAGCTTGTTGTTGCATAGGAATCCCATCAAAAGTTCGAAATTCTGAATATCCGAAGAACTCCTTAAGTCCATAGTGAGCATCCAATTTGCGTTTGCAGTATGCACAATCGCCACAAGAATGGTTGCACAACGAATTCATCACGTTCGAAACCTCGGGGAAGTTTCTTGTTACCCAAGCTGGGGTTATGGAAAATAAGTCATCCGTACCTAAAACAGCTAAGCAATATGCCAGTTCGATAGGGTATAACTTAGCCAATGATGCGAAATCGGCATTGCTGCAAACTCGATCCTGATATTCTTTTAGTATTAGTTGCTTAAAATCCGGTTGGATTCTTAATATTCGATTTATTATTGATTGAGGCTTTATCGGAGAATAAGAAATATGCTGAAAAAAGCCACAAAATTCTGGTTTCTCATGAAGGAGATAATAGAAAATTTCTTGTTTTCCACTTGCCAGATTATGCCATGCAGTTATCTCATCATATAACAAATCCCGTGCTTTTATAGCATCATTTACTGGATTATTTAATTCATCTACTTGTAACTTATCATCTTTAACTAAATGATGATATGGTCGTTTGGGAAAAAGTAACGGGGAAAGAAAGAGTGTGTCAACAATAGTCGGATTATTCTTAAGCGTGATATAATTCAGATCATGTTGAATTATATTATGTCCACATATCGTGCTGCATTGAGATACAAAGTCATCAAAGTCAGTACGAGAATGCGTATGCAGAGTTGCACCATCCTCTCGTACAACTCCATAATCTGCAACCTTCTTTTTCTGTATGCTAACTTCAGTATCTATGAATGCTATCATCGTTTCAATAGTTTTTATGCATAGATTTTGGCTTTCTCAATTGTTTAAATACTTGATTGTTTGTTCAAAACAAATGTTTTTGGGCAAAGAGATTATTTTCGAAGAAAGATATCTTAATCAAGGGCAACCTATCTATAAATATCTGTTTTTCAAAGATTATATGTTTAACCTTCATTAAAATAGTCAAGCTTCTCAGTTTTCTTCATTACAAAATTGTGCAAATATAGCAATTCTCCTGTAACGAACCAAATTTCGGGAAATAAAATTGAAAGATAAGGTATGAAATTGTAGTTTTTGCAGGTTTGTGGGGTAGAATTTTGCAGCAAAATATGCGAAAGAAAAAAAGTCACCTATGTTCGGAATGCAACGAACATAGGTGACTACCTATAGGGAACATATGTTACTTGGCCTACGAACATATGTTGTTTGGCTCACGAACATATGTTCATTTTTTATTAAATTTCATTTAAACAAGTGAGGAATGAACTCATGGAGACCGCGACGCCAGGTGAGCCACTCGTGTCAGGTGCCTTCCGATTCGGAGGCATCGACGTTAATGCCCAATTCGCGCAAGCTGTTAACAAGAGGCTGACCTTTGATGAAATCTTCGCTGCCCCAGTTCATGTACATGTAGTGAATCTTCTTGTTGAAGGAATTGGCATCGGTAAACACACCGTTGTAGGCAGTTTTTGCATCGAGACCGAAGATGGCGCCGCTGAAGGTACCCATCCACGCAAACTTATCGAGGTTCTGAAGCACAACGTCGAAAGTCTGGTGTCCGCCCCAGCTGAGACCTGCCATTGCCCGATGTTCCCGGTCGGATTTTGTGCGGAAAGTCTTGTCGATGAATGGAATCAGATCGTTGAGCAAAACCGGATAGAACGAAGCTCCGTATTGCGAACGTCCCTGCTGGTTGCTTTCTCCACTGGCAAAATTGAAAGGAGCTTTGATGTCGCCACTCTCCATCACCACAATCATCGGAACCGCCTCGCCCTTGGCTATGGCGTTGTCCAGGATGTGCTGCATGTGTCCCTGTTTGCTCCAGCCGGTTTCGTCTTCGCCCATGCCATGCTGCAGATACAGCACCGGATAGCGCTTCTTGGCATTAGCTTTGAGCTCATATTCTGCCGGTGTATAGACCATCGCATGACGCCAGCTTTGCTGCTCGTTGCTATAGTAATAAAGGCTGCGAACCTGACCATGAGGAATACCCTGCTGCGGACGATAGTAGTCGCCCTCCGGACCTTCGGGCACTTCGATGCCACCTGCCTCGCGGTTGCAACCGAAGAAAGTTTCGGTAGCAGGATCGATGAAGTTCACACCACCGATGTTCATGAAATAATAGTGGAAACCGACAACAAGAGGATCGGTAACTGCCGTCCAACCGCCCTTGCCGTCGTTCTGCATCTTGTATTTCTTACCGCAAATATCGAGCACCACGTTTTTGGCTTCCGGCGCTTTCAGATAAAAATATCCGCGACGTTCTTTGTCGAGTTTAGGAAACTGATTGCCAGGAATGGTGGTTTCAGCGATATAGGCATCGGTTGGAACTTCCATCTTTTTGATGCCCGATTCCATGTGAGGACGCACCGGATCGTAGCCAAGGAACCGCGCCACAGCCTCACCATAACGGCAACCTAACTCCCGGTAGCCGGCAGCATCGAAATGCAGTTTGTCGGGTCCGTTCGAACAACCGTCCGACGAAATAACCTGAGAAGTATGAAGGGTTTGGGGCAATTCGTCGATTTGCTTCTTGCAACCGATACATACGCCTTCGCCGTTGGCCTGAACGATGTTGCCGGCATAGAGCGGAACATCTTCGGGCTTCAGCTGGAGGTCGCCGCACAGGTTGTTATAAACCTGCTGCACCATACCCGCCCACTTCGGATCGCCGGTATTGGTTTCGCCCTGATGCATCAGGATGCCCTTGATAACGCCGTCTTTCTGCGCCTTTTTCGCCAATGTGACCAGACGCTCATACGGATTGTTATCGTAGGCAGCGAGCATGCCTTTCATCCATTGCGGAGCCGTTTTGACGTAGCTCTGGATGCTATCGGGCAGGAACCCCTTAATGTCGATGCCGCCAATTGCCACATGGATGACACCGATTCTGACGTTTTCGGGCAACGAAGCCACCAGTGTGCGACCGAACCAGTCGGCAGGCGTCAGACCTGTGTTCGGACGGCAAAGAGGAGCCGCAGCTTCGCACCATTCGCCCATCTTACGTGCCGGATGCTGGTCGGTGGCAGGAAAATCGACGGCAGGCATCAGCAGGAAACGCGGGCCGGGACTCGCCAGATCTTGCGCCTCAGGACGGGCTGCACCCTCCATGTTCGACTGTCCGAAACAAAGGAAAATGTAAAAATCCGGATCCGGATTCTGTGCTTTCGCCATCAGAGCAAACGCACAAAGTGCAATAGAGATAAGGAAATGTTTCATATAAGGTAAATAGGTGATTGTAAATTTAATCGCGCAAAGGTAGCAATTTCTTTGAGAAGAAGCAAATTTCAGGCAATAAAAGTGAGAAAAAAAGGGGAGAACCGACTCGTCCAAGTAGTTGGAATCATCAGACAAATCAGAATAAAAAACGAAAACCCTTGGAAAACTGAAGAAAACTTTCTACCTTTGCAGCGCACTATATATTGGTGCGATAGCACGCAAAAAAGATTAGATATGGAATATATGTCACAAGAGGGCTACGATAAGCTGGTAGCTGAAATACATGAGTTGGAATGCGAGGAATATCCCAAAGTGAAGGAGGCGCTCATCGAAGCCCGGGAGAAAGGCGATTTGAGCGAAAACTTCGAATATCACGCTGCGAAACGTGCCCAGGGAAAACTGATCAGCAAGATCCGTTTCAAACGTCGCGTGTTGCAGTTTGCCAGAGTGCTGGATACGAATAAGATCAGCGCAGAAACAGTGCACCTGCTCACGCAGGTGGAACTGACCAATCTGGGAACCGGGAGCCGGATGGCCTATACCATTGTCAATCCCCATGAAGCCAATCTGCAAGAAAAAAAGATTTCCATCAAATCGCCCATCGCTCAAGCCTTGATAGGCAAGAAGAAGGGCGACGTGGTGGAAGTCCATGTGCCTGCTGGAATCCAGCAGTTCCGAATAGAAGGGATTAGCCAGCTGTAGGATTACTCAACGGATTCCGGCTTGTCCTTCAGATAAGTGTCGAGCCAATCGAAAAAGACACGTTGCCAAAGCACGGCATTCTGCGGTTTGGTGACCCAGTGGCATTCATCGGGGAAGTAGAGGAATCGGGCAGGAATGCCTCGCATGCGAGCCAGATTAAACGCCTGCATACCTTGGGTGACGGGAATGCGGTAGTCAAGTTCGTTGTGAATGACGAGAATCGGTGTGTCCCATTTGGTGATGCTCTTGTGAGGGGAATCCGTGTAGCAGGCATTGATTCCATCACCCCGCTTAGGCGTGTGGCAGAGTCCCGGCTGAAGTCCGTTCTGTCCGAAGTAGGCTCCTCCATAATCCCAGTCAGCAAACCACATTTCTTCCGTTTCACCGTACATCGACTCGCAGTTGAAGATGCCGCAGTGGGCGATAAGTGCCTTGAACCGTTTTTCGTGGTGTCCGGCCAACCAATAGACGCTATAGCCTCCGAATGAGGCGCCAACGGCACCCAGCCTGTCTTTGTCGCACCAAGGTTCGTTAGCAGCAACATTGTCGATAGCTGTAAAATAGTCACGCATACATTGGCCTGCAAAATCACCGGCAATCTGTTCGTTGAAGGCTTGTCCGAAGCCAGGCACACCATGGCGGTTCGGTAAAACTACCGCATAGCCGTTCGCCTGCATAATGGCGATGTTCCAGCGGGTGCTCCAGAATTGCGAAACCGCGCTTTCCGGTCCACCTTGGCAATACAACAGGGTAGGGAGTTTCTTAGCTTCGCCATTCATTAGGCAAGAGTCAGGGTCGAAGCCCACAGGATAGGCAATCCAAACCAGCATCGAATCACCGTTGGTGCATTTCATCCACCGCTTTTCGATGGCTCCCATATCACCTAATTGTGCCAGCAACTTGTCGTTCTCGTGAGTGAGTTGGGTGGCTTCGTGAGTGATCGTATCGAGTGCATAGATTTCGTTTGGCTGGTGCCAGTCGTGTCGGGTCACCAGCAGATGTTTGCCAACATAGCATACCTCGCTGTAGTCGTGATCCGATCCGTCGGAAAGCATTTCAACTTCCCCTTCGAGGGTGATGTGGAAAACGGAAGCAACTCCTTGACTGTAACCCACAAAAGTAAGACCTTCGCCTGAAGGATCCCAAGTATATTGATCCACGTTATTATCGTAGCGGGCTGTGAGGTCTTTCATGGATGCAGGATCTTCGAGCGAAAGAACCATCAGCCGGTTTTTGTCGCTTTCGTAGCCGTTGCGAGCCATGCTTTGGAAGGCCAGCCATTCGCCATTGGGCGAGAACTGGGGATTGGTGTCGTAGCCGTGATCGCCGGGATGCAGATCGGTGGTAGTGCCGGTTTCGAGGTCGTAGAGATAGAGTGAACTGCGGGTAGAGAAGGCATATTGTGTGCCGGTTTCCTTGCGGCTGACATATACCAGTTGCTTACTGTCCGGACTCCAAGCAAACGACTCCACGCCGCCAAACGGACGCATCGGACACTCATAGGGTTCTCCTTCCATAATATCCTTCAGCGTAGATTCTTTCATGAAGCCGTCAGCATCGATTTCTGCAATGTAAGGGTGCGGGTAATCGTCCACGAATCCGTTCCAGTGGCGATAGTTCATTTCATCGACCAGACGACCGGTGGTTTTGTTGAGTCCCTCGAACAGGGTGCTGTCGATGCGTGGAGTCGGAATCGCCATGATGAGCAGAATGCGGCTGTTGTCAGGGCTGAGCACGAAGCCTTCAATGTCGCGTTTGGTATCGGTTACCTGCCGCCGGTGACTGCCATCGGGCAACATACGCCAAACCTGCATCTTGCCGGATTCGGAAGTGAGATAATAGACAAAGCGGCTGTCAGCATCCCAAACGGCATTCTGTTCGCTTTTTACCGAATGGGTGATTGCCTGATTGTCGTGTCCGTCTGCATTCATCATGAACAGTTCGCGATTGGTCTGATTCTTCTTTACGTTTGTGTAGGTGACGCCATAAAGCACTTTCGAACCATCGGGGGAGGCTTTCAGGTCGGAGATCTTTCCTAACTCCTGCAAGAGTTCTGGAGTAAGATGATCTGCCTTGATGGAACTGCGTCCGATGTAGGAGCTTGAATCGATTGGAGCCGCTTCCGGGGTGTGTCCGCAAGCAGCAGTCAGTATTGCACTTGTTGCCATAGCGGCTAAATAAATTTTATTCATATTCAAAGGGAATTATTGTTTTTTCGTTTTTTGCTTGTCTTGGAGGTTTTCTTCGTGGGGTTCGCCTTGGTTTTGCCGGCGTATCCGGGCTGGTATTCTGCAGAATCCTGCATGGTCGAAAGTGCCTTGGCGTTCCAGTAAGCATCGAGGCTGAACCCGTCTTTGGTCTTCATGAGCAGCCAGATTTTCAGGTCGTACAGTGATTTCAGCAACTCGAATTCGCGTTCCAGTTGTTCCTTGGTGCGCTTGTTCTCAATCGTCGGTAGTCCCTGGTTGACGAAATCGTTCAGAAGGTTCGTGGTTTTCAGGAAGAAATAGGCGTTGCCTTTCTGAAAACGTTCTTGCAGCAAGGTGTTTGCCTCGTATGTAGCGGCATTGGGAATGAGCTGGTGAATCTGGTATTGGAACCGCTGCCCGACACTTTCCAGCTGATCCTCGCATTGCTTGGTCAGGTCTTTCAGCCCGTCAACCCACGGCTTCTGGCTTCGGGGCAAGTGTTCGTCAGCAATACGCAGCACATAGCGCAACTGAGACAGGAGCGGCTGGTAGTTGAAGATGTTGCACAAGGTGTCATCAACGCATTGCAGACGATCAGCCTGCAGGCGCTTTTCGTCAGGCTGATTCAGTTCTGCCTGTCGGTTGAAAAGCATCACGTTCGGATCGTTCATCACTACATTGGCCGTGATGGGAGTGGAGAGCACCAGGCCTTCGAGGGTGCGGCAGCGCGAAAGCGCCACATACACTTGTCCGAAAGAGAAGGCTCGTCCTGCATTGATAATACAATGATTGAACGTCAGACCCTGACTCTTGTGGATGGTGATTGCCCAGGCGGTGCGCAGCGGAATCTGGGTGAACGAACCGGCCGTCTCTTCTGAAATCTCACCGGTTTTCTCGTCGGTCACATACTTGGAGTTGGTCCATTCCTCAGCACGCACCAGAATATCCTGATGCTGCCCATTCTCGTCGGTACTCTCCACATACACCTGTTCCGGAGAGAGTTGCACGATGTGTCCGATTTTTCCGTTGTAGTATTCGTGTTTTCCGCTGCTGTCGTTTTTGCAGAACATCACCTGTGCACCGACCTTCAGCACCAGCTCCTGTTCGGTGGGATAGGAGGTTTCCGGAAATTCACCTTTGATGGTTGCCCGGTAGGTGACGGGATCGCCTTTCAGGAGTAGCAGTCTGTTTTGGTTGATTTCCTGTGCCTGATAGTTATGAGTGGTAAGCGTGATATAGCCGTCTTCGTCTTTCGGACGGAAGCCCGGCTGATAGCGACTGTTCAGGATTCGGATGGTTTCGCCATCCAGCTGGTTGTCGCGCACCTTATTTAATACATTGATAAATTCTTGGTCTGCCTGACGATAGACGTGTGTCAGTTCGATGGTGGTGAAAGAGGTCTGCTTCAGGGCAAGACTGTCGAAGAAATATGGGGTGCGGTAATAGGGTTGCAGAAGCGTCCATTCCTGATCGGTAGCCACCGGAGCCAGCTGCTGCAAGTCGCCAATCATGAGCAACTGCACGCCACCAAATGGCTTGAAATGATCCTGATAACGGCGCAATACTTCGTCGATAGCATCGAGCAGATCACAACGCACCATCGAGATCTCATCGATTACCAGCAGGTCGAGAGAGCGTAGAATATTGATTTTGTGCTTCGAAAAACCATAGCGGCTTTTAGCATCCTTGCGCTGGACCGCCTGTCCTGGCAGAAATAAACCGGGTGCCAACTGGAAGAAAGAATGAATGGTGACGCCGCCGGCGTTGATGGCAGCCACACCCGTCGGAGCCACCACAATCATTCGTTTCTGGGTGTGCTGGCGCAAATTACGCAGGAACGTGGTTTTGCCCGTTCCTGCTTTGCCCGTCAGAAAGATGTTGCGGTTTGTGTATTGTGCGTAATTGTACGCCAGTTCCAGTTGTGGATTCGAAATCACAGCAATTATAGTTTGATGTCGAGTTTACGTCCCAACAGATCGAAGCCTTGGATGACAAAGCGTCCGTCTATCAAGCGGATGCGTTTCTGTTTGGTGGCTGCATTGTCGGTAGTTATTGTTTTTACCGATTCAATAGCAGTAGGAGATGGGTTGCTGACTGTAATCCGGAGGTCTCCGTTTTCTAATTGTTCGATGTTTGTGAGATTAATCTGTATGCTGTCGCCAGTAAACCAGATGGTCAGCGGGTTCTCGTTGTTGAGGGTGGTTACTTTCGCCAACCCCGGGAAGATGTCGCTTCTGAAATTCTGGCGCCACAGATTGAACTCCTCTTGCGTTTGGGCATTGGGATACCCGAAACTGATGCCATCGGCACACAGCGGTGTGCAACGCTGGTGGGCGGCGGTGTTGTTCACTGTGTTCGATGACCAGGAGGAAGCCGCATAATCGACGTGAGTTATCAACATACCCGTATCAGCAGGTACGATCGTATAGTTGGCAGAAGCCCAAGCCTCATCCCAGTTGCCGTCGTGCTGGTGGTTCTCGAAGGTCAGGTACTCGTTCGGATTCGCGGGATTCCGGAGAATATATCCCTGATAGGAGGTTGAAATGGGAGCCAACGTAATGACGGTGTCATTGGTGGGGAAGTCTTCGGGTTCCATCCACCCCAGCATCATACGCTCATGCACGGTCATGCTTTGCGGAATATGGTTTTCTCCTGAATAGCAGCCTTGATCCATGATGCTCCATGCATCCATGCCGTAGCAAGTGTATTTGTAGCCGGTGTCGTAGAAATCGGGCAGACCTAAGGCGTGTCCGAACTCATGCACCAAAGTACCGATGCCGTCGTCTTTGATGTTGGTATCGTCGTATTTAAATTTGGGAGACCACATCAGTTCGCTCGACATACTGGTTTGCGCGAAGATGGTTCCGTCGGGAGCTTTTACCGATCCGAAAGTGCCGTTTTTGGGCCAGATGGCATTCTCGTCTTCCTGATGCTGCGATTCTGCCCATCCGGCATAAATGACATAGATGAGATCAACCACACCATTGCCATCGCCGTCCCATTGGGAGGCGGTGGTAATCAGTTTCTGATTGATGGCTTTGTTGATGCCTTCCGACACCATCTTACGCCAGTTCATGTCGGAACCCGCGCTATTGTTCTTGCCGTAATATGAATAGACGGAATCTAGAGTAATCGGACCGATAATATCGAACGTCGGACGGAACTTGTCGGCACTTTGCGAGCGGAAGTAGTTGCGGGCAGAACGTGCATAGAACTTCTTGCCGGCTGATGTCGTATAAATATGCTCGATATAGGTGTCACTATTCAGGATCGAATCGTAATGGGCAAAACTTCCATATTGCTCCGTGAACTTGCGATCCTTGAACTCCACCAGAAGAACCGGCAGCGAAACATCACCGGAAGTTTGCGTGCCGCCCATCCGTTTGGGGCTGCTGGCTTTGCGTGCCTTAGCTGCTTCAAGCCGGGATGCATCCCACAAGGCATTGGCTTCTTTCACTTCCTGTTCGTTCATGGGACGCCAGAAGCCGGTAGCCGCATCGCGTGTCAGTAACTCGCCTGTCAGGGCATCTGTGAAAAAGTGAGCAAACTCGTCGCCATAGGGCATCACCTGAATGGTAGTGCCGTCGGGTTGGGTAAATGTGCTGACGGTGCGACGTGCAGGAACTGCCATCAGGCATGTTGCCGATAGCATCAAAGCGCAAGTGAGTAAGAGATTTTTCATAATGCTTGATATAAGAGAGTTACTGATTCTCGGTTTATATGCCCATCAGGTCGCGATAGATGTCGAGCACCACACCGATCTGCTCTTTGTCGGCAGAATGGTTGAGGGCAGGAGTGCCGATTTCGCTCATGAGGGTGAAGTTGATCTCGTCGCCTTCGTTCTTCTTGTCGTGCTTCATCAGTTCGAAGAGGGCGTCGTAGTCGTCGCAAGTGAAGTGCAGAGGTCCGTAGTTGTCTCGCACGAAGCGGGCAATCTCGTACATCATTTCGCTGGAAAAGCCCACTTGCTGATGGCTCATGATGAGTTCGCAAACCAGGCCCCAGGCAACGGCGAAGCCATGCAGCACGGGACAACGGTTCTGCATACACCAGGTTTCGAAGGCGTGTCCGAAGGTGTGTCCTAAGTTAAGCGCTTTGCGCAAGCCTTGCTCGTATGGATCCTGACGCACCACATTCCGCTTCACGTTCACGCTATATTCGAGCAACGGCAGCAGCGAGTCGGAAGTCCAGTGCTGCACATCGTACTGCAATAAATCGCTAAGGTGCTGCTTGCTGCTCAATATACCGTGCTTCAGCATCTCAGCATAGCCGGAAAGCAGATTGTCGTGATCGAGGGTCTCGAAGAACGCGGTGGAAATCAGTACGGCATCGGCAGGAGCGAAGGAACCCACTTCGTTTTTGAGGTTGCCTAAGTTGACGCCGGTTTTGCCGCCCACGGCAGCATCGACGGCTCCCAAAAGTGTGGTTGCCACATTGATGAAACGGATGCCGCGCTTGAAAGTGGCTGCGGCAAATCCGCCCAGGTCGGTCACCATTCCGCCTCCCACATTGATGAGCAACGAATGACGCGTAGCTCCATGCGTGGAGAGCTCCGTCCACACTTCGGTCAGCGATTCGACGGTTTTGGCATTATCGGTGGCTTCTATGATAATCTGATGCACTTTTTGTCCGCCGTGTGCCGATTCGTATTTGTTCAGAAAAGGAACCAGCAAGGGCATACACAGCCGGATGGTTGATGTATCGAAAAGGATGAAAAGTCGGTCGTGGTTGATTCTATTGGTGAAATCCTCTATCGCCTGACATATATTATTAGTAAACACTACCTGTTGCTCCATAACATCTGTAAAATTAACGGGGCAAAGGTAGTGTTATTTTCCGAAATCTCCAAATAATTCTCAAATTATTTGCAAATAATGGTCATTTCTTGCAAATCTTCCAAGCGCGAACTGCTTCCGTAGTAGATGGTGTAGGAGCCCGGAGTGGTTTGCATCTTTCCGGTGGCTTCGTTGTAGGTGCGGAAGTTGAATTCGACCATCGGGATCTGAACCGTTACGGTTTGTCCGGCAGGAATCAGCTGGCGCTGGAATCCGCGCAATGCCAGGCGAGGACCTTTCGTGTCGTTGTCCTTGCGGAGATAGACCTGCACCACTTCCTCGCCGTCGCGGGCAGAAGTGTTGGTGACGGGAACGGAGAGCATCAGCCGGTCGCTGGCTTTGAATTTCTTCACGGCTTTGGCGGGCTTATTCGCTTTGCCAAGGGTGGCTTTTCCATACTGGAAAGTGCTGTAGCTCAATCCTTGTCCGAAGGCAAAGACGGGTTCGCCTTTGTAGTAGCGGTAGGTGTGTCCGGCCATATTGTAGTCGTGATAATCGGGCAGATCATCCACCGACTTGTAGAAGGTGATTGGCAGACGTCCGGCAGGATTGTAATCACCGAACAGGACATCGGCCACAGCCTGTCCGCCGGCTTGTCCGCCATACCAGGCTTGCAGGATGGCATCGCAGTTCTTCACTTCCGGTTCCAATCCGATGGCAGAGCCCGACATATTGACAAACACCACAGGCTTGCCTGTCTTGTGCAGGGCGGCAAGGGTTTCGCGTTGCACTTTGGGCAGGTCGATGGTCTCGCGGTCGCCGCCCTTGAATCCTTCGAAATACACCTTCATCTCTTCGCCTTCCAGCTGCGGAGAAATACCGCCCACATAGACATAGACGTCAGCATCGCGGGTATCGGCAAGCATCTTTTCGAGGTTGGTCTCTTGCTTGATGCCCAGATCGAAGTTCAGCTGGGCATCGGGGATGAAGAAAGCATAGCGGATTTCAATACGATAGTCTTCGTTGGCTTCAGCCTTGAATGTCTTCTGGTAGCGACGCGGACCGTGTCCGGTTTTGAAACCGTTATACATCACGGTGTCGTTGCCGTGCAATACCGTCAGGCTTCCGATGCCGCACACGAACATATCGGTGGTTACCACTTGGTTTTCTGTAGCATGGAAGGTAGTTTCGTAGAGGGCTGAGAAATCTGTCAGGTTCACGCCTGGGGCGAAGACGGTTGCTCCTAACGTGCAGAACTGGAACGGAGCCTTCAGCTGGTCGGTGGCCACAGGGGCGCCATTCTGTTTCGTGTTGTTCCAGTAGGTGGCGCTCATGCCTGGCTTGCCGTCATTCTGGCATTGGTTATACAGGCTTTGGAACTCTTCGCGTGCCACCCATTCCGACACTTTCTGATAATACACCTGCTTGCCGCCTAACTTCTTGCGAATACCTTCGAGCACCGTTGTGCTCTGAGCCGGCTGTCCGTTGTAGTTGCCCCAAAGGGTGAGCGAATCGTTGGCATTCGGACCCAGCACAGCCACTTTGAGCGGCTTTGAGGCATCGAGTGGCAACACATTATTCTTATTTTGCAGCAGCACCATGCTTTCCTGCGCCATCTTGTAGGCCAGTTGGCGGTTGTAGTCGGAGTTGAGTTCCTTGGGGTCGATGCTGTTCCACGGATCGGTTTCAAGCGCATCCATATCGCCCATTTCGAAGCGGGCTTTCAGCAGACGGAAAACCGATACGTCGATGTCCGACTCCCGGATGGCTCCGCTCTTCACGGCTTCGGGCAGATGTTTGTAGCTGCCGCCGCAGTTCACGTCGGTGCCGCTCAATACGGCATTGGCCGATGCCACAGCAGCATTCGGCGAAACGTTGTGGAAGCCGGGACGTCCGTCGTAGAAGTCGCGGATGGCACCGCAATCGCTCACCACCAGCCCCTGATAGCCCCATTCCTTGCGCAATATCTGGTTCAGCAGATTGTCGCTGCCGCAGCAAGGTTCGCCGTTCCACGCATTGTAGGCGCACATCACCTCCTTCACATCTGTGGTTTTCACCAGTCGTTCGAAGGCATACAGATAGGTTTCCTGCAAGTCGCGGTTCGAAAGGTTCTCGGCGTTGAATACGTGACGTTCGTATTCAGGTCCGCTGTGAATGGCGTAGTGCTTCAGGCAGGCGTGCAGTTTGTTGTAGGGGCTGTTGATTTTTATGTGCGGATTCTTGGCTTCTCCCTGCAAGCCTCTTACGGCAGCATAACCCATGCAAGTGGTCAGATAGGGATCTTCGCCATAGGTTTCCTGTCCGCGTCCCCAGCGCGGGTCGCG
>JAFSKF010000013.1 GCA_017449065.1 Bacteroidales bacterium
TCAGACTACTATGGTCAGAATACTCTGATTACTCCGAGTATTTTGAGTACTCAGATTTTCAAAATAATCTGAGTAATTGGACTTTCAAAACATTCTGAGTAATCGGAGTAATCAGACATTCAAAACAATTTGGGTAATCGGCTATCAGAACAATCAGAGTAATCAGACTACTCCGAGTATTCCGATTATTCAGAATAGCCCGACACCCTGTCTTTTTAGTCTTCTGATAAGTCTGATTACTCAACTTCTCCATGTTATATTTGGCATTTGAGTTTTAAAATATTCTCAAAAAATGTATGAAATATATAACAAATATTAATAAAATTTGGTTGTTTCAACGGAATTTCTTATCTTTGCACCGCTATTTTGGCTAAATGTGCCAAAAAATATAAAGAAACAACGATGCAGTTAAAAAAGTTACTACTTGGATTTTTACTTATTTTGCCTTTGTTGTCAGGATGTAGCGAGTATAGCAAAGTTCTGAAAAGTGCAGATATTGACGAGAAGTATGAGTATGCCAAGATGTACTATGAACATGGTAAATATAATAAAGCAGCTACACTTTTGACTGATGTAGTGCCTATTTACAGAGGATCCGAAAAAGCAGAAGAAGCGTTATATCTTTTGGCGATGAGTTATTTTAATTTGCACGATTATATTTCTTCAAGTGAATATTTTCAGCGATATGTGAATAACTATCCTCGTGGTGCTAAAGTAAAAGAATGCAGATTCAATCTGGCATACGGCGATTATAAAGATTCTCCTGATGCTCGTTTTGATCAGACAGTCACCAAGAAAGCCATAAAAGAATTGGATAATTTCATCGATATCTATCCGCGTTCCGAATTAGCAGACAGCGCGACAGTGATGCGTATAGAATTGAGTGATCGCCTCTGCTACAAGGAATACTTGAGTGCAAAATTGTATTTGGATTTAGGGACCTATATGGGCAATAACTACGAGTCGGCGGTGATTACGGCTCGCAATGCACAAGATGACTATCCTTATTCCAAATATCGAGAAGACTTAGGGTTCCTTATTTTCAAGGCCCGATATGAAGCCGCAGTGAATAGTGTCGCCGAAAAGGAGGAAGAACGCTATCGTCAGGCTTTTGACGAATATTATACATTCATCAATGAGTATCCGGAAACCACTTACTTGAAGGAGACTCAGAAGATGTTTACAAAGATTCAGAAAAAGATGGCAGAATACGGAGATTGAAATCATAGACGAACTTCTTGATTGGAATCACAGACAAATAATAGATAGAAATAAACAAATAAAACATAATTATGGATTACAAGAAAACAAATGCGCCAGGTAATACCGTAACGCAGGATGTGATTGGCCTTGCCGAAGATACTGGCAATATCTATGAGACCGTTGAAATTATTGCTCTTCGTGCCAACCAAATTTCTTCGGAAATGAAGCACGATTTGGACAAAAAGTTGCAGGAATTTGCCACCTCGAACGACAATCTTGATGAAGTGGTTGAAAATCGTGAGCAAATCGAAATCAGCCGTTATTACGAAAAGTTGCCGAAGCCAGCGTTGATTGCAACTCAAGAATATCGTGAAGGAAACGTTTACTGGCGCCTGAACCAGCCACAGCAAGCTAATCAGGACAACCAACCCCAGATGAGTTTCTAAGTTTATGCTTCAGCGCATTCAGACTGTTTACATGTTAGCAAGCGTCATAGCTATTCTTATGATGCTTCTTTTCCCGTTGGGAACCATTGAGTCGGCAGATGCATTCTTCAATGTTTCCGCGCTTGGCGTGACAAGTGTTACCGAAGGGGTGGTGCTTGATGAAATGCGTTATGGGTTGTTGGCATTGTTGTTACTGATGTTATTTTTGCCGTTGATTTGTATCTTTCTTTACAAAAAGCGCACTTTGCAAACACGCATCATGATTTATACAGCTTTGCTCGATGTCCTTTTCTATGCCTACTTCTTTTTCTACGAATTGCCAGCGGTCAAGGCATTGGCCGCGAGAGCTCTTGAATTGTCTGGTTTCGCTCCGGAAGTTTCTGCGGACTGTTCATTTGCTCTGTTTGCCATGCCGGCATTGAGTTGTTTTGCATGTCTTATGGCCTGGCGCGGCATTGTTTACGATATCGCTTTGTTGGCATCGGCCGATAGATTGCGACCTTCAAAAAAGTAACAGGTATTTGCTTCCTATAAAAGAAATTAAAGACGACTCCCGATTAGAGAGCCGTCTTGTTTTTTACCAGCCAACAGCCCCAACGGCAGTTAATGCATTTGTGAGGTTCGCAATAATCGCGATAAAGTTGGAGCAGCGCCTGAGAATCAAAAGCACTCCGTATCGGAACACCCGCTTTTAGCCAATACTCCATATATCGGTTGGATTCTGCAGGGAGTTTCTCAAGCATTTCGAAGGCTCTATTGCATATTGTTTCATCTGCCTGCCACTCACCATAGGCATATAGAATCGGAATTACCGCATTGATGAGAATCGAGTTGGCGGTTTGTTTGCCGAGATGGTTTGGAATCGAGAAGATCTTCTGCATGGAAACAATATCTTTTGTCTCCAGTATTTCGCTGAACAGATTCGGGTGCGTGCAAATCAGAATCGTCAGAGCGTGCAACCGGTTTTCCGGTGCAGCCATAGGACGTTGGCTGGAGCGTTTCCACAAGGAAGCTGAAAGAGGGGTCAGTTGGAATTTCGTGCGCAGAAAATCGTATTCTTGTTGAAGACGAGGCTGGTCGGTCGGGATGATCCCGGCTTGCCCCCAAAGCAGCGCTTTTACCTGTAGCGGCTGATCTCGGTGCTTCTGTATGAAACTATAGGGAAGAGAACGAGCCAAGCGTTCGCAGACGTCGCTGTTGATGCCGGTCCCCAGACTCCGGCAGAGCATAACATAGAAAGCCTCCTGCCAGGATTCTTGTTTGTCTTCGATGATGTCCTTCACTCGGTTGACTTTCGTCCTCATCCTCTGAATAGCCAGTGAAGTCAGCCAATCGGAGATCGCAATCTGAGGAATCTGTGGGATGCCTGTTGCGCAACGGATAGCGGAAAACGAATATGGTTGTTGGGAGGTCAGCTCCTGATAGCGTTGCATCACCTCGTTCGGAATGCGCATCACCACCGTCCGGATGGTCTCGTCCGATCCCGAGCGTAGCACGATAGCATCGGCGGTCATAACGACGTGGAGAATTACATTATCGTAGGCGCGATCTTTGTGATGATTGTGCTTGAACCAGTCGCTGGCTTTCACGTGCATTTCTACATTTCCGGCCCATACCATACCATCGATTTTCACCTTTGCATTAAAAAAGTCCGGACCGGAATCGAGGTTCCTCACTCCCGGATGAATAATCTCAATGGGAATATTGTCGAGGGTTACAATCGACGAGAACAGTCGCTGCTGCCAGACATAGTACATCAGTTCTTCCATAAATTGAATACAGAATGAAAATCAGATTTGAATAAACGGTTATAATTACGAAAACGTTTGCAAATTTATATAAAAGAAGTGATATAGGCATCGAATTTTCTCAAAAATATGTTATTTTTGTTCGATTTTTAGTCATTCCTTGCAGAATTTGAAAAAAATAATGTATCTTTGCGAGGTAAAATGCCCTTATGGGCTTTATTTTAGACCAAACAAGTACAATAATGAAGATAGCTTTGATCGGATATGGCAAGATGGGCCATATTATTGAAGAGATAGCGATAAGTCGCGGACACCAGATAGTTTGCGCCATAGATATCAACAACCAGCAGGATTTCGAGAGTCCGGCTTTCAAGTCGGCCGATGTTGCCATCGAGTTTACAACGCCTCAGACGGTTCTCGGTAATATTGCCAAATGCCTTGCGGCAGGAAAGCCGGTAGTTGTGGGAAGCACGGGTTGGTATAGCCAGTTGCCGCAAGTCAAAGCCGACGTTGAAAAGGCCGATGGCAGCCTTTTCTGGGCATCCAATTTCTCTATTGGTGTCAATGTCTTTGTTGCCATGCAGAAGTATGTCGCCCGCATCATGAATCAGTATCCGCAGTACGATGTGACCTTACAGGAAACGCATCATATTCACAAACTCGATTCTCCTTCCGGCACAGCCATCACCATTGCCGATGCTATTACCGACAATCTGGAACGTAAGCAGGGATGGAAGGAGACAGCATGCATTTGGCAACATGAGGATCAGAGCGTCGATGTGTCTCGCAATGCAGAAGTGGGTACAACATTTCAAAGTCATCAGCCCGAAGATCTTGAAGTCGTAGCCTTCCGCCGCGGTGAAGTCCCCGGCATTCATACGGTCGTTTACGATAGTGAAGTCGATACGATTACCATGACCCATTCTGCCAAGTCGCGACGCGGTTTCGCTCTTGGAGCGGTTGTTGCTGCCGAATGGATGGGGGACGGCAAGAAGGGCGTTTACACCATGACTGATCTGATGAAGTTTTAATCGATAGTATTTGTCCTAAACCGAAAATATCTATGTCCGAGAATCAAGATAAACAGAGTAAAGGCATCCAGCGAGGCCCGGGTCGAAAAATGACCCTGGGCGAAAAGATTAAATGCTGCCTGCTTGTTGTGGCTGTGTTGCTTTTCTGCCTATGGATGTCATCCGGTTGGCCTTTGGTGTTGCTGCCGTTTGTGGTCGATGCCTATTGGACGCACTACATTCCGTGGGACTGGTGGCGCAGCATCAAGAACGGATTCCTCCGTCAGGTGATGAGCTGGGTCGATGCGATTGTTTTCGCAATCGTTGCCGTTTGGATCTTGCAGAACTTTTTCTTCCAGAATTTTCAGATTCCGACAACCTCTCTTGAGAAGACCATGTTGGCAGGCGATTATCTTTTGGTCAGCAAATACCATTACGGACCACGTGTGCCCATGACCCCGCTTTCTTTGCCTGTATTTCAGCATACGATTTCAGTCTTTGGACACGATTTTGGAAAGAGTTATCTCGAACATCCTCAAATTGCCTATGATCGCATGCCTGGATTGACCAAAGTGAAGCGAAACGATATTGTCGTTTTCAATTATCCTATGGGCGACAGCATCATGGAAAAATATCCTACACAGGATTATTATCAGGCTAAAGATCAGCTGATGGGAATGCAAGGGCTGACAGAAGAGCAGTTCCACCATGCGGTAGGATCTGTTTTCAGCCGGCCGGTCGATCGTCGCGAGAATTATGTAAAGCGTTGCATTGGTTTGCCTGGAGAAACCTTGCAGATTGTCGATCGCGAGGTTTTCATCGATGGAGAACCTTTGGAGAATCCTGTCGAGATGCAGCAGCTTTATCTGGTTTATACCTCAAGTCCGACGGCGACCATTACTACCACCTATTGGAAGAATCTTGAAATTTACACCAAGGGAGGAGCCAATGTGAATCCGGATGTATATGAAATCACCGGAAATGAATTAACTTACGTGGCACAGGTCCTCGGCATTCAGCCCGATAGTGTGAGCGGAAAGTACAACCATCTGTACCAGGTGAACCTCACTGTTGCAAAGGCCGAAAAGGTGGCACATAAGAAAGATGTAGCTTGGGTTGTGCTGACACCATCCGAATTGGAGGGCTACCGGGGAATCTTCCCGAACAGCCCGTTGTTCAGTTGGAAGGCTAACAACTTCGGCCCGCTTTGGATTCCAAAGAAGGGTGCACAAATCACACTTTCTCCGGAAAACGAAGCTCTCTATGGCCGTTGCATTCGTGTTTATGAAGGCAATACGCTTACATCGGATGCCGAAGGAAACTATTACATCAATGGAGAAAAGACATCGACCTATCAGTTCAAGATGGATTATTATTGGATGATGGGCGATAATCGCGATAATAGTGCAGATTCCAGATTCTGGGGATTTGTACCGGAAGACCATATCGTCGGTACCCCGTTGTTCGTTTGGATTTCGGTGAATCCGGAAAATGGGGACTGGCGTTGGGACCGGCTTTTCAAAGGTGTGAAAGGTTTGTAAACTGATTCAGATGCCAGTTCTATTGCCAACCACCTATCTGGGTCCCGTTTCCTACTATGCCACGCTGTTCCATGCCGAAGAAGTGGTGATAGAGGCGAACGAGTACTACGTGAAGCAGACGCTTCGCAATCGTTGCCTGATTGCCACCAATCAGGGACCGCAGGTGCTTAGCATCAACGTCGTAAAGGGCAATCGTCCGCAAACCCCAATCCGAAGTGTTCGCCTCAGCGATCATGGTAATTGGGTACATCAGCATCTCTACTCGTTGGCGACCTATTACGGTAATTCGCCTTTCTACGAGTTTTATATCGACGATATCAGGTCGGTATTGCTCAACGGACACGACGGCACGCTCTTCTCTTTGAACGAATCCCTCCGGGAGAAGATTTGTGAACTGATAGGCTTTGCGCCGAAGGTTAGGTATTCCGAACAATGGCTGGGCGAGAACCTGGAGGCGGTAGCCGATCCGAATATCCGGCAAACTGTTCCTGCCTACTATCAGATTGCTTCGGCAGACGGCAGGCAACCTTTCCAATCGGACATGAGTATTGTAGATCTTCTTTTCAATCTCGGACCAGAATCGATCCTTGTTTTGCGCGATTTAGTATCAATGCATCATTGAATTATGGAACAAAAGTTAAACGATATACTACAGCAAATCAACTATCCTTCCGACTTGCGGAAACTGCCGGTCGAGCAGTTGCCTGAAGTTTGCGAGGCAGTCCGGCGCTTCATCATCGAACAAGTGTCGGCACACCCGGGGCATTTCGCTTCGAGTTTGGGGGCGGTAGAGATTACTGTGGCGCTTCATTACGTTTACAATACGCCGGAGGATCGTCTCGTGTGGGATGTTGGGCATCAGGCGTATGCACATAAGGTTCTGACTGGCAGACGGGACCGCTTTGCCACCTTGAGGCAGAAAGACGGTCTCCGAGGTTTTCCCTTTCCGACAGAAAGCGAATATGACACTTTTGCTGCCGGACATGCTTCCAACAGCATCTCGGCAGCATTGGGCATGGCTGTAGCCGATCATTTGTCGGAGGTGAATCGGAAGGTAGTGGCGATTATCGGTGATGCCTCAATTTCCGGCGGTTTGGCTTTCGAAGGGTTGAACAATGCTTCGTCACAGCCTAACGATCTGCTCATTGTTCTCAATGATAACAAGATGGCAATCGACAAGAATGTCGGTGCACTTTATCATTATCTCACCCGTTTGAGCACCAGCCAGCGCTACAATCAGCTTCGCTATCGGGCTTATCGGACTTTGCGTAAACATCGCATGATGAGTGATCGGTTGCGTCGTTCTATCATCCGTTTTACCAATGCCGTTAAGTCGTTGTTCAGCCATCGGCAAAATATTTTCGAAGGTCTTGATATTCGCTATTTCGGACCCATCGATGGTCACGATGTGATCAAGCTGGTGAGCGTTTTGCAGAAAATCAAGGACATGAAAGGTCCAAAGCTCCTCCATGTCTGTACCATCAAGGGTAAAGGTTTTGAGCCGGCCGAGCATGAGTCGTTGGACGAAGAGACGTCAAGCCTCTGGCATGCTCCCGGTAAGTTCAATCCGGAAACCGGCGAACTGATCAAGGAAGATAACAGCGGTAGTCCGCTTCCGCCTAAGTTCCAGCAGGTGTTCGGTCATACCCTTGTCGAACTTGCCACCGCCGATAAGCGCATCATCGGTATTACACCGGCTATGCCATCGGGCAGTTCCATGAATCTGATGATGGAGCGTTTCCCGGCCCGTGCTTTCGATGTGGGCATAGCTGAAGAACATGCCGTGACCTTCAGTGGCGGTTTAGCCAAAGAAGGCAAGGTGCCGTTCTGTGCCATCTACAGCAGTTTCATGCAACGTGCCATGGATGAGGTTATTCACGATGTGGCGCTCATGAATCTGCATGTGGTTTTCTGTCTGGATCGTGCCGGTTTGGTCGGTGCCGACGGGCCTACGCATCACGGTGCGTTCGACATTGCCTTCTTCCGTGTGATCCCGAATATGGCAGTGGCTTCGCCCATCAACGAACACTGGCTTCGAAGGCTGATGTACACGGCAGCAGAAAAATACGACGGCCCGATAATGTTGCGTTATCCGCGAGGCCGGGGAGAACTGGTCGATTGGAAGTGCCCGCTTGAGGAAGTGCCGGTCGGAAAAGGCTACTGTCTGCGGGAAGGCAACGGAGATACGGCAATTCTCAGTTTCGGCCCTATCGGAAATGAGGCAGCCCGCACCATCGAATTGTCCGGTGCTGATGTCGCTCACTACGATATGGTGTTCTGTAAGCCGCTTGATGTCGATTTGCTGACGCAGGTCTTTGCGAAGTTCAAACGCATCATCACGATCGAAGACGGCGTGCGTGACGGCGGTTTCGGTAGTGCCGTGCTCGAAGAGGCCAGCCGACAGGGCTTCCGGGGAACGGTCATTCGTCTGGGTATTCCCGATGAGTTCATCGAGCAGGGAACCTGCACGGAGCTTTACCGACAATGTGGTATCGATGCAGCATCTATTGCGGAAGTGATCAAGTCCTGACAGAAGTTTTATAGATGTAAAACAAACAGTTTATGAAGATTGTAATCGCAGGAGCACAGGAGGTCGGTACTCATTTGGCCCGACTCCTCAGCCGGGAGAATATGGACGTTACGCTCATGGATAGCGATCCTGAGCGCGTGTCTCAGTTGGCGTTCCTCAATCTTATGACGATTGTCGGTTCTCCTACTTCCATTCTTTCTCTAAAGGATGCAGAGGTAGCAAATGCCGATCTCTTCATTGCTGTTACTCCCAACGAGTCGGTCAATATCCATGCCTGTATTCTGGCTTCCAATCTGGGAGCACGTCGCACGATGGCTCGTATCGACAGTTACGAAATGCAGAAGTCCGAGAATGCCGAGTTCTATCGTAAGATCGGTATTAACCGCTTGGTCTATCCGGAGATGCTGGGCGGCGAGGCTGTAGCTCAGGCGATTTGTCGTCCATGGGCACGTATGTCTTTCGAGTTGTGTGACGGACAGTTGTTGCTGCTTACGGTCAAGGTTCGGGAAGGAGCGCCTATTGTCAAGCAGACCATGATGGAAATCGGCAAACAGCATCCACAGTACCATATTGCAGCCATCAAGCGAGGGGATAAGGTCATTATTCCGCAAGGCAAGGATGAGGTGCTCGACAATGATATTGTCTATTTTGTGGTTGCACCGCACAATACCGAATCGGTTCGTCTCATTTGCGGCAAAAAGGCCCGCAATCTGAAGCGTGTCGTGATTATGGGAGGAAGCCGTTTGTGCATTCAGGCTGCCTATGCGCTTGCTGATCATTACGACATTATGTTCATCGAGCAGAATCGGCGGATGGCAGAAGAGCTGATGGAGAGACTGCCCAAGTGCAAGGTCTTGAATGGCGATTCTGCCGACATCGAGTTCTTAGGTGAGGTAGGGCTGAACGCCACGGATGCTTTTGTCGCTTTGGGCGATAATTCCGGATCCAATGTGCTGGCTTGTCTGACCGCCAAAAAACTGGGCGTGGGCAAAACGGTAGCAGAGGTCGAGGATGTGGCTTATATTGCTTTGGCTGCTAATCTGAACATTGGTTCTACAGTCAACAAGAAAATCCTCACAGCATCCTGTATCTACCAGTTGCTGCTCGATGCCGACAAGACCAACGCCAAATGCTTCAGTTTGGTGGATGCCGAGGTAGCGGATCTGGTGGCTCAGCCGGGTTCGAAGATCACGCAGAAGATTGTCAAGAATCTGGATTTGCCGCGTGGCATCACACTTGGCGGTATGGTTCGCGACGGAGTCGGTCAGACCATCAAGGGCGATACGCAGATTCAGGCAGGCGACCATGTCGTCGTGGTTTGTATGAACGAGATGATTGGCAAAGTTGAGAAATTGTTCCTAAATTAGTATGCTTATCAACTGGCGGACGATACGATACATATTCGGCAATTTGCTGTTGCTGCTGTCGTTTTTCATGACAGTGGCCACTGGTGTCGCTGTGTTCTATCATTACCGTTGCGGCGACAACGACTGGTGGGCATTCCTCGTCACCACGCTGATAACTATTGTCATCGGAGCTGTTTCTGCCATTTCGGCCCGAAAACATAAGAACACGCTCAGTATTCGTGAAGGCTTTCTGGTGGTGGCAATGTCATGGGTGCTTTTCTCGGCTTTCGGAATGTTGCCCTATTTGTTTGTGGGCAGTTGTCCGACCGTTGCGGGAGCATTTATGGAAACCATGGCCGGTTTCACCACAACGGGTTGTACGGTAATTACCGATATCGAATCGCAGCCGCATGGCATCCTCTTTTGGCGATGCCTCACTCAGTGGGTCGGCGGTTTGGGCATCGTAGTTTTCTCTTTATCGATGTTGCCGATGCTTGGTATCGGACTCACCACTATGTATAATGCCGAGGTCAGCGGTCTCGGAGTCGAGAAACTGCGGCCGAAGATTAGTGCCACAGCCCGTCGCCTGTGGATAATCTATTTGTTCTTCTCGGCTTTGTGTGGAGTCTCGTACTGGTTGTGCGGTATGCCGGTTTTCGATGCCGTATGTCACACGCTATCAACGATGGCTTCCGGCGGATTCAGCACCCATCAGGCAAGTATTGGCTATTTCCAGTCACCTGCTATCGAGTATGTCTGTGCAATCTTTATGATCATCACTACCTGCAACTATAGTCTCTATTATATGGCTGCTGTCGGTAAGTTCAAGCACTTTTGGCGTAACGAGGAGTTCCGTTTTTATATTCTTCTGATTCTGGGTGCAACGGTTTTGTTCATGCTGCTCGAAGGTATCAGCCGTTGGGACCAGTTCGTGCTCATCGAGCCGGATCAGGAAGCAGCATTGGGTGACGGCTCCTTCCTGACCTCTTTCCGTACGATGTTCTTTCATACAGCCACCATTATTTCGAGTTCTGGTTTCCAGGCGCAGTATTTCGATTACCAGCTGTGGGGACCTGTCTTCTGGGTGCCTACTTTAATACTGATGGTTATGGGCGGATGCGCAGGCAGTACGGCAGGCGGTCTGAAAGTGATCCGTTTTATGGTGTTGGGCAAAAATGCGCGCAACGAGTTCTTGCAGCAGATCGATCCCCGAACCTATACGGCAGTGCGTATCAACGGACATACCATTCCCAACGAGATGGTGCATCGGGTCATGGCGCTGATGCTTACTTACATCTTTTTGGTGGTAGTCAGCATTTTCTTTTTGCAGATTTTAGGACTCTCATTCGATACAGCCATCGGTACCACCATTTCCGCCTTCGGCAATACGGGTCCGGCATTGGGTTCCACAGGACCGGCTTTTAATTGGGCGAATGTGCCTGAAATCGGCAAATGGTATCTGAGTGTCTGTATGCTCATCGGCCGTTTGGAGGTATTTACGGTCGTATTGATGTTCCTGCCGATGTTCTGGAAGAAATAATCAGAAAACTATCCGAGTTTTATTCTCTCAAGTCAGATTTTTAGCATATATAAAATGAGTAAGGAAAAAGATACGAAAGAAAAAAAGAAGGCTTCGAAGCCTAACCGCGTTGCCTTGTTTTTCAAAGATGAGCGAACTCGTTTCATTTTGGGTTTGCTGTTTCTGTTTTTAGGTGCTCTTATGGCATTGGCGTTTACCAGTTTCCTCACCAGTGCGGGTAAGGCTGATAGTGCGGCTTTGCAGAGTGGAAACATCTATGGCGTTGGAGCCAACAACTGGGCCGGTACTTTCGGTGCCATTGTTGCCGAATACTGTATCAACCAGTGGTTAGGCGTGGCATCGTTCCTGTATGTCATCTTTTTCTTGCGACTGGGCTACCGGCTGTTCCGCGTAAAGCCTTTGTTGCCGTTGCTGCCGATTCTCTTTCTGTATGCCGTCTGGAGTATTTGGATTTCGTTGGCATGCGGATTCATCGGTTTGTATTTGTTCGAAGGTTATCAGACAACCTATATCTATTGGGGCGGACATCATGGTTACGATCTGGAGCAGATCTTGGAACGCCTTATCGGCTTCCCTGGTATGTTGCTTCTGTTGGTAGTGTCTTTCCTGATTTTGGCAGTCTTTGTAAGTCGCAATGTCATTGGGCGCGCCCAATATGCTGCCGGTATATTCGGACGCTGGCGTGCACGTCAGCAGGCCGCAGCTGAGGCTCGCAAGGCGCAGCAGGAAGCAGAAGAGCAGGCGCGGCAAGAAGCAGAGGAATTATCCCGTCAGGAAGCCGAGGAACAGGCACGACTGGCAGCTCAGCAGGAAGCAGAGAAGTCAGATCAGGCGGATGACTTGGATTTCCCGGAATCGCTTCCGATCATTCAGACCGTTTCAGAAGACGTAGATCCTAACGAGGATGAACCGCTTACCGACGAGGAGAAGGAATTGCTGCAAGGGGAGGTTGATCCTTTGGAGAACAACGATCCGACCTTTACGGTTACTACTGGTACCACCGATGTGCTCGATGAACCGCTTGAACTGCCTCAGGAGGATTACGATCCTACAAAGGATTTGGAATATTACAAGTTCCCGACACCCGATTTGCTGAAAGAGTATGTCTCTTCAGTGCCTATCGATATGGAAGAGCAGAATGCCAATAAGGAACGCATTCGTGAGACGCTTTCCAACTACGGCGTTGAGATCAAGAGCATTTCGGCTACGGTGGGTCCGACCATCACGCTGTTCGAGATTGTGCTCGAAAACGGTCAGCGTATCAGCAAGGTGCGTAGTTTGAGCGACGAGATTGCCATGAGTATTGCCTCACGTAGCGGCATCCGTATCATTGCGCCGATTCCAGGCAAGACGGCCATCGGCATCGAAGTGCCGAACCGGGATCCGCAGACGGTTTCGATGCGCGAATGTATCATGAGTCGTGCTTTCCAGGAGAGTAAGGCTGCCTTGCCGGTGGCTTTGGGTAAAACCATTACCAACGAGGTGTTCTGCTTCGACTTGGCCAAGGCTCCGCACATGCTGGTAGCCGGTGCCACGGGTCAGGGTAAGTCGGTGGGCTTGAATGCCATCATCACCTCGTTACTTTATAAGAAGCATCCGTCGCAGCTGAAGATTGTGCTCATCGATCCGAAGATGGTCGAGTTCTCGGTCTATAGTATCATCGAGAAGCATTATTTGGCAAAGTTGCCCGACATGGAAGATCCGATCATCACCGATGTTACCAAAGTGGTGGCTACGCTCAAGTCGCTTTGTGCCGAAATGGAAGACCGTTACGCTCTCTTGAAGGAGGCCGGTTGCCGTAAGTTGGAGGAGTACAACGATAAGTTCATCCATCGCAAGCTGAATCCGAAGAAACATATTGAGGCGCCGTTCGGTTCGAAGGAGGGTACGAATCATCATTTCTTGCCCTACATCGTTTGTATTGTCGATGAGTATGGCGATTTGATCATGACAGCCGGTAAGGAGGTCGAACTGCCTATCGCACGTATTGCCCAGAAGGCGCGTGCCGTGGGTATTCACATGATTATCGCTACCCAGCGTCCGTCTGCCAAGATCGTTACGGGTATCATCAAGGCCAACTTCCCGGCCCGAATTGCCTTCCGCGTTTCTTCGCAGATCGATTCGAATATCATTCTCGATCAGAGCGGAGCTCAGAACCTCATCGGCCGCGGCGATCTCTTTATTTCGTTGGGCGACAAGTTCGAGCGTGTGCAGTGTGCTTTTGTCGATACTCCGGAGGTGGTAGGTATCAACCAGTTTATCTCGGCTCAGCAAGGCTATACGACCGCACATATTCTGCCGGAGCCTAAACCCGAACCGAATGAGGCAGGAGGTGACGGTGATGGTGGCGGAGGCGCTGCTGTCGATCTGCACCAGCTTGACCCGCTTTTCAATGAGTGTGCCGAACTGGTGGTAGCCACGGGTCAGGGTTCCACGTCCATGATACAGCGTAAATTCGGCATCGGTTACAACCGTGCCGGTCGCATCATGGATCAGATGGAGGCTGCCGGTATTGTCGGACCCTATCAGGGTTCCAAAGCCAGAGCTGTGCTTGTCGAAAGCAGTGGCGAACTGATGACACTCATCGAGAACCTGAATAACGATTAAATAAAAGAGCATCCGTCTTTTCGGATGCTCTTTTTTGTGTTTACCCTGATTATTTGAAAATCGTGCAAGGAACCGTCGGGCTCACTACGAGCTGTTTGGCGGGAGTGATTTGCATCAGGTTCAGCAGGATGTTGTCGCGTTTGCCATTGGCGATTACCACGGGGATGCCGCTGTCGGCAATGCTGCGGGCTGTCTTATGTTTGGAAATCATGCCGCCTCGTCCTGCACTGCTTTTCGAGGGCATGATGTACTGCGAGACATCTGTGTCGGATTCGATAACCCGGATGAGTTCTGAGTGCGGGTCGTTGGGGTCGCCAGTATAAATTCCGTCAATGTTGCTCAAAAGCACCAGCAGTTCGACGTTCATCATCGTGGCCATCAGGCCGGACAGTTCATCGTTGTCGGTAAACATCAGCTCTGTAATAGAGATGGTGTCATTTTCGTTGACGATAGGAATCACACCTTGTTCAAGCATCGTTTCCATGCATTTCCGCTGGTTCTCGCGTTGGTCGGGCGTGCTCAATCCGACTTTGGTTGTGAGCACCTGTCCGCACATGATGCCCCACTCACGGAAGAATTCGTAATACTTGTCAATAAGTTTGGTCTGACCGACAGCGCTGAACAGCTGACGCTGCTGCACTTCGTCTATTTGGGAAATATCGACCTGACCTTTCAGTAAGCTTCGGCCGAAAGCAACAGCACCGCTGGAAACCAGCACAACCTGTACCCCCTGACGGTAAAGAGTGGCAATCTGATCAACCAGTGCCGACATTCGGGTAAGGTCGAGACTGCCGTCCTTGCGGGTGAGTACGTTGCTGCCTATTTTGACTGTAATTCGCATATAGTTCTCTGTTTTAATGGGTGCAAAAGTACATTTTTTTTTCCAAAACACAAAGAAAAAGCCATTAAAAATACAAAAATGATTCTCAGAAGCGTGAAAACGTAACAAAAATTTGGCGTTGTCGGCGATAATACATAACTTTGCGTGCGAGTTTAAAACGAATGTTTTATTTATTTCTGGTATAAAAACATGAAAAAAATCTACTACTTGTTAGTCTGCCTGATGGTAGCATGCACGCTCACAACTTTCAATTCTTGTTCAAGTGAAGAAGAGGAGGAACTGATTGATGAGACCACCATAAATAAGTACAAAACTGCTATTGTCGGCACTTGGCTTAGGGACGGATCTAAGGAATATTGGCGATTCGATGCGATGGGCAGTGGAAGCGTTGCATATGGCGAGAACTGGGATGCTGATGAAGATGTACACGAGGGAGAAGGAAACCAGTTCCAGTGGTATATCAATTCGAATGGCCTGATGGTGATCTACAAGATAGGTGATGCTTACGAAGATCCGGATCCGGAAGCTCCTTTCACCATTAAGAGTATTACCAGTACCAAGATAAACTGGGTGACCAGTGATGGTTATCAACAGTCTTTAACCAAAGTAAAATAACAGAAACCTATGCGCAGGCCGGTTAAAATTACGTTGATTTCGTTATGCAGTCTGCTGGCTGTGCTTGTCATCGCTGTTGTGGCGGTAAGTCAGATTGTATTCAATAAGGACCGTCTGACTCCTCTTGTCAAACAATATGCAGCGGAG
The DNA here is from genome assembly GCA_017449065.1 of Bacteroidales bacterium. Lineage (GTDB taxonomy): Bacteria > Bacteroidota > Bacteroidia > Bacteroidales > UBA3663 > Liminaster. Next base: position 15,575 of record JAFSKF010000013.1, read on the forward strand.
TATGTCACTTGTGAAACTCAGATTGGAGACATAGAGCTGACGTTTTTCAGCAGTTTTCCCAATGTTGCCATTTGTATAAACGATGTGGCGATCGTCAATCCGATGGACGATGCTCCTAACGACACGGTTTTACTGATTAAGCGACTCTTTGCCAAGGTTGATGTGATGGATTATCTGAAGAACGATCAGATTACCATTACGGGCTTTACGCTCGAAGAGTCGCAGGCGAATCTGTTCGTCAATGCAGATTCGGTGGCTAACTATGATATTGTGGCGCTCGATGATACGGAAGAAACTGATACCACCAGTACTTCCGTCCTCGATAAAATGTCGTTGCATAACATAGAAATACAAAACCTGAGCGCTTCATTTGTCGATCTGACCAACCAGATGGAAGCCCGTTGTCGCGGTGTGAACCTGTCGCTCGATACGGATGCTTCCCTGCAGATGCTTACAGGAGGTGGTGACATTGATCTGGAAGCCGGTGAGGTTTATTACAGCGATACGCTAAACTATGCTTCGATTATTAACCTGAAACTCAAAAAAAGCCGTTTGTTCTACGATGGCAAAGATGCTTCCGTCAATGTACCGCAACTGTCTATCGAGAGTCAGGAATATCTGTTGAGTGGCGACTTGTCGTTGCTTGCCAAGATCTGGGGCATGGAACTCGAAAACATTGATCTGCAATGGAAAGACGGTCATCCGTTTTTGGAGGGGACCACGGTGCTCGATTCTTCGGAGGTGACTTTGGGTGACGAAGACCTGATGTATATCTCAACGAAGCGGGTAGATGTCGATATGCCTGTCACCAGTACTCCGGAACTTTGGACCACTCATGCCAAGACCGCTATTCAGGCATTATCGTTCGCCATGGACAGCGAAGGAACCTTGGCAGATCATCTGGATGTTGCCACCGAATTTACGGCTTCGACCGATAGCGCCTTCACCGATTTCGTGGTAAAGGATATGAAGACGACCGTAGGAAGCCAGCGATTGGAAGGCTATGCCCATGTGAATATTGCTGATACGACGGTCACTAAAGCCGACGTGGATATGACGTTGGGAAGCACGACGCTGAAGGATGTTCTGGCATTGGTGCCTGAATCCTATAGCAGTGCCTTGAAGGGAATCCTGATGGATGCCCGATTGGAATCAACGCAGGTGAAAGCCGATTGCGAGGTCCGTGAGTCCGGATTTGCCTTAAAGAATGCGAAACTGAAGACCGCAGTGCATAGTCTTGATTATAGTGATGATACGAATCTCTCAGCTTCATTCGACGATCTGACGCTGGGAATTGCTTATCCTGCAGGAACCCGGGGCAATCAGATTGAAATCAACAGCGTGCTGAGCGGATTGAAGGTAGAGCAGGCGGACGACACTTCGCACCTGGAGGCAAGCATCCCGCAAACCACCGTGCAGACCTTGGTGCGCGATGATGTCATTGACGGTAAGGATCCGCGTCTGGCGTTGAAGTTCGATGTGGAACATTTGGATGCCCGAATGGATGATACCATTCAGGTGCAGACTGAGAATCTGAAAGGTTCGGCTGATGTGGATATGCGCAGCATCAAGAACTGCATCAAGATTGATACCAAGACACACTTGTCGGCTTTGACGGCTCAGGTGGGCAATAGCATGAACGGATCGACCGGAGCTGTCGGCCTGAATCTCTTGGCTGTTTACGACGAGAAGCAGCAGGATGTGCTCGATATGCTTTCCCCCGAAGCTACCTTTACCTTAAACGATGGCAAATTCCAGGTGGAAGGCGTTCCTTACGATATTTTATTGCCGGAAGTGCAGGCTTCGTTCAACAAGAACCAGGCCACCCTTTCCCGTTGTCAGCTGAATATCGGCAACAGCGACCTTGGCTTGAAGGGTGTGGTCAGCAACATCAACGACTATCTGAAAGAAAAGGCGCTCCTGAAAGGCGAACTTGATCTGACCAGTAATTGCGTGGATGCCGACCAGCTGATGGATCTCGTAAGCGGTTTCGGCAGCGACAGCACGGAGGTGGAAGAAGCCTCGATGGAGCCAATAACGGCTGATACCACGGTAGCCGATCCGTTTATGGTGCCTAAAGATGTGAACTTTGTGGTGAACACCAACGTAAAGACGGTTACCTTTAACGAGAACAGTTTCAACGACGTGAAGGGACTGCTTACTTGCGATGACGGTATCTTGGTGCTCGAACAGATGGGCTTTACCAGCAAGGCGGCCGATATGCAGCTCACTGCACTCTATAAGTCACCCCGTCGGAATAATCTGTTCGTGGGTTGGAACTTCCACCTGTTGAATATTGATATTGCCGAAATGATTCGTCTGGTGCCGGAAATCGATACGATTGTGCCGATGTTGAGCAGCTTCCAGGGTAAGGCAGAGTTCCATCTGGCGGGAGAGTCGAACCTTTTTGCTGATTATTCACCGAAGATGTCAACATTGAAGGCCGTAGCAGCTATCGAAGGCAAAGATCTGACCATTCTCGACAGCGAAACCTTTGAAACCATCAAGAAGTACCTGTTCAAGGAGAGTACTACCAACAAGATTGATACCTTGTCGGTGGAACTGGCAATAGCCCGCAAGAAGATGACCCTCTATCCGATGCTGGTCGGCTGGGATAAGTACGAAGCCATTATTGCAGGTAACCACACTATTGTGGATGCTATGCCGTTCAACTATAACATTTCCATTACGAAGTGTCCGTTGGTGGGAGGTCATCTGGGTCTCGATATCAAGGGTAATCTCGACGATGTTGACAATATTTCGTTCAAGTTAGGTTCGTGCAAGTATGCCAATTTGTACAGGCCTGAGAAACGGAATGTGACGCAGTCGCAGACCCTCGAACTGAAGAATCTGATCAGCACGTCGTTGAAACGGATGGTAAAGACTGAAGAGAAAACCGAAGAATAATATACACATTATTTAATATATATAAATCTTACTTTGTATGAAACGTGATTCACTCGTTTTTGGCTACATCGCTGAAGAGCGTGCCCGCCAGATGAAAGGTATTGAACTGATTGCGTCGGAGAACATCGTTAGCGATGAGGTGCTTGAGGCTATGGGGTCTGTTCTGACCAACAAGTATGCAGAAGGCTATCCCGGCAAGCGCTATTATGGCGGTTGTGAGGTGGTCGATAAAGTGGAGCAGTTGGCTATCGATCGTCTGAAGCAGATTTTCGGTGCCTGCTGGGCCAATGTGCAGCCACACTCCGGAGCACAGGCCAATGAGGCTGTCTTGGCTGCTGTGTTGAACCCTGGAGATACTTTTATGGGTCTGAATCTGGCTCATGGCGGACATCTTTCGCACGGTTCTGCCGTAAACAGTTCCGGCTTGCTCTATCATCCTGTTGCCTATAATCTGAACGAGGCTACCGGTCGCGTTGACTACGATGAGATGGAGCGTCTGGCCAAAGAGAATAAGCCGAAACTGATCATCGGTGGCGGTTCTGCCTACAGTCGCGAGTGGGATTATGCCCGTATGCGCAAGATTGCCGATGAGGTGGGCGCTATCCTGATGATCGATATGGCACACCCAGCCGGTTTGATTGCGGCCGGTTTGCTCGATAACCCGGTGAAGTTCGCACATATTGTTACCACCACTACCCACAAGAGTCTGCGCGGTCCTCGCGGCGGTGCTATCATGATGGGTGTCGATTTCCCGAATCCGAAGGGCATCAAGACGCCTAAGGGTGAGGTGAAGATGATGTCGGCTTGCCTCGATTCGAGCGTATTCCCTGGCACTCAGGGCGGACCACTGGAACATGTGATTGCAGCCAAGGCTGTGGCTTTTGGCGAGATTCTGCAGCCGGAGTGGAAGGAATATGCTACCCAAGTGAAGAAGAATGCCGCTGTGCTGGCCGACGAATTGAGCAAGCGCGGTTTCAAGATCATTTCGGGCGGTACCGACAACCACTCGATGCTGGTTGATCTTCGTAGCAAATATCCAGAGTTGATCGGTAAGGTGGCCGAGAAGGCTTTGGTGGCTGCTGATATCACCGCCAATAAGAATATGGTTCCGTTCGATAGCCGTTCGGCATTCCAGACCTCTGGTATCCGTTTGGGTACACCAGCCATCACCACCCGTGGTGCCAATGAAGACCTGATGGTGAAGATTGCCGCCTGGATTGAGGAAGTGCTCAACGATCCGGAGAATGAGGCTGTCATTGCCAAGGTTCGTGGCGAGGTGAATGCCACAATGGCTAACTATCCGTTGTTTGCTTATTGATTTCCCGTTCTTTGTCCCGTAGCGAAAACCTCTTGACGCAAGCATGAAATGGTTAATGTTCCTGTTATCGGTTTTTCTGACGGCTTTGTTAAGCTGTGCCGGAACGATGATGGAACCCGAGGTGCTGACCCCGGTAGGCAATGTAGCTGTTTGTGAGGAGACCTTCGCTTCGGATGAAGAACAGAGTGGGCGTCGTAACGAGGCTTTGTTAGCCGATGCCCACGATATTTCCCATATTTGCAATACCCGTCCGCAACGTCTTTCCCCGACCTTTTCTTCCCGGTCGGGAAAGCGTGTGGACGGGCAGTTTGTTGCCGCCCGACAGCAGCATGTTAAACCCTTAAATCTTCTTCATGATGGGAGACGCAGACAGGAAACTGCGCCATTCCACGTGGTCGCCTCGTGCGATTATTACGTCTTCGTACTGAGGCGGATCCTTTGTTAGTTGGGTGTTTTCAGAGAATTATTATTTCATTTTATTCACTAAAACACCAATCAGATTTATGTCAAGCATTAAGGATTTGGAAATGGCAAAGGCCATCTCCACTATGTATTGTATCAATATCGTCAAGTCTTGCTTCGGTCTTTGCAAGAAGTACATTTATACGCCTACCGGCAGTCGTATCAGGGCTGTAGTCCGGGTCTATTCGCCCGAGGAAGGTGCCCGTACGGAAAAGCTCTTGGCAATGCCGCTTAATAAACTGGAAGCTGAAATCAGCGAAAAGGGGAAACCCGTCACCACCGCTGTCGGCCAATATCGTTTGGAGGCATGTGTCAGCGACGACCACCGTTTCTGTGCCGTGCAGCTTTTCCGGTTCTACGATTTGTTGTATCATCCGGTAGGCGAGCCTCGTTTCTTCGAGGCCGATGCCGCAGAGATTGTTGCTAAACTCTTATAATCTTATTTTCCTTTATGAATTTCACACTGATTGTCTTGGCCGTTACGGCATTGCTTTTCGCATTCAATAAGGTGCGTTCTGATATTGTGGCCCTGTGTGCCCTCATTGCTCTGCTTTTGGGTGGTATTCTCTCGCCTGCCGAGGCGCTGACGGGCTTTTCTAATTCTGTCGTTATCATGATGGCAGGACTGTTTATCGTTAGTGGAGGTATCGTGCAGACGGGACTGGCCAAGATGGTTAGTGCCCGCTTGATGAAGCTTGCAGGAACGTCGGAACTCCGACTGTTCCTGCTTGTTATGCTGGTGACGGGCTTCACGGGAGCCTTTATTTCGAACACGGGAGTGGTTGCCCTGATGCTGCCGATTGTCGTTTCGATGGCCAATACGGCAGGGGTCAGTCCCCGGCGACTGCTCATGCCGCTGGCTTTTGCCAGTGCGCTGGGTATCATGACACTGATCAGCACGCCGCCAAACCTCGTGATCGACGAAACCTTACGCGAAGCCGGTTTCGAGGGTTTGAGCTTCTTTTCGTTCCTGCCGGTAGGCCTGATCTGTCTGGCGGTGGGTATCGTTGTCCTGTTGCCTTTGTCCAAATGGCTGTTGAACGAAAAACATCCTGAAGAAAAGGAGACACGTCGGAAGGGCAAATCGCTTGGACAACTGGTGCGCGAATACGGCTTTGCCGAAAGTGTCAGCAGGGCAGTGGTCGGCAAAGCCTCTCCGGTTATCGGACAGACCATTGCCGAACTGAACATCCGTCAGCGTTACGGGCTCACGGTTTTGGAAGTGCGTCGCGAAAAGAACCGTTTCCCTCCTTTTGTGGGTGTGGGCGATAAGTTCCGCGATATTTCGCAGACGGTGGCAATGCCCGATGTCCGTTTGCAGGAAGGCGATATCATCTATCTGTCTGGGACCGAAGATCAGGCAGCACGCTTTGCCAAAGAAGGCGGGCTTACGCTTTCGTTCGAAGGGAAGGGGTTGGACTTCTACAACATCGGTATGGCGGAGATTGTCTTGTTGCGACAGTCGAAGTTCGTCGGCGTCAAGCTGAGCGAAGCCGGATTTCGTTCGAAATACAGCATCAATGTGCTGGGAGTGCGTCGTGGGGGTAGTTATCTGCTCGAGAACCTGCCCGAGGTGAAAATGCAGTCGGGTGATGTGCTGTTGGTGCAGGGTACGTGGAATAACATCGGGCGTCTCTCGAACGATGAAGAGCATTGGGTGGTTTTAGGACAGCCGTTGGAAGAGGCAGCTCGTGTCACCTTCGACTACAAGGCACCATTGGCAGCACTGATTATGATTGCCATGATTTGCATGATGGTCTCCGATTTCATCCCTGTAGCGCCCGTCACCGCTGTGCTCATTGCTGCTGTTTCGATGATTCTGTCTGGGTGCTTCCGTAGCGTGGAGGCAGCCTATAAGACCATCAACTGGGAAACCATTATTCTGATTGCTGCTATGTTGCCGATGTCGGTCGCCTTAGAGAAAACCGGAGCCTCCGACTATGTGGCGCAAGCGCTTGTAGGCAGTCTGGGCAGCATGGGACCTTTTGCCCTGCTGGCAGGTCTGTATTTCACCACCTCCCTCTTGACGATGTTTATTTCCAATACGGCTACGGCAGTGCTGATGGCTCCCATTGCCCTGGCTTCTGCTCAGTCGGCGGGAATCAGTCCGGTGCCGTTGCTTTTTGCGGTGGCAGTAAGTGCCAGCATGTGCTTCGCTTCTCCTTTCAGCACGCCGCCTAATGCGCTTGTGATGAAGGCTGGACGCTACACCTTTATGGATTTTATCAAGGTGGGTCTGCCTTTACAGATTTTCATGGGCATTGTGATGATTATCGTTTTGCCGCTGCTGTTCCCATTCTGATAATGAAAAACATCCCGACCTTCATGGGCCGGGATGTTTTTCATTATAATCTGGAGTTTAAAACTCCTATCTTTTCTGTCTCTAAGACCGAGTATTACTCGTCGTCGCTCCAGAGGGAGTTGCGATAGCTACTGGCCTCAATGGTTGCAGATCCGTTATAATCGCTGCCGACGCCAAGAGTTCTATCTCCTGATGCTGCAATAATACCCTGAAGTTTTACACTTACTACTTCAGTTTTTGGGCAAATATATGTTCTTTTCATAACTGTATTCTCCTATTGTTATTTCATGATTACTTTCTTACCATTCACGATGTAAAGACCCTTGGTTGCCTTTGCTACGCGCTGACCTGCGAGGTTGTAATAACCATTAGCCTCTGGCTCTGAAACTTGTACTGTTTCAATACCGGTTTCTTCCTGGTCTGCAAAGACAATCTTCAAGGCTCCCGCTTCTGAAGTACCTGCGTTCAGATAAGCCTTACCAGCTGGGATGGTTGCACCATGCGTTTTGAGACTTTGGAACTCAGCAGTTCCTCCATTGTTTACCAAAACATACAGATTTGCATTGGTTGTAAGAGCCATTTCGGATGTACAACCGACAAGCAGGTTGCTTGCAGAAATATCTGTGCCTGAAGCAACGACAGGAATATTGTATGGTGTTGATGCTGTACCAGCCAAAATCAATCCAGTACCTGCAGCAACTGCTTCATCCGACTTCGCTGTCAAAGTTACGGTATTGTCTCCGATGGCATCCGAAGCGACATAATAAGCCGTCAAACCATATGGAAGATTAGTCAAATCCAAAGGATAAGCGCTTGCAAAGGTGGTATAACCAGTAGAGCCGATGGTGGCAGAAACAGATAAATCTCCAGTTCTACGAATCAACACATAATCGAAGCCCAAAGAGTTTTGGAATTTTTCCGTATAATAAGGACCACCTACTCTAACAGTAGTACCAGCTAATGCATTGAAAAAACAAGTCCGGATTCCCAAACTACCGTTCTTTGCTATCTGTGCAATAGATGCTGTCCCTTCTGCGGGATAAACTTCAAGGCTTGATTTGCTATTTCTTGAAACAACATTTGTTTCTAATTCATACACACCGGTTTCTGAAATGGATACAGATGTTGGCCCTGCATAATAGTCCACATAAGTACCTCCGGAACAAGATGCAGAGGACATATTTTGGCTACTAGTTATGGCTTCTGCTTCCTTAAAATAGATTATACTTTCATCTGCTGTATAGGTGATAGTTGGATTTGGATTGAGTGATGTAGCCTCAACACTAAAATTGTTAGTCGATGGGCAAGTGTACCAAACATCATCAATTTGGAAAGCACGAGGATATGAAACCGTTACTGCTTCAGTGCTTGTGCCAGATGCAATCGTCTTCAGTTCGTCACCACCTGCACTAACAGCTTTTACGGTATAATCAAAGGATGATGCTGTGTACTCATAAGAATAAGAAACAGAACTCAGAGCATTAGACTGATTACTGGCCCATGAATAAGCCTCAACAATTGTAGCATTGCTTACAGATGTAGAAATATTAGTTCCACTTAACCCTGTTTGAGTAACACTTTCTCCATCATGATAGGTTATTGTGTAACTATATTTACCATTGACACGGTCGAGAATGAATAAAACATGAGAAGAAGCACTCATTAAATTTGAATTATTTGTGCCTCCATTAACGCGAACATACGTACCATCTGTTGTTCCATAACGCATAATGATTCCATCCGTATTATATGTAGTCTTGCTGGAACCATTAGCATTTGTTCCTCTTGTATTTTTATCGCCGATACCGATAATTAATCGACCGCTAATCACGACGTCAAATTCCAATGTGACAGATGTGGCACTGGCAATATTATCAAGACCGCTTAAATCAGCTACCGCCAGGGCATAACCATTGCCTGCATCATTTGCCGTAGTAAATGTGCCATCCGCATAAGTACTTCGACTTTTAGCTTCAAAAGCGATGGAACCTGAATAGGTTTCCGCCCACAAATCTACCCCCCCCCACGCAGAATGCTGCTGCAACGAGGAGCGTCTTCAGTAATTGTTTTTTCATTTGTTTTTGGTTTGTTAGATCTGTTAATTAATATTGGAATAAACTCTGAAATATTATCAAAAAGGGATTATCGGATGGACTAATCAATGGTGTCGTCTTAAGGCATACCGATTTTGAGGAGTACCGATAACTTCTGCGGATAGCAATTGCTAATCCTCAACGGAATAACCCGCTATTGGGAACGGGTGTAATCTTGCTTCAAATTCGAGTGCAAAGTTAGGTATTTATTTTTTCACGTGCAAAATATTTGTCCGAAAAAATGCGCATTCTTGTAAAAATTCCATAAATTCCAATAAAAAATACTGCAAACCGGCCAAGCTATTGCCGATTTGAAGAGTCGTTTGCTGCCCAACAGGAGAAATTTTGTTCCCCAGTTGGGTAGTAATTTTTTTCCAGTTGGGTAGCAAAAATACCTCAGTATAGGCATGAGAAAATCAGAGTAAAAAGAATGGTGATTTTACACCCTATTTTTGAATCGATTCAAATGATCGATTGACCCGATTCAAATGATTGATTGAATCGATTCAAATACTTTCGCGAATTGGCCAGTATTTCTTACTTCAAAACGACGGAATAAAGGTTGTCGGGAGCGAAGAGCTCGCGGGCGACATGGAGCAGTTGTTGGGAAGAAACGGCGTCGATGCGACGGCAGACTTCGTCGAGGCTGAGAACGCGGCCTTGGCGAAGTATTTGTTTCGCCATGCTGAGGGCATTGTTTTCGAGGTTGGCGGTCGATATTCCCATCTGTCCCTTGAATTGCTTCTTGGCTGCCAGCAGCTGGCGCTCTGAAAGAGGCTGTTCGGTCATCTTCTGGAGTTCCTTGCGGCAGAGACGCATACAACGGTCCTCGTCCTCGTGGTCACAACCAAAATAGATGCAGAAATAGCCGTTGTCGGTGTAGGTGGAAAGATTGCTTTCGACCGTATAGACCAAGCCTCGCTTTTCGCGCAGCTGCTGGTTCAGGCGGCTGTTCATGCCGGGACCGCCTAACAGATTGTTCAAAAGGGAAAGTGCCGTAGCGTCCGGGTGGCCGTACGGATAGGTCTTGCAGCCGATCATGCAATGCGACTGGTGGCGGATTTCGCCCTCCTCGGGCAAGATTTCTTCCGGAAAAACAGAGGTGGAACCGATTGGAGCTGCTGCTTCAGTAACAACGGCCGATGAACCTTCATTGCCTGCATGTTTGCTGACAGAACGAAGCACTTTCTCCCACGGCATCGGACCGTAGGCAAAGAAAACCATCTGGGCGGGCACATAATGCTCGTGAAGGAAAGCCATACAGCGGTCGTGGTCGAAACTGCGCACCGTTTCGGCATTGCCCAGGATGTTATGTCCGAGAGAGGTGCCTGCAAACAGCCGGTTCTCGAAAACGTCGTAAATCAGTTCTGCCGGGTTGTCGCGATAGCTCTCAATCTCTTCGATAACCACCTCCTGTTCCTTTTCCAGTTCGTGCTGGGGCGCTGTGGCGTGGAACACTAAGTCGGACAGCAGTTCGCAGGCACGGTCGAAGTCCTTGCCCAGAAACGAAGTGTAGAAGGTCGTGTCTTCTTTGGTGGTGAAAGCGTTCAGTTCGCCGCCCACACTTTCCATGCGCTGGTTGATGTGCCAGGCATCGCGCTTCCGGGTCCCTTTGAACAAGATATGCTCGATGAAGTGAGCCATTCCGAACTGAGTCGGAGAGGCTTCGTGCCGCGTGCCGCAATCCACCATATAGCCGCAATAGCCCACCGGAGAATCGTTGTGCCGATACACCACCCGCAAGCCGTTAGGAAGAACCGTTGTATGATATTCAAACATGAGTATTTTCAATTTTAGGGCGCAAAATTACTAAATTTTCTTATATTTTGTACAAAATGCGTACAACTTTTCTCGTTTTTTACTAATTTTGCGCCAGTAAAACAAGAATAAGCATCCTTAATTGATATATACTTATGAAGATTCCATTCCTTTTTATCGGAACTACAGAAGTCATTGCCTTGGTGGTGGTTATCCTGCTGTTATTCGGAGGCAAGAAGATTCCGGAGCTGATGCATGGCGTCGGCAAGGGAGTCAAGAGCTTTAAAGACGGGATGAACGGTAAGGACGAGGAAGAAAAGAAAGGGACCAAGCAGGAATCGGCTACCGGCGAGCAGCAATAAAGACGCATGGCCGACTCTTTACCCACAATGTCGTTTGGCGAGCATCTGGAGGTGCTGCGACGGATGTTATGGCGTCTGGCGCTGGTGCTGGCGGTGCTGATGGGAGCGGTGTTCTTTTTGAAAGAGCCGGTTTTCCAGCTCCTGTTGGCACCGAAGGAATACGATTTCGTCACATTTCGGATTATTGAGCGACTGCTGCAAGCCTGCGGCAGTTCTTTTGCATTTGAGCCATATCATGTTTCGCTGATCAACACGGAATTGTCTGGCCAGTTTATGGCGCATCTGTCAACCTCATTTTATTTAGCCATATTGCTGGCTTCTCCCTATCTTTTGCTCGAAATCTTCGCATTCATTATGCCCGCTTTGTACGATAACGAGAAACATTATGCTGCGCGGGTTGGGGTGCTGATGTATGTGCTTTTTGCTTTGGGCGTGCTGATGAACTATTTTGTGCTTTTCCCGATTTCCTTCCGATTCTTAGGTACCTATCAGGTGTCGGAAGCCATTACGAACACCATTACGCTCGACAGTTATATCTCCACTTTCTCGATGCTGACTTTTATGATGGGGCTTGTTTTCCAGTTGCCACTGGTTTCGTGGTTCCTGGGGAAAGTCGGGTTGCTGACAGCTTCGTTAATGCGCAAATACAGGCGTCATGCTTTGGTGGCCATTATGTTCATTGCTGCCGTGATCACGCCGCCCGATTTGTTTACGTTGTTCTTGGTTACGGTTCCCCTCTATATGCTGTACGAAATCAGCATCTGGGTTGTACCGAATTAGCAGCCAGCTATCCTTCAATAGCTGGCTGCTAATTCGGTACAAAGTTATTAGTTAATAGTTATTAGTTATTGTCCGTAATTTGTAATTCATAATTAGTAATTAATAAAGTATTATTTAATCACCACACCTCCGTTCTGTGGGATGACGATGGAGATTTGCTGTTTCTTATTCAGTTTAACAGTCTTTACGCTACCGTTCAAGGCGGGATCGTCGCTATAAACGGTTAGGGCGTATTTTGCATCGAACATCGGAAGAGTCAGTTTAGTCTTCAATGGTTCCTTTTCGGCATTGATGCCGGCAATGAACCATTTGTCGCCGCTACGGCGTGCAAAGATCACATACTTGCCGGGATAGCCGTCCAAGAAACGGACCTCGTCCCAAGTGGTGGGAACCTCCTTCATGAAGTCTATCGCCCAAGCCGGAGCATCGTCGAGGTTGTTGGGTGCCATAGCAAAATGTTGCACGCTGCTCTGGAAGAGGACGGCAGTAGCCAACGCATAGACATCGCTGGTGCGGCGAACCGTACCGCGTTTGTTGTCGCTGCTGTAATGCTTGTTGAGCGTTGAACCTCCGAAATCCATCGAACCCACCGTATTGCGGATAAACGGATGGATACAGCCGTTCAAAGCCTCATTGTCGCAGGCTCCTTGTCCGAAGTGCAGATTCTCGGAAGCCAATACAGCCTCCGAAGCCACATAGTTCGGATACATACGTTCCCAACCGCGCGGCAACGTGCATCCGTGGAAGATGACCTGTAAGCCGAAATCGTTCGCATCGGTCAGGATGTCCTCATACAGTTGCATCATCGGCTGTTTGTCGCCGCCAAAGAAATCGACCTTGATGCCGAGAATGCCCGTGCGCTGCATCCATGCCATTTCCTTCCGGCGAGCTGCCAGCCGGTCCATCTTGCCGATGGGCGACTGTGGCGCATCGTTCCACGTGCCGTTGGAATTATACCACAGGAAAATGCCGACACCTTTCGACTTGCCGTATCGGGCAAGTTCCTCCATCTTCGGATATCCGATCTGTACGTCCCAAAGAGCGTCGATCAGCACAGAACGATAGCCCATGGCAGCGGCAAAGTCGATATATCGCTTTTGCTCGTCGAAATTACAGCTCGCATCCATCTTGATGATCCACGACCAAGTGCCCTTGCCGTAGGTATAATCTTTGCTGGCAGCATATTTAGACTGGACGAGATCCCAGGGAACTGTCGTTTCGACGATTTCCTTCAGCGATGTGCCGATGGTGATGGTGCGCCATGGGGTAGAAGCCGGTAGCGACAGAACCGGTGTGGTTGAACCGATGCCGTTCATCTCTTCCGGTTGCGGGAAGCCGATCTTGTAAGCGCCTTGGTTCTGATTCTGCAGACGGCAACCGACATATCCGCCATCGGTTCCCGTTTCGCAGATCAGCACCCAGCCGGTATCTGCGGTTCTGAACAGACACGGAAACGTGTAACCGGCACCCCAACCGTTTTTGCCGGTAGGTTCGTCGAGGGCATAAGAGGTTTCGTAGCTGGGAGCCGTGCGTGCGAAGCCGGTCATCGGTTTGGCTTGCGGGCAAAGAAATGTAGTGGTGCCTTCGGGCAGAACAAAGCCGCTGGTTTCGTCCTTGACAACGCAAACGCGCGAATCTTTCTTGGGATAAACCGTGTAGCGGAAGGCAACGTCGTTGTCCGACACGCGGAAGGTAATGTCCATCACATGCTGCTGATTCTTCTCGATGGTGCAGACGGCCTCTGTTGCAGCATAGTGAACATGGCTCTGCTTGATGGTTTTCAGCTGGTAGGATTCCTCAATGCTCTTTGTGTTGCACGACTTAATCGTCAGACCTTGAGAGAGGTCCGCCAAATCGGTGACAAGACCTAACGGAGAGGGTTCAAGATACAAACCGCCGGCCTTGTAAACCTGATAGGAGAGTCGGCCTTCGTTGTCGCTAATGGTGACAGAAAGCAATCCATCGGGGCTTTTGAACGTATGTTCGGAAGCCATAACGCACGATAGAATCAGTGCGAAAAGAATACTGACAGAAAATCTTTTCATAGGTAATCGTTTATTGCGGAATCAGCGTGAAGGTGAAGGTACGATCCTCGTAATTGACCATATATTGCGGAAGCGGGAGGGCACCCCAGCTGTTGACGCAACCCAGACCCATCTGCACCTGATCGATGCAGAGACTGGTGAGCGGCTGCGGATCGATGTCTGGCGAGTGCAGGTTGTGCTTGTTCGGTCCTTCGTCGAGGCTCTGCACGGTGTAGTGTAGGGCAGAGGCTGAGAAAGGAGCCGGAGCAACCACCATGAGACCCCGTCCTGCCTGATTGGTGACCTTCCACCAGCGGAGATCGACATGATTGCCGTTCTCCTGCGGACGGATGTACGGATAGAACTCCTGAGTGACTGTACTGCGGTAGATGCCTAAGTTCTCGGAATCCTTGCGGTCGGAGTAGGTCTCGACAGGTCCGCGTCCGTAATACTGCAACTGCTCGAATTGCTCGGGCATTGGCAGGTTCATGCCGAAACGGAACATCGGTGATTGTTTCTGTTCGCCTGGCGACATGTGCTCGGTTACCTGCACAATGCCACCGGCCTGAATCTGATAGGTGAGTTCCAGACGGGCACCGATATTAGATAGTTCATATTGCGCTTTCACGAGGACAGCGGTGTCGGCCTGTGTGTAGTCGAGGCTCTGCAGCTTCAGTTCCGGATGACGCCAAGCCGCATATTTCTGCTGCAGACGTGCACCGTAGTCGTTGTCGGTTGGAGCACGCCAGAAGTTTGGACAGAACTGGGAATCGTCGGCAATGAGGTCGGTGCCCTTCACCTGATAAACTTCCATAAAGCCGTTCCAGCGGGCAAATTCGATCGAGAAATCCGTGCCGCTAACGATGAGATTGCGGTTGTTTTGCGTCACTTGCAGAGCCTTCTTGCTGACTGATGCAGGTGCGGCAACCGGCTGGAATCCGGTGAGGGCAAGCTGCTGGTGGGCAACAACGTGTCCGCCGGGAATGATGCCTTCGCGTCGGTTCTGCACATAACGGAGGTTGAGCAGGTATTCGGCCTTGTCGTCCGTAGGAAGGCTGATAGGAAGAGCGATGCGGACGGTTTGCTGCGGCTCTACGCGAAGAGAACTCACGATGCCTGTGTTTTCAATCTCACCGTTGCGCAACAGTTCCCACTCCAGACGGTAGGCGCTTAGGTCGCGGAAGAAATTCTCGTTGTAGATGCTGATCTGCACCTGATAGGCATCGATGCCCTTCAGTTCGGTCCAGATATTCTGATAGTAGTATGCTACCTCGTAGAAATGCGGATTCGGCACACGGTCGGGGCTTACCAGACCGTTGTCGCAGAAGTTGCCGTCGCTGGCATCGGTGCGATTGAAATCGCCGCCATACGCCCAGATCTGCCGGCCTTTGCTGTTGGTGCGACGGATTGACTGATCGACGAAGTCCCAGATGAAACCGCCCTGCAAAGTGGGATACTTGCGGATTAGGTCCCAATACTCCTTGAAGCCGCCGATGCTGTTGCCCATGGCATGAGCATATTCGCACTGGATGAAAGGACGGGTCATCTTCGAGTTCTTGGCATAGTTCTCCATATCCCAATAGGAGGCGTACATCGGACAATAGACATCCGTAGGAGCCTCTTCGATGGTGATCTTCTTTTGCCAGATGCCGGAAGTGACGTTCTCGTACTGGCAGAGACGGCTTGGATCGAGCTGCTTAACCAGCTGATAGGCGGCCTCGAAGTTCGGACCGAAACCGGCTTCGTTGCCCAAGCTCCAGAAGATGATGGACGGATGGTTGAAGTTACGCGCTACGTTGCGTTCGTTGCGCTCCAAGTGTGCTTTTTTGTAGTCGTCGCGACGGGCAAGCGTGTGCTCGCCGTAGCCCATACCGTGACTTTCGATGTTGGCCTCTGCCACTAAGTAGATGCCGTATTCATCGCAAAGATCGTACCAGTAGCTATCGTCGGGATAGTGGCAGGTACGGATCGCATTGAAGTTGTTCTGCTTCAGCAGGCGGATGTCTTGCAACATACGTTCACGGCTCACCACATAGCCACCGTCCGGATCCAGTTCGTGACGGTCGGCGCCCTTGATGAGAATCGGCTGTCCGTTGACGAGCACTTGTGCATCGCGTACCTCAATCTTGCGGAAGCCGACACGGACAGGAACCACCTGCAGCACCTGCTGTCCGCTCTTGAGAGTGGCACGCAAGGTGTAGAGATAAGGAGTCTCGGCTGTCCACTTGTGCGGATTCTCAACCTGCAAGGCTGCACGGCCTTTGTTGGCAGTTGCCGATGCCACTTCCTTGCCTTCGGCATCGAACAGCTGAAGTTCCACTTTGGCACCGGTGGTTTCCACTTCCACGTTCAGCGTGCCGTTCTGATACTGGGCATCGAGATCAGGCGTCACGCGGATGTCGGTGATATGCTGTTTCGGGCGGGCATAGAGCCAGCAGTCGCGATGGATACCGGTATAGCGGAAAAAGTCCTGGTCTTCGAGATAGGTGCCGTCGCACCAGCGGAACACCTGCATGGCAATGAGCGCTTTCTGTCCGGGCTTGACGTAGGAGGTGAGGTCGAACTCGGCTTCCAGCTTGCTGTCCTCGCTGTAGCCGACATATTTGCCGTTCACCCACAGATACATGTTGCTGCTTACCGAACCGAAGTGCGCAATCACTTGCTGTCCTTTCCATTCTGCGGGGATTTCCACTTCGTGGCGATAGTAGCCGACAGCGTTGTTCTTGGTCGGCACATAAGGCGGGTTGTTGCCTTCCTGTGCTGCCCAGGCATATTGGCTGTTCACATAGATAGGATCGCCGTAACCATACAGTTCCCAGCAACCGGGCACAGGGATAGTAGCCCAGGCACCGTCGTTCAGGTTGGTACGATAGAAGTCGCTCTGGTAGTTTACGGCATCGGGTTGCCATTGGAACTTCCACTCGCCGTTCAGGCTAAGGTAGTTGGCCGAGGCTTCAGGAGCACCTTGGGAGGCTTCGATGCTTTCGTAGCCGAAGAAGTGGCTGTGCATCGCCAGTCGGTTCACTTGGTTGACAGTCGGATCCTGCCATTCCTTGAAGGTTTGGGCACCGGCCGATAGGGTAGCGGTGGTCAAAAGTAGCGTTAGGAATCGTTTCATGTGAATATGGTTTAGATGTGAATGGTTTTGTAAAGAACACAGGAAATACCACGATTGTCGCAGGACATCCCTTGAAAAAAAGAAAAACATCCGAACTTTTGTGAGCCAAAAGCCAGATGCATCCTCTTAACGTCGTTTTTACATATTGACAGTTTTTTGTGTGGTCGCTGAGGGATTCGAACCCCCGACCCTCTGCTTGTAAGGCAGACGCTCTGAACCAACTGAGCTAAGCGACCGAGTCTTTTTTTGTAGTCCATAGCAGAGTCGAACTGCTCTTTAGAGAATGAAAATCTCTCGTCCTAACCGATAGACGAATGGACCAGCCTGATTTGTGGTGCCAACGGGAA
>JAFSKF010000014.1 GCA_017449065.1 Bacteroidales bacterium
GATGAAAAAATCTCTGTCAATGCCTAATGTTTGCTGTTCCATGGTGCAAAGGTACGAAAAAATCTTTCTTCATGTATCATATCTGCGCCATTCTTTTGGCTAAGCCTGCCTCAGGCTCCCACGGAAGTTTTCATCTGCGCCGATAAATTCCAATTTATACCCCTCCAAGACTTCTCACACCCTTGGACAGACGAGATGCTATATAAGAAATATGGGCTGACGGATGACGAGATAACCTTTATCGAGAGTATGATAAGACCAATGGAGTAAAACTAAAACGATAACGAAAAAACGATGCAGGTATCATTTGTCTTCATAATGCCCCCACGAGGAGAGCACCAATACCTCCACCACCTGGTCGTGAATCTCATAAACCAGACGGTGTTTGTCCGAGATTTTACGTCGCCATTGTCCTGCACGGTCACCGGAGAGCTGCTTGGGTTTGCCCGTGCCAGTTCGCGGGTGTTCTGTCAACTCATTAAGCAACTTCACCACCTTGTTGAAACACTTGGGCTCGTCGCGCTTCAGTCGGGCGATGTCTTCTTGCGCCTGTTTGGTGTAGTCAATGCGATACATAGTCAGAGGGAGTCTAGCCACCGATTCATCTCATCCTTGTCGGAAAAACTGATGTATTCGCCTCGCTCATACTGGCGTTTCGACTCATCAATGCGCTGGAAGAACTCTTCCTTGCTCATGAGCGTAAGATCTGCCTCACGTTCCTTCACCAGTTTCTTGGCATATCGCGTCAGGCGCTTCATCAGCGGCTCGCTGTCGGCAATAGCTCCAATGCTCTGCCACAGCTCGGTATTCATAGCGTTGATTTGTACAGCTGTCATGATTTCTTCGTTTTGATTTTCGCTGCAAAGATATACATAAATCCTGAAACAAGCAAATAAACACCCAAAATATTAAATGGCACAGACAAATTTCTTCCCCAGCCGCCCGAATCTGATGCCTCAGATTTACGCCTACAGCGACCCTCAATATGAAGGTCAGCTGAAGGTAGGCTATACTACACGCGACGTACAGAAACGTGTAGCAGAACAATACTCAACAAAACGGCCAGACGGTAAATTGCCTTACAAGATAGTGTATCAGGACAGCAGCGTCAGAGAAGACGGCACCGCTTTTACTGACAAAATGGTGCACTGGTGGCTCAGGAAAAACGGATTTGCAAATACTGGCGGCGAGTGGTTCCGTTGTACGGTGGGCGATGTGCGGGCAGCGATGTATGCCCTGAAAAGCGGCACGGAGAACAACGAACACCGCACGGAAACCTTCGGTATGCGCGACGAGCAGCGTGAGGCCGTTGACAAGACAGTAGCATATTTCCGCAACTATAAGCGCGAAACCGGCAAGACGCCACACTACCTGTGGAACTGCAAGATGCGTTTTGGCAAGACTTTTACGGCTTATCAGTTGGCTAAAAAGATGGGCTGGAAGCGTATCCTCGTGCTGACCTTCAAGCCCGCCGTAGAGAGTGCTTGGGAGGAAGATCTGCGGACGCATGTTGACTTCAAGGGGTGGCAATTTATTTCGCGTACCTCAGAGTTGACCTACGAGACAGCAGACGCATCACGGCCTATCGTCTGCTTCGGTTCGTTCCAAGACTACCTGGGCAAGAATAAGGCCGGTGGTATCAAGGTGAAAAACGAGTGGGTTCACATGGTGAACTGGGATGTGGTCATCCTCGACGAATACCACTACGGAGCGTGGCGCGAGAATGCCAAGGACCTGTTCTACAACGAAGACAAAGCCGAACAGACGGCACAGGACGGTGAGGCCATCGACTACTTCGACGAGGACAACATGCCTATCACCACCAACCACTATCTCTACCTCTCAGGAACGCCTTTCCGAGCCATTGCATCGGGTGAGTTCATCGAAGAGCAGATTTTCAACTGGACCTATAGTGACGAACAGCATAAGAAAGAGAGTTGGCAGGGCGAGGGCGAAAATCCTTACGAGATGATGCCCCGTATGGTGCTGATGACCTATCAGATGCCCGATGAATTGGTACGTGTGGCAAAGGAAGGGGAGTTTGACGAGTTCGACCTGAACGAGTTCTTTGCTGCCGACATTCCGGAGGGCGGCGACCATCACTTTGCCACTTTCCGGCATGAGGACGAGGTGCAGAAATGGCTCGATCTGATACGTGGCGCCTATCGCGATTCCATCAAGGATGACCTGACACTTCGCAACGAGAAGCCACCTATGCCCTTCAGTCATGCACCTCTGTTACGTATATTAAATCATACGTTCTGGTTCCTGCCTTCGGTGGCATCGTGCTATGCTATGCGCAATCTTTTGGGACAGCGCAACAATGTGTTCTATCACGATTTCAAGATTGTTGTGGCAGCAGGTGCGGAGGCTGGTATCGGTGTGAGTGCATTGCCGCCTGTCCGCAAGGCGATGGACAACCCATTGGAGACCCGTACCATCACGCTGTCGTGCGGAAAACTGACAACGGGAGTCACCGTAAAACCTTGGTCGGGCATCTTCATGCTGCGCAACAGTTCTTCGCCAGAGACCTATTTCCAGGCAGCCTTCCGCGTGCAGAGCCCCTGGGTCATCAAGAACCCGACGGATGACGACCCTGACCGTTATGACATCATGAAGCGCGAGTGCTATGTGTTCGACTTTGCCCCCAACCGCGCTTTGCGTCAGATAGCCGACTACTCTTGCCGTCTGAATGTGGATGAAAATCAGCCAGAGAAGAAAGTTGCCGACTTCATCCGGTTCCTGTCTGTGCTGGCCTACGACGGCATGCACATGAAGCAGATAGATGCAGCTGGTATTCTTGACATCGCTATGAGCGGTACGTCGGCTACGCTGTTGGCCCGCCGTTGGGAGAGTGCGCTGCTGGTGAATGTAGATAATATCACGCTGCAACGCCTGCTAAACAACCCCGAGGCAATGGCGGCTCTGATGGCTATTGAGGGGTTCCGTTCGCTGAACCGTGACATCGAAACCATAATCAATAAGAGCGAGGCCGTAAAGAAAGCGAAAGCCAAGGCCAACGAGGAAGAACTCAGCGCTAAGGAAAAGCGCAAGTTGACGGAAGACGAGAAGGAGATGAAATCGCTCCGCAAGCAGATACAGGACAAGCTTATCAAGTTTGCCACACGCATTCCCATCTTCATGTATCTGACCGACTTCCGCGAACAGTGCCTGAAGGATGTCATCACCCAACTAGAGCCAGGTCTGTTCCACAAGGTGACAGGTCTGACGGTGAAGGACTTCGAGTTGCTGGTAAGCCTGAATGTGTTCAACTCGGCCATCATGAACGATGCCGTCTATAAGTTTAAACGCTACGAGGACGGCTCGCTGGAGTATATCGGCTTCGACAATTCGATGAAGGATAACCAGCGCGTAGGCGGTTGGGATAGCACCCTGCCGAGAGATGTATTTGAGGAATTGTATTTCGTAAACGAGGATAGGTAAATCCTTTATAATCAGATAGGAGATACCAATAATTATTCTGATAAGTCTTTGTTTTTTCAAAACCCTCAAATAATTCCTAATTCAAGTTTTACAAGGATGTCGATGCCGGTAAATTGCGGACAGAAGAGCAGCAATACCACCAGTTTTATCCGAGCATCAGAAAAAAGATGGAAAAAACTTGCAGAATTCCGAAAAACGCTTTATCTTTGCGGCGTGAAAACAGGAAACTAAAACCGACCTAAACCCTATGCACATGATGTGGCAACCCTATAATATCTCAATCCGGAGGGCACTTTTACCCCCCCCATTTGAATAAAGGGTAAATACGGGTCTGTTAATCAGCCCTATTCTGGAATGATACAGCTTTTATATATAGTATTATTGCAGTCGCGCATTTGGAAATATTTTCCAAATGCGTTTTTTTTTTTGTAAAAAGGAACAATCAGAAAAAAGTAAACCTCAGACAGTATTTCATCCGAGTGATGTGAGCAGAGAAAATCTCCGGAGTTAAACGGGCGCGCCGTTTTTGAAGCTTTCTCACTCACAACTTCAAACAAACTCGGATATGAAGCATATTTTTAAACAAGTCCGTCCCCAGGACTTCAACGTCGAGGCACTTATGAATGCCGCGCGAGAGGGTAGATTGTACATTGATGTAAAAGAGAAGGAACCCGATCAGAGTCATGTCGCAGAAGAGGTTCGTGCGTATGTAGCGCCTATTCAGGACTATGTGTCGCCGGAGTTCTTCAGTAAGATTAATCAGCTATGGAGCGAGATTCTTGCTTCTGACCGCATCAGAGAGTATCTGACAATGAAAAAGGGGACCAAAAGCGGGCATATGAACCGCTATGCCGTCACCAATCTGGTCTGCTTTCTCAGGAATAAAGGTGTATATCGGCAAGAGGTGTCTGCGCTGGATCTGCATCTCAGAATGGAAAAAACGGATCGGAGAAATAAATACTATATGTCGAATGGCAACTATTATATGAGCGATGCCGTAAGAATCGGCATAAATAAACTTTTAAGGGGAGTATAAGCATGGGTTGGCGACAAGAAGATTGAGCAGGGCGACAGGCATCGCACATCGCTGATACTGGCAGACCACCTGCGCTACATCACCGACAACGACCCGAAACTGATAGAGCAGATTCTGCGCGAAACGCCCTTTGTGAAGGAGATTGTCGAGGAACGGGGTGAGGACGTCGCACAGACCGTGAAGAGTGCCCAGAGCTATGAGTTCTTAAAGGGTATTCCGAAGCGGATGAAAGATGCGCTGAAAGCTGCTGGAGCAGAGTCGCAGGACGCTTCCCTAAACGCTACAACCTCAACGCTAAACTCTCAAAGCGACAATGACGTCTATGCCTCGCTGCCGCTTGACAGCTGGGCGGAGGACCTGACGGAGATGGCGGAGTATTACCCCTGCCAGAAGGAGCTCTTCCTGAACGTGCATCCGCACAAGCTGCCGGCGGTGTGGTTTGCCAGCGCGGCGCTGTTCGGCACGCTGATGACCCGATCGTGGTACCGCTTCTGGTACGAGCCGGAACTGATCAGGCGGCTGAACTACTGCATCTTCATCATCGGCGACCCCGGTGCGGGCAAGAACATCGTGGAGAAATTCTACAAAAAGATTGCCGACCCGATGATTCAGTCAGACCAATGCCTGATAGATGCCGTGAACCGCTATAAGGAAGACCGCACGGAGCGTTCGACTTCGACAAAAGCCCAGAAGGGCAAGGCGCTGAAACGGCCTGTGGTGGGTATCCGTGTACATCCGGCAAGAACTGCCACCGGCGAGTTCATCCGCCACATGAATGCGGCTGTCGAGACGATTGAGGGTCAGCCTCTGCACCTGCACATGTTCTCGTTCGATGCCGAGCTCGACAACGTCACCAAGCAGAACAAGGCCGGCGAATGGAAAGACCGCGAGATCATGGAGCTGAAGGCCTTCCACAACGAACAGGAGGGACAGATGTATGCCAACCAGGAGAGCTATACGGGCATGTTTAACGTCTATTGGAACTTCATCTACACGGGCACGCCATATGCCCTGCACCGCAAGGTGAATCAGAGGAACTTCGGTACCGGCATGTCAACCCCTCTGGCAGTTATCCCCCTGCCTGATAAGGGCATGGCGAAGCGACACCAAGAGACAGATCCCGATGCCAACGAGACGCTTCGGACGTGGGCTTACCGTCTGGATAAAGTAGAAGGTGAGTTGCCTGTCGAACCGCTGAACGACGAGACCTACGAGTGGCAAAGCAGCCACTTGGAGATTGCAGAGTTCAACGGCGATAAGGCAGACCGCACGCTGTTGAAGCGTATTCCGTACTACGGCATCGGCATCGCGCTGCCCTTCATCCTGATGCGTCATTGGCAGGAATGGCAGGAGCACAGAACGCTGACGATGGACGACAGGGACAGGCGGCTGTGCCGCTTGGCGATGGAGATCCAGTACAGGTGCCAGCAGTTCTTCTTCGGCGAGATGGCGTTCAACTACTTCGAGGACCAGAACAAGGAGTTCGTGCAGCGACGGCGCACCACCCGCTACGATGAGTGCTTCCGCAAACTGCCGGAGGAGTTCCGGACGCAACAGTTCGTGGACGTGTTCGGCACTTCTCAGCCAACGGCATGGAAAGCCATCAGCCGTTTTGTCAGCGAGGGCATTGTTGAGAAAGTGAAGTACGGCGTGTATCGGAAACTGGTGCAGGAGTTGCCGTAAACTTATAACTTATTCACTCCTGACACCTGACATCAATCTGAGTTGAAGTGATTTCGTGGCGTTATTCCGGGGTCAGTTCTCCTTTGACGGGAAGTTTTTTCCATCCTTCACCAAAGGTGTCGTAGGCATCGGTAACAATGACAAATGCATTCGGGTCGGCTACCCGGATGCATTCTTTGATGCCGGGAACCTCTTTGTTGTGAACCACGATGAGGAGCATTTCCTTGTCTGCTTTGGTGTATAGGCCGCTGCTCTTGATGAGAGTGGCAGTCCTGTCAAGATCTTTCAGGATGTATTCGCGGAGTTCCACAATCGGTTTGTCGCTGATGATTAACAGCATCTTGTCGTCGTTTGAACCGGAAATGGTGTAGGCGATGACACGGGAGATTACCCAGATAGCCACCAGCGAATACAGGGAACTCAGGCAACCTTCGGCATCCATGCCACGATCGGTGCCGACTCCCAGTCCGATCACCAAAAGGCCGAATGTCACCACCAACCCATCCACCCATAGGATAGCCTTGCTGAAACGGATGCGCAGGTATTTCTGCATCAGCATGGCAATAATGTCTGATCCGCCGGTTGTGGCTCGGCAACGAACCACAATGCCGCTACCCAAACCAATCATAGCGGCACCGATGATGCACGTCAGCATCAGGTGATTGCTCATATTGAGTGCACCGCCCAGCAGCCGGGCGGGATCCAGTTGTTCGAGTGCCGTCTGATTGGCGTATGCCAAAGCCGACATCGTATTCATGATAGCCGGAGTAATCATGGCTGCCACCAACGTCCGTGACCCCAGCTTCGACCCGAGCAGGACGGCAGAAAGAATCAGCAGAGGAATGTCGAACATATAGCCGAATGTACCTACCTGAATACGAGGAAACAGGTTGTGCAAAACGATTGACGCACCATATACGCCTCCGGGCACAATCTTGTATGGGTTGATGAAAAAGACAAAGCCGGCGGCCAGAATACAACTGCCCAGCAGAATGCCGGCCCAGTTTTTCCACCAGTTGAAGGAGGGGAGGTTCATGACTGATGTTGGTTAATAGTTATTAGTTAATGGTTATTAGTTATTAAAGATGGCATCGGGACTGATTCGCAAATCGGCAGTCGGAACCTTGTGCCAATCGAACAGGGAAATCAGCTCTTGGGCAGAGATGGCTTCCTGCCGATCGGTGAGATGTGCGAAACAGGCCAGTTTGCCGATGATTTCCTCAGCGGAGAAATGTTCGCGTAAGGTGCCCATGTGCAACGACTGGTCACGCTTGCAGAGACGCTGCCCGGACTCGTTGCAAAGCAATGGAAGATGGCAGAAGTCGGGCGCTTTGTAGCCGAGGGTTTCGTAGAGAAAGAGCTGCTGGGGAACGGAGGAGAGCAGATCGCGTCCTCGCACCACTTCGGAAACGCCCATCAGTAAGTCATCGACCACAACAGCCAGTTGGTAAGCCCAAGCCCCATCGGCACGTCGCAGAATAAAATCGCCGCACTCTTTGGCCAGGTTGAACTGCTGCGGACCGTAATGCAGATCCGTAAAACAGATGTCGCAATCAGGAACCTGGATGCGGATGGCAGGAGCATGCGGACAAGCCAAGGCGCGGGCTTTCAGCCATTCCGCTTTAGTCTCCGTTCCATCCGGACGGCAAGTGCCCTGATACACCACCCGTCCGTCGCTTTCGTGCGGCGCCTGTGTTGCCAGGATATCGGCGCGGCTGCAATAGCAGGGATAGGTCAGACCTTTTGCCTGCAATGTGGCCAGGTGTGCTTCGTAGATGCCGCTTCGGTTACTTTGCACATACTGCGGATCTTCAATGCCGCCGGCATCCCACGTCAGTCCTAACCATCGCAGATCGTCTTCCAATTGCTCGGCATACACGCGTCTGGAACGTTGTGGGTCGAGATCCTCGATACGCAGCAGCCAGCCTCCGCCTTGGCTTTTGGCCGACAGCCAGGAAAGCAATGCACTATATACGTTGCCCAGATGCATGCGTCCCGTCGGACTCGGAGCAAATCGGCCAATCATGATAGTGCGGTCTGTTTTTGTTCCCGATACCTGTCGTAGGCCGAGAAAAGGTTGGCCAGAATGGTGCCCGAAATGCTATGGTAGGCGCACGAAATGGCACAAGGAATAACAGCCAGCGGATCGAAGAACTGGGGCGCCAGATTGGTGGCTAATCCCGCATTCTGCATGCCGACTTCGATGCTGATGGTGCGACGTTTGGCACGGTTGAAATGGAACAGCGAGCCTAACAGATAGCCCAGCAGATAGCCGAGCGTATTGTGGCAGAAAACCACGCAAAGCGTCAGTCCGAGCAGCGCAAATGCGTTGCCGGCCAGCTGTAGGTTCGGAATGGCGGCACGGACGGCATTGCCTACAATAAAAGCCAGACAGATGACCGATATGCCGGGCATGCACGATTGGATGTCCTTGAAGTTCTGACGTCGGCCGAACAGATAGTTGAACAGACAGCCAATCGCCACAGGCAGCAGGGTTACCACTAGAATGTTCTGGAACATTCCCCACGTATCGACATTGATTTCTGCTCCTGCGAGCAGATAAACCAGCAACGGGGTAACCACAGGAGCCAGCAAGGTGCTGACCGTTGTCATACCGACCGAAAAAGCTACATCGCCTTTGCACAGGAACGACATGATGTTGCTCGAAACGCCTCCCGGACAGCAACCCACCAGAATAATGCCGACCGACAGTTCCGGCGACAACTGGAAGAGGTGAGCCAGTGCGTATGCCACAAGTGGCATAACCGAAAATTGTGCCAACGTGCCCAGCAGGATGTCGAGCGGGCGGTGGAGCAGGATCTTGAAGTCTTGGGTGCTGAGGGTACAACCCATTGTGAGCATGATGATGCCCAAAATGATGTTAGCCAATCCGAAGCGGCTAATCCAGGCGAAAGTGTCAGGCCAGATGGCAGCAATAATGGCGGCCAGAATGACGACAGCCGAGGTGTAGCGCCCCATGAAGCGGCTGAAAAGCTGTAAAAGTTTGAGCATATTACAAATAAAATTCGGGCTTAGAAGCCAATAATTCGGCATTTGTTGCCGACTTTTGCCCGCAAATTTAGGTATTTTCGGTGAAAACAGGAAATATCTGTCATAAAAATTTGTGTTTTCCATCAAAAAGTAGTACCTTTGCGCCGCAATTTTAATATATAATATGAGAAAATCCACTACCGCAAGCCAAGTGGAGGCCCCAGTTGCAGAAGAGAAGGTTGCAAAACGAGCACCTCGTTCACGCAAAAAGGCAGTTGCCCCACAGGCTGAAGAAACAGCGGTCATGGAAGAAGCCCACGAAGTTGCAGCCCCTGCTGAGGAAGTGAAAACCGAGCAGGAGGCGCCCGTTGAAGAGGCCTCCACGACCCAACCCGAGACTAAGAAACAAGTTAAGAATACCGTTATCCCACCGCTGCCGAAAGGGTTGATTGTGCGCGATTTCGTTGATCTGTGGAATGTCCGTATTCCTTTGTTGAACGATCAGCAGATTCAGATGCTCACCTTGCAGGAGGCGCAAGAGCGACACCTTTTCTTTGAAGCCATTCTGGCACAGGTGTTGGATTACGATGTTGTTGTGAGCGACACCAATATCTGGCTCGAACTCCTTGTCGGACATACTTCCAGTCATAGCGACCCGAGGGTGAATGCCCGTCTGATGTTCGAACGTCAGTTGGAGTTTATCTCCAAAATGATGAAGAAGAGAGGTGGTCGTTTCATTATCATGAGCGAGACGTACGAGGAAATCGATCGTTTTGCAAGTGCACAGGAACCAGCCAATTATCAGACTGCCGATTGGGAAGATCCCGCCCTTTGCCGCAATGTGTCAGCACGTTTGGCAAAGCGCCTGATCATGAGTCAGCAGCGCGAGAACCGCCTTCGTATTGAGGGTGTCACCAGCGAATCCCATCATGCTTCGTTTGCCGATCCTGCCATCATCCGCAGGGTGGTCGATTTGTTCGCCCATGGCAAAAAGGTATTGCTGATCACCAACGATGCTTCGGTAGCCATCCGCAGTATGGGTATGTGTGACGATTTGCAGCGCATTAACAACATCGACGATATTACCTGGGATCAGCAATATGCTCCGATTCGTCCGATGGCAATCACGATGGATGATCTGAAAGCGCTTGATGGCTATACGCGCCAATATCACTTCCTGCAAGTGGCGGCCGGTGCCGGTTGGATGCAGGATATGACTCCGCAGGCACCTCATGAACCTCTGCCTGTGCTGCAAATCGACGAAAACGCTTTCCGTCCTGGCGACAAGCGGGAGCGTCGTAGTGATAAGGAGGACCGTCTGCGCAATGAGCAGATCAAGGAGCAGCAGCGTCAGGCCAAGGAGCAAATCGACCAGCAACGCCAGCAGGTAGAACAACAGCGCCAGCAGCTCAAGCAGGATCAGCAGCAACTGAAGCAAGACCAGCAGCAACTGAAGCAAGACCAGCAGAGAATCGAGCAGCAGCGCCAGCAGCTCAAACAGGACCAGCAGAAACTAAAGGAGGCTCAGAACTCTCAGATTATTCAGAATACTCAGAGTACTCCGAGTAATCAGAATACTCCAAGTAATCAGAATACTCCGAGTAATCAGAATACTCCGAGTAATCCGATTCCTCAACCCTCTCAGCCAGCACCTGCAGAACCTGTAAAAGAAGAGGCAGAGCAGACTTCTACGGAAGAAACAGCACCTCAGTTGCCCGGTTTCTCTCCAGAAGACATGGCCTTGATCGCATCGCCGGCTCCTAAGAAGCGCACGCATCGCGGTGGCCGCCGTCGTAGTTCAGGGAACTCAACCAAAGGCCAAGTGCAGTAAAGGCTGCATTATAGAGCAGCAACTCGAAACCGATTTGATATCCGCCGAACCAGGCTTCGCTGTTTAGCGATAGGAGCAGGCAGATCAAAGGCGAAATCACACAGATATAGGGGATCCAGCTATCACGGCTGGATCTTTTTGTATATAGTCCGAACAGATATAAGCCCAGCAGCGGGCCGTACGTGTAGCTGGCGATGATATAGACGGCATTGATGACAGAGCCTGATCCGATGACGCGGAAAAGGTAGATTAGCAGTCCCATGGCCAGACAGTTCACAATGTGTACACGCATACGGGTCTGGCGCAACTGTTCCTCGTTTTGCTTCTTGGGCGCTTGCAGCATGTCGATGGTGATGGAAGTCGTAAGAGCTGTTACGGCCGATCCGGCACTTGAAAAGGCAGCGGCAATCAGGCCGAGAATAAACAGCACTCCTACAACGATTGGCAGATAGGGGGTGCCGTCGGGAGCAGATCCGGTAGCGATAGCCGGAAACAACTCGTCCGGTTTGCTAACCGACAATCCGATTTCGGCGGCAAACTTATAGAGCAAGATACCCAATGCCAGAAACAGGATATTGACCGGCAAAAAACCGAATCCATAGCTGATCACATTCTTCTTGGCATCGTGCAGGTTCTTGCACGAAAGGTTTTTCTGCATCATGTCCTGATCCAAGCCAGTCATCGAAACCGTCGTAAAAACACCGGCTAGGAACTGTTTCCAGAAATAGCGCTTGTCTAAGGCATCGTCGAAGAACCAGGTCCGGCTCATTTCGCTGTCGGCAATTGTGTTCCATAGTCCTGTAGCATCCAATCCCATGGTCCGGCACATATAATAAATGCAGAGCACCACAGCCGCAATGAGCGACAGCGTTTGCAGCATATCGGTCCACACCAGCGTCTTGACGCCGCCTTTGAAGGTGTAAAGATACACCACCAGCATGGTGACTGCCACATTCAGACCGAACGGAATACCGAGATTGTCGAACAAAACCAGTTGGAGCACCAACGCAGTCAGATACATCCGGACACCGCACCCCAGAAACTTACTGAGCAGGAAGAAGAGGGCACCCGTACGATAGGCCTTGGGGCCGAAACGTTGCTCCAGATAACCGTAGATGCTGCTCAGATTCAAGCGGTAATAGAGGGGGAGAAGCACGTAGGCAATAACGAAATAGCCCGTTGTGAAGCCCAGCACCATCTGGAGATAGCTGAACTGCGTGCCAGCCACCATGCCCGGAACCGATATGAACGTTACGCCCGATATGCTGGTGCCGATCATGGCGATGGCAACCACCCACCAGGGCGATTTGCGGGCGCCGGTAAAGAACGCCTGATTCTCGTTAGCCGATTTTTGGCGGGTTGTGAACCACGTTACTAAAAAGATAACGGCAAAATAAAGTGCTATAATCAGTAAAACGATGTTCGAGGACATAGTTCTTGGGGTGAATTATAAAATGTAGGAAAGAAAAGCCGGATGATTGTCAGAAAATATCGGAGAACTTTTTCTGTCCTTTCAGGTAGTAGGCTGTCAGAATATTGATGCGCTCCTCGCTGGTGCGATGAACATGCTTGAAGAGATTATTGTGCGAATGTCCGAAGATGGCTTCATCGCGTTCGTAGATATCCTGAATCATCCATTTAGCTTCCTTGTGCGCCTGCCGGATGGCGCCGACCTGTTTGAATTGTCCGTGGAAAAGGAAATTCAAGGCAGCAATAAAATCGAGGCATTTGCGTTCGAACATGATGCGCGAACGCGACTTCTTCGGCAGGTTCTTATAAAGCATTAGCAAAGAATTGCGGAAATTAAGTCTGGTCTTTATCGGATTACCTTGTGGTAAACTGCCTCCGCCCAAGTGATAAACTACCGAATGGGGAACACAGGTGATACGCCATTGCATACGACGCAGGCGCCAGCATAAGTCTATTTCCTCCATGTGGGCAAAGAAGTGTTTGTCCAAGCCGCCGGCTTTCAGATACAGTTCGCGCCGCACCAGCATACAGGCACCGGAGGCCCACATGATCGGGCGTTTCATGTCGTATTGTCCTTCGTCTTTTTCGATGGTATCGAAAATGCGTCCGCGGCAATACGGATAGCCATGTTTATCCAGATATCCGCCACAGGCTCCGGCATATTCGAATAGGGAATGGTCGCGGTCGCTCAGAATCTTAGGTTGCACGGCAGCCGTATGTTCATGCACCTCCAAGTGTTCTAAGAGGGGCTCCAGCCAGTGTTCGGTAACCGCGACATCATCGTTCAGCAACACCACGTAAGGTGTTTCCACCTGCTTGATGGCACGATTATAGCCTTCGGCAAAGCCGTAGTTCTTTCCTAGGGGAATCACCTTTACAGAGGGAAATTCCTCGGCCAATAGCTGAAGAGAGGAGTCTTCTGACCCATTGTCGGCCACCACAATATCTGCTATTGCCGGATCAGTATATTGAACTACGGTAGGTAAGTATCGGCGAATAAACCCATGCTCATCCCCGTTCCAATTCAGAATAATAACTGAAACTTTTTTTGATTGAGATTCCGTATTCATAACTTCAACAACGTAAACCTATTTTCTTCTGCGAAACTCAGAAACCGTAATGGCTGTGGCTATCCCGACATTGAGCGACTCGCTGGTCATCGCATCTTTCGGGAATGGCGGAATAAACAGTTTGTCGGAAACCTGTGCTGCCACTTCGGTCGAAATGCCGCGACCTTCATTACCCATGACGATAACGCCCCGGTCAGACAATTCTTTCCGATAAATATTCTCACCCTCTAAAAACGTGCCATAGACAGGCACCCCGCGTGTTCGCATCTTTCGTACGAAAGCCGGCAGATCCGTATAATGGACACGCACGCGGGCAATCGCTCCCATTGTGGCTTGTACCACTTTCGGAGCATAACAGTCGGCCGTATTGGGCGAACAGACAATATCACGGATGCCGAACCAGTCACACAGACGGATGATGGTTCCCAGATTACCGGGATCCTGCACTTCGTCAAGGGCGATGACCAGCTGTTCCGATAATCGCTCAATCGTCTTTTCGTCGAAAAGATGCGACGGAATCCTGAAAGTGCCCAGCACTTCCTGCGGAGATTGCATCAGGCTAAGCCGTTCCATCTCCTGCGGACTGATCAGCAAGCATTCTTCGGCCAGCTTCTCAGCTTCCGGATGTGCTTGCCACCAGGTCGCCGTAGCCACCAGCCGGTGGCAGCGCATGGCTTGCAGATTGTCTTGCACCAGTTTGTTTCCTTCGGCCACAAACTCGCCCTCCTGCAGCCGGAACTTGCGTTGGCTCAGACTTCTTACCTGCTTAAGGGTGTTTTTTGATATTGTATCCACTTTCGATTGACTTTTACTGCGCAAAATTAGCGAATTTCGTATGAAAAAGCAAGAAAAAGCCCCGTGAATAGCCAATTTTCCCATGGAAATAGGCGAAGATTTGTGAAAAATATGTACATTTGCAGCAAAATCAAAAAGATTATCCTAAATCCAAACAACCCAAATTCGAAAAAATACACATGATTATTGGCATTGCAGGTGGTACCGGTTCCGGCAAGACCACCGTAGTACGTAAAATCATCGAGGCACTTCCGGCCGGTAGTGTAACAGTCGTTTCTCAGGATTCCTATTATAAAGACAGCAGTCATTTGCCTTGGGAAGAACGTCGCGCCCAGAACTTCGATGAGCCGCGGGCTTTCGATTGGCAGTTATTGTATCAGCATCTGGCCCTTCTGCGCGAGGGGCAGGCGGTCGATGAACCTATTTACGACTATACAACCTGTTCCCGTTTGAAGGAAACCAAGCATATCGAACCGCGTCGCGTGATTATTCTGGAGGGTATTATGGCGCTGGTCGATCCTTCCATCCGAGCCATTCTCGACATGAAGGTGTTTGTGGATGCCGACAGCGACGAACGTCTGATTCGTGTGCTCCGGCGCGATGTGGTGGAACGAGGCAGAACCGTCGAAGATCTGATCGACCGCTACCAGCGTATCATCAAGCCGATGCACAATCTGCATATCGAGCCGACCAAGGCGTATGCCGATGTTATTGTTCCGCAGGGTGGCAGCAATAGTGTGGCTATCGACCTGCTGAAACAGTTTATTCAGAAAGTTTTGGGGCAATAAGATAGCATGAAGCGTCGGTACTGGTTTATTATTGCAGCTCTTGTAGGCTTTTCAATCGTGGCGTATGTCTGCTATAGGACAGTCACAGAAAAGCCGGGATATGTTTGTCGTTCGTGGACGGAAATCGTTCAGAGCGACACGTTGCGGGTTGTCACCGTACCGTCTTCCATCAGCTGTTTCCCCTATAAAGACGGTTGGCGCGGACACGAATATGAAATGGTGCGGCAGGTAGCCGACAATTTAGGCTTGCAGCTCTATATCGAACTGGCACCCTCCGAACGCGCCATGTTCGACAGCCTTCGGATGGGTGCGGCCGATCTGGCGGCATGGCCTGTGGCCTATAGCGTGGCAGCCTACGAAGGCGATCTTCGTCCATGCGGTTATGCCTATCAGGTCGGGTTGGTACCATTGACCCATGGCAAACTGAAAGCCGGAACCGCCGATACGGGCCGTTATACGTTGGCGATGCCTCACGGAAGCCGTTCCTGGATTGCCATGCAAGATACCGCTTTTACCGGAAGTTTCGATGTCACGCCTTTCCGTTTGGAAACCCTTTCTCCCGATTCCGTTACCTTGGAATCCTTGATGGAAATGATAGCGCAAGGCGACTACGATGCCACCTTGGTTTCATCGAATGTGGCTCAGCTGATGCGATCGTTTTATCGGGAATTGCAGGTAGGGAAACCCATTCTTGGAAGCGAGGATTCAGTTTCGTGGGTGGTTCATGCTTCTGCCGATACGTTGGCCTACAAGATTGATTCCGTATGCAGGTTTGAATATGCAGCACCCCATTATGCTGCTGTCACCAAACGGTATTACGAACAGAGTCAGGGACGTCAGGTCAAGATCCGATACCTGTTGGGGAACGGTCATCTTTCCGTTTACGACGATTTGTTCAAGCAGTATGCGAAGGAAGTAGGATGGGACTGGCGGCTGCTGGCGGCTGTCGCTTATGTGGAAAGTCGCTTCGATCCGCATGAAGAGTCCTCGAAAGGTGCCCGGGGCCTGATGCAGCTCATGCCGGCAACCGGCGAACGGTTCGGATGTCCGGAAGAGATGCTTTCCGATCCGGAAGCGAATGTGGCAGCCGGATGTCGGCTCATCAAGTCGCTTGAGACGGGTTTGCGAAGCCGCCTTTCCCGCACGCTGCAGCCCGGTATCGAACAGTATGCCGAGGCCGACAGTATCACGAAGGCGAGTGTTGAGCGCGATCTGATTTACTATACATTGGCAAGTTATAATGCCGGATTGGGGCATGTGTTTGATGCTATTGCATTGGCCGATACTTTGCAACTCAATCCGGGAATCTGGCAAGGGAATGTGGAATATGCTTTGACCCTGAAAGCCGATTCTGCCTACTATAATCTGCCGAATGTCCGATTGGGAAAATTCAATGCTACGGTGACCGTCAATTATGTGCAAGAGGTGCTCGAGGCCTACGGGCTGTTCTGCACCATGGTCCAGTAATCAGATTTTGAAATAACAGACAAAACGAAAACCGGTGAAGAAACTAAAGAAAATAATCAAGGTAGTGCTCCCGTTGTTACTGGGCTTGCTTATGGCATGGAGTCTCACGCGTAAAGTCGAGTGGAGCATCGTGCTGCAGGTGTTGCAACAGGGTATTGATTGGTTTTGGGTATTTGTCAGTCTGGTTTTGGCTTTCCTGAGTCATGTGATCCGGGCCATTCGGTGGCGTTTGCAATTGCGCACCTTGGGTATCCGTCCTTCGCTGCACGGCATATCGGTCGCCATATTCGGCAACTACGGTCTGAATCTGGCTTTGCCGCGAGTGGGCGAACTGTGGCGGTGCAGTTATGTTGCCAACCGGTATAATGTCCCTTTTTCGACCACCGTCGGTACCATGGTGAGTGAGCGCTTGGTCGATATGCTGATGGCCGTTGGCATGCTGGTGCTGGCTTTCTTGCACGAACGGGAACATTTCGCCACCTTCCTGGCAGGTAGTGACGGCGGACAGAAGTTCCTCGATGTGCTTTCCTCTAAGTGGCTTTGGATAGGGTTGGCTCTGCTGTTGGTTCTGGCTTTGCTGTTCGCTCGTTATCTGAAGCACACCCGCCTATTCGATTTTGTTTCCGTTTTCCTTCGGAATATGTGGCGGGGCATCGTTGGCCTGAAAGATGTGCCGAATGTCTGGTCTTATCTGGCTTGGAGCTTCGCTTTGTGGTTTTGCTATTATCTCAACAGCTATACATGTTGTTTCTTTTTCGGATTTACCGAGCATCTGGATGCTTGGGCAGGTCTGGCCATTTTTGTCATGGGCAGTATGTCGTTGGTGCTGCCGGTGCAAGGAGGGCTGGGCCCCTGGCATTATGCCGTAGGTACCGCCTTGCTTTGTTATGGCATCGGAGAGACGATTACCGATCCGCAAATACAAGCATTTATCTGGACAGCGTGGACCATCGAGCAGCTGTTTGTGCTTCTGCTGGGCCTGTATGCTATGGTGTATGTCGGACTACGGAAGAACAATAACGCTTGATTTCCATGCATAATAAGAAATAGTTATGGATGCACAAATTCTTTGGTCACATTTCGAACAAATCTGTCAGATTCCGCATGCGTCAGGCCATCTTGATGCCATGCGCGTCTATATAATAAAATGTGTTGAATCGGCAGAAGAGACGGCCGACGTCGATGCTGCGGGCAATGTTCGTGTATTGCTTTCCGCTTCCCCTGAGTGGTTGGCCCGTCAGGACCAGAAGGAGCCGCACATCACCACGCTTCAGGCGCACATGGATATGGTGGTGCAGGCCAATGCCGAAACGTCGTTCAACTTTTTTTCCGATCCGATCCGGCCCTGCAAAGCCGGAGGTAAGATGACGGCAACGGGCACTTCTTTAGGCGCAGACAACGGCATCGGCATGGCTGCGATGCTGGCCATTCTTTCTGATAAACGATGCTTGCACGGTCCGCTGGAGCTGCTGTTTACGGTCGATGAAGAGGTTGGCATGAAAGGCGTGCACAATCTGCCATCCGATTGGCTGAAGGGCAAATACCTGCTGAATCTGGATGCCGAACAGGAAGGTGAACTGATGTTGGGTTGTGCCGGAGCGGTGGATATTACGGCAACCTATCGGTATAAGTTAGAGCCGGGGATTCCTGAAGGAGATACGGCGGTTTTGCTGACCTTGAAAGGACTGAAAGGCGGACATTCCGGCATGGATATCCATCTGGGTCGGGGGAATGCCTGCAAGCTGATGGTCCGGTTCCTGAAGCATGCGGTTGTGAACTTTGAAGCCCGGCTGGCTTGGGTGCAGGGAGGCGGTGTGCGGAATGCTATTCCCCGAGAAGCATCGGCCGTACTGACGGTACCCTCGGAAGTGGTGGACGATCTGTTGGATGAGGTAGCCTATTATGCCGATCTTTTCCGCTATGAGTTGCGGGGAATCGATCCGGGTGTCGTGTTTGCCGCGCAAGTCATCGACGACCCTGAAAGTCTCGTGCCAGAAGAGGTGCAGGATGACATTCTGAACTCGCTGGAAGCCGCACACGATGGTATTTTCCGCTATGTGCCCGATATGCCGAATGTCGTTGAGACGTCCAGCAATTTGGCAACCATCAGCATGGAACATGCCGAAGGTGCCGGTCTGTGTAGTGTCACCATGATGGTGCGCAGCATGAACGAGGA
This sequence comes from Bacteroidales bacterium, assembly GCA_017449065.1. GTDB lineage: Bacteria > Bacteroidota > Bacteroidia > Bacteroidales > UBA3663 > Liminaster. The sequence goes on from JAFSKF010000014.1 coordinate 18,752, forward strand.
AATGAAGCGGGCGCTTGCTTCGCGTTTGCAGAGCTGTTTCATTCTGGGGGGTGCCCGAGTGCAGTTCTCGGCAGCCTATCCGGGGTGGGAGGAACCGCTCAATGGAGCCTTGCCTACACGTGTTCGCAACGCCTATCGGCAATTATTCGGCACCGAAATGAAGGTCAATTCCGTGCATTGCGGATTGGAATGTGGCGTCATCCGGAGCAAATATCCGCAGATGGAAATTGCCAGCATCGGACCGACCATCCGTCATCCGCATAGTCCGGAGGAGTCGGTTGACATCGAAAGTGTGGAGCGTTTTTGGCAGCTTTTGCTTGCAATTATCTGATTTTTTCGGGTCCGAAAGACGCTTTTCTGGAAAAATATCATTTTTTTGTGTCGTTTTTGTAGCGTTTTTTGCAAAATACCCAAAAAATGGTATTTGCCAAATCGGAAAAACCCCGTATCTTTGCACCGTCAAACTAAAGGAATACCACAATTAGGTATCTTGGTTTCACGTTAAGAAAGAAATAGTTGGTACTAATAGAATGTGAAAAAGGGTTGTGCGAGATGCATAGCCCTTTTTATTTTTTTGCCGGTTTTGCAGCCTCGGGAGGCTGCACGTGCGATGCCCGGGAGTCTGCACGTGTAGGCTCTTGGAGTCAGCAAGTGTTGGCATTTGGCATGTAGTATGCTTGATTCGGCTTTTTTGTCCCATAATGAGCCAAAGGGGGCTTTGACAGCAAAAACCAGCCAATTAAAGTCGGGATGCCGAAATTCTACATCGCTAAGTTTTGCGCCAAGTGCGGGAAAAGACATCAGAAATAGGGTATCTGTTTACACTTTCTGGAATAGCACGGAGTACATTAATGCCTATAAAGCCAAGGTCTGACGATTCAATCGTCTGACAGCGTAGTCTGCAACTAGAATGCTCATCAGTGGGCAGAGATAATTGAAGAGGGCATAGGGAGCATAGACAAATGTACTCACTCCCAAAACGTGGGCTTGCGTCATGCCGCACGTTGACCAAGGAATGAGAGGTGAGGTGACGGTGGCAGAATCTTCGATGGAGCGCGAAAGCAGACGGGCATCAAGCCCCATTTTGGTAAAGGCGTTCTTGAACATGCTCGAAGAAATGATGATGGAAATGTATTGGTCGCAGGTAATGACATTGAGGAAAAAGCCCGTAATGACCGTAGTCGCTACCATCGATGTGGGACGCTTTGGAAAGCGGAGAATAAACAGAACGATGCTTTCGAGCATACCGGTAGCCGTCATCGATGCCCCGAATATCATGGCGCAGATGATGAGCCAGATTGTTGAGACCATACCCGACATGCCCGATGTGGAAACCAGGTCGTTGAGCATCGGAATACCGGTTTCCAAATTCGTCGAGCCGTAGATCATCGTCATGGCGCCGTTAATCAGCCCGCGCAAAGACCGGTCTCCGGAAATCTGATACACCAGATCGGTTTGTGCCACAAGTGCCGTGACGGTACCCATCAGCACCGCCAGAAAGAGAATCGCCAAGATCGGCATTCGTCTGGCAATCATGATGCCAGTCAAAACAGGAACAATCAGCAGCCAGGGTGAGATATGGAACGTGCGCTGGAGGCCGTCGGATATCTGAGCGACGTTGCTTTCGCCTTGTGCGCCTACAATCAGACCGACCAGCAGATACACCAACAGCGTGATGCCCATGGAAGGAACCGTTGTGCCCATCAGGAAACGGATATGTTTGAATAGAGGAACCCCGCATACGCTCGAAGCCATGATTGTTGTATCGCTGAGCGGAGACATCTTATCGCCGAAATAGGCACCTGCCACAATGCTTCCGCCTACCCATCCGACACCGATGCCCAAAGCTTCGCCAATGCCCATCAGCGCCACACCTATTGTGGCGATAGTGGTCCACGACGAACCCGTCATGACGCTGACGATGCCGCTGATGATGCAGGCTGTCACCAGAAAGAAACTGGGATGGAGTATTTTCAGACCATAGTAAATGAGGCTGGGCACAATGCCGCTAATCATCCAACTGCCTGCCAATGCGCCGATGAGCAGCAGAATGACCAATGCCACAGCCACTGAAGCCACTTTTTCGCTAATCGCTTCTTCCAGTTTCCGGAACGAAACATAACGCCCGGGAAGTGCCAAGGTAACGGCAATCGCTGAGCAGATGAGCAGTACGATTTGCGAGGCTCCGTCGAGTGCGGCATCGCCAAACAGAGATATAGCAATGGCTATAAAGATACAGAGGCAAATGAGCGGAATCAGCGATATGAAAATAGAGGGCCTGTTCATGGTTGTTGAGGGGCGTTTAATCGGAAGAGAGGGAAAGTTTGAGCACATGGCGGGTGTCAGGTGTAACTTTGCACCAATCGGCCACCCGAAGTCCGACCACCCAAAGGATGCGTCCGGAAGCATCGGCAACAATCCAGGTCAAGGCTTTCCGAACCGGACTGTAGTGTGCATTAGTGAAAAGGTCGGACACTAACTTGCTTTGCTGCATACCTAAGGGTTGCAGGCGGTCGCCTTCCTGCCAATGCCTAAAACAGAGGGGAACCTGGATTTTATCGGCATCGAATAATTCATAGTCGGCGCTGAACGGAGGGAGAGGAGCGTCCTCCCATGTCTGACAGAAGGAGCAACGTTGCCGGGCAAGGTCCTCGGCCGGAGGTTCGGTGTAGAACAAGTTTCCTTTCTGCCGGGCATTCGGATAGCGTTCCTGCCAATAGTGGAAAAGAGTAGAGAAGTCGGTTCCCGGAGAGGAATTTGAGCCGAAAACATTCTCTGCTTTGTATTCATACCATTCCACCCCGTCTTGGGTACAAAGCTGCGTGGAAGCAAACAGCTCGTCAAGCCGTTGTTCTGCCAGAAGGCGGGTGGTTTGCAAATGCTGCATAGTGAGGGCAATTCCGTGGCGTGCCTGGGGCAGAATCTGTTCCATGAGCGGCAGAAGCCGGTTGCGGATCTGATTGCGTGTAGCCTCGTTCTCGAGATTCGTGCTGTCGGTCACATAGTCCAAATGGTGTTGCTCCAGATAGCTCAGGATCTCCTGGCGTGAGACGTGCGATAACGGACGAATGATGTGTCGGTTCACCGCAGGGATACCCGTCAAGCCGTTGATGCCTGTGCCACGCATCAGGTTGAACAAAGCTGTTTCGATGCTGTCGTCCAGATGATGTGCCAGACAAAGGTAGTCATATTGCTGTCCGTCGGCCAGCAATTCGTTCCACCAGGCATAGCGCAGTTCTCTGGCTGCCAGTTCCAGTGAAACGTGCTTGTTCTGCATATAGGTGCGGGTGTCAAATTCTTTGACCAGTAGCGGTACATTCAGACGAAGACAGAAGTTCCGGCAGAATTGTTCGTCGCGATCGGACTCGGCTCCACGAAGATGAAAATTGCAATGTGTAGCTACAACCTGATAGCCTTCGGAATGCAACCGGTGGAGCAGCGCCACGCTGTCGGGGCCGCCGCTGAGTCCGACAAGCAGCGTGCCGGTTTCGTTTGCCAAAGGTAGGTCATGCAGTTCCATCGGGGAAAAGGAGTTGTCAATAAGACGGATGAAAAGAATGTCGGTTTTGCTTTCTGTTCATACAAAAATGCAGAAATCGATTTTTAATTCGCGGCAAAAATAATAATTTTTTTTCATAATGTTTGCATTTTTGTGGCAAATTTGTTAACTTTGCCGCTCGAAATGTAGAATAATGTCGTATTTTTTAAGATATGAATGAGAAAATCCAACAGCTGATGGCTGAAATCGAGAGCCTGAGAGCATCGAATGCCGAGGAAATAGAAGCGTTGCGCATCAAATATCTGAGCAAGAAAGGCGAAATCACCAGCCTGATGAACGACTTCCGTAATGTTGCCGCTGATCAGAAACGCGAATTGGGTCAGCGTTTGAACGCATTGAAACAGGCCGCAACCGATAAGATTAATGCTTTGAAGGACCAGTATCAGAGCGAAGATCATGTGGATGCCAGTATCGACCTGACACGTCCGGCTTATCCGGAAGAGGTAGGTACGCGCCACCCGCTAAGTCTGGTTCGTCAGGAAATCATTGATATTTTTGCACGTCTGGGCTTCTCGGTTGCCGAAGGTCCGGAGGTGGAGGATGACTGGCATGTGTATGGCGCCCTGAACTTTGCCGACGATCATCCGGCACGTGATATGCAGGATACATTCTTCATTCAGCAGAACCCTATCGTTGTGCTGCGTAGTCACACTTCGAGCGTGCAGGTACGAGTGATGGCAGAACAGAAGCCCCCCATCCGTGTGGTTTGTCCAGGTCGTGTGTATCGTAATGAGGCCATATCGGCACGTGCCCATTGCTTCTTCCATCAGGTGGAAGGTTTATACATCGATAAGAACGTATCGTTTGCCGACCTCAAACAGGTGTTGCTGCAATTCGCGCAGGAGATGTTCGGTCCGGACACCAAGATCCGTTTGCGTCCTTCGTACTTCCCGTTCACAGAGCCTTCGGCAGAGATGGATGTCAGCTGCACCATCTGTAAGGGCAAGGGCTGCGCGATGTGTAAAGGCGCCGGCTGGTTAGAGATTTTGGGTTGCGGTATGGTTGATCCGGCTGTGCTTGAAGCCAGTGGTATCGACAGCAAGGTTTATACCGGCTATGCTTTCGGTATGGGCGTGGAACGTATCGCCAACCTGAAATACAGAGTGAAAGATTTGCGCTTGTTCAGCGAGAACGACCAGCGCTTCCTCGACGAATTTGAAGCTGCCCATTAAGTATGTGATCCGATAGACATGTACCTATTTAAAATAAGTATATTAAGTCTGCTCTTTGCATTGCCCCTGGCGATGTTAGGGCAGACTTCTTTGTCTGAAAGCACCCATCATACGGAGAGCACTACTTCGTTTGTGTTGCAGAAGAGGCATCTGAAGAAATACGAAAGCAACGGCTGGTGGAAACTTTGGATGGACGGAGGCATTATCAGGACCCGCGACAGGCAGAATCACCGCAAACGTACAGGTCGTCACTACATGGTGATTGATCATGGCATCAGCAGTCTGGTGAATATGGATTTTGTGGATGGCTACATGTTCGGTCCCCAGTTCATGCTGGGTTACGTGAATGCCTACGACGGACGATGGGAAGTGGATGCGGATATAAAATATGCCGAAGGACGGGAGAAATGGATGTATCGAACCGCCTTGCGATATGTGCTGCCACCGGAATATTTCGGTTCGGTGGAGGTGTTCGGACAAAGCTTTACCACCGACTTCGATGCCGATCCCTTGATGCCGCGTCGTTACCAGCTGCTGGCGAGCGGCGTGTTCGGCTGGAACGGATTCAAACTATATGGTAATAGCAGCGTCGGAGTGCGGGGTAATGTGGCTCTGTCGGGCGATTTCCAGTTGTCGGCAGGTGTCTGGTATGAAGAACGGGAACAACTTGACAATCATAAGAAGCGGAATGTCTTCCGTGCGGAAGGCGAAAGCAACGTGCCCCGTTTGCGACGGCATGATGCCGTGAACTATGCCGGTGATCCATTGCTTGATTGGAAAAACGATTACTTGACACGCATACAGTTGCAATTGGATTACAGCCCGGGACGTAAAATCGTTGTGGAAGACGATATGCACGCTTCTGCCAGAGTTCCGGGACCGACGCTGAGCCTGAAAGGAGATGCCGGCGTTGACGGTAAAGATTTGCACTTTTTGAGCCTTGAACTCGGCATCGCACAGAAAGAGGTTGCCGTCGTGGATCGGCACAACTGGCTGAGCTATTATGGAGCGATGGGTTTCTTTCCTGTGCGAAATCAGGTCAATATCGCCGACATGAAACACTTCGATGCTTCGCACTATCTGTGGCAGACCCGCAACAGCTTGACGTGGTTTTCGTTGCTCGCCAACTACGAACAGTCAACCACTAAACAATGGGCAGAAGCCCACGGAGAATGGCTGAGCGAACAGATGTTTTTGAGCCGTCTGGCAAGTTCCTGGCTGAAAGAATACTTGCAGTTTCATTTCCTGACGGTGCAGGAACATCGTTATCATACGGAGTTTTCGTATGGCATCGATCTGGTGAAACAGATTCGCATGGGTGTGAGTGTCGGTTTCGACGGAGTCGATTATGACGGCATTGGCTTTAACCTGATTTGGGACATAACAAAGAAATGATATGGCGCCATTAGCAGAAAGAATGCGTCCGCGGACGCTTGACGGATACATCGGGCAACAGCATCTTGTGGGTCCGGGGCGCGTGTTGCGCCGTATGATAGAATCGGGGCACATTGCGTCGTTCATCCTTTGGGGTCCTCCGGGTGTGGGCAAGACCACATTGGCTAAAATCATTGCACAAACACTCGACCTCCCGTTTTATACGCTTAGTGCCGTTTCGAGTGGTGTGAAAGAAGTGCGGGAAGTGATAGAACGGGCCAAAAAAGACCGTTTTTTCCATCCGAACCAATCGCCTATTCTCTTCATCGACGAGATTCATCGTTTCAGCAAGAGCCAGCAGGATTCCTTGCTCGAAGCTGTGGAGAAAGGTGTTGTCACCTTGGTAGGTGCCACAACCGAGAACCCGTCGTTTGAGGTCATTCGTCCGCTGCTCAGCCGTTGCCAAGTTTATACGCTCAAACCCATTGATGATCAGGATCTGTTGAATCTTCTGGGACGCGTGCTGAAAGAGGATGTGGTTATTTCGAAGCGTAGTGTGCAGGTGAAGGAAACGCAGGCTTTGTTGCGATATGCGGGCGGCGACTGTCGGAAGTTCCTGAACATCATCGACCTGGTGTGCGGGGAGTATGCCGATGATTTCGATTACGAAGACGACAAAGCGGAATCGGCAAAAGAAGACGAAAAAAAGCCGGTGGTGATTACCGACGAACTGGTGGTGGCCAAGTTGCAAGAGAATCCGATGGCCTACGATAAAAACGGAGAAATGCATTATGATCTGGTGTCGGCAATGATCAAAAGCATAAGGGGAAGTGATCCGGATGCAGCGATATACTACATGGCACGCATGATCGAAGGGGGAGAAGATCCAGCCTTCATAGCCCGCCGACTGGTGATATCGGCAAGCGAAGATATAGGCCTCGCCAATCCCAATGCATTGTTGCTGGCAAATGCCGCATTCGATGCTGTGCAGAAAATCGGCTGGCCCGAAGGACGTATTCCGTTGGCAGAAGCCTGTGTCTATCTGGCGTCGTCTCCGAAAAGCAATGCTGCCTACAATGCCATTAACGGTGCTTTGCAATGCGTGAAGGAAACCGGCAACCTGCCCGTACCGCTCCACTTGCGTAATGCACCGACCAAGCTGATGGAGAAGGAAGGCTACGGCAAAGGCTATAAGTATGCACACGACTATCCCGGTCACTTTGCCTACCAGCAATATCTGCCCGATGCGCTGGTGCAGCAGGGTGGTATGCAGCAAAGTCTTTTCTATCATCCGCAAAGCAATCCTCAGGAGGATAAACTCAGGCAGCAGCTGAATTCCCTTTGGGGCGAAAGGTTTAAGTAACGGCAATTTGTAACCTTTTTTGCTATTTTTGTTTACCACGTTGACGAAAAAAGACAAAAAAAGTGAAAATAATCAAGAAAACGGCAAAATGTTGACATAAAATTTGCCCGTTGATAAAAAGATTGCTAAATTTGCAGTCGACTAATCCTCAAAAAACGTTTTATTACATAACATTCAAAGATGAAAAAGTACAACTTTTATGCAGGACCTTCTATTTTGAGTCCGTTTGCAATTCAGGAAACCGCCAAGGCAGTAGAGAACTTCGCAGGCACCGGTCTGTCCATCCTCGAAATTTCTCACCGTTCCAAGGAGTTTCAGGCAGTAGTTGACGAGGCAAATGCACTTATCAAAGAGCTTTTGGAAGTTCCTGAAGGATATGAGGTATTGTTCCTGGGTGGCGGCGCAAGCCTTCAGTTCTACATGTTGCCTCTGAACCTGTTGAAGACCAAGGCCAGCTATATCGATACCGGTACATGGGCACACAATGCTATCGGACAGGCCAAGTTGGTAGGCGATGTAGAAGTTGTTGCTTCAAGTGCAGATAAGAATTACACATTCATTCCTAAGAACTTTACAGTAGATCCCAAGAGCGATTACTTCCACTATACTTCGAACAATACTATCTACGGTACTGAAACTTTAGTAACCCCAGAGGTAGGTGTGCCGTTGTGCTGTGATATGTCGTCCGACTTCATGTCGCATCCGATTGATGTCAGCAAGTACGATTGCATCTACGCCGGAGCACAGAAGAATGCAGGTCCTGCAGGTGTAACTATCGTAATCATCAAGAAGGATGTTCTCACCAAGACCGGTCTGCCGACTATGCTTGACTATCAGACCCATGTGAAGAAGGGTTCTATGTTCAATACACCTCCATGTCTGCCTATCTTCACGGTACTGCAGACCATGAAGTGGTATAAGGAACTGGGCGGCCTGAAAGCTATGGAGCAGCGCGCCATTGAGAAGTCGAATATGCTGTACGATGAGATCGATCGCAACAAGTTGTTCCGTGGTACGGTTGCCGTTGAAGATCGCAGCCGCATGAACGTATGCTTCGTGATGACCGATGAGTATGCAGACCTCAACGATCAGTTCTTCGAGTTTGCCAAGGGTAAGGGTATGGTCGGCATCAAGGGCCACCGTTCGGTTGGCGGATTCCGTGCCTCACTTTACAACGCTATGCCAAAAGAGGGTGTTGAGGCATTGGTTGCCTGCATGAAGGAATTTGAGAAGACTATTTAATGACGGATGATTGAATCATGAAAGTTTTAATTGCAACTGAAAAGCCTTTTGCAGCTGCTGCTGTCAAGGCAATCGAAGAGATTATCTCTGCCGCAGGTATCGAAGTTGCCAAACTCGAAAAATATACCGAGAAGAAGCAGCTTCTGGAGGCTGTTGCCGATGCTGACGGCATTATTATACGTTCCGATATTGTCGATGCAGAGGTGCTCGATGCCGCTAAGAACCTGAAACTTGTGGTTCGTGCAGGTGCCGGTTACGACAACATCGACCTGGCTGCTGCTACAGCACACAATGTAGTGGCTATGAATACGCCTGGACAGAATGCCAACGCTGTGGCAGAGCTTGTTTTCGGTATGCTGTTGTTCCAGTGCCGCAATCAGTTCAGCGGTGCTGCGGGTACCGAACTGAAAGGTAAGACACTCGGTCTCCATGCCTTTGGAAATGTAGCCCGTAACGTGGCGCGTGTGGCACAAGGCTTCGGTATGGATGTCTATGCTTACGACCCATTCCTCACAAAAGAGCAGATCGAGTCGGCCGGTGTCAAGGCTGTTGCCTCCATTCCTGAGCTTTACAGCACTTGTCAGTATGTATCTTTGCATTGCCCGGCCACCAAGGAGACCATCGGTTCCATCAACTACGATCTGTTGAAGACGATGCCCAAGAACGCCACTTTGATCAATACCGCCCGCAAGGAGGTGATTGACGAAGCCGGTGTGCTGAAACTGATGGAAGAGCGTCCAGATTTCAAGTACATTGCAGACGTGAAGCCCGCTGTTGCCGATGAGTTTGTTGAAAAATTCGGTACCCGTGTGTTCTTTACGCCTAAAAAGAGTGGCGCTCAGACTGCTGAGGCTAACGCTAATGCAGGTATTGCCGCTGCCAAACAGTCGGTTGGCTTCTTGAAGGAAGGTATCGACAAATTCCGTGTAAACTGATAGTGAATCACGACAAGTGTCGAGCAAAATAAAGGCAAACAATGAGTTTGAGCCTTTCCTGAACGAGAGTCAGACTTATGTTTGGGAATGGTATATCCCGGAGCACAAAGTGCGCTTCGGGATACCTTCGTTGAATGGCCTTTGGCTTGATGACAAAGATAAAAACATCAAGCTTTCGACCATGTTGGAGCGAGTTCATCCGGACGATGTCGATAAGATCCTTGTACGAAAGAATTCTCCGTTGTACAGGACCGACAAAATGTTTGAGGTTGACTTGCGGTTGAATGTTGCTGCGGTACTTCAGCCAGATGGAAAAAGCAGCAACAATTACGAGTGGTACGGCTTTCGCGGGAAGATTGTGAATAGAGATGCCAATGGAAAGCCCGTGTACTTACGTGGCGTTGCCATAAACATCGATCGTCGGGTGCGAGTTCAGAAGCAACTGTTCGAGAAGAAGAACCGGATGCTGCAAGAGCAGCGCCAGCAAACGGAGTATTGTGCCGGAGTGATTGAAGAAATGAAGTCTTTTCTGGCAATGCTGGCGGGTCATGCCGACGAGATCATTTCCGGTGGAGGTACGCAGAGCCGGGAGGCCTATCTGATGCAGATTAACATGATCAAGGAGCAAGGCATGCACCTCATGGAATTGTCGGATAGGGTACGGCATCTGACTAACGCTTCCATCGAAGAGGCAGGGCAGAAGATTCAGCATGTCTCGTTATGGGAGCATTTGGCAGAATTGCAACAGATCTATTCGCTGAAAGTGCAGGGTAAGAGCAAACTCTATTTCTCAAACCTTTATGATAGTGTAGCGATCGACATCGACGTGAAACTGCTGGATCTTTTACTCGAAAATGTGTTCAACTGCCAGTTGCGTAACACTCAGAAGGGTTATCTGACGGTGAACTATTCGTTGATAAACGACAATTTCGTGCAGTTTAGCGTATCATGTACGGATAGCAACGTTCAGGTGGGTAATATGGATCTGGTGCTTACCGAGAGCGGCATGGGCTTGAGTGTCTGTCGCTTATTGGCCAAGCGTCTGTACGGAGATGTTGAGGTGCGTCAGACAGAAGACCGGCGACTGCATTATCTCATCACATTGCCGGTGCATGCCAAACAGTATGAGGCATCGGACTACAAGTCGGATTCTGCAGAAGGAATGTCGGATGTTTTCGATGAACTGGAGGCCGAGATGGAGGTGACAGGCGACGATCGGGAGGAAGCGCTTGAGTTAAGCCGTATGCAGGTTTCTGTTTTGATTGGAACCTCTGCCAATACCGATATTTTCCAGCATCAGCATCTCTTCAACATGAAGGTGGCAGCCAATACAGACAATGTAATGCGGTTGTTTAAGGAACAGGATCCTGACATCGTTTTTGTCGATTATAACTTGCCCGGACAGTTGCAAATCGATGATATGATAGCGCAGATGCATGCGTTGCATCCGGAAACGCCTATTGTGGTAACTGCCCAATATGCTACCCGTCCGCTGCATCGGCGTGTAACAGGAGAGGGAGCCCGCTATCTGCTCACCAATCCGTTGTCGTTACGTAAAATCAACATGATGATAAAAAAATATTTGAAATAATTAATACTACATAAGTTATGGCAAAAGTTCGTCCATTCCGCGGTCTGCGTCCAAGTGCAGAACTTGCTCCTGTCGTTTCTTCCCGTCCTTACGATGTCCTTTCGTCGGAGGAGGCTTTCGAAGAGTGCAAGGGCAATGAAAAGTCGTTGTATCATATCATCAAGCCGGAAATCAATTTTACACCTATTGCCGACGAGCATGATCCGAAGGTGTATGATGCCGCAGTAGAACAGTTCGCCAAGTTCCAGCAGGCAGGTTGGCTGAAGCAGGATGCCAAGGCATGCTATTACCTTTACAGTCAGACGATGGGCGAACGGACCCAATACGGTCTGGTTGTGGCAGCCAATGTTCAGGATTACGTGACAGGAGTCATCAAGAAACACGAGCTGACTCGTGCCGACAAGGAAGAAGACCGCATGAAGCACGTGCGTTGCCTGAATGCGAATATGGAACCGGTTTTCTTCGCCTTCCCTGATAATGATGTGCTGGGCGAGGTGATAGCTCAGACTGCCGCCAAGCCTTCTGTCGAGAAGTTTGTCTCAGCTGAAGGATTCGGACATGAATTCTGGGTGATTGACGACGATGCCCTCATTCAGAAGATCACGACTGCTTTTGCTGCCATTCCTTATTTGTATATCGCAGACGGACACCATCGTACAGCAGCTGCTGCTCGTGTGGGGCTGGAAAAGGCACAGCATAATCCGAATCATACAGGTGACGAGGAATATAATTTCTTCCTGGCAGTATGTTTCCCGGCTTCCCAGCTCAAAATTATGGATTATAACAGAGTGGTGAAAGATCTGAATGGTTTGTCGGACGAACAGTTCTTGGCTGCATTGCGTCAGCATTTTGAGGTAGAAGAGAAAGGAACGGAAGAATATCATCCTATTTGCTTGCACAATTTCAGTCTGTATCTGAGTGGAAAGTGGTACAGTCTTACAGCCAAGCCGGGCACTTACGATGATAACGATCCGATCGGAGTACTTGATGTTTCCATTTCGTCGAATCTGATCCTTGACAAGATTCTGGGCATCAAAGACCTGCGTCGCGATAAGCGTATCGATTTCGTTGGCGGACTGCGAGGTCTTGGCGAACTGAAACGCCGTGTGGATAGTGGTGAAATGAAGGTGGCATTGGCGCTTTATCCCGTTTCGATGGACCAGTTGATGGCGATTGCTGATAGCGGAAACATTATGCCGCCTAAGACTACTTGGTTTGAACCTAAGCTTCGTTCAGGATTGATAGTACATAAACTCGACTAATGGAAGAATTACGCTTTATATTCACGTATGTCAAGGATCTTCTGTCGCACACAGAAGAGACCTGGAAGCGGTTGCGCGACCCGGAGTTGCCAGCTGCCAAGACGGAGTATATGTTGCGCAATTACTATTGGCCGATGATGGGAGTCTGTGCCATTTGCATTTTCCTTTTGCATGGCAACGGCATCATGCTGCATTCCAAACTGGCGTACGATGCTCCATTCAGTCTCGAATTGGGCATGAAGGGAGCCGTTTCGTTTATTTTGGGTTATGCAGCGGGTCCTACTTTGGCAATTCTGCTGATCAGAGAGGTGTTCTGCCGCTTCACACAGGCAGAACTGGACAAGGAACGCTTAGAGATTTTTGTACATTATACGATGAGTATTGTCATGCTGATCAATCTGTTCTGCTCATTCCTGCCAACCATGACCTTTCTTTCGTTCATCGGTTTGTACGTTATCTACATCGTCTGGCTCGGTTCGTCCGAACTGATGGAAATCGTAGAAAAGCAGCAACGGTTCTTCATCGTGATAGCTTCGGTTGCTATTTATTATTCACCGAAACTCATTCAAGGTATTCTTCTGCTGATAGAAAGATGAGTAAGAACAATAATAAAAAAGGAAGTCAGAATACTTCGCCTGTGGTTCGTAACAAACGGGCCACCTTCGACTACGAAGTGCTCGATACCTATACGGCAGGCATTGTGCTGACAGGTACCGAGGTAAAGTCGTTACGTGAAGGAAAAGCAGGACTGACCGACACGTACTGCCTTTTCGACAAAGGGGAACTGTGGGTCAAGAATGCATACATTGCCGAGTATTTTTACGGAACCTATAATAATCATAACAGCCATCGGGACCGGAAACTATTGCTGTCACGCAAGGAACTCCGCAATCTGGAAAACGATTCGAAGGAAGTCGGACTCACGATTGTGCCTTTGAAGATATTTTTCAACGAAAAGGGTATTGCCAAAATGGAAATCGCCCTTTGTAAAGGCAAGAAGCAGTTCGACAAGCGCGAATCGATAAAGGAGAAAGACAGCAAGCGCGAACTCGACAGAGCACGACGTGATTTCGGAAAGTACTGATATGGAATATCCTTCGCAACTACTGACACATGCAGTCGATGAATTTGCCAAATTGCCGGGCGTAGGTCGCAAGACCGCACTTCGTCTGGTGTTGCATTTGCTGCGACAGGAACCGGCTCGCGCTCTTCAGTTAGGAGAGAGTCTGATACGGTTGCGCAATGAGGTGAAATACTGCAAAGTATGTCATAACATCAGCGACAGCGATATCTGTTCCATCTGCGGCAATCCGCAACGTGACGCTTCAACTATTTGTGTTGTCGAAAACGTCAAGGAGGTCATGGTGATCGAGGCAACGCGTCAGTTCGGAGGTTTGTATCATGTGCTGGGCGGTCTGATCTCTCCCATGGATGGAATCGGTCCGCAGCAATTACAGATTGACAGTCTGGTGGAGCGGATTCGACGAAGCCAACAGCCTGTTTCTGCGAAGAATCAGCCTATTCAAGAAGTGATTCTGGCACTTAGTACCACCATGGAGGGAGATACCACCAACTTCTATATTTTCCGTAAGCTGGCAGAGTTCTCCGATCTCAAGATTACCACCTTGGCGCGTGGCGTCGCCGTTGGAGATGAGATAGAGTATGCTGATGAAATCACCCTTGGAAAATCGATATTAAACAGAACCTTGTTTACAGACAGTTTTGCAAAAAAATAAAACAGATAGCCTTATGAAAAAAGCAAATATACTTTTGTTGACACTCGCCCTTTTTCCTGCTCTTCAGGCACAAGAAGTTCGGAAAGTGCAGTTTGGCGATAATCAGAATGCAGGCATTACCTATACCTTGCCTTCCACAACGGTTAAGGTGAAAGCCACAGCAGTACGTACGCAAATCAAGGCAGGCGAGTTCGCCCCGTATGCCGAGAAATATCTGGGAATTACCGATGCCATTCAGGACAATCAGACCGAATGGCAGATTACCAGCGTCGTGCTGACTCCTTCCGCTGTGGCGGATACTTCACGCACTTATCATGTCCAGCTTAACGAGAAAACTGCGTTGCCAAAGTTCTATTTGACACAAGAGGGATTCTTGTGGAGCATCAATCGTGAGCCTGTGGTTGCCCAAACAGGGATTCCGGAAGAGAAGGCCGTAGAGGAGAAGAAAAAAAATACCTTGGCAGGATTTAACGTCATGACAGAAGAACTGCTTCGTGCAGGTTCAAAGGCCAAGCAGGCAGAAATTGCAGCGCGTGCCATCTTCCGTATTCGCGAAAGTCGTCTGAACTTACTTACTGGCGAAGTGGATAACCTGCCTGCTGATGGTGCATCTTTCCAGTTGGTGCTTGATAATCTGGAAGCTCAGGAAGCAGCCTATATGGAAATGTTTACGGGTAAAACTGTTACAGAAACGTTCATCAGGGAGTTTGAATATGAACCGAAGGAAGAAACCAGGAATCTTACCTTGTTCCGCTTCTCCCGACATTTGGGTTTCGTAGATGCCGATGATATGTCTGGCGTTCCTTACCAGTTGACGGTTTCTATAAAGGAAGATACCCGGAAAGTGCCAGAATTAGTGGATGCCAAAGGTCGTAAACTGCCTCTTGCCACAGGTGTTGCCTATACGAAACCGGGCAAATGTTCTGTGCTCCTGACCTCACAGGGAAAGACCTTGGGAGAAGGCGTATGGCAGATGGGACAGTTCGGACACGTTGAGTTTCTGCCTGCCACCCAGTTTGCCGATAGGAAAGCTCCTGCTTCCGCTCAGTTTGACCCATTGACGGGTGCCATAATGCTTTATTTGGGTAACTAATTCCAATGATAGGTTATAGATATCTATGAAGAATAATATTTGGACACCGCTGATTGCCAGCCTGCTTCTTGCCATTGGTCTTGTGGTTGGTTTGCTGATTGGCGAACATACGTCAGCCGTTAACAAAGGCATGTCGTCCTATACGCCTGTATCGGACGATTTCGGTTTCACCGATGCTGACAACATATCTGCAGGGGAGGCTTCTGCCAAGATGTTCTACCTCTTCGATTTGCTGAGAGACCGTTATGTGGATACCTTGGATTTGAAGAATCTGGTCGAAGATGCCATTCCTGTCATCATCGAAGAACTTGATCCCCATAGTAATTATATTCCAGCTGAAGATCTTGAAGAGGTGAAGGAACAGTTGGAAGGTTCTTTCTCGGGAGTTGGCATTCAGTTCAATATCCAGCAGGATACCGTGATGGTGATTCAGGTGATTGCCGGCGGTCCGTCTGAGAAAGCCGGCATCATTGCAGGAGACCGTATCGTAACGGTCGATGACTCTATTTTCTGTGGCAAAGGTATCAACAATGACCGTGTCCTGAAAACCCTTCGTGGGGAAAAGGGTTCCCAGGTGAAACTGGGCATCCGGCGTTCTACTTCCGACGAGTTGCTTTCGTTCGATATCACACGTGGCGATATTCCCGTTAACAGCGTAGTGGCTACCTACCTGACCGGTCAGGTGGGTTACGTCCGTATCGATAATTTCGGGCGTAACACGTATATGGAATTTATCAATTCCCTTATCACGCTTCGCAGTCGTGGGGCAGAAGGCTTTCTCATCGACTTGCGCGGCAATGGCGGCGGCTATTTAGACGTATGTATCCAGATGGTGAACGAATTCCTGCCCAAAGGAAGCTTGATTGTTTATACAGAAGGTCGCAGTCAGCCTCGTTCGAATGTGTTTGCTGACGGACGCGGCAACTTCCAGCAGATACCTGTTGTCGTGCTCATCGACGACTGGTCTGCCTCTGCCAGTGAGATCTTCTCCGGAGCTATTCAGGATAACGATAGGGGCACGATCGTCGGACGGCGTTCGTTTGGCAAGGGACTCGTACAGCAGCAGTTCGACCTGAATGACGGATCTGCTTTGCGTCTCACGATTGCCCGGTATTATACGCCATCAGGGCGCTGCATTCAGAAACCCTACGAGATGGGTGAGCGCGAAAAATACATGATGGATGTTGTAGATCGGTATAATCACGGCGAATTTTACAATCAGGATAGTATCAAACTGGCTGATTCCCTGCGCTACGAAACCGTTGGCGGACGTTCTGTGTATGCCGGTGGTGGTGTCATGCCCGATATTTTCGTGCCTGTCGATACAAGCTACATTACTCCTTATTATAATAAATGTATCAATAGCGGAGTCATCTATTCGTATGCGTTCCAGTATAGCGACAGTCATCGCGACCGGCTTGCAGAATTCACATCCTATAAGGAAATGGAAACTTTCTTGCGTGCTCAGAACCTGCTCCCGAAGTTCATTTCTTTTGCCGCATCGAAGAAAGTGGTAGGAGATAGCAGGCAACTGGCACAGAGCGGAGCGGAAATTGAACGTCTCATCATGGCCTACATCATGCGTCAGTCGGGTTATGAAAACTATTTCTACGAAATGTTCAACAGTTCCGACAAGACTTATCTCCGAGCTTTGAAACTTCTGGAGGACGGTAAAGCCTGGCCGGAGGTGTCCAACTAACGAATCTGTAAATATCAACCCTAATTTTTCTCATAATGAACAAACAGGAACTCCTCGACGAGCGTTATCTTCGGATGGCTCGCATTTGGGCAGAAAACAGTTATTGCAAACGTCGTCAGGTAGGCGCTTTGCTCGTTAAGAACCAGATGATCATCAGCGATGGCTATAACGGTACCCCTACCGGGTTCGAGAATATCTGCGAAACTCCCGAAAACGTGTCGAAACCCTACGTGTTGCATGCAGAGGCTAATGCGATCTCGAAGGTCGCCAAATCTTCGAACAGTAGCGACGGAGCAACCCTGTATGTAACGGCATCTCCCTGCATCGAGTGTGCCAAACTGATCATTCAGTCGGGAATTAAGCGTGTTGTCTATGCAGAAGAGTATCGTATCACCGATGGCATCGATCTTTTGCGTCGGGCTGGAATAGAAGTAATATTTAAACCTGTAGAATAATGACATTAATTGATGGAAAGGCAACTGCTGCTGCAATCAAGCAGGAGATTGCTGCTGAGGTTCAGCAGATGTTGGCTGCTGGCAAAAGGGCTCCGCATCTGGCCGCCATTCTGGTGGGTCACGACGGAGGTAGTGAAACGTATGTTGCAGCTAAGGTAAAAGCGTGTGAGGAATGTGGCTTCACATCGTCGCTCATCCGTTATGAGGCTGATATTACAGAAGCTGAACTTTTAGCAAAGGTTGATGAACTGAACAAGAATCCGGAAGTGGATGGTTTTATTGTGCAGTTGCCTTTGCCTAAGCATATCAATAGCCAGAAGGTGATCGAGGCCATCGACTATCGCAAGGATGTGGACGGATTCCATCCGGTTAATGTCGGTCGTCTCTCCATCGGTCTGCCGTGCTTTGTGAGCGCAACTCCAATGGGCATCATCGATCTGCTCGAACGTTATCATATTGAAACCAAGGGCAAGCATTGCGTGGTGTTGGGCAGAAGCAATATTGTGGGCAAGCCCGTCGCAACCCTTATGATGCAGAAGGCCTATCCCGGTAATGCAACCGTAACGGTTTGTCATTCCGCCTCCGAGAACCTGAAAGAGATTTGTGCCTCAGCTGATATTCTGATTGCCGCCATCGGTTCGCCTGAGTTCGTAACTGCCGATATGGTGAAGGAGGGAGCAACCGTTATCGATGTGGGAACGACGCGTGTGTCAGATGCCACTAAGAAGAGCGGCTTCAAGCTGAAAGGCGATGTGAAGTTCGATGAAGTGGCTCCTAAGTGTGCCTATATTACGCCTGTGCCGGGTGGCGTCGGACCTATGACCATCTGCTCGCTCATGAAGAATACACTCAAGGCAGGCAAAGGCATTGATTGGTAAAAAACTTCCTGATGAAGCTGCATGTAATCTTTACAGGTAAAACCACAGGAAAACTGTTTCAAGAGGCAATTGCCGATTATTCGGATCGCCTCACGCATTATCTGCCGTTTTCCATCGAGGAACTGCCTGACCTGAAGAATGCCAAGAACCTTAGCGAGGACCAGCAGAAGGAGCGGGAGGCAGATATGCTTTTCGAGCGGTTACAGCCAGGTGATGTGCTGGTCTTGCTCGACGAACGTGGACGCGAGTTTACCTCCCGGGAGTTCAGCCTGTTCCTTGAGCAGAAGATACAGACGGTTTCGAAGCGACTGGTATTCCTGATTGGCGGTCCCTATGGCTTTGCTCCTCGTGTCTATGAGGCGGCGCAATCGAAAATCTCTTTGTCGAAAATGACTTTTTCACACCAGATGGTACGCCTTTTCCTGGTCGAACAGATCTATAGGGCCTGTACCATCATGCACGGAGAGCCGTATCATCACGATTAGCGAAGAAGTAGAGAAAACAGAGTAGTGGGCATAAAGAAATGAGTAGGGCAATCAGTCCATATCTGCGTCCGTTTTCGCTGATGCTGAAGCCTGTCGGGGCTCGGTGCAATCTGGCATGCAGGTATTGCTACTATTTCGACAAGAAAGAACTCTATCCGGCGGCAGGGAATCGGGCTCAAATGTCCGACGATACGCTGAAGACCGCCATCCGTCAGTACATCGAGGCGCAACCCACGCATGAAGTGGTGTTTGTCTGGCATGGCGGCGAGCCTACTTTGCTTCCGTTGGGTTTCTATCGGAAGGCGATGGCTTGGCAGCAGCAATATGCACAAGGTCACCTGATCAGCAATTGCCTGCAAACGAATGGCACTCTGCTGACCGATGATTGGTGCCGGTTCCTGCACGACGAACAATGGTTGGTGGGAATTTCCGTCGATGGGCCCGAACTCATGCATAATGCCTACCGGCGCATTCGGGGCGGAGGTCCTACGTTCACGCAGGTTATGGCAGGCATCGAACGTTTGCAGCAGTTCAGTGTGCAGTGGAACGCTATGTCGGTGGTGAATTTTCAGAATGCGGAACATCCGGAAGAATTCTACCGGTTTTTCAAGCAGATCGGATGTTGGTATTTGCAGTTTACACCGATTGTCGAGCGCAATTCCCAGACCTTGCAAATAACTCCGGAATCAGTTACCGCCAGACAGTGGGGCGATTTCTGTAACCGGCTCTTCGACCAATGGTGGCAAGCTGACGATGTGGGTAGGTTTTTCGTACAATTGTTCGATGCGACCTTGGCCAACTGGGTAGGAGAGGTGCCCGGCGTCTGCACATTAGGTTCGCAGTGTGGGCATGCTTTGGCGATGGAATGGAACGGCGATGTATATAGTTGCGATCATTTTGTCGATGCAGCCCATCGGTTGGGCAATGTGCATGAACAGCATCTGGCAGACTTGATCGAACTTCCCCGACAACGTGCTTTCGGGCAGCAGAAAGAAACCGCTTTGCCCCGGCAATGCCGTGAGTGTTCCTGGCTGTCCCTTTGTCATGGCGAATGTCCGAAGAACCGGTTGCTTACGGATACCTGCGGCAATCCTGGCCTGAACTATTTGTGCGAAGGTTATCGGATGTTTTTCGCACACACAGCCCCCTATATGCTTCAGTTAAAAGCAGAACTCCTAAATAAATAAGTTACCCATGCAAACCCTCCCTTACGCCGGTTGCCTTATTGGCGCCGCTGCAGCCCTCACGGGTTGCGCTTCCAAGCAGGAAGAAAAGACCGAACCGTTGCGTCCGAATGTGATCTATATCATGGCAGATGATCTTGGAATCAGTGATGTCGAACCCTACGGACAGACCATCATCCATACGCCTAACCTGAATCGTCTGCGCGATCGTGGCACACGTTTCACACAATGCTATGCCGGTACAGCCGTTTCTGCTCCCTCGCGTTGCTCACTTATGACAGGCCTGCATACCGGCCATGCGTCGGTGCGCGGCAACAAGGCAGTCGATCCGGAAGGTCAGGTTGCAATGCCGGATTCCACTTTCACGATGGCAACGATGTTCAAGGAACAGGGCTATGCCACCGGTTGCTTCGGAAAGTGGGGCTTGGGCTATCCGGGTTCCGTATCCGATCCGACTAAGGTTGGCTTCGACCGCTTTTTCGGTTATAATTGCCAGACGCTGGCACACGATTATTATCCCGATCATTTGTGGAACGGATTGGAACGTATCGACCTGCCTCAGAACTACGATCAGCAGGAAGTGACCTATTCTGCAGATACCATTCATGCCGAGGCGCTGCGGTTCATCTGCGATCATGCCCGGCAGCCATTCTTTACCTTCTTGTCCTATACATTACCTCATGCTGAACTGAGATTGCCTCAGGACAGCGTCTTCCAGTCTTATTGCCGGGAGATTCCCGAGACCGATGAAGTGCCTTTTGTTTGTCCGAATCCGAATAAGAAGGGAGCTTACGGTTCAACCGATCGCCCATTGGCGGCTTTTGCGTCGATGGTGACCCGCATGGATAAGTATGTGGGCGATGTGATGGATTTGCTCGATTCGTTAGGCATCGCTGAAAACACGCTGCTGATCTTTACGTCCGACAATGGTCCGCACAAGGAGGGCGGCGCCAAACCGGATTATTTCCGCAGCTATGGTCCATATCGCGGCATTAAGCGCGATTTGTACGAAGGCGGCATCCGTATGCCTATGATTATGTCCTATCCGGGCCATGTGGCAGCCGGCCAGGATAACGACCACATGATGGCATTCTGGGATATGCTTCCAACTTTTGCTGAACTGGCAGGTTATCAGAAGCCGCTGCACACCGACGGAATCTCGTTTGTGCCGGCATTGTTGGGCAAGGAGGGACAGCAGGAGCATGAATATCTGTATTGGGAGTTCCATGAGCAGAACGGCAAACAGGCAGTTCGCATGGGCAACTGGAAAGGCATTCGCCTGGAAGTGGGAACCGGTGAACCCGTTTTCGAACTCTACGACCTCTCGTCCGACTTGCACGAAGATCATAACGTTGCAGATCAGCATCCGGACGTTGCTGCACGGTTGGAGCAACTGATCGACCAGTGCCATGAGCCTTCTGCACTTTTCGACTTCGGACGGGAGCCGGGCGGAAAGCTGAAACCTAAGAATAAACGATAAAAATGCAAAGTCTGCTTTGAAAAATCGTCCAATCGGAAGAAAAATCCTGAAAACAGCTTGTTTTTGTTCCGTTTCCGATATCTGGTTTTCGAAGAAAATGCGTATCTTTGCGCGCTGATTCCGAGTTGAGGCTCTAAAGAAGCAGAACCCGATGTTTGGATTCTCGCCTCGCGGAGAAACTATTAAAGTTTTATTGAACAAATGTTCGCAATTGTTGAGATTCAGGGCCAGCAGTTCGCTGTTGAGCCAGATCAGAAGATCTGCGTATTGAACATCGCAGATGCAAAGGTTGGCGACGAGATCACTTTCGACAAGGTGCTCCTCGTTAACAACGAAGGTGCTATCACCATAGGTACTCCTGTTGTTGAGGGTGCTAAGGTCGTAGCTGAAGTATCTCAGGTAGAGGTACGTGGTAAGAAGATTAAGGTGTTCCACAAGATCCGTCGCAAGGGCTTCGACAAGCTCGTCGGTTCTCGTCAGCACTTTACCGAGGTGTTAATTAAGTCGATTGTTGCATAACCAAGCGTTTTCGCTTATTAAAAAGAAAAGGAAACAAGCACTATGGCACACAAAAAAGGTGTAGGTAGTTCGAAGAACGGCCGTGAGTCACACAGCAAACGACTCGGTGTAAAGAAGTTCGGTGGCGAAATCGTAAAGGCTGGCAACATCCTCGTTCGTCAGCGCGGTACCAAGCATAACCCAGGCCTGAATGTAGGTCTTGGTAAGGATGATACTCTTTTCGCACTCATCGACGGTAAGGTGGTTTTCACCCGCAAGCGTGAGAACAAGTCCTATGTTTCAGTTGAACCTTTGAGCTAAGTTCAATTGAACCGGTCTTCTAAGGACAATTGACAATTGAACTATCAGTTGTCGGTTGTCCTTTTTTCGTTTATAGTCGATACCATTGTTTATATTTTAAAACATACAGAAATATGCTTACTCTGAAATTGATTACCGAGCAATACGATCGCGTGATTGCCGGTTTGAACAAGAAGCACTTTAAAGGTGCCAAGGAGGCCATCGATGCTGTGATTGCTAAAGATCAGGAGCGTCGTGCCACTCAGAAGGAGCTCGACGAGAACCTCGCCAAGAGCAACCAGCTTGCCAAGAGCATCGGTGCTTTGATGAAAGAAGGCAAGAAAGCCGAGGCTGAGGAGGCAAAGGCTGAGGTAGCAGCCTTGAAGGGTACCAACAAGCAACTCGATGACAAGAAATCTGAGTTGGAACAGGAAATCAACAATCTGCTTTGCCAGATTCCTAATATTCCATACGATGAAGTGCCGGAAGGTACTTGCGCAGAGGACAACTGGGTAGTTAAGTCGAACCTGAAAGAATGCGTCTTGGGTCAGGATACCGTCGGTAACTGGACGGTTAATCCGGATTATCCTAACGCCAAACTTCCGCATTGGGAGGTTGCCAAGAATCTGAATCTGATCGATTTCGATCTGGGCGTAAAGATTACCGGTGCCGGTTTTCCTGTCTATCGCGGTTTGGGTGCCCGTTTGCAGCGTGCTCTCATCAATTTCTTCCTCACCGAAGCCGGAAAGGCCGGTTACGAAGAGATTATGCCGCCTACAGTGGTGAACAAGGATTCCGGTTATGGAACAGGCCAGCTGCCCGATAAAGAGGGTCAGATGTACCATTGCGAGGTCGATGACTTCTATCTCATTCCAACGGCTGAGGTTCCTGTCACCAATATCTATCGCGATGTCATTATCGACGAGAAGGATCTGCCCATCAAGAACTGCGCTTATACGGAGTGCTTCCGTCGTGAGGCAGGCAGCTATGGCAAGGAAGTGCGCGGTTTGAACCGTCTGCACGAGTTCTCGAAAATTGAGATTGTCCGCATCGATACCCCCGATCATTCTGCAGAGAGCCACAAAGAGATGCTTGCCCATGTGGAGGGTCTCTTGCAGAAGTTGGGTCTGCCTTATCGCATTCTGCGTCTTTGTGGCGGCGACCAGTCGTTCACATCTTCCATCTGCTACGACTTCGAGGTTTATTCAGCCGCTCAGAAGCGCTGGTTGGAGGTAAGTTCTGTTTCGAACTTCGATACCTATCAGGCCAACCGCTTGAAGTGCCGTTATCGTCGTGCTGACAACAAGAAGACAGAGCTTTGCCACACGCTCAATGGATCAGCATTGGCTTTGCCGCGCATCGTAGCCGCCATCCTTGAAGACTATCAGCAGGCCGATGGCACCGTATTGGTTCCTGAAGTCTTGAAGCCTTGGATGGGTGTGGATGTAATCAAGTGATGTAATAGGATTCATAAACATTATACTTACAATGATGGAAACCTGGTCGATGTGAATCGGTCAGGTTTTTCTGTGTTGCAATCTTTATCTTACATTCTTATGGACGAATTTGTCGTTCCTTATCGTTTTTTGCATATTTTAGGGTAAATTTTTTGAAAAATGGGTAGGAAGAAGTATTTTTGCCCAATAAATTATTTCTTGTAACACTTTTTAAACCTTAGTACAAATGAAAAAACTCTTTGCAATTCTCGCTCTTGCCGCCCTTGTGGCTGCGCCTGCACAGGCTAAGATTTTTGGTTTTGGCTTGGCAGCCGGTATGAACATTACCAAACCTACGGGTGGCGATTTCGAACTCGATCCTTCAGGTGGCTGGTATGCAGGTCTCAAGGCTAAAGTGACCATTCCTGCTGTAGGCATTGGTGTCGATGGCGCTTTGCTTTATTCTTTGGAGGAAGTGACCATCAACGATGAGAGCGATAAGATCAGCTATGTTTCTATTCCGGTGAACCTGCGTTACGAGTTCCAGTTGCCGGTTGTCAATAAGGTGGTCACTCCTTTCTTGGCTGCAGGTCCACAGTTCAACTATGCTTGCAACGATTTGGATCTGAAGGCTGCTAAGGTTTCCGATCCTACCGATGTTTCTCAGTTGGAGAATTCCGGCGATGCGTTGAAGAAAGCTTTCGATACCGAAAACGCTCAGTGGAAGCTCAATCTTGGTTTGGGAGCCATCGTCTTCAATCATCTTGAGGTAAGCTATACCTATGGACTTCCTTTGGGCAAGTCGTTCAAAGAGAACTTCAGCGAGTATGGTCTCAGCAACTACAAGAATGTGAAGACCGGTACTCACCGTATTGGCGTAGCTTATTATTTCTAAAGAATCAGCATTCGTGGTGTGAAGATCTTTCGCACAAAAAAATGAGGGTGTACCAATGTGAACAACGGTACATCCTTTTTTTTATGTCCTAATTAACAGGATTTTATGAAGTTTCAGAGAGGTGAAAAATGCCAAAACTCCTCTGGGGAGATTTGAATCTGGCGCAAAGATAGGGAAAATATTTGAATCAGCTATCAATTCCTTACATTTTAAATATCAGACCATGACAAAAAAATATGATTTGCCATGCGGAGTGTCCAAAAGGATATGGGAAATAACTCTTTTCAAGGGGTTATTTCTCATTTTTAAATCTCCCCAGAGGAGTTTTGAGGAATTATGCTGGTATGTCACTCGGGTTTCAGTACATCAA
>JAFSKF010000001.1 GCA_017449065.1 Bacteroidales bacterium
ATGGCGGATATGTCTCTTACGTCTGCTTTCATTTTTTCTTGTTTTAACTATATGAATAACGTGAAAACAGGTCTTTTAGTATTTAAACTTGAGATTTTTTTTGAACTTTTGGTAGTTTTTTATATTCGCTGAATAGTTACAAATTCAGCATATTTCGTTAAATAATGTTTAATTATTGCGTATTTTCCTGAGTTATTCTTAATTTTTCTTAATTTATTAGTACCTTGTATTGCATAGTACCTTAATAATACATACCTTTGCACCGTAAACAATAAAACTCTATTGACCAATGAACATCGACAATGCAAAATCGCAGATGAGAAAAGGGATGCTGGAATACTGCATTCTGCTGATTCTTCATCGGGCGCCGGCGTATGCCACCGACATTATACAGCAATTAGAGGAAGCTCGGCTGATTGTTGTGGAAGGCACACTCTATCCGTTGCTGACGCGTCTGAAAAACGACGGGTTACTCAGCTATCAGTGGCAGGAATCAACGCAGGGTCCGCCGCGAAAATACTATGCCCTGACGCAGGAAGGGGAGGACTTCCTCACAGCGATGGATCAGGCATGGGTGGAACTCGAAAATACGGTTAGCGTGCTCAAGGCCGTGCAACTTCCCCCTGCTGAATAGCCAGACGCTCATTCTATAACGAATTAATAATGAAACTTCTTACTCTGAAAATACTTTAATAAAAAATGAAAAAGAATATCAATATCAATCTGTTCGGAACGATTTACAATATCGACGAGGATGCTTACGAATTGCTCCAGGACTATCTGAACAACCTGCGCAGCTATTTCGGCAAGCAGGAGGGAGGCGAGGAGATTGCCGACGACATCGAGCATCGTATTGCCGAACTCTTCTGGGAACGCAAGCAACTGGGTGTGGAGGCCATCGACGTAATGACGGTCAAGACTATTCTCAACAAACTGGGTAAGCCGGAACAGATGACCGAAGAAGGAGAGGAGCAGGAATCGGATCGGCAGACGGATTCCCAGTCGTCGGATGCCGGGAATACAGCGGAATCGCACACGGAGAAAACAGCTTCAGAAGCAGGTCCCCGAAAGCTGTATCGCGACACGAAAGACAAGCAGCTGGGCGGCGTGCTGAGCGGTTTGTGCCATTATTTCGGTGGAACCGATCCGCTGCCTTGGCGCATACTTTTTGTAATTTTGAACGTAATTATGATGGTGAGCGACATCCACTTTTTCAGCTACTCTATGGGATTATTCTTCGTCTTCCTGTATCTGTTGCTGTGGATGATTGTTCCTGAAGCTCAAAACAGCGAGGAGCGCCTGCGTATGCAGGGCAAGAAAATTACTCCAGAATCTATTAAGGAAGAAGTGATTAAGGAACAGGAGAAGCGCGAACCGAAGAACAACGAAAGCGGGGTGCGCAGCACGGCCAATGGTTGCTTGTCTTTCGTCATCACGATGTTTAAGATAGGAGCAATTCTGATTGGAGTGGCCATTTTCATTCCGGTTATCTTTGCACTTATTGTATTTCTTTTCGGTTTATTGGCAGTGGGTTCGACGGCTGCGGCTTGGTCTCCGTTTGTCGAAACCGGAGATGTGTCCGGCTGGTGGATTTTCGGTCTCATCGTGTGCGGATTGACCGTTCTCATTCTGCCCATCTACGGCCTGCTCAGGCTGCTGTTTTCGAAGCAGCCTCGAAAAACTTCCGTAACCCTTTTGCTTATAGCCATTTGGGTGTGTGCATTAGGGGCTCTTTACCCAATAGCCAAGCAGACGGGCATGCATCTGAAAGATCATGTGCATTTCACCTGGAATTCAAGCAATAAGCACAGTTCTTTTTACTCGGATGACCTGGAAATCATCGAGCGGAATGATGCCGTTGAACCCTTCAAACAGGTGGTTTTCGATGGTATTGGTGAGTTGAACCTCATTCAGGCTGATTCGTGTGCGTTCTTCGGTTCCGGCATTTCCGAAATTCTCGACAATACTACGGTTTCCGTGCGCGATAGCATATTGTATATCAAGACACATTCGACCGACGATTACGGCTTGAGCGAACTTGGATCAGTGACGTTCGATGTGCAGCTGCCAGTGCTCGAGAAAATCCAGCTCAATGGTGTGGGTAGCGTGACGCTCAAAGATACCTTCCGGCAAACAGAGACGATGACGCTTTCCCTGAATGGCGTTGGCGGCTTGAAAGCCAATCAGATTGTTTGTCCGTCGGTGATTATCGAGAACCAGGGCGTGGGCAAATCAGAAATTCATGTGGATGCAGAGGAAATTACGGCTTCCAACAATGGCGTCGGAGTCATTGAACTCAGCGGTCGTACACAGCGATACAATTATTCAAAGTCTGTGGTTGGCTACGTTAACGACGAGCATCTGGTTGTCGGCAACAAATAAGAATTTTAAGTGTTTTCGCAAAACAATAATAGTTCTTTAGTTTAGTTTAATTCGATGGAAACCATTCGGTATTTTGCCGGATGGTTTCTGTGATAAACTATCACTTCTAAAAATATCAACTTTACATAATCCCAATTCTATTAAAATAAAGTATAAATAAAAAAGAGGACTTACAGAGGTCTCACAGTAACGTGGAAACAGGCTTGCTTGTATTCGTATTTGACGTAGCAATAGCCAGCTGCACGGAGATCGTAGAGCGCACGGGCCAAATCGGCTTTCAGTTTGCCATCGTGGGTCTTTCCACGACGGTCGTAACGACTCCATGTGATGTCGAACGTTGTGCCGTAGCGATGGGCACTATCTTTGGTGGCGTTGACGTTCACCTGTTTCAGTCTCTTCACATCCGCATCGGTGCGCGTACATGAAGTGATGATGAAGCGGCTGTTGGTGCCGTGATACTCCTGCCAGCGTTCCCCTAAAGCCGTGAGGAAATCAGCAGCATCGGGCACCAGATAAGGCACCGACTGCGTCATGGGATCGAGTTTATAGAAACGGGTCTCTTCGAGGTGCACCAGCTTGCCTTTCAAGGCATCGAGCGATTCGCGATTTGGCTGAGGCTGAATGCCTAACCGACGGGCTGCCACCAGCTGCGTATCGTTGACGTCATTGAAATCGCGCGACAGGTTCACACTCCTCCGTCGGTTCAGCTCGCCGCAAGGAAACTCCCGATGCCGGTAATCGCCGGAATAATAGTTGAGACAAAGCACATCAGCATCCTCTAAGGGCGCCGCAACTGGTTCTTCATCGAACAACGAAGCTACCCACTCACTGGCTGCCACCCAACCGGAATAGATGCCGTAAACCAAACCGTAACCGATGCCCAGTATGGCAACCAAACCGACCGCAACAATGCTCCATCCTACCGTATGGCGCGTTTTGCGTTCCAGTTGCCAATACCAGTCAACGGCCTTCGTTATGTATAGTTTGAAAAACTCTTTCACTAAAGTCTCTTCCTTTTGCTTTCTTTCCGTTTTGCTATGGTAACGGCTGAATACCCTCCCAACGGACATCCCAGTTTCCATCCTTAGGGAATCCCGGATTCTTGCCAAGCTGACAGTTGTCCCAACCGGCACACATCATGGCAACAGCCGTTAGCAGACCGCCATTGCCCGGCAGATAGAGACGCAAACGGGAATCCTGATAGTTGTGACCTGACACCAGATATGTATTGGTGCGCTGGCTTCCCAGAAGCACCTTGACCGCCATATCAGGTTCACCGACACGAGCTGCACACATAGCCGTCATCGGATAATCCCAACCCCAGGTCTTACCCCAGTTCCAGTTATCCCACACCCAATGGAGCGTGTTGCGCATAATATCTTCGCGCACCAGCGGGCTCTTTGGAAAGATGCCCAATGCACCCAAAACCGCCATGTGGTCGGACGTCAGACGAATATCGCGGAAGGTATCCTCGCTATCTTCGCTGGCGGTATAAAGATCGCCATACTTGGCCGAATAGACACTATCGGTGATGAAATGCAAAGGCGAAAGCTTGTCGCGCAACTCATCCCATTCCATATTCTTCATGCCCTCGTGACGCTGACGCCACTGATTGGCAACGCCCAAGGCGAAGTGCCATTGCGAGAGTTCGAAAGGCGGATTGATGGTCGTAGAGGCTTTCAAGGTCTCTTGGGCAGGGATAGCTCCTTTCAGAATGTAGCGATTAGGCAGCGTGTCGTAGTCAGCGAAATCGAACATGAACTTAGCCGTCTCCTGCACCAGATGGTAATACTTCTGCTCCACCTCTGCTGCCTTATCGGCATCGCCCGACTGCTGGTATGCCCGACGCACCAGTTCTGCCAGATAGATGTAATGCGGCTGCTGCCAGATGAGGAACGAACCCGTGCTGGACGGAGCCTCCAAGCCAGACGGATCGGTCATCTTCATCCAACGGACGCCCTGAAAACCCTGTCGCTGGGCAATATGACGGGCTACTGGTTCAACCTTTTCATACCATTGCATGGAACGTTCGAGCAACTCCGGATGGCCAAACAAGGCAAACTGTGCCTGATGCCACCAGATCATCTCCATGTGGTATTTACCGAACCAGGAATTGTAGGTCAAACCGGTTTCCTGCGGAGGCGTATTACCCGCACAGTTGACCGCCAGCAAATATTGGCTCAACACTACACGACGTTCCAGTTCTTTGGCCTCCGGAGCCTTACAATGACTGAAGTCGATCACGCCGCCCTTATACCAGTAATCATGCCAATACTGTTCAGCCGCCTGGAGCGTATGGGCTACATTTCCAGACGGATCGTAACCGTCTTCGTTTTCAGTGCGTGCCCCTTCCCCAACCCACTCGGCAGTAAAGGCGAAATAGCCCGTGGAAGGCGTCAGTTTGATGCAGTTAGGAGCCACTTGCTCGATGATTGCCTGACAGGAATCGAGGTCGATATCGACCCAATAGGTGGCATCGTGCAAAGACTTATTGCCAAATTCATCCGACACTTCTACTGCCGGGAAATGGTGAGTGATACGAAAATGCGTATTATTACCCTCAATGAGCTGCTCGCAGGAAGTTGAGTGCAGCTTAGGGTCGTCTATCCACAGGCAAGCATCGTCTGAATGTCCGCCTGTCGGATACGGCATCCGGACAAACACAGGCTTCGGTTGCTGAGCTTCGATGCGTACAGCCACTAACGATACGTTCGGATTGACGCTCGTTGTCACCTTGACGGGTTCGCCATTCAATTTATAGGAAGAGGTAATGATACCACTCTCAAGATCCAGACGCTGCTCGACATCCGAAAACGCTTCGAAACCGGTTCCTTCGGGCAAAGCCAAACCGATATTGCCCAAATGAAGGCGATGCGGATTCTGTCGCACATAGTTAATGGCGGCTTTCTTGCGCAGCAGGTCGCGATACACAGCTCCGCCTTGGGCTTTCGCCTCAGCCTCCTGTGCACGTGACACCTGAGAAGAATACACCTCCTTATGTCCGCGTCCGAAATCGCACGTCACCAAAGTTTCATCGAAGCGATAGCCTTCCGGGTTCGGGAAACTGTGCCACCCCCAGTCGGACATTGTGCCCAATGGAACGCCGTGCGAATACGCTTCCGGAAAAGTTTGCAATCCGGTCGCATCGACTGTAAAAGCAAAACGTCCATTTCCGACGGTGAGCGAAGAAAGCGAATCGAATGCCGTTACCACAGGGCTGTTACGTTCCAGCAAGGCATGGCGGTCGATGGGTTCCTGGTCGGACGATGAGCAGGAACTCATCGCCAAACCAAGACCTAAAATAAAGATTGCGTGAAATTTCATTCAGATACCAGATTTAGTGATGGAACAGGCGAACACCGGTAAAGACCATCGCCATGTTATATTTATCAGCAGTAGCAATAACATGATCATCGCGCACAGAACCGCCTGCCTCAGCCACATATTCCACACCACTCTTATGAGCTCGCTCGATGTTGTCGCCAAATGGGAAGAAGGCATCCGAGCCCAAGCTGACACCTTTAAGTTGCTTCAGCCACTCTTTCTTCTCAGCCAAAGTAAGCACCTCCGGCCGTTCGGTGAAGAAGTTCTGCCAAGTGCCCTCGCGCAGCACATCGTCGTGCTCCTCCTCGCTGATATATACATCGATGGTATTATCGCGATCTGCACGCTTGATACCCTCCTTGAACGGCAAAGCCATCACCTTCGGATGCTGACGCAGCCACCAGATGTCCGCCTTATTTCCCGCCAATCGGGTGCAATGAATGCGGCTCTGCTGACCGGCACCGATACCGATAGCCTGTCCGTCCTTCACATAGCAAACGGAATTTGACTGAGTATATTTGAGCGTAATCAGGGCAATCACCAAGTCGCGACGAGCTTCTGCCGGAATGTTTTTATTCTGCGTCGGAATGTTCTGGAACAAAGCGTCATCGTTCAGGTTAATCTCGTTGCGACCCTGCTCGAAGGTCACACCGAAAACCATCTTGCGCTCAACGGGTGCAGGCACATAGTTGGGGTCCATCTGAATCACGCAATAGGTGCCCTTGCGTTTATTGCGCAAAATCTCAAGGGCCTCAGCGCTATAGCCGGGAGCAATCACGCCATCGGAAACCTCACGGTTGATCAGCTTGGCAGTTGCTGCATCGCACTCATCGCTCAGGGCAATGAAATCACCGAACGAAGACATACGATCAGCCCCGCGTGCACGAACATACGCACATGCCAGCGGAGTAAGCTCGTAATCATCGGTGAAATAGATTTTCTTCAGCGTATCGGACAACGGCAATCCCACCGCAGCACCTGCCGGACTTACGTGCTTAAACGAAGTGGCTGCCGGCAGACCTGTGGCCTGTTTCAGTTCTTTAACCAACTGCCAGCTGTTGAACGCATCAAGCAGATTGATATAGCCCGGGCGACCATTAAGCACCTGGATGGGAAGTTCCTGTTCCCCTTCCATGAAGATTCTCGACGGCTTCTGATTCGGATTACAGCCGTACTTCAATTCAAGTTCTTTCATATTTATTTTTAAATAGTTATAGTGGGCTTATTTATGGAAGCAAAATTAATAGAAAATCATCGTGATGAGGTAGCCAACAATGCAGGAAACGATGACGCTGACCATACCCGGCATCATGAACGAGTGGTTGAGCAGGTATTTGCCAATCACGGTGGTGCCGGAACGGTCGAAGTTCACGGTGGCGATATCCGACGGATAGTTAGGAATAAAGAAGTAGCCGTAAACCGAAGGCAGCAGACCTAACAAAACCGGCCCAGGCAGACCCAAGCTATAGGCCAAAGGCAACATAGCTACCACCACAGCACCCTGCGAATTGATTAGTACCGATACGGCAAAGAAGGCCAACGCAATGGTCCAAGGATAGGCGGCAACAATATCGCCCAAACCATCCTTCATCTCTGTCATATAGTTGCTGAAGTATGTATCAGCCAACCAGGCAATACCATAGATGGCAACTACGGCCACCATACCCGACTGCCAGACAGCCCCCGAAACAGCTTTCTTTGGCTGGGCTTTGGCAAACAGAATCATGAAGGCAGCCGCAGCAATCATCACAATCTGGATGATGAGGTTCATGGCCAGAGGTTTGCGAATTGGCAGCCCTGCAGCATCCAGTTTGCCTGTATCGAACACCGGACGGATATCAATGCTGGAGTTACCCGTCACATTGGCGATAATCTGCAAGACAGAGAACAAAACGATTACGCCCAGCGCACCCAGGAAAATATAGACGGAACGACGAGCCTCTTTCGAAATCTCTTTGTCGAGCAATGTGGCGGTGCTGCCATACATATATTTATATTGCTCAGGATCTTTGCAACGCTCCTGGAACTTTGGATCCTTATCGAGGTCAAGACCGCGCTTGTAGGAACAGGCAGCCGCTGCCATAAGTCCGCAAAGACAGGCAGGAATGGTGACGGCAATGACCTGCAGGTTGCTGACCTCAAAGCCGTGAGCTGACGAAATGGTGACAAACGAAGCCACCGCTGCTGCAATAGGAGAACAAGTGATACCCACCTGACTGGCTACCGAAGCCACACCGCAAGGACGCTCCGGACGGATGCCTTTCTTCAAGGCGATATCGCAAATGATAGGCATCAGCGTATAAACCACGTGACCCGTACCGACAAACACGGTGAGGAAGAATGTGCACAGGGGAGCCAGGAAGGTGATGTGATCAGGATGCTTACGCAACATCTTTTCAGCCACCTGAATCATCCAATCCATACCACCTGCGGCCTGCAGCATACCCGCACAAGTGACGGCTGCTATGATGATGTAGATAACATCGGTGGGAGGTGTGCCGGGTTTCATTTGGAAACCGAACACCAGAATACACAGGCCAATGCCCGAGATGGCACCCAAAGCCAAACTTCCATAACGGGAGCCCACATAAAGGGCTAAAAGAACCACGAGGAGTTCAATGATCATTACTAACATAGGTACTTAGATTTAGATTTGTGTTTCATTTAGATTCGGTGTTATTTCGGATGAACGGACGTCGCCGGCTTCTGTAGCTGCTTCTTCAAGATAGACCTTGCACCAGTAGTCATAGTGGCGCAAGCCGTCTTCGATGATACGGTTTACTGCCTCCGAACTCAGTTTCTTGATAAACTTGGCCGGCACCCCACCCCACAGTTCGTTGGGGCCTATCTGGGTTTTGCCCAGCACAAGGGCTCCTGCCGCCACCACCGAGCCGGAATCGATGTGCACACCGTCGAGCACAGTAGCTCCCATACCAATCAGGACGTGACTTTCTATATGGGCGCTGTGCACGCAGGCATTATGTCCGATCGTAACGTTGCTTTCAATACGCAGATCAGTTTGCAGGGAAGTGTGTACGCAAGCTCCGTCCTGAACATTCACGCGATCGCCCAGGCGGATACGATTCACATCACCACGAAGCACGGCACCATACCAGATGCTGCAGCCCTTGCCCATCTCCACATCGCCAATGACGGCGGCTGTTTCTGCAATAAAACAGCCTTCGCCTATTTTGGGTGTGATTCCCTGCAATGATTTTATCATATTAGTCAATTTGCGTGCAAAGATAACTACGATTTGTTGAAAAACCAAAAAAATATTTAAAAAAATGTTTAAACCTTCCGCTATTATCATTGTCATAAAAAAGAATTGTTATTTTTGCACCCGGTTTTTGACACTGAAAACGCCCAGAACATGTATCCAAAGGCTAACACTCTAAGAGCTCTTTCGCTCGTCTTTATGGCTCTGCTGAGCCTCAACCAACTATGCGCCTACGTTACCGTAAAAGGTCGTCTGGCCTCTGCCACCGACGACACCCCGCTGTCGGGCGCCACCGTACGCATGCTTCTTCTGCCCGACTCCACCTTCCTGATGGGTGCCTACTCGGATGAAGAAGGATTGTTCACGGTGGCAAGCAGTCGTGTGAACAGCACCGCCAAGCATCCAGCCAAAATTCTGATTGTAGCCACCTATATGGGCTATCAGACGCTGAACAAGCAGATCAACATCCGTCCGAAAGAAAAGGAATTCGACCTGAAGGATCTCTATATGCAGGAGGATGCACGGATTCTGGGTGAAGCTTTAGTGAGCGCCACCCCTCCTCCATTACTTGTGCGCGAAGATACCGTCGAGTATTATGCTGACAGCTACAAGACCCAGCCAGACGCTACGGTGGAAGACCTTTTTAAACGTCTGCCGGGTGTGGAAGTCAATACCGACGGCACCATCACAGCACAGGGCGAAACCGTGCAGCAGATTTACGTGGATGGCAAGGAATTCTTCGGTTCGAACATGGAAGTAACGACCAAAAACCTGACTGCAGACATGGTGGAATCGGTGCAGGTGGTCGATATGAAAACGGAAGAGGCTCGCCTGACTGGCATCGACGATGGAGAGCGTCGCAAGGTGATCAACCTGAAACTGAAACCCAAGATGCGCAGAGGCTGGTTCGGAAATGCTGCCGGTGCCTGGGGTCTCGGTCGCGACATTGACGACCGTTTCGAAACCAAAGGCATGGTTGGCTACTTCAGGGGAAACAGCCAGAACGCTTTGGTGATGAATGCCAACAACACGAACAATGCAGGCTTTGGCGATTTGGGCGATCAGGTGATGAGGAACAGCGGCATGCGAGGAAACCGCAGAAGCGGCGGTCGCGGCGACGGCTTGAACACCTCATGGAGCGTCGGGCTGAATTTGGGCTACGATGAAGGTAACCGGATGCGCGACCAGAACACCCCGCTCAGCATAGCCGGCAATGTCATGTATGGCGGCAGCGATCAGGATGAATATTCGAAGAGCCACCGTATCAACTACCTGAGTTCGGGCAACACCCTTACCGACAATTTCAACACCGGTAACAACAAGAGCCAGAACGTGCAGTTTGGCGTGAAGTACGAGAAGTCTTGGGGTAACATCCAGGAAGGCGAACACCGGCTGCAAATCAGTCCGAGCTTCAACTTCAACCAAACCGAAACCACCGATTACGGCGACAGCCATAATTATTATGAGGATTCGATTTACATCTCGCAGACACAACGTCGGAACGAAATGGAGCAGAATGGTTTCTCAGCCAATATCGGAACCACCTACAGCTATGCCAAAAAGACTGAACGCGGACGTCGTCGCACCAGCATCTCCCTTAACTTCAGCGAGCGGTTGAACAAGGGTGACCAATATACGAGATCCTACACCACCTACAACGACGAATACGTGGATTTTGACCGCTATGGAGACGTTACGCAGAACGCCACCTATACAAGTCGGGACACGCTGATTAACCAGTGGCAAGCGGAAGACGGACACAACGAAACCTTCCGGGTGAGGGTCACCCACGTCGAACCGATTGCCAACCGGCAGACACTCGAACTGTCTGCTACAGCCAGCCTGAACGATCGGTATTCCAAACAAATCTACCATTTCTGGGACAAGAACGAACTGGCTTGGAGCGACAGCATCGGACAAAAGTCGAACGATGACTATAACAGCGATACCCACACTCGGAATATCAACTACACTTTTACTGCCAGCTACCGGAAAGTGACCGATATGTATAATCTGTCGGTAGGTATGGACTTCCTGCCTCAGTCGCAGAAATATGAGGATGATTACGATCATTCGCGCGACTACACACGTCATTATGTGAACTATGCGCCACGCATCGAATACCGATACAACTGGAACCGTAAGAAGAACCTGCGCATTGTGCTGAACGGCGAGACACAGCAACCATCCATCAACCAGCTGCAAGCCCGCAAGAACCAGACTTCTGCCACACATGTCAGTTTGGGCAATCCGGATCTTGACCCGTCGTACAGCACAAAGTTCGAGGCGCGCTTCCGTTCGTTTAACGAACAGACCTATACCACCATCGATGCCGGATTGACCGCCAATGCCGCCTTCAACAGCATCTGCTCCAAACGCTGGTACAGCGAAGACCTGCGTGCTGACACCACGATGTCTGTGAATGTATCTGGCTTGGGCAACTGGAACGTGAACGGATATTTCAGAGGTTCGTGGCCGTTCTACGACAATCTGTGGTATGTTACCTCGAACACCAATCTGGGCTATCGCGACAATCAGGGATATGCTTCGATTAAAAGCACCGATGCCCTTTTGAACCATACGCGCACTTATTCGGGCAGCGAGCAGGCAGGCATCGCTTATCGCGGCGAGAAACTGAACATCGAACTACGTGGAAATTATGCCATTGGCTACACTGAAGCCACAATCGTCAGCTCGGGCAATTTGGGTACGACACACCAGTTCGGTATCGTTTCGAACCTAACCACTTACCTACCCTACAACTTCACATTCAGCACCGATTTCCGCTATACCGGACGGCGTGGCTACAGTTCCGGATTGACCCGAAACCAAAGTATATGGAATGCGCAATTATCGCGTACCTTCCTAAAAAAGAACAATCTGACAGCTTTTGTAAAGGTCTTCGACATTTTGCGTGAGAAAACCGCCTTGTCACGCAATGTGACAGCCACTTCGCTGACCGACCGCGAAACAACCGTATTAGGCCAGTATTTCCTGATTGGAGCCAGCATCAAGTTCAACAAGATGGGACAACGTGGCGGACGAGGCGGCAATCCGGACGGAAACATGCGCCAGCGCAACAATGGCGGTGACCGTGGCGGCAACAGTTTCGGAGGCGGCATGAGTCCTCAACGGGACGATTTCGGGGGTATGGGACGCGATTTTTAAGACCTGCAACCTATATTATAGTAGAAATACAATGAAAAAATGACCTAATTTACCGAGAATTAGGCCATTTTTTTGGCTCTTTGGAAGAAAGTTATTAACTTTGCCGCAGGATACTATATCCTTTTTTAGTAATTCGAAAGACTATGAATCTGGTTAAGGACTTCGGAAAAACAGCTATCATTGCAGGACAGCATCGCGTAAGTTTCAGCGAATTGCTGCTGCGTTTTACCCAATTCCATGATGTTACACCATTGGAAAGCGGACAGAAATGTCTTATTTTCAGCGAAAACCGGGAAGGATGGGTATATGCGCTCTATAGCATCTGGCAACACGGGGCTATTGCTGTTCCTGTCGATGCGTCATCAACGGTGCACGATAT
Source organism: Bacteroidales bacterium (assembly GCA_017449065.1). Taxonomy (GTDB): domain Bacteria; phylum Bacteroidota; class Bacteroidia; order Bacteroidales; family UBA3663; genus Liminaster. The sequence goes on from JAFSKF010000001.1 coordinate 12,474, forward strand.
AGCCTACATCCTGAAAGACTGTACACCTTCGTGCATCTGGACGTCCAAGCAAAAAAAGGAAATCACGGAACAGGCGTTGATCGAGGCCGGACAGCAGTTACCCGTCTATATTATTGATAATTACGAGCGGGAGCCTTTGCCCGAAGGAATCCAACCTGCACAAATCGATCCGGAACCCAATAACGTCTGCCTGATCATCTATACTTCCGGCACCACCGGTTCCCCAAAAGGCGTTGTGTTGTCGTTCGCCAATATCATATCGGTAGTGAATGCCGTGAGTGTCGATGTGCGCATCTATCGCCCTGAATACAGGACCCTGATTCTTCTGCCGCTGCACCATGTGCTGCCCCTCATGGGCACCGTTGTGGCTCCGCTGCTGAATGGCGGAGGCGTGACGATTTGTCCGTCGATGTCCGCCACCGACCTGATGGACACGCTGAAAACCGGTGAGGTTTCGATTATGGTAGGTGTGCCCCGTTTGTGGCAGATGCTGTATAGTGGCGTGATGAAAGTAATCAATGCGAATCCGATTACGAAAGGCATTTTCGGGATCTGCCGTTTCCTGCAATGGAACTGGTTAAGCAAAATCGTATTCCACAGCGTGCAAGTCAAGATGGGCGGAAGGATGAAGTATCTCGTAAGCGGAGGGGCTGCTCTGGATCGCGAAATAGGCATTGGCCTGAAAACCTTAGGTCTGCACGTGTTGGAAGGCTATGGCATGAGCGAGACCTCTCCCCTGATTACCTTCACTCGTCCCGATGACATCAAACCCGGATGTGTGGGGCTGCCAATGCCAGCCATGCAGGTGAAGTTCGTGAACGGGGAACTGTGTTGCAAAGGTCCGAACGTGATGCAAGGTTACTACAACCGGCCTAAAGAGACAGCAGAAGTAATTGATGCGGAAGGCTGGCTTCATACAGGTGATTTGGGCTATTTCGACGATCACGGACGCGTCTATATCACGGGACGTAGCAAGGAAATCATCGTTTTGTCGAACGGTAAGAACATCAATCCGAGTGAGATAGAACAGAAAATCGAGCAGTTCGAAAAATACGTAAAGGAAGCCGGTGTGATTCAGGATGTGGACATGCTGCGTGCCATCATCGTACCTCAACCTGCCTGGGCTGCAGAATTATCGGACGAGGAAGTGGAAGAAGTCCTGAAGCGAGAGGTACTGGAAGTGTATAACCAGACGGTGGCTCCCTACAAGAAACTGATGAATCTGTTCGTATATCGCGGAGAACTGCCACGCACCCGTTTGGAGAAACTGCAACGCTTCAAATTGCCTGCACTACTGCTTTCTGGCGAACATCACGACAACAAGGCCAAGCAGGTGATTGTTGAACCGGCATTCCCCGAATATAAGGTAATCAAGCAGTATATTCGCACAGAAAAGCATTGCGTGGTGCGTCCGACTGACAATATTGAAACCGATTTGGCTTTCGATTCGCTGGATCGTGTCGGTTTGCAAGGTTTCCTGGAACAGACTTTCGGTATGGAGATTTCTGCTGATCAGATTTCCCGTTTCAAGAACATCACCGAAATGGCTACTTTCGTGGCTGATTCAAAGACGCGTATCGAGGTTGAAAAAACAGATTGGCACAGCATTCTGACCGAAGACACGCACAAGCTGGAACTGCCACAGTGCTGGCGATCTGGCATTGTGTATGCCAAACTGTTCCTCGCATTCTGCAAATTGTATTTCAGGGTATCGCAAGAAGGCTTGGAAAATGTGCCCAGACAGAGTCCGTTTATCATTGCCGCCAACCATCAGAGTTTCCTGGACGGTTTGTTTGTGATGGGCTTTTTGCCCGGCAAGACCATTTTGAACACCTATTTCTATGCCAAAGAGCAGCATGTGCATCACGGCTACGTGGAGTGGATGGCCAAACGTCACAATGTGATTGTCATGGAACCGAGCAATCTGAAGAAATCCATTCAGAAACTCGGTGAAGCGTTGAAGCAGAACAAGAACATCATCATCTTCCCCGAAGGAACCCGAACCACCGATGGCTTGGTGGGTGATTTCAAGAAGATGTTCGCCATACTCTCCAAGGAACTGAACGTTCCGATTGTGCCCGTTTGTATCCAGGGTGCATATAAGGCAATGCCAAAACACACCAAGATTCCGCGTCCGTATAAGGTAAACGTGAAGTATCTGCCACCGATTCTGCCCGATGCAGATATCTCCTACGATGCATTGTCTGCGAAAGTTCGCACAGTTATTTCGAACTGCCTGTAAAGTCAGAAAAAAGATATGGGGCTCTGCAATCACACATTGCAGAGCCCCATTTTTCAGAGAACACAATCTCTTCGCTCAGTTATTCTACCGAATTAAAAGCATCCTTGCCTAAACCGCAAAGAGGGCAAGTCCAATCCTCTGGAAGATCTTCGAAAGCGGTTCCTGCAGGAATGCCATTGTCCGGATCACCGACAGCTGGATCATATTCATAACCGCAAGCATCACAAACATACTTTTTCATAATACAACATTTTTTAAGGTGAAACATTTATTTACAATTTGTCTTCGAAAGACTTCAGAATCTTATCCACAGCTTCTAAAAGCGCATTGGGCTGGTTTTCTCCGATGAGCACACTCTCCCGGCAACCGGCATTCTGTCCGGCTTCCACGTCTCGCTTTGAGTCGCCAATCGTGAACGAAGCCTGCAAATCGATATTAAAATCGCGGGCAGCTTGCAGGAATAATCCGGGTTTCGGTTTGCGGCAGTCACAATCCACTTTATATTCTAAGCGTTCGCCGGCAAATCCTTTGTCCTTATGATGCGGACAGAAGTACAGGCCATCCACGAAAGCCCCCTCTTTTCCTAATTCCGTCTCCATGCGTTCATGAATGCGCTGCAGTTCCTCGAAAGAGCATTCTCCACGGGCAATCACCGGTTGGTTTGTCACCACAATCGCCAAATATCCGCTTTGGTTTATCTTCCTGATGGCTGATGCCACGCCCGGAATCAGTTCCAGGTCTTCAGCATTATTCAGCCAGCCCTTCGACACGTTGATGGTTCCGTCCCTGTCCAAGAAGATTGCTTTCTGAGGATGCTTCAGGTTCCGCGCATGAATCTTGCCCGAAAGCAGATCCTGTTCCGTTTCGTAAAACCGGTCGGGCGTGCCCATATCCTTGATATATTCCGGTGTATCGTAGGCAAAAATACGTCCGCTCCCGATATTCGGTTTCAGAACGTCCCGATCCAGGTCAATCTTATCTGGAGTTTCCGGGTGGCGCAATGGCTGTTTGCCCGATGCGATGTTCCGACGCGTTTCTGCCAAAAGCTCCGGCGAAATCATTTGAATGCCGGCATTCACGCGATTCTTATAATATAGTCGCTCGTCTTCTTTTGCCAACCAGCGCACCACCCGATGCGAATCGGTCGGTAAACCGCCTGGCTCCTGCGGGGGCACAATCTCCGTCACCAGCAGCGAACTGTCGTAAGGGTGTCCGTTCGGGTGTGCCATCAGGCTTGCCCATGCCCTGTTTTTCCGATGAAAGTCTGCGAAGCGGTTAAAATCTACGTCAATCATCACGTCGCCGCACAAAAGCAGGAAGTCCTCAGTCAGTTCAGGCATCTGAAACAGCGCGCCTGCAGTGCCTAACGGATGGTCCTCTACGAAATAACTGATCTTTAAGCCAAAGCGCGATCCGTCACCGAAGTATTGGCGGATTACGTCGCCCAAATGTCCCACCACTAAGGTAATATCAGTCAGGCCGCATGCCTTCAGGTTCTCCATCTGGTGCTCCAAGATGGGCTTCCCTCCTATTTCGATCATTGGCTTGGGCACATCGCTCCTCACCGAAGCGATTCGCGTCCCCATACCTCCTGCCATGATTACCGTCTTCATAGCCTATCCTTTTCCGAAAAAGCGTTCCTCCAGCATCAGGCACAGGCAATGATATACCGGCAAATGCAGTTCCTGCACCTTAAAGGTCTCTGTCTCAGGCACGTGGATGCAAACATCAGCAAAGCGGTCCAACTGGTTCGGTCGTCCTCCCGTCAGACCGATCACCTTCAGTCCTTTTGCTTTGGCAGCCACAGCGGCATAGAGCACATTCTTGCTGTTGCCCGATGTCGAAATACCCATAAACACATCGTTCGGTTTCCCGTAGCCATACACCTGTTGGGCGAACACCAGATCTGCGTTAACATCGTTCATGAAAGCGGTGGTGAGCGAAGAGTGTCCTGTCAGGCAAATGGCAGGCAATGCACCCTGCAGGTCGTTGGCAAGCACAGCACCCAGATGGGGGTCAATTTGCATCAGCGCCTCTGCCTGGCTGGCATACACCTTGCGTTTCATACGGAACTCCTTCATGAGCTCGCCCACAATATGTTCGCTGTCCGATGCACTTCCTCCGTTGCCTGCCACCAGGAGTTTCCTGTCGTTGCTGAATGCCTGTTCCAATGTCTGGTATGCCTCTCGGATTTCGTTTTTGCACGACTCCAGCTGGGGATGTCTCGACACCAGATCGTCGATGAGTACAGCAATATTCTCGTTCATAGCTTTCAATGTCAATCAGTATTTCATTTTCTGCACATTGTCGGTCGGATAGATTTTCCAGCCATGTGCGCCTCCCTCCGTGAAGTTGAAAGGCATTGTGAAACCGGGCAATTTGCCCAATGCTTCGATAACGGCTTTCTTGCGCACCGGATCTACGAAGAACATGATGAACCCGCCGCCACCGGCACCACTCACCTTACCGCATTTCGCTCCTGCCGCCTTTGCCACCGAGAAGGCTTCCTCGATGACGGGGTTCGTGATGGCATCAGCCATCTTTTTCTTGTCCTCCCAAGCTTGGCCTAACACACGTGCAAATTCCTGCATATCACCCTTCAGGACAGCCAGTTTCATGTCGATAGCGCTTTGCTTGATGCGGTGCATTGCCTCCACCGACTTCGATTTGTTGTCCGACGTGTTTTTCTTCTGTTGGTCGATGATGGCTGCTGACGAACGGGATCGTCCTGTAAAATAGAGCACCATCGAGGCCTCCAATTCATCCTGAATCCATCGTTTCACCTTCAGCGGGTTCACGATAACCATATCGTTTTGCAGGAATTCCATGTAGTTAAAGCCGCCAAAAGCTGCTGCATATTGGTCTTGCTTGCCACCGCTCAGCCCCAAATCCTTTCTTTCGATTTCATAGGCCAAGCGGGCAATCTCGTAGTCACCTAACGGCAGGCTTCTCCATTCCACAAACGCCTTCAGGATCGTTACCACCATCGTCGAAGAAGTGCCCAACCCCGATCCTGCGGGGGCATCATTATACGTAGTTATTCTGAAACCCTTCAAAGGCAGGCTAAAGTCGCGCACCACGCGGTTGTAGGTGCCTTTGATCAGCGAAGCCTTTCCATCGGTTTCCAATGCGCTCATCAGCGGCAGACACTCATGGCAGTCGCTGTCAAAACTATTGATTTCGATTATTTCCTCTTCCAATTCTTCGATGGTACAATAGGCATACAGATTGATGGTTGCATTGAGCACCAATCCGCCATACATATCGCTATACGGGCTCACGTCGCTACCGCCACCTGCCAAACCTAATCTCAAAGGAGCTTTAGAACGTACTATCATCATGTTTATGTTATTTCACGCGCAAAGATAGCAACATTTTTGTGAATCTCCAAATAAAAGAAGAAAAAGATATAAATTCAACTTTCGCAAGCTTCAGTTAAGGGCTAAGAAAGGCTGAAAAAGGGAGTAAAAGAGGAGTAATAGGGACGATAGCAACAGTCCCTAAAACTTCCGTCCAAAACAACAAACTTAACAAAGAAGAGGATGCACAAAACGTGATGTGCATCCTCTTCTCTTTTTTATTATCCTTTTTGTATCTTACATCTGGAACCGATATACCGGGAAGAAAGAACCCTCCCGGTTGAAACCGCTGTCCAGTTCCGTCCGGGTCCTGACCAGCTCCTCATACATCCTTTCGTCAAAGATCTCCTTCCCGACCAAGAACCTGTAGTCCGCTTTCCGGTTGAACGAAGCCTTGAACCTGTACAGGCTGTCTTCCGCAGCTCCCACTCCACCTCCTAAGTGAAACGTCCTCAATCCCTTTTCGCAGCCCCACAGGGCAGCCCTGTAGAGCAGCAGGTTCTGTGCTGACAGGTCCCTTCCGCCTGCCGTCACGCCCGACAGGTGGCAGTGCATCTGTCCGTTCGCATGCAGGATGATGCTCATCGCCACGATCTCTCCCTCCAATACCGCATAGAACATCTCATAGTTCTCCTGCAGGTCCCTGTGGATGCTCCGGTAGAAATCCTCCCCGAACCGGAAGTACTCCTTCGCCTTCTCCTCCGTCTGCATCCGGTCATACATCCTCCGGAATTCAGTGAAGAGGGCCAGATCCTTGCCGTGACGGATCTCTATTCCCCTCGCTTCCGCCTCCCGGATCTGCTCGCGGTTCCTCCGGGTCAGGTTCTCCCAAACGGTCTCAGGCGAGCTGAGGTCGATGGCAACCGTCCTCCCGAGGTCGGTCACCGGAGAGACCCGCCTCATCAGACGCGCATTGTCCAGAACCGGGTG
>JAFSKF010000015.1 GCA_017449065.1 Bacteroidales bacterium
AAACTTGTCTTTGAACATAAGCAGTCATTAAAATGCTGCAAAGGTACAAATTCAAGTCCGTTGACTCTCAAAACTGCTCGTAAAAGACTTAATTTCAGCGATTTCAAAGAACGATTAGTCCACTTTTACGGGACAGTAGTGACTTTCATCAATAATTAAAAACCATTATGCGTATGAAAAAAGTTTCTATCTCTTTCAAGTCGCTGGCTTTTTTGGCAATGGGCCTGATGCTTGTTCCAACCTCAGCCAGTGCAAAACTTTATGCCCCAGTGAAGGGTAAGATTGTGATTAGTAAAGTGTATTATGGCATGTCTCCGAAAGCTGAAAGCACAACGGGCAAAAACTACATGGACGGACAGTACATCGAACTGTACAACCAGAGTTCCGATACGCTCGATTTGGGCGGCTTGTACATCGGTAATGGTGAGGCTGATTCGAAGACGCTGATGTGGAATACACAACGTATCGATTCCATTTATAAGGACAGCACCATCACCATGAAGCAGATCTTCCAGATTCCTGTCAGCCAGAAGAGCATTCTCGCTCCAGGTGCAAGTTTGCTGATTGCCAATAGTGCCATTGATCATAGCGCCATTGGCAAGTACGAATCAGATCTGTCGGGGGCTGATTTCGAGGCGAAAGACACAAATAGTGCTTCACCCAAGACCAACAACGATGCAGTGGAGGCGTTGACCCTAACCTACACCGCCTATCCTGCCATCACTTATATGCTGCTCGCGCAGGCAGGCCCTCTCCACCTGACCCTTTTCTCTGCCTCCGACGAGGAAATGGCTGCCTTGGGAGAGACCTTCCAGTTTGAGAAAGAAAAAGGCAACGTTTATAAGCGCGTACCTGCCAAGTATGTGATCGACGGCATTGAACTGATGAACAAGAACTATGCCGAAAACGAGTGGAAGCATCTGTATGATGACATCGATGCCGGTTCTCAGATTTGCACAAGCTATAGCGGAGAAACCTACTATCGCAAAACGGCTCAGTTTACGGTTGGACGCATCATTTTAGCCGACACCGACAATTCCACCAACGATCTGGCAGTATCTACCACCATCAAACCTCGCGAATATGACACCGAGATGGATACGGTGGTAACGATTCCTGCAACCGGTCACTTGGCTATCAACGTCAAATCGAACTTCCGCACTTCTGCCGATGTTACGGTTACCAACATCAATGCGACTGCAAAATCGACGGCGCTGAACTACCTGAATCATCAGGGTGATAGCGTATTTATGGGAAGCAGCCTGATTCTAACTGCCACTCCCGGCGAATACACCTTGCACTACACCACCGATTCCATCACAGCTAAATACAATTCTACTGTTACATACTGGCTGGATGAAACTCCTGGTGTAGCCTACAAGAAGAGCCGTATGCTCTATAAGTTCGTTAACGAAGCCGACAAGGTGGGCTTTGAACGCGATGAGACATTTGCTGCCGACAGCTATACTTCTTGCACCCTGGGCGAAGGCGAGCACCTCTACTTGCCTCTCAACGCAACGGCGGTTGCAAACATAGCCAAAACGCTTGGAACCACCCAGGCAGAATTGCATTTCATTCCTTGGACAGGTCCTGAAGCCAGTGCTACCGGCATCGCTGCCATCGAAGAGAATGCAGTCAAGAACAGCGTTCGCTACAATCTGTCCGGTCAGAAAGTCAGCAACGATTATAAGGGTCTTGTCATCGTAAATGGCAAGAAAGTAATCAATAAGTAAACATGAAGCAATTCATTCTATTGGGCACATTGCTGCTCCAATGTTTCTGGCTGTCGGCACAGCATCTGACCCGGATTCCTCTTCGGTATCTGGAGCGCGACTTTGTGACAACGGCCCAAGTGGAACAAGTGAGTCATCCTTGGTGTCAGGGAAAGACCCGAGTGTGCAGGGGACTGATGCTCTATCAGCCCCAGCCCACCCGGCTCAGCATTGTGCACGATAGTTTGTGTATTCAAGGCATCGACGACCGCTGGCATCCAGCGGCCGTCATGTTGCCTATTGCCAAGAAAAAACACAATGCCGTTTATGTCGATCTCCAACCCTACTTCAAGCGCATTCAGAAAGGCGTCGATCCGCTTAGCGGACGTATTCTGCCCGGCAAGCTTGCCAGTGTGGAGATGGGATTCCAGCAGGGTAATATCGAACACTTGGAAGCCCGTATCGACTATACATATCAGACAGACACCATCCCCTATCGGATTGCGGTACGCAAATCGCTGGTGATGCTGCCCGAGAAACCAATGGAAGGCCGACTGCCGGATGCGCGTCTGAATTACCGGAGCGAGAACCGGAAGCACATCGACAGGTTCGACCTGAACAATCGCAAGCAACTGGTTTTCTATATCGATGACCGGTTCCCGGTTTTATGGCAGGAAGCCATCCGCCAAGGCATCGAGGACTGGAACCGTGCTTTCTCCACATTGGGCTATCCTTCTTTGCTGAAAGGCGTTCCTTTCTCCCAAGCCAAATCGGACTTCGATCCTTTCCGTTTCGGCACCAACGTCATTTTCTGTCCGGAAAGCGAATTTGCCAACGCCGAAGGCAAGCATTATTGCGACCCTCGCAGCGGAGAGATCCTTCAGGCCAATGTGCTTTTCTACCATCAGGTGATCGAAAAGCTCAAGATGTGGTATTTCCTGCAAACGGCGGCATATAACCCGGAAGCGCGTCACGAACTCAGCGACAGTATCGTGCAGCGTATTATCCGCTATGCTGCTGCCCACGAAATCGGCCATTGCCTGGGCTTAGATCATAACTTTCAGGCTTCTTCTGCCTATGCGACCGACTCTTTGCGTGATCCGGATTTCTGCCAGCAACATGGCACCACACCCAGCATCATGGATTATGCCCGCTTCAATTTTGTTGCCCAACCTGGCGATGGAGTGACTCAGGTTTGTCCTCCCTATTTGGGCGAATACGACATCTATGCCATTCAGGCAGGATACGGGAAGTTCGCGTCGCAAGCCGATTTTCAGGCGTTTGTCGATGCGCATCAAAACCGCCCGGAATACCGCTACACCAAACAAGTCAAAGGTTCGGGCTTAGATAAGATCCGATTGGATGTGCAGGCTTCCGATTTGGGCAACGACCCCATCGCTTCCACTCGCTATGGCATCAGTAATCTGCGCTACATCGTCGAACACATTTCGCAATGGAACCCGGGTAAAAAGAATGCTTTCGAAGGAATGCCTGCATCGTTCGCCGATGTGCAACGGAACTATTTCGAACAATTGTCGCATCTGCTGCCGGGCAAGAACAATCCTGCCTTCCGTGCGATGCTCGAACAGGAACTGACCGAGGGCTATAGATTCCTGCTTCTGGCAGAAAATACTGCGGATGAGGCGCAGAATCTGGCGAACCGATCGGCCAACCGCCAACTGGAAAACGAACGACAGAAGATGATGGAGCTGCTGAACTCCACTCCTGTTCAGACCTCCGGCATGTGGCTGCCCCACCAACTCACTTCTGCCGACATCTTCAATAAACTGAAGGAAGAAGGACTTCAGCTCTGTCCGGAAGACATTAACAGCATCAATCAGGCTTGTCTGAACAACGCGATTCTCTCTTTGAGTCAGGATGGCGGCACTTTCTCGCCTTCTGCCACAGCGTCTTTCATTTCGGCCGACGGATTGGTGCTGACCAATTTCCACACCGTCGGCCGCTACATCGAACGCTTATCCTCTCCCGAACATAATTACCTGCAGTACGGATGCTATGCCTCCAAGCGCGAGGAAGAAGCACCGTTGTTCGGATTGCAGCTCAACCAGTTGCTCTGGTGCATGGACATTACCGACACTCTGCAAGCCGGTTTGCCAGATACGCTCTCTGTAACAGCACGCATCGCGGCGATGAGCAAAAAGGCGGAAGCATGGATGAAAACGCAGCCGAAGTCGGCCAAAGAATCCTATCGTGCCTATTCGATGATGGGCGGCAATCAGTTTGTGGCTGCCAAGTTCCGCATCTTCAACGATGTCCGCATCGTTGCGGCACCTCCGTCTTCGCTGGCCTTAGAGGGTGGCGATGAAGTGAACTGGCGTTGGCCTCGCGTCTCGTGCGACTATGCCCTGCTGCGCGTCTATGGCAACGAGAACAACAAGCCTGCCAACTATCGGAAGACCAACGTGCCTTACCACCCGGCGTGCTTCCTGCCAATTGCCAAGGACGAAGTTCGCAAGGGTGATCTGGTGCTGGTTGCCGGCTTCCCGTCGCAAACCCGAAAGCATATTCCTTGGTATGCACTCGATAAGATTGTCAACAACGACACCCGCGTGCGTGCCGAGATTACGAAGGCGAAGATCGACTATCTGACGGAACTGAAATCGAAGGCTCCTGCCGACAAGCAGGCGGGCTATGCTTCCCGCATCAGCAGCATCAACAACACCTATCTGCGCTCGAAGGGTGAAATAGACGGAACCCGTCGCGATCATATCGTCGAACTGCGCCGTCAGGAGGATGAGGCTCTACAGCGCTGGCTCGAAGCCTCACCCGAACGGATGCAGAAGTATGGTCCTACCCTGCTGTCCGACATGGAGCAGAACTATAGCGTGCTGACGCATTTCAACCACATGGAAGAAGTGTTCAGCCAATGTGTGCTCAGCGGGCCGAATGTATTTCCGTTTGCCGGTAAGTTCGAGAAACTCATCAACATCGACAAACAGAACCGCAAGAATCGGGCCAGGGATATGCAGAACGAACTCAAGGATCTGCGTCGCAATATCGGTGAGTTTTTTGCAGCCTTCGACTTCGAGGAAGATCTGGGAATGATGAAACTCCTCCTGCCCTATTATCTGAAGGAGATGAACGACAACTATATTGAGGATTTTATCCGGCAGCCGCACAATCTCGACAGCCTCTATGCGCATTCCCTGTTGACCGACAGCACACGTCTCATGCCGTTTATCGAACACGTGATCGAAACAGGCACACAGGCTTTGCAGCAAGACGAATTATATCGTTTCTGTCTGACGTTCTACATCAACCGTGTTTCCCGCATCAATCGCGATGCTTCTCCTTTCCGTCGCCGGAACGGAGAACTCTACAACATCTATATGACGGCCTACAACGAATTCAATCAGGGCAAAATACGGGAAGCGGATGCCAACAAGACGCTACGCTATTCTCCGGGTCACGTTACCGATTTCAGCCACAAGCCAGGCGTTCCCACATTCTGCTGCTTCACCTCGAATGCCGAAACGGCGTCGGGCAATTCCGGCAGTCCTGTGCTCAATGCCAAGGGCGAACTGGTGGGCGTAAACTTCGATCGCGAAATGTCTGGTCTCTCATCTGTCTATCGCAGCAACCCGGACACCAACTGCAACATCATGGTGAATATCCACTATATCCTGCATATGTTGCAAAAAACTCCTTCAAGGTATGTCTTGGAGGAGTTTTCAGAGCCGTAATTCGTAATCAGTAATTTGTAATTAGTAATTTGAAATACAAACAGTCAGCTTGCTCCCTTATTCAAAGCAAGCTGACTGCTTGTATTTCACCGGGTCTTTCAACCCATTGGCCGCAAAAGCCTGTAGCCTTTCCTGGCAAGTGCCGCACAAGCCGCAACTTTCGCCTTTCGGGCTGGGGTCGTAGCACGAATGCGTATTGGCCAGCACGCGCATCATTTCCCGTTGGGAGAAGCCCATTTTGCGCATCGCCTTCAGTCCTGCAGCCAGCACCTGGGCTTTATCGACTTTCACAAACGGAGCCACATAATCCACCATTTCCGAATTCCAATCCGAAAGTTCGTAGGCACGCTTGCAGGCTTTGTGCGACTCCGGACGGCAATCCGGATAAACGGCATGATCGCCGCTATGCAGTCCCAAGGCAATCAACACGTTCTCGCCGCTCTGCACCGCCCAGTTGATGGCTTTTGAATAGATGATCGACGAGAAAATCACATTTCGCAGCGGTACGACCGTCGAACGCATGCTGTCTTCGTTATAGTTTCCGTGAGGTATATCGATGCCCGTGCTTGCCACCAGCGAACTGGTGTTATCGGCAAACACATCCACCAGATTGATTTCCTGAAACGACAACTGGAAGCCTTTTTGCTGCAAGAACCGCACATTCCGTTTCGCTTTCTTCAGCTCTATCTGGTGCTTCTGTCCGTAATTAAACCCATACGCACGCACCGCTTTTCCCTCACTCAGCAATTTTAGCAGCAGGCAGGTAGAATCCAATCCGCCTCCCAATGCCACAATCGCCTTATTCGATATAAATTTCTTTTTCATTTCTGAGAAATTGACTTAATTCAAAACACATCTGTTTTTGTAACGGTGCAAAGATACTAACCAAATTGTAAAATTCCAAATTTTCTCTTCCAAAATCTCTATTTCAGCATAAAAAACTGCAAATATCAGTATTATTATTTCTAAATCTGAGAATTACATATATTTTGTGTTATATTCTTGAAAATTCATGTTTTAAAAGCAAAATGCACAACGAAAATCCCGAAGGAATTTAAGACCACAGTCAGGGGTAATACCACTGTACTCGCGACAAGAAACGAAACAAGCGTCGAAGGCACGTAAGACTCTGTGTTCTTTCAGATCTTTCTTCTGCTAATGTTGTATATTGTTCTTCTTCTACATCAAACCACAACTGTGTTGCTCACCTATGAGGATGATTTCGGTTGTATATCGTTCTTCTTCTACATCAAACCACAACTCAAAATTATGGAAAAAATCAAATTCGGAGGTTGTATATCGTTCTTCTTCTACATCAAACCACAACGTTTTGCACCTGCACCAATCGGCCTGCCCAGTTGTATATCGTTCTTCTTCTACATCAAACCACAACTTTTTTTTTTGTTAGCTTTGCGGTGAAAAAGTTGTATATCGTTCTTCTTCTACATCAAACCACAACTTAACTAAATTTAATAATTTCATAGTTAGAGTTGTATATCGTTCTTCTTCTACATCAAACCACAACATATCAATAAGTTATGGAAATAAAACCAAAGTTGTATATCGTTCTTCTTCTACATCAAACCACAACTCAAATTTCAAAACGGCGTGC
>JAFSKF010000016.1 GCA_017449065.1 Bacteroidales bacterium
ATAGGGGAGTAAAAGGGACAATAGCAATAGTCCCAAAACTTCCGACAAAAGCAGCAAACGTCCCTTTAACTCCCTTTTTACTCCTCTTTAACTCCCCTTCCAAACTGACAGTGAGCGAGTTGAAAACTTGCGAAACTTGAAACTATTAACTTAAAATCTTATTTCTTCCCTGTGAACATCCGGCACAAGCCGAAAGTGAATGCTTTCGCCTCCACGTCGTGGAATCCGGCTTCGCGCAACATCCGGCAAACCTGGTCGGGCTTGGGAAAATGGAGCACCGACGCAGGCAGGTAGCGGTAGGCGTCGCGGTTGCCCGACATCAGGCCGCCCACAAACGGCAGGATGTGCAGGAAGTAGAGCTTGTAGCACCACAGCAAGAACGGGTTGCCGGGCACCGAAAGCTCCACAATGCAGAGCAATCCGTCCGGACGCAGCACGCGGTGCATCTCGCTGAGTCCCGCTTGCAGATGCTCGAAGTTCCGGACCCCGAATGCCACGCTGACGGCATCGAAGCTCCGGTCCGGAAAGCTCAGGTGCTCGCTGTCGTCCGCCTGCATCCGGATGTCGAGCCCGAGGGCGCTCACTTTCCGGCGTCCCACTTCGAGCATTCCCTCCGAGATGTCGATGCCCGTCACTTTCGGTACCCCAGCTTGGGCAAGGGCGATGGAAAAGTCGCCGGTGCCGCAGGCAATGTCGAGCACATGGTCGGGACGGGTTTCCGCTATGCGCCGCACCGCCTTCTTCCGCCAGCTCTTATCGACGTTCAGCGAAAGGATATGATTCAGTTTGTCGTAGGTCGGAGCAATGTCGTTAAACATCTGCTCAACAAATTCTTTTTTCGCCATTCTTTTACTTTTTTCGGGCGCAAAGGTAAGTTAAATTTCCGGATTTTCCAAATGTTTCGGTCTCCAAAGGCAGGCAATCGGGCGAAAAAGGGCAGACAGCACGCAATTTGTTGCACGATAATTTTGCGGATGGCCCGGTTTTGCGTAACTTTGCCGACGGAAATTCCGAACATCTGAATCCGATATGGACTACATCACTCACTATGAGTCGCCCCTTGGCGGCATCACGTTGGCCTCCGACGGCGAATCGCTGACCGGACTCTGGTTCGACGGACAGAAGTACTTTGCCGATACGCTGTGCCGGCCCTGCGAAACCCGTTCCGACCTGGCGGTTTTCTCCGATGCCACACGCTGGCTGGATATGTATTTCGGCGGCATCCGGCCCGACTTCACGCCCCCGTTGCTGATGCGGACTACCGGTTTCCGCCGGCTGGTGTGGGAGGAGCTGCTCTCAATTCCTTACGGTTCGACGATGACCTACGGCGAAATCGCCCGTATCGTGGCGCAGCGGATGGGCAGGAAGCACATGTCGGCGCAGGCTGTAGGTAGCGCCGTCGGCCACAACAGCATTTCCCTCATCATTCCCTGTCACCGCGTCGTCGGGGCCAACCGCTCGCTCACAGGCTATGCTGCCGGTCTCGACAAAAAACTGCGTTTGCTTCAGCTGGAAGGAAGTGTAAGCCGGAATGCCTGGTGAACAATACGTGCTATAATATTATTCTTAATATCGCCAAATTTTTTCCGGTTTTCTTCAAAAATAGGACATTTTTATAGCAAAACAACTCGATAGATTCATTTTTTTGGGGGGAAAATTTGGAAGAATGAAATAAAGTGCATACCTTCGCAGCGGTAAGAGTCAAAGCTTTGTGCCTGGCTCCAACCTCCACTCGGGGCTTCACTTACATAAAGTGATCCCCTTTTTTTATATTCCCCAAATTGCAATGTTAAATAATGTGATTTTAAGTAACTTTATGCCCGGGATTCGTTGGCAAATGAAGAAAAAACCGTATCTTTGCGCACGTAAACACAATTTGCAATTCACAAAAAACACTATTTCCAATTAAATTAAAATAAGAAAGATATGAAAAGCTTTGGCTCAAAACCGTGGATACTTCCACAACCTGTATTGATTATCGGTACTTACGACAAAGAGGGTAAGCCCAATGCAATGAATGCTGCGTGGGGCGGACAATGGGATATGCACGAAATCATTATTTCCCTGAGTTCGCATCAGACCACCGACAACTTGGCTCAGAATCCGGAATTTACGGTGGCTTTTGCCACAGCCGAGACGCTGGTGGCTGCCGATTATGTGGGCATCACCAGCGGCAGGAATACGCCCGATAAGATGGAGAAGACCGGCTGGACGATCGAAAAAGCACCGAACGTAAACGCTCCTGTTTTCAAGAATTTCCCTGTGACCTTAGAGTGTCGCGTAAAGCAGAAGATTGATGAGTCGGAAACCGGCTATTACCTCGTGGCAGAAATCGTCAACATCCTTTGCGACGAGCAATTTCTGGCTCCCGACGGCAATCCGGATGTGGCTCGCATGGGCATCATCACCTACGATCCTGTGCACCACACCTATATCCGTCTGGGTGAAACTGTTGGCAAGGCTTTCTCCGACGGTAAGCAGCTGAAATAAGTGCATGAAGAACTTCTTACTTATCTGGTTGTTTTGCCTGGCGGGGATGCTTGTGGCCAAACCTCAGAAGGCGACCAAGGAGCATCGCGAACTGATTAAGCAGCACATCTACGAAGACTATAAACAGATGTACAGGCAGCCGTCGGGCGGAGCGCTTATCTATCCATACCTGACTCCCGGCAGCAGGCAGTATGCTCATGTGCTGTGGGATTGGGATTCGTGGCTGTCCGATGTGGCGCTGCGTCAGACGCTGTCCGATGTGGGTTCCGAGGCCGATCGTGAGGAAGCGTTGACCTACGAGCAGGGATGTGTGCTGAACTATCTGGCCTATACCTCCGAGAAGGACGGATATATGCCGATGGTGGTGGACGCGGAGTCGGATCCGAACAAAATCAAGCCAACGGACATCTACGGGACGAATATGCACAAGCCTTGTTTGGCGCAGCATGCGGCGTTTCTGGTGCAGCAGTCCGATGGTAAGGCAGAGTGGCTGCGAGAAGGTTTCCCCCGTATGCAGGCTTTCGTGCAGAACTATCACGATCATCACCGGCATGAAGCGACGGGCTTGTACTTCTGGCAGGACGATCTCGCCATCGGCGTAGATAACGACCCCTCCACTTTCTTCCGTCCGAAAGGTTCGTCGGCAGGCATTTACCTGAATTGCCTGATGTATAAGGAACTTCGTGCGATGAGCTATCTGGCAGAACGCTTGCAGTTGCCGGAAGACGGACGGAAATATGCTGCGATGGCCGACTCTTTGTGCGATGCCGTTCGAAAGTACTGCTGGGACGAGAAGGACGGTATGTACTATTCCGTTGACCTGAACCTTGTGACTTACACCGGCGAGCCGCAGATCATTTTCGGCAAACCGTTTGTGCTCCATCAGGGCGCACCTCGTCAGTATCCTTGCCTCATTCAGCGACTGGGTTGCTGGTCGGGCTTCATGACGCTTTGGGCAGGCATCGCCACACCCGAGCAGGCTCGGCGCATGGTGAAAGAGAACCTCCTGGACGAACGTACGTTCTGTGCTCCCTACGGCGTGCGCACGCTTTCGCGTCTGGAGAAGATGTACAACATCCGCGCCACGCACAATCCTTCCAACTGGCAAGGTCCCATTTGGGGAATCAGCAATTATATGGTTTTTCGCGGGTTGGCCGATTACGGTTTCCGCAAAGAAGCCCGGCAGATGGCAGGAAAGACCATCGCGCTCTTCGGCGAAGACCTGAAGAAGAACGGAGCCTTGCACGAATACTACGATCCCGACTCGGGCGCTCCCATCATGAATCCGGGTTTCCAGAACTGGAATTACCTGGTGCTGAATATGGTGGCTTGGCTGGAAGGCCGGAACGTGGTGAGGGAATTTTAAACCGAAAACATGGCAACTATGATCAGAAAAGCTAATCCGCAGGACGTCCGGCGCATCCTCGAACTCTTGCATCAGGTGAACATGGTGCACTATCGGATCCGCCCCGATTTGTTCAAGCCTCATACCACCAAGTACGACGAAGAGACATTGCAGGCGATGTTCGCCGACGAAAAGACGCCTGTGTTTGTCTTCGACGACGGAGAGGTTCGTGGCTATGCCTTCTGCCAGATTACGGAGGTCAGAGACCATCTTTTGCTGCAAGACATCAAGACGCTCTATATCGACGACATCTGCGTCGATGCAGATGCTCGCGGCAAGCATGTCGGAACTGCCCTGTTCGATTATGTCCGCGAATATGCCGCCTCGATCGGCTGTCGCAACATTACCCTGAATGTGTGGGAGGGCAACGACGCAGCGCTGGGCTTTTACAGGAAGATGGGCATGCAGGTGCAGAAAACCACGATGGAGATTATTTTGTGATGCCTCTTACGGAGGATCTGATAGGGATTAATAAACTGTATAACCGATGAGTAGAACTAAAGACTTTTTTGTGAATCTCGGCAGGAAATTGAAGGGTTGGCTGCAATCGCTTTCGTTCCGAACGGGTGTGATTGTACTATTATGCTGCATACCTTTCTATATTCTTTCCTTTGCCCAAATGCTGCTCCCCATAAGTGCAGCCGCCAAAGGCGTTCTGTGGACCGTTCTCTTCGGCTTGGCGAAAACCTGCCAGTACGGCGGTCTCACCATCCTTGGCGTTGAGGGTTTCCATCGCCTGAAGAGTTGGTTCAAGAGAAAAAAGACATAATTACCACAAAACAATAATATTATGATTGACCAGATTATTTCTTTCAACAGGAACTTCGTGGCCGAGAAGGGCTACGAGAAGTATTTGACCAGTAAGTATCCGGACAAGAAACTGGCGGTGCTTTCGTGCATGGACACCCGCCTGACCGAGCTCCTGCCTGCGGCCTTGGGCCTGAAGAACGGCGATGCGAAGATTATCAAGAACGCCGGCGGATTGGTTATTTCGGCTTTCGATTCGGCGATGCGCAGCCTGATTGTTGCCATCTACGAGCTGGGAGTGGAGGAGATTATGGTGGTGGCACATTCGCATTGCGGAGCCTGCCACATGAGCTTCGATCACTTTCGTCACGAAATGATTGCCCGAGGTGTGACCGACGAGACGCTCGACACCATCCGCAAGTGCGGCATCAATCTCGATCATTGGCTGGAGGGATTCAAGGATACGCCCGAATCGGTTCGCAAGACCGTCGAGACCATCCGGACTCATCCGCTTGTGCCGAAAGACATCATCGTCCGTGGTTTCATCATCGATTCCGAAACCGGCGCCTTGGAGGAAATCGTCTAAGTTAGTATGAAAAAGATTTTGTCAGTTGCCCTGTTGCTAGCCTGACCGGTCCGCTCGTGGAAGGAGATATCTACAGAGGTGAGATTTACGACGCACGTCGGCAACCGGACCATTGGCAGACGGCAACGGTCATCGACACCTTGCGCATAAGTGTGGTTCCTTTCGAGGGACCAGAAGTGCGTGTCCGCGACGAACGGTTGTGGCGGCATCCGCAAAACTTCACGATCTATCACGATACCATTGCCACAGGCACCATCTTCGGACAGATCCGTATCGACCGCACTTTCGGCGATGAACCCTTCACGCATCATGACATCCGGCAGGAGTTTCGCCAGCGATACGTGAATGCCGACGGCCAGCTGAATAAAACCACGCAGACCGCCTACTTGCTGGCTCTGCGTTTCGGGTTGCTGCCCGAGGAACACCGGGTGGCAACGCGCAACAGTTTGCGTCTGAAGATTGAGCAGAACGACTATCGTCTTTCAACCGGCTTTGTCGGAACGGCGTTGTTGTGTCCTGTGCTTTCCGACGAGGATATGGACGATCGTTCCTATGCTTTGCTGCTTCAGCGGCAGAATCCATCGTGGCTCTATAGTGTTGATCGATGTGAAAAGTTAGGCATCAGTTTGAAAACTGGCTCAGAAGCAAATCAATGCTTGCTCTCTGGTGATTTTGAAGAAACAGCTATAGCAAAAGAAACTAGAAAGGATTTTCGCGTTGGAAACTTTGAAAACATCGTTTTGTAATAGATGTTTGTAGAGTCTATAATCAATGAGTTTGAATGACACTTCAATCGTTCTTAAATATCAAGTGATATGACCACCAAAAAACATTGGCAATCCTGCTATTTTTCGGATGCCTATTATTCTCTGGATGTGGCTCAAAAAATATCGAGAGAAACAATAATACATCGGAAAAGCAGGAAACATATGAAAAGAAAGATAGTACCGATATTGGTAATCAATTGTCAATATTCCCCTTCAATGACGACCTCTACATCAATTCGGTGAAGGGACATGACGAAAAAGACACCATCATTGGTAATTTTACCGGGAAAGGCATAGATACCTTATATGTCGAAAGTATTGTTGACTGCAATTGTAACTTGGATAAGGACTATGACAAGGATGAGCATTTCGCACATGAGATGGATGAAGAGTTGGTGAAGTACTATCTTTCCTCAACCAATCCGGCATTGGGTAAAGTGGAGTTGTACGGATATGCATCGCTCTCGCCTCGATTAGTTAACGAGGGCGATTTGGATGGGAATGGAACTTGCGAGGTTGGGTATCTGCCTGTCTGGAAGCTGTCACAATGGAGGACATACCGCATTTTCACTTTCAAGGATGAGAAATGGAAATATCTGATTAGCCCTGAGGCAGAAGTGAAAGATGAATATGGCGGAGGGAGTTCGTTTGAGACAGGTTATCTTCTACGGGGTAGTGGGTACGAAATTGCAGCTCCTTCTGGTAAAAAGGGTTTGGTAAGGATAAAATATCAAACACAGGGTGTGATTTCAGTTATCAAGGACACTCTTGTTACTCCAGATTATATAGAAATCAAGTGAATCCATAAAGTGCAAACGGAGAGTCAAGATCACAAGTAGGGTGTTTGCATCTGAGACGGTGATTTCGGGGAATAATATATGTCCAGTAGATGAACGGAGTATCAGAAATGCCGGATCTGCATAATGAACAACGACCGCTTAAGCGATTCGCGACCAAGTGGAAGAGGAGAACAAAACCAGTGCCCTGATTTAGGGAACTGGTTTTAACAGCAAATCGAAGACTATTATCGTCAGCGGGTTTTCAGATATTGGTTGGCGATGCGGCTCATCATGGTCTGACGGTCGGTTACGCGCTCCAGAATCTTCCAGTCGGTGCGGTAGTCGATCTTCTCTTCGACGGCGATGCGGTTTTTGGAGAGCCATTTGACGTGGCTGACGTTCTTATGGTTCAAGGTGTATGACTTCTTGCCGTCGTATTCCACCGGGTTGGCAACGCCTCCATGCAATCGGACAATCACAGCAAAGCTCTGAGGCGTGAAAACGTAGAAGGAGTTGAAGTATTTATTGGTCTCGTAGTTTTCCTGCAATTCCGGTAGCGCTTTCTTCACGTCGCGCAGTTCATCCACATCGCCGAGGATGCGCCACGTGCCGAGCAGCGGGTTGTTTTTGTCGGGGGCAGGCAGGGCGTTCAGGGCATCGAAAGCCATTTGCGCCACCTCCGAATACCGGTTAGCTTCATATTTCTCGATGCACCAGTCGTTCTCAGGAAAATAGACATGATACTTGATTGTGCTCCACCATTTTAAGGTGAAATGGTCGGCGTTGCTGTCGTAGATAAGTGAGCTCTTGTCATTCTCATCCTTGGGCTGGTCGCCTGTATATCTGAGCACCTTATGGTCGGTATCGGAAATCTGAAAGGCGGCATTCTGCACGCTCAGCATCATAGTCAGGCTGTCGGTGCAGATTTTGTATTGGTCGAAGGGAGCTTCCACTTCTCCCATTTTCCCCGTAAGTGTGATCATCTTGTAGATGCCTCGCGGATCTTCCGTCTGCGCACTCATTACTAAGGGAAACGATATGAGCGCTGCTGCCGTCAGCATTCTTCTTGTGTGCTTCATCGCCTGATCTGTTTTTGTAAAGTTTTAGAATTCTGCGCCAAAGGTACAAAATTATTTTGAATCGGGGAGCGTTTCGGCATTAAAAATGCGAAAATTGCGTGGAATTTCAAAAAAATGCTGTATCTTTGCACTCACTTACGAAACAAATCAATAACAGAATCGCGCATGATGCCCATAAAACTGATTATACTCGACTTCGACGGGACACTGGGTGATACCAGAAAGAACATCGTGACCACCATGCAGATGACGATCGCGGAGTTAGGTCTGCCCAGTCGGAGTGAAGCCGAATGCATCTCGACCATCGGACTCCCTTTGTATGGTTGCTTCGAGACATTATATCCGGATACAGACAAAGCAATCATCGAACGCTGCACCGAAACCTATCGGCGCATATTCCAAGAGAACCTGCAGACCATCAGACCGCAGACGTTTCCCAATGTCACAGAGACCCTTTCGGCACTCAAGGCTGCCGGATACACCCTTGCCATCGCATCATCCCGAACGCATGCATCTTTGGTCGAACTGACGCACGAGTTGGATCTTTCGGATTGCATCTCCTGCCTGATAGGGGCCGACGATGTGAAACAGGCCAAACCGAACCCCGAACCCGTCCTGAAGATCCTCATGGCTTTGAAGCAAGAAGCCAGTCTGACATTGGTGGTGGGCGATATGAGTGTCGATATCCAAATGGGCGCGAATGCGGGCACCCGGACATGCGGCGTAACCTACGGCAACGGCACCCGCAAGGAGCTCGAAGAAGCAGGCGCCGACTATATTATCGGTGGGATAGGGGAAGTGATGCAGATTGTGAACCGGTAAGATTCGCATCCATTTGCCGAAGTCACGCTAAAAATGTAAAATGCAAAGTGCAAAATGCAAAATTGGCTGCGCTTTACGAGCCGTTTTGACCTTCATTTTGCACTTTGCATTTTGCATTCTGCTTTTAATGTGCTATATTTGCGGCATCTATTACCTACTTATGTTTCACCCTTAATAAAAACTTAAAAACCATGGCTTACAAGATTATTGACATCGAAGGCATCGGCGAAGTTTACGCCGAGAAACTCCAGGCTGCTGGCATCAAGACTACCGACGACCTGCTCGAAAAGTGTGCTAAGGCTGCCGGCCGCAAGGCTTTGGCCGAAGAGACAGGCATCAGCCCTAAGCTCATCCTCAAGTGGACCAACCACGCCGACCTTTTCCGCATCAACGGCATCGCAGGTCAGTTTGCCGAACTGCTCGAGGCTGCCGGTGTTGACACCGTTAAGGAGTTCCGTCATCGCGTTCCTGCTAACCTGCATCCGAAACTCGTTGAGACCAATAATGAGAAGAACCTCTGCAACCGCGTTCCTTCACTCAGCGAAGTTGAGAAGATGATTGAGCAGGCTAAGACGCTTGAGCCTCTCATTACCTATTAAAAGCAAGAAGATGTAGCAATCCGCAGGGATTGTTCAGTCAGTACCGCCGTCGTCCCTTTTGGGTTCGACGGCGGTTAATGTTTCAGTTGCTTTTGAGCAAGTTATGATGATAGGCAGTTTGTGTTTTGGCCTATTTTCTTGTTCATATTTTTCGCTTCGTTGTAGTTGATAAATGGGAACTATTTATATTCCGGCCAAAGATTGCTCAATTGCTCAAACAGATAAGGGATGTGGGCATAGGTGTCATCTCTCAGTCCCAGCCTCACCATAATCAGGTGTTTGTAAGGATTCACATAGAGCACCTGGCCACGAATGCCCATCGCATAATAGCCGGGAAACTCTGGCTTATCTGCCCCTATGCAACTGGTGTTGTACCAGCAAAAATGGTATCCTTCATTATCCCTTGAATACGCTGTCGATTGTTCAATCCAGGACTCGCTTACAATCCTCCTTCCGTTCCATTCTCCTCGATTCAGATACAGGAGGCCAATCTTTGCGAGGTCTCGCATCGTTAAAGCCAGCCCGCCAAAGGCATGCGCCGTGTGATGCTTCTGGCTGTCGTAATTCATATACGCCGGCGATTCCATCCCCAGCGGCGTCCAGACCTTTTCTTCAAGGTACTCTGCAAAATTGCGCTTCGTGGCTCTTTCAATAGCAATGCCCAGTATCTCGGTAGTCATACTCTCGTAGTTGTGCTCAGCACCCGGTTCTTGGCGGAAATTCAGTTTCTTGATCTGCGCAGAAATGTTGCGACCATAATTCAGTTTTGCCATCGCGTGCAGACGCTTGATGTTCTTTATCTTCAAACTGAGCGAATAAGTGTCGTCGAAGTCAAGACCGCTCTGCATATCCAGCAGATGTCGGATGGTCAGCTTCTGCCACATCTGATTTTTCTTCTTCAATTCGGGAAGGTAATCCGTCACCGGGTCATCAATACTCTTGATATAGCCTTCATCCACTGCAATCCCGCAAAGCAGCGACGTAATGGACTTGGTGACAGAGAATACACCCGCAATCTTGTCGGGGAAAATATCGCCCGTACATTTCTCATATACAATGCTGTCGCTTTGAATAATCAGGACGCCTTGAGTATCCGTCTTTGGGCCGATAGCCTCCCACATCGTCGTATTAGTATATCTTCGGCCTTGGTTAAAGAAATGCAAGGTATCAATCCAGTAAGCCTGATTGTCTGCACGCCTGAAAGTAAAGACGTCAGAACGATTGATGATGGTATCCTTCAACTGCTTCTCATAACTGAAACTTGTCGGTCCATAAGCCCCATCGGCCATATAGCCTCGCACAATAGAGCAGGATGTCAGTAGGGGCAAGACAAAGCATGCCCAAAGGTTTCTCATACATTGATACTTGTTCATTTTTTATTGTTTTGAATTTCGGGCGCAAAGTTACTCAAAATTATTCAATATCTTGCGGAAGCTCCGACTTTATTTTGAATTACATCTCATTTCACCGTAAATAGTGCAGAAACCGGCCGAAAAAAGAAAACAGAATAAGAGGGTGGGTCAAAACAGGGAAAGAGCGCTTTGCGCAGAATCTTTCAAACAATCCTTGTTTTGACTCACCCTCTTCTTGTTTAGGGTTTACCCGAGGTTACAGGATGATATCGTCGCCAGGGCCAACGCCTCCGCCGTTGTCGTCCGACGAGCCGTTATTGCCGGAATCCGAACCCGATTCGTTGCTGCCGCTGCCCGTTCCTCCGGTGCCGGTTCCGGTGCCGCTCGTGCCGGATCCGGTATTGCTTGAGCCGCCGTCAGAGGTGTCCGAGTCCGTGTCCGAACCGCCTGTGTATGAGGATGCCGATACCGGGCCACCCTTGCGGGCGATGATCTGCTTGTAGTGACGGACTTCGGCATTCAGCTGGTCGATGACCGAAGCGTAGGCGGTGTCGCCCTCATAGATGAGCACCACGTTCATCAGTTTGACAAACGCCCGGTAGCAGCTGATGATCTGCAGGCGCAGGTTGGCCAATTCGCTCTTCACAAAGCCCGCCTGCTCGTTGGTGCGCTGCGTCATGGCCGCCTTGAAGTCGCGGTTCTTGGCTTGCAGCGCCTCCACCCATGCCGTCAGGCCGAGCGCGGTGAGCTGTGGGGCATAGTTGGCCAGCAGTTCCTGGCAGATCTGTTCGGTGCGCATCGTCTGTTCCTGATACTCTGCACCCGTGCTGATGGCGTAACGCTTGATGGGTTCCTGCAGGGTAGTGGCAGCCTGCTGCTGGGCCTCGATAGGGCTCTTCAGCGCATTGTTCACGGTGCCGACAAAGCCCGAGTAGATTTTGTCGCGCTCCGCATCGCGGTTCTCCACCACCTTCGTCTGCCCTGCGGTTGTGGCCTTGCGATAGGTGACGTCGAAGGTCTGCATACTTGCTTCCCACGCGGCCACTTCTGCCTGCAGTTTCGCCATGATGGCGGCGCTGCTCTTCACGCGCGCCAGCTGGTCCGCATTATACTGATATGTTTCGGCCTGGTTCAGATAATTGAAGTCCAGTGCCTCTATTTGTCTTGCATTGATATTCATATTGCAACGATTTTGTTAAAATTTTTAAGATTTCTACCCACATCGGTTCGATGTAGCCTCCCTTGTTAACATTTCTTTACATATCGGACCGATGTAGCGTCAATTGTTAAAAAGTGTTTCCACATCGAATCGATGTAGCTCCGAATGTTAACAGATGTTATCAAATCGGTTCGATGTAGGCTCGGCTGAAGGAAATTGGCCTCACATCGGCTCGATGTGGGCTCAACTGGGAGGATTTGGCGCTACATCGGCCCGATGTAGCACCCGATGCCGGTGTGACAGCTCACATCGGCCCGATTTCATTCCTAAGGCGGCGCACGTTCCCCTGCAAGGCAGCGAATTTGGTTAATAATCATATTAGCGATCCCAAGATTAATATCAATCGAATCCGCCAGACGCAAAAATAGCCGGATTCGGGTTGCAAATATAGAGAAAAAACACGCATTCCGTGCATTCAGACATAAAAATTAGCCCCAATCAGCCTCATTTTATGCTTTTTTAGCACGGAATGTATCCGAATGTCAGAAAAATGGATGGTTAATTGTCAGTTTTGGCTGCTCAAACTTCTTTTGGTGTGACTTCCCTTTCCACCTCTTCGGCCAGGTAGCGGTCGCTGCGGCAGTGAAGGTCGGCAATGCCTTGGCTGATAAGTTGGAAAGTACGGGAGTTGTAGAACATGTCCATGGCATCAACGTTGGAGATGCCGAGGTCGGCGGCTATCTGCTCGATGATGCGGGCATATTTCATCTGAAGGAGGGTTTCGTTGGCTTCCATCGTTATTTCAGTTTTTCGGTTTTCAAGTAAGTCAGACATGCATCGATGGCTTGCTGAGAGAGGAAGCAGACTTGCTGGTTTGGCCGGACTGCAACCAAACGACGCAGAGCCTCGTCCTTTGCTATCTGATGGGCAAAATACTATTTATTCGTGTTATGTGTTTGGGGGGCTTGGGATCAAATATAGCCCCATTATCAAAACAAAAGCAGAGCGGGAATCCGCGCCGACATCATCGGCCTCGGTTCCCGCTCGTTGTCTTTTATTATAGCTCTACCGCTCCCTCGCTGGGTGTATATTATTCGGCAATCTCCATCATGTCGAAGTACATCAGGCGGGTGTGCTCGTCCTCATCCTTTTTCGTCAGGTGCAGGAACCCGTTCTTCTCGTAGAAGGGAACGGCAGAGAGGTAGGCATCGACGGTGATGAAACGGAAGGCAGAGCGTCCGTGCTCTGCGTGCAGCATGGCCTTGATGGAGTCCATCAAGTCGGTGCCGATGTTTCTTCCGCGATAGTCAAGAGACACGGCGAATCGGCCAATCTTGATGGTAGGATAACTGCGGAACTGCTTGCTTAAAGGGAAGTTGGCGCGAATCTTCTTCCAACGACAGCCAATCACCTCATCCTTGCTCACCTTGTCGTTGAGCAGGCAGAAATAAGCAACCACACGTCCATCATCAACCAGGATGAACGTGTTGGCTACACGTAAAGCAAGCGACGGTTTCGCATCCTCGAATAGGAATTTGTTCAGTTGCTCGTCGCCACAGTCAAAATCGCTGAGGTTGTAGTCGGGAGTCAGCTCTATTAGGTCCATATCTTACCAGTGGAAGTTGATGTAAGACTTGGCACGTGCATAACCTTCCTCAACACGTTTGAGATTCTCGGCCCGCTGTTCCTTGCTCATATTCTCCACCTCCAGCCTTCGCATCTCGAAGTTGAAGGCGTCTTCGCCCTTCAGCACGGGGGTTTCTCTGATTGGTCTTGCCATAATCCTTTTCTTTTATTGTTATTTTTGGGGGCAAAGTTACAGTTTTTTCAGCAAACTTGATGCGATTAAGGTATTAAAAGTACAAAATGCGGGGCGAAATTTACTTATAATTATTGACTGTTGGGCGGAAATAGGGCAAAAAAAGCAAAAAACGTGCGGTTTTAGCGCAAATGAGGAAGTTCTTGTGCTTGATTTTGAAATAAAATCGCTATATTTGCGCTTGAAAACACCCAAACGAGGTTTGGCACCGACAGAACGAAATGAGGCGGTGGCTACATTTAAATAAAATATGTCGATATGGCAGCACAAAGTAAGATGACAGCACAGGAGGTGATCAGTTACATGGAGTCGCAGCGCAATGAGGAGCAACGCCAGATACTGATGCGGTTCTTCAAGACGGCGCCGGGCGAGTATGGCTATGGCGACGAGTTCCTGGGCATGAAAACACCACAGACAAGGACTGTCGTGAAGCTGGTGGCGGGCGATCTGCCGCTTTCCGAAGTGCCGGCATTGCTTCTATGCAAATGGCATGAGGTCAGGCTGTGCGGCTTTCTGGTGCTGGTGAGACGGTTTGAGAAACTTGCCACCAAGCGATGCGAAAATGACGAAAGATCCATCTTTGGACGCGATGAAATCGTAAAGATGTATCTGCAGTATGCCGAATGCGCCAACAATTGGGATTTGGTGGATCTCTCGGCTCCGAAGATTCTCGGCCACTGGATTCTGCTGCCCACCCATCTTGGCGACAAGCAGCAGACGATCGATGCCCTTGCCGATAGCGATAACCTGTGGCGGCAGCGCATGAGTATGGTGTGCACCTGGATGACTTCGGCCAAGGGAGATCCCTCCTGGTGCCTGCGCTATGCCGAGAAGCATCTTCATCATCCGCACGACCTGATGCACAAGGCGGTGGGGTGGATGCTGCGCGAGATGGGCAAGCGGGTAAGCATGGATTTGCTGCGCGACTTCCTGCGCCAGCACGCCCACGAGATGCCTCGCACAACGCTCCGCTATGCCATCGAGAAAATGGATGAAGAAGAACGTCGCTATTGGATGGGCAAGGAATGAGAGAGAACAATAAATTTACGGAATGAAAAGAAATAATGCCATGCTGAACTGGATTATTCTGATTTTGGCAGGACTGTGTGAAGTGGGCTTCACCTACTGCCTCGGGCGAAGTAAGGGCTTAGTCGGCCTCGAATGGTGGGGTTGGATAGGAGCATTTGCCGCGTTTTATGTCTTGAGTGCCGTGCTTTTGGCCAAGGCCACACAAACCCTGCCTCTCAGCGTAGCCTATCCGGTCTGGACGGGCATAGGAGCGGTGGGAGCATTGCTGGTGGGAATTTTCGTTTTTCACGAGCCGGCCAGCTTCTGGCGGCTGTTCTTCCTTACGATGCTCATTACGTCAATTATCGGATTGAAAACGATATCTTAATACAATTATGAAAAAGATAATGATTATCGACGGAGGCCCGCGTAAGAACTTCAATACGGCCTCAATGCTACAAAAGTTTGCTGAAGGTGCGGCCTCAGTGGGTAATGAAATCGAAGTAAAGACCATTCGCCTCTACGGCCTCGACTACAAGGGCTGCATGTCATGTATGGCCTGTAAAATCAAGGGCAAGGCATCGAATGTCTGCAAGTTCAAGGATGCACTGACGCCTGTGTTGGAAGAAATAGCCGAGGCCGATGGTCTTGTGCTGGGTTCTCCCATTTACTTCGGTGATGTGACGGGGCAGATGCGCACCTTCCTGGAGCGTCTGGCGTTCCCCTGGCTTTCCTACAACGACTACAGTCTGACGGCGCCAAAGCGTATGCCCGTGGTGCTGATGGAAACCATGAACGGACTGCCCGATAGGAACAACAGTCAAGGCTATGGCTCCATGGAATACTGCATTGCCAACGCTCTCGGTCAGCCCGAGCATCTGAATGCCTACAACACCTATCAGGTGAAGAACTACGACCGCTTCGAACTGGCCAGTTTCTCCGAAGAGGCCAAGCGGCAGTATCGCGATGAGCATTGGGAGCAGGACTTACAGAAAGCCTTCGATGCAGGCAGGCGGATGGCAGAAAGCATACTGAAATAGTAACTGCAAATAATACGCATATGAACATCGTTGAACGACTCGTTTCCGGTTATCCGCAGGGGGACGTTTCCCCGCAGGATTTCATCGACCATCTGAGCATCGGCGCAGAGGGTTGGATTGGCGCGTGGGTGGCGGTCGGCCTGGCCGTCGTCTTCGGCATGCTGGTGTATATCATTCCCATCTACCTGACCGAGAAGGATAAGGTTGGCCCGTACCCGCTGTGGCTGCACACGTTCTACTGCGCGGCCGACTTCATGGGCATCTGGGTGTTCCTCGACGCGTGGCTCAGGTACGACCATTTCCCGCTGTTCCTGCTGCTGTCCATAGGCGAGGCCATCTGGGTAGGCATGGAGATATTCTGCCTGCAAAGGGCATGTACGTATGAGAAGGATATTAACTTTAAGCCCGGAACCACAACCAGAGAGATGTTGAAAATCATCGGTATTCAGTTGCTCTGCTTTTATGTCGGCCTGAACCTGCTGCGCTTCGAGTTGCACGACAGCACGATGTGGAAGTTCTGGATTTTCACGCAGGTGCTGATTACCATCGTGCCCGGCCTGGTGATGGAGCATCGCCAGGCGCGCAAGGGCTTCAGCCTCGGGCTGCACGTGGTCTATGTCTGCGTGGCGCTGGTGTCGTTCAACCCGTGGTGCAACATGTGGGAGGCCATCGCGCCGGATTTCTTCTCGCTCGAGGCCAATCCGTGGTACTACATTATGGGCGCGGTCTGCCTGTTCTTCTCGGTGCGCGGGCTCGTTCAGTATAGGAAATTGTCTGCAAAATAGGAAAAATACTTATGATTACATTGCAATTTGTCCTTTACAACCTCACCTTTCTTTTGGTGATTGCCCATTTCCTTGACAGTGCTAAAGAGAAGGAGTGGACGGACTTCTTATACAAAGGGAGTTATACGGGTTGGCTCATTTCCTCGCTGTTTCTTATTGCATTGGCTCTGGCAGGCATCGTACCTGTCTATCTGGACAACCAATGGGGAGACATTCTTTCTATCATTGTTGCCCTCGGAGGTTTGGGCGCAGCAGGCTACCATATCCCAATGCATCGAATGAAAAAATCGGAAGTGTGTCACAATGGCTTCTCTTATGCTATCATGGTTATTCTATCCATCCTTTGCGTCTTACTTGCCGGAGTTACTTTATTCAATTGCTGAAGTGTATGGATATTATAAGGGCCTCAAAGACATCTCTAACCAGACCTGAGCCTATAATAAACGGATACTGATAATGGCACGGAAGCACGATTAATAATGCAACTAAACTAAAAAAGCGTATGAAGACAATGAAGATGATGCTGGCCTTTGTGGCAGCAATGTTGGCAGCCGTTTCGTGCGGCTCGAAGAAAGAGGCACCACAACAGAAGGTGCTGGTTCTCTACTACTCTCAGACGGCAACCACCAAGGCCGTCGCACAGGAACTGGCCACGAAACTCGAGGCTGACATGGAGGAGATAGTCCCCGTTACGCCCTATGAGGGAGACTTCCCGGCCACCATTGCCCGCTGGCAGCAGGAGCGGGAGCAGGGCGTTCTGCCGGAACTGAAGCCCATCAAGGCCGACCTCGCACAGTATGATGTAATTTTCCTCGGCTATCCCGTCTGGGGTGGCACCTACGCTCCGCCCGTCGCCGCCTTCCTCGAAACGGCAGACCTGAGCGGTAAGAAGATTGTGCCGTTCTGTTCCTTTGGCAGTGGCGGTCTGGACACGAGCGTCCGCGACCTGAAGGAGAAACTGCCGGGTGCCGAGATTCTGCCTGGCTATGGTGTCCGCAAGGCTCGCATGAAGGCCATGCCTGCCGAAGTCGACAATTTCTTGAAGGCCGGCGGATTCATCGAGGGCGAGTACACCCGGTTGCCCGATTTCAGTGAGCAGCATGCCGTCAGCGAGGAGGAATCGACCATCTTTGACACAGCCGTTGGCGACTATCCGATGATCAAGGCCAAGGCGACCACCGTAGCCCAGCGCGCCATCCCCGGCGGCACCGAATACCTCTTCACGGCAGCCAATCTTCCCCGCGAGGGTGCAGCCCCCGATGATCCCGTAGGAGAAATCAAGGTCTATGTGACGGTATTGGAGGGGCAGACCCCAGAGTTTACGCAGGTGTTGAGATAACTATAAACAACACTCCCTACTTGTGAAGGAACTCCGTGGGTGTGATGCCGAAATACTTCT
This sequence comes from Bacteroidales bacterium, assembly GCA_017449065.1. Taxonomy (GTDB): domain Bacteria; phylum Bacteroidota; class Bacteroidia; order Bacteroidales; family UBA3663; genus Liminaster. The sequence goes on from JAFSKF010000016.1 coordinate 17,837, forward strand.
TAAACTGGCGCGTAAAGTGCTGGGGATATTCGAAGCCGAGGCTTTCGGCGGTTTCGGAGATGGTGGCACCTTGAAGCAGGAGCGCCTGCGAGCGTTGCATAATGAAGCGGCGGATATGGGAAGTGGCGGACTTGCCTGTCAGTTCGCGGACGAGGTCGCCGAAGTAGTTGGGAGACAGGAAGAGTTCCTGGGCGCAGTATTTGACGGTTGGCAGGCCCAACGTGCGCTGGATGCCTTCGTCGTAGTAATGCTGCAAGTGGTTCTCGAAGCGTGTCAGCAGGTCGGAGTTCGCGACCTTGGCCGATGAGGAGAG
>JAFSKF010000017.1 GCA_017449065.1 Bacteroidales bacterium
CTGCTTTCATTTTTTCTTGTTTTAACTATATGAATAACGTGAAAACAGGTCTTTTAGTATTTAAACTTGAGATTTTTTTTGAACTTTTGGTAGTTTTTTATATTCGCTGAATAGTTACCTCGAAAAGTCACGTAAAGTCAGTCGAAAAGAATTAGAATTACACATAAAGAGATAAAGTTTTTGATTGAAAAAAACAGTAAAGAACAGGGAAATGAACAGCGGAAGATTCGGAAATATAAATCTGTGCCTTTTTGCGGCATAGTTATAAAAAAATTGCTACATAGTTATGAAAAAAATTTTTCATAGTTATGCAGCAAAAAACGAATGATAATTGTGCCTGTAGTCTTTCATCCCTTCGGGATTCCCTTGGAATTACCGCCGCTTCAGCGGGAACGATTTCCTGCGTTCAGGAATTGCAGCTGACACAGCAGATTTCATTTCCTGCACTCCGGAGCTCGTACCGACACAGCAGATTTCATTTCCCGCATTCCGGAGTTCGCACCGACACAGCGGATTCCATTTCCCGCGTTCCGGAGTTGCTGCTGATTCCGTCAGAACGAACTCTGGAAGATTTGAAACGCTTACCCGAGAAGCAGTGACAACTCTGATGAAAAAGAAACGCTTACCCGTTAGGCAGTGCGAGGTAATGGTAAACTTGGGACAATGGCGAAGAAGGCTAAAGTATTCGTCTTGGCAAGACAAGCTTCTTAAATGAAAAAACGGAAAGTTTATGGTATATTTTTGAATTAAAGATGTTCATTTTACGTTCAAAACACAACTTTAAGGTTGAAAATTTGGATAATCCAAAATTTTGTCATATATTTGCACCCAAAATCAAGACTGCAAATGATAACAAAGAACGAGGTTCAGAAATTCCTAAACCAATTTCACGAGAAGATGAAAATTTTCGGTATTTTATATCGTGATGACCGTGGAAAGAACCAAAAGACATTGGAAGAACTAGAAATTATACCATCATATAGAAGAGTGATTATTGAGGAGAAATAATTATGAAAAGTTCAATTACTGGCAAAGAAATGAAACTTGTGTACGAGAAGCGTACATGGAATTTCAGAGGAGAACCGTATGAATTTATACATACAGCCTGGCATTGTGAAGATTCAGGCGAGCAGTTTACAAATGAAGCTCAAGATACGGCAGGATTCGTTCAGGTGACAAATCAGTATCGGGCAAAGTATGGCATTCCTTATACCGATGAGATCATTGCAGTTCGCCAAAGATATGGAATAAGCGCCGCCAAAATGTCGCTGATTCTTGGTATCGGTATCAACCAATACCGACTGTATGAGCAAGGCGAAGTGCCAAGCGTCTCCAATGGCCGGATGATACGCTCCATCATGAACCCGAAGGTGATGATGGAACTTGTAGAAAGTTCAAGGAATGAATTAAGCCAGACAGAATATGCAAAGATTACGGCAAAAGTAAAAGCCGTTATTACAGAGAGTGAAGCCTTCAAAATGGAGCAGTATGAAATACGGCGAGTTTTCAATGTTCCTCGAGGAATGGAAAACGGCTATGCCCAAACTTCATTAATCCGACTGAAGAACGTCATGCTATATCTCTTAGAAAAGTGTGGCGAAGTTTGGTGTACCAAGATGAATAAGCTCCTCTTCTATCTGGATTTTTTGTCGTATCGTGAATATGGAATGGCGATTACAGGCTTATCCTATCGCGCCATAGACCTCGGTCCGGTTCCGGATCGATGGGATAAGGTTTATAGTGAATTTTCAGAAGTGAAACAGGAGCTCCGTCAGACCGGAGATTTCGTAGGCAGTGTGCTGATTGCTACTGAAAAAGCTGATTCTTCGTTGTTTACCGAAGACGAAATAAAGGTACTTGAGGAAGTATGTGCAAATTTCAGAGACAAGACATCTCGAGAGATTTCCCGACTGAGCCATGAAGAGAACGCCTGGATTGATTACCATGCTAATCATGAAAGGATTCCATTCAAAGAAGCCTTCAGCCTCAAAGCTATCTGAAATTAGAATCCCGCTGATTTGAATTCAGCAAGAATAAAAAACGAGCCATCGGAAAATCCGACGGCTCGTTTTTTATAGAGTACCTGAGTAGTATTAGTACTCAAGCTTGGTCTGACGCACGTAAGTAGCGTAACGCTTCTTAGCCATTGCCTCAGCCTCTGAGAAGAGTTCTGCTGCCTCAGCCGGGAACTGCTTCATAACAGAAGCGTAGCGAACCTCGCCCTTCAGGAAGTCCTGGAACTTAGCCCAATCCGGTTCCTTAGAATCGAGGATGAATGGGTTCTTGCCCTCTGCCTCCAATGCTGGATTGAAGCGCCACAAGTGCCAGTAACCGCACTCAACAGCCTTAGCCTCCTCAGCCTGGCTCTTACCCATACCGGCCTTCAAGCCATGGTTGATACATGGAGCATAGCCAATGATGAGAGATGGTCCAGGATAAGCCTCTGCCTCCTTGATAGCCTTCAAGGTCTGAGCCTGATCAGCACCCATAGCAATCTGAGCTACATAAACGTAACCGTAGGTAGTGGCAATCATACCCAGATCCTTCTTGCGTACACGCTTGCCGGAAGCGGCAAACTTAGCGATAGCACCAAGAGGAGTAGCCTTAGAAGACTGACCACCGGTGTTCGAGTAAACCTCAGTATCGATAACGAATACGTTTACATCCTCGCCGGATGCAATCACATGATCGAGACCGCCGTAACCGATATCGTAAGAAGCACCGTCACCGCCAATGATCCACTGGCTGCGCTTAACGAGGTGATCCTTATAGAGCAGGATGTTCTTGCAATAGTCGCAACCGCAAGCCTCGCAACCGGCAACAATCTGTGGAGCCAGTTCCTTAGTAGCGGCAGCATCGTTCTGCTTCTCGATCCACTGCTTGAAGAGACCCTTCAGCTCGTCGCTGCAGCAAGTGCACTCCTGAGCCTCGGTCATCAGCTTGGTGAGGCGCTGCTTCATCTTCTTGTTGGCAATAGCCATACCCAAACCGAACTCGCAGAAGTCCTCGAACAACGAGTTAGCCCATGCAGGACCCTGACCCTTAGCGTTGGTGGTGTAAGGAGTAGATGGAACAGAACCAGAGTAGATAGAAGAGCAACCAGTAGCGTTGGCAACGATTTCACGATCACCGAACAACTGAGAAATCAACTTCACGTATGGAGTCTCACCGCAACCTGCGCAAGCACCTGAGAACTCGAACAGAGGCTGTGCGAACTGAGAGTTCTTAACGTTTGAAGTGATGTCAACCAGATCCTGCTTAGAAGTAACCTTCTCAACGCAGTACTGCCACTGAGCAGCCTCCTTAGCAGCCTCAGCTGAAGAATCGTCGTATGGCTTCATGGTGAGAGCCGGACCACCCAACTTCGGATTGCCAGGACAAACATCAGCACAGTTGCCGCAAGCCAGACAGTCCTTAACGCCAACCTGCATGGTGAAGAACATACCCTTCATGGTGGCAGGAGCCTTCATTTCGATAGTCTCGCCGGTGAAGCCTTCCTTCTCCTCTGCGGTCATAACGAATGGACGGATACAAGCGTGAGGACAAACATAAGCACACTTGTTACACTGGATACACTTGCTGGAATCCCAAACTGGAACGAAAGCACCTACGCCGCGCTTCTCGAACTTGGCTGTGCCAGGATGCCATGTACCATCCTCGATACCCTTGAACGAAGAAACTGGGAGCAAGTCTCCGTCCTGAGCGTTGATAGGACGAACCACCTTGTTGATGAAGTCGTCACCATCGGTGTAAACCTTAGGCTGAGCTTCCAAAGATGCCCATGCCGGATCGACTGCCAACTCCTTGTACTCGCCACCGCGATCGACAGCAGCATAGTTCTTGTTGACAACATCCTCACCCTTCTTGCCATAAGACTTCACGATGAAGTGCTTCATTTCCTCAACGGCCTGCTCAACAGGAATAACGCCCGTGATGCGGAAGAATGCAGACTGGAGGATGGTGTTGGTACGGTTGCCCAAACCGATCTCCTGAGCAATCTTGGTAGCGTTGATGTAGTAAACCTTCACATGCTTCTGAGCCAGAACGGCCTTCACCTTGTTAGGAATGTTGTTGATGAGTTCCTCACCTTCCCAGATGGTGTTCAACAGGAAGGTACCGCCATCCTGAATACCACGGGTAACATCGTACATGTTCAGGTAAGCCTGCTGGTGGCAAGCCACGAAGTTTGGTGTGGTTACCAAGTAGGTAGAACGGATAGGATCGTCACCGAAACGGAGGTGTGAGCAGGTGAAACCACCGGACTTCTTCGAGTCGTAAGAGAAGTATGCCTGGCAATACTTATCGGTTGTCTCACCGATAATCTTGACAGAGTTCTTGTTAGCACCAACGGTACCATCAGCACCCAAACCGTAGAACTTAGCCTGGAACAAACCTGCAGGAGCGACAGAAACCTCTTCGCCTACTGGGAGGCTGGTGAAGGTAACATCGTCGTCGATACCCAAAGTGAAGTGGTTCTTAGGCTCGTTCAATGCGAGGTTCTCGTAAACAGCGATGATCTGAGCAGGTGTGGTATCGTTTGAACCCAAGCCATAGCGGCCACCTACAACCTTGATGCTGTTCAACAGACCCAGTTCACTCAAAGCGTCAACTACGTCGAGGTAGAGAGGCTCAGAGTTAGCACCTGGCTCCTTGGTACGATCGAGAACGCAAATCTTCTTAACAGAAGCAGGAAGAGCCTCCTTCAAGTACTTCAAAGAGAATGGACGGTAGAGGTGAACAGAAATCAAGCCAACCTTCTCGCCCTTAGCTGCCTTGTAGTCGATAACTTCCTTGATGCACTCGGTGGAAGAACCCATTGCGATGATGACATTCTCCGCATCTGGTGCTCCGTAGTAATCGAATGGACGATGCTTGCGACCTGTGATGGCGCTAACCTGATCCATATACTTGGCAACAATGTCAGGAACGGCATTGTAGTATGGGTTGGAAGACTCACGATGAGCAAAGAATACGTCTGGATTCTCAGCCATACCGCGCATCTCAGGATGCTCTGGAGAAAGTGCGCGCTCGCGGAATTCCTTTACAGCCTGCCAGTCAACCAATGGACGCAAATCCTCCTGATCCACTACCTCGATCTTCTGATACTCGTGAGAAGTACGGAAACCATCGAAGAAGTTCAGGAAAGGAACACGGCTGGTGAGAGTAGCCAAGTGTGCTACAGCTGCCAGATCCATTACCTCCTGTACAGAACCTTCAGCCAACATGGCGAAACCGGTCTGACGGCAAGCCATAACGTCCTGATGATCGCCAAAGATACAAAGAGCGTGTGAAGCCAAAGTACGAGCTGAAACATGGAATACTGACGGAATCAATTCACCGGCAATCTTATACATGTTAGGAATCATGAGAAGCAGACCCTGCGATGCGGTGAAAGTGGTGGTAAGAGCACCAGCCTGCAATGAACCGTGAACGGCACCAGCGGCGCCACCCTCAGACTGCATTTCCTGTACGAGAACGGTCTCGCCAAACAGGTTCTTGCGGCCCTGAGCTGCCCATTCGTCCACATTCTCGGCCATCGGTGATGATGGAGTGATAGGATAAATAGCTGCAACTTCGCTGAACATATACGCAATATGCGCAGCTGCAGTATTACCATCACATGTCATAAATTTTTTAGCCATTGTGATTAGTGTTAAAAAAGATTAGTTGAACAATAAAGATTATTTGGGTTGTATTTTCAAAACATTATATATTAATATAGGAAACCGAACAACCAGAGCGGGATGACATTGTCGTGCCCGATCTCGTAATTATCGATAGCATAGAAATACTCCGGATTGTTCTTGGTGCGCACTACCCAATCGCAAACACGGAACCGATCTTTCTGGTTCACAAGGAACTGAACGTTGCGTTCGTTCGATTTGTTCAGACGGTTATTGTAGTGCAACATATTGTAGAAGAAAGTTTCGCGCAACTGACGCGGCTCAACTTCGTTCAGACAGGTCGGGAACAGGATGTTCGTGTTGTGCATGTAAACCACTGCGGGTTTCTTGGGGAACGATTCCTCGACCGTATAAAGCATATTGATCAAACGGGCCTCTTTCAGATAAGAAAGATAGTTGACAACCGTAGCACGACTGGTTTCGATGCTCTTTGCCAAAAGGCTGACATTGGGCGAACAAGGCGCCTCTTGAGCCAGAATGTGAAGCAATTTCTTGAGTTTTGGCAGATAACCCAACTCGATCTCCTTCAGGAAAAGAATATCGACCTCAAGCATGGTATTCATGTTCTTGATCAGCATCTCCGAATAGTTCTTCTTTTCGAGGAAGAAAGGATAATAGCCATGATGGATGTAATCCTTGAAATAGTTGAGCGGCTTAATCTGACCGCAAATATCTGCAGCAATCTGGGCATGGTTGGCCAGAATCTCTTCGTAAGAATAAGGGCGGAAATTGGTTCCTGCCATCAGATTCACATACTCTCGGAAGGAGAATCCTCGCAAGTTGTAGCTGTCGCAAATTCCATTCAATTCGGGATTGGCCTCCTTCAGGCGCATCACGGTGCTACCGGCAAAGATAACCTGAATCTTGGGATACTGGTCGTAAATAAACTTGAGTTCCTTACTCCAATTCGGATACTTGAAAATTTCATCAATCAGAAGCGTTCGTCCTCCCTGCTGCTGAAAATTCGACACGAATTCGCGCAACGTGTGGGTAAAGAAATAGAAATGGTTCATGTTGATGTAAAGGCAGCGACGATCGTCCGGGCCATATTTTTCCAGGGCATACTGCAATAAGAAGGTAGTTTTACCCACTCCACGGCTACCCTTGATGCCGATTAAACGACTGCTCCAATTAATCTCATCAATCAAGCCACGTCGTACAGGACTGTACACGTGCTCCACGAGGTACTTGTGTGTTCTGTAAAATGTCTCCACTTCGATTAGTATATTTAGAATTCGGGTGCAAATATAATTAAATTATTTCTATTTGCAAAGTCAATCTGTCATTTTTTTTTGAAAAAACGAAAAATAATTCATTTTCGGGGGAAAATCGGGGGTTGCGCAACCGGTTGCTCGTCTATTTTTGTGCAAAATTCACGTAAAGTTCCTGCACTTGCGACACTTTTTCAGCCGGAGGAACCGAAGCATCGATCCAATGGATGGGCACACCTCTCCTTTCCATGCCCCGGAACCACGTCATCTGCCGCTTGGCAAACTGATGGATGGCAATTTCCAGTTGGCGGAACATTTCTTCGTAACTGAGCTGACCGATAACGTACAACGTGAGATATTTGTATTCAAGGCCATAGTAAATCAGATCTTCAGGTTGGACCGTCTTCAGCAACTCGCGCACCTCATCGACCATCCCCGCCTCCAGACGCTCGTGCAGACGGCGGGTAATCTTTTCCCGACGAAGTTCCCGATCGATGCTGATTCCGACAACCAGGCTCGGAACGGCAGGATAGCCCGTAAGGGTTTCAGCATGGGTCTGATAATAATCCCGGATTTCGATTTCACGGATAGCACGTTTGGCGGTGTCCGTGTCGGTGGTATTATGCAGGGTCTTGTAGGTCTTCAGGATTTCCGTCAGTTCTTCCAGACTCTTCCCTTCCAACCTGCGACGAAGTTCCGGATTCTCCGGCACCTCGTGCATTTCGTAGCCGCGAAGCACCGATTCGACATACAAACCGCTACCGCCGCAGAGAACGGGCAATTTTCCCCGGGAAAGCATATCGCTATAGACCCGGTGAAAATCCTGCTGGTACTCGTAAATACTATATTTATACCCGGGTTCGCGAATATCGATCAAATGGCAGGGCACTTCTTTCAGTACCTTGCCATCTGTATCTCTGATGATGTAGTCTTCCAGATCTTTGCCGGTGCCTAACGTCATTCCCCGATAGACCTGACGCGAATCAGCACTGATTACTTCCGTATCGAATGCCAGCGCAACGTCAACCGCCAATCTGGTCTTTCCGCTGGCAGTCGGTCCAACAATAGTTATCATTTGAATAAGTTATCTCCTCCGTCTGACAGAACGGTTCGTGGTAGCTTTCTTTTCTTTTTCGATAGCCGCTGCATTCAGATCCACCTCCTTTTTGGTGCGACGGTTCTTTTTGGTACCGGCATCAACCTTAGGAACATTTTCTGAATTTGTTGTTTCGGAAGCCGTCGAAGCAGCACCGGCTGCATCATTAGCCTGTTCAGCTTCTGTGCGCGACTTTTTACCGGACTTCTTATCATCTGCAGGCTGCGGGTCTTTCACCCAGATACTGTCTTCAAATGCTCTCAGCTCTTCATCAAGTTCCTGCTGTTTGAGACTCAACTCTTCCGGAGAAGGATACAGCTGGCTCAAGGTAAGTCCACGAAGATCCTGTTCCTTATAAATGGTGCCTTCGTACTGTCCGAGCGTGAAAAATTCCTCCATCGTATAGCGGGCAGCCGTATTCATTCCCTGGCTGACAATCATGTGATCGCGCAAGAACGGACGAAGATCCTCGTAATTCAACCAGAACATCGGATACTTGACCGCATCGCCTCCGAAGTCGCCACTGCGATGCAAAACAGGGCAAATGCAAAGGATGCGAGCCTGATACTTGCTGTGCTTCTGATCGAATTCCCAGCGCTCCTTGATATAGTAGCTTTTCACCTCGGTGCTCGGTACATCGCTCTCATCGACTTCATAGATACCCTGTCCGCCACGCTGAGCGGATGGCTTGACCTGATAATAAATCTGGAATTTGTCGAAAATATCCTGCTGTTTTACGCGGTATTTCTCGCTGAAAACCTCGCGTCCGTCCAGATATTCGTAAGCCGGCAGTTCTCCTTTCGAAAAAGCATCGATAATGACACGGAAGAGGTTGGTCATACCATCCTGCGGCTCTGCAGGGAAATACAACGAAGCATTGACGTCCTTGTTCAAATCCAATTCACGATATACAATATGCTGCCAAGGGGTCTCTTCCACCACATCTTTCTGATAGGCATCGAAAGCCTGTTGACGGAGAGTCTTCCCTGAAGCAGAAACTGCAGATGGCTGCTGCGTCCGCTTGGTAGCCGTTGTTTTCTTGGCAACGGTAGTGTTATTGGCTGAAGAACCGGAACTGGCAGTAGTGGTGGAAGCCTTTTTTTCTGCGGCACCTTGTTTGGACTTGCCTGGAGCCTTGACTTCCGTTTTACTTTCCTTTTTAGGAGTGCGGCGCACAGAGACCTGTGCCTCAGCGGTACATGCTAACAGCAAGGCGGCCACCGCCCATGTGATGATTCGTTTTGTCTGCATATCAAAGAATAACTTGAATTGGACTCAATGTTCGTTCAATGCCGTCTGGTCCGACGGCCTTCACTCTCGTAATGAAGAATGTCTTTCCTCTGCTCAACCTGCGCAAAGCCTCCATCTGACGGCTCGACCATTCGGAGGTCTGACTGTCTTCGGGAATATCGTTACCCATCGAATCGAAAATATCGACGCGGAACGATTTCACCTGGAACTCTACATTCAGCAAACCGTCGTCGATGGCGGCACGAATGCCACCGGCACTTAGCAATGATGCCTTCGGAATGGGAGTTCCGCCCTTATATTTCTGCACGTTTCCAGAAGCGTCCTTATAGGCGATGTAAGGCGTCGGATCGGGCAACCGGCGCACACGGAAAGCCATCTGGCTGACCTGCATGCTACGTCCGTTCTGAGTGGCAGTTACCGTGATGACAGCATCTTTATCGACTTCCTTCGGTTTGGCCACCCAACCGTTACCGCTGCGAGTAAGCGTTCCGTTGGTCATCGAAGCGCTGATCTGCGACGCGGCCACACCCGGCACGGAAATGCTGACTGGATTCTCGATGCCGGCATACATGACATTCATCATCGTGTTCGACACCGTCGCAACCGGTTCGCTTACGAAATAGCTGGTCTCGAACGGCAGTTTCTCGCTCGATCCGTCCGGCTTGGCAACCTCTAAGAAACCGCTGATATTCTGGATTCCTTCGCGCGTTGCCACAACACTGTAGTAACCGTTCTTTTCTGCATCGTAAAGCTGATCGCCAATGTAAATCTGAGGCGTTTGAGTAGAGTCGATGGCTGCCATCACAATCTGCGCTTCATACTTCTGCCCGCGCATCACGTTTCGACTGTTCGGAATAACGAATGCTGACAACTGGTTCACACGCACATCGCCGCGATCCACACTCTGCATCAGGCTCGAAATCGCCTCGCCCTCAGCGTTCAGCACGTCGCCCTGAATCTTCGCCAGAATCGTAACGGCGGCTGCCACAGGAATATTCTCGAACATCGCCGTTGGCCAATCCTTGATGGTGGCATTTGTGCCTTCGGGAATCTCTGTGCTGAGATAGTTGGAAATGACGTGTCCGTCGTTGGTAGGAACATACGACACTAAAGCCTCGCGATATTCGTTCAAAGCAGCCTGCAAACGTTCTCCGCCTCTATGCGAAGGACTCAGCATGATCTGATTGACAGGTTCCAGATTCTCGCGGTTCCGGATATTGTCCGGATCGGCATCGTCTCCATCAGCCATATAGACAATGGCTAACTTCAGACTGTCGATCATGGCATACAAATTCTCCGTACGCTGACGTGTACTTTGAGCCCTTGCATACCAAATACCCGCTTTCTCCTGATTCTTCTCGTAGGAAGCGGTAAACTCATCGAAGAGTTTCTTATTTCGGGTCTGAGCTCCCTGATTGCTTGCATCCAAGGCATCCTCAACGTGCTTGAAGCCGCTCAGGACATCGCTGGAGACATTCAGGGCCACCATTGCCAGAAAGACGATGTACATCAAGTTAATCATCTTCTGGCGCGGACTCAGACGATTGCTATTGGCACTCATTTGGAAAGAGGAATATTATAATTGGTGGTCATTGCGCTCAACATACGGGCATAAACCTCGTTAAGCTGCTGAAGGTTGCGAGCCAGCTGGTCGCTTTCCTGACGGATACGGAAACTGTCGTTCTGTCCGTTTTCGTAGAGGGAACGGATATTGTTCAGCCCCCGGTTCACCTCCTCGATGGTTGCCAACTGGGCAGAAACATTCTTGAGCTGTATCTCGTATATAGTATTCAATCCCTGAATGTTGCGGTTCAACTGGCTGATCTGCTCTGCGTAATTTTCGTTGCCACCGACACCCTGCATGGCAGCAGACAGCTTTTCGAGCGACAGATTGATATCGTTCATCTGCTTGACATACTTCTGGGTTGCCGCAGCCACCTGATCTGCCTGTTCTGCTGTCAGATTGTTCGGAACCTGATCGGTTGGCGTTCCTCCGGGCACGCCATTACCTATCACAATCGTGCCGCCATTAGGCACACTGCCACCGATAATGGTTGCTCCGCCTCCCTGCACTACAGAATGGGCAGCATTCTCCATGGCAGCATCCTGTTTAGCTCTGCGTTCTGCAATCTGCTGCTTCTCCTCGTCGGTAAGCGTCTGTTTGTAGATACCGGGATAGACATTCTCCCAATTCGGTTCTTTCGACGGTTCATCGAAGGCAGAGACAAAGAAGATGAATGCTTCCGTGCCCATACCGATGATCAGCATGAGATCGGCACCCGTAATATGGAGCAACTTGAACAAGGAGCCCAAGATAACGATGGACGCACCGATACTATAGAGATAGTTGAATGTCTTAGGACTAAACAATGATTTCTTTTTCAGTTTCATAACGTATGTATTTTATCCGAAGATTGGAATTCTGATGGTTATAAGTAATAAGGATTAGCGACGAACAGAACGCGCACCTCCTCCGCCGGCACCGCGAGGAGCCCGCTGCTTAGGTGCACTGCTGGAACCTTTGCCCGATTTCTTGGCGCTATTGGTCTTCACACTTGCCTTCTGGCTACCCAGATATGTCCGGACACAGCGGAAACCCACAAAAGAACGCTGTTCGTTCTGATATTCCCAAGAACGCACGTCCGCACGAACGAAGTGACTGGCATCCTTCCAAGAACCTCCACGAATCACTTTGCGCTTCAAGCGGTATGGATCTTCCTTGGCTGCTGAATAATGATAGTCGGGATTGATATCGGACGCACTGTGAACACCCGATTCGCTCCATGCGGTTGAGGTCCATTCTGCTACGTTTCCCGACATATCGTACAAACCAAAATCATTGGAACTGTAGGCACCTACCGGAGATGTGATGATGTAACCGTCCTTCGAATAGTTACCGTCACCCGGCTTGAAGTTGCCGTCAAAGCATCCTTTTGCACTGCGCTCCACATCGGTCTTCCAGCTATAGGACTGATCGTTGTTACCAGCACGGGCTGCATATTCCCATTCTGCCTCAGTCGGCAAGCGGAAAGGCTCAACTTCGATGCCGCGCATGCCATAACTCTGCTTCAGATAGTCGGTACGCCATACGCAGAACGCATTGGCCTGCTCCCAGCTGACACCTACGACCGGATAATCGTCGTAAATCGGACTGGAGAAGTAATAACGTGCATACTGTTCCGTGTAGGCATTGGTGAAGTCATTCACCCATACCGTCGTGTCTGGATATATATTAATAATGTATGTGTTCAGGAAATCGTACTCGCTGGTGAGCGGACGTTCGATGGTCAGACGCTGAATAATACCGTCATCATCAATATAGGCCGTATCTTTCGAGATGATAATCTGCTCATCGTAGTTCGTCGGAATATCGGTATTAAGGTTACGACGCTCAGGATCCAACCGATAACGGCGCTGGGCATACGACTTATAGTCGAACACCTCGTAGCGGAAGTTCATCTGGCTGGCATCGAGCATCTTCTTACCAGTGATAGGATCCACTCGATAGACACTCTCGATGGCACGCTGTTCGTCTTCGTTCGGACGGCGCCACGGAATAGGTTTCGCCCAATTCAGATGGGGAGTGACAGGATCTCCATTGCGATCTTCCTCAATCTTATACTCCTCGTTTCCTCCATAAGACGGATCTGCCAGACGCTCACGGATAATACTGTCGCGCACATAATAGACAAACTGACGATATACGGCATTCGACACCTCTTTCTCGTCCATCCAGAAAGCATCCACCGAAATACCCTTGGCTTCCGGCAGATCGCCCCATAAACTATCTTGCTGCTGAGCGCCAATTTCCATAGATCCGCGTTTGATAAGCACCATGCCGTAAGGTTGTGGTTCATTCCAAGACCGGCCGCGAACTCCAGTAACTTCACCACCTCCGCCGCCACTCAGCGACTTGGAACATGAACTTGTGAGAATACTCATGGCTGTGGCAGCCATCGCAATCAGAAGAATTTTCTTCATTTTATAATATTCTAATCGATTTATGCGAGTGTTGTTTCTTTTTGTCCAGATCGATTTTATAGGAATATGTCACCATGAGTTCATGACTTCCATTCGAAGCTTTGGCAAGTGCCGATATGCCTATATCGTATGCGTAGCCTAAACGGATGTTTCCGACATCGGCACCTACCATCATAACTACAGCATCGCCCGGACGATAAGTTATGCCTCCCCAGAATTTGTGATCGTATGTGGCTCGCAGGGTATAATCGGTCTGCAAAGCCTGCATGGTTGTCTTGACCAAAATAGAGGGTTGCACTAAGAATAACGTTCGACGAATCGGAATATTGCCTCCGACATTAAAAAAGTAAGTTCTTGTGAGTTCACTATAGGCATATTCGTCCAAATTGATGGTGCCTTCGGACAAATGTTGGATGCCAAATCCGGCGTATAGCCACTGTCTTTCATACCAGGCACCGAAGCCACAGTCGAAAGTCATGGCAGAGACATCACCAGAAGGCAGACCATCTGCAGAAGGATCCCATGCGTCACCGTCCGGAATATAGATATCACCTCCTGAAAAGCCCTGATTGACCATACCGGCCTGCAAACCCAAAGCCAGCCTTCCGTCCCATAACTTCAGACTATAGGAATACTGCAAACCCAGTTGGGTGGTATTGAACAGACCAGCCTTGTCGTTCATCACCGACACGCCCACGCCATTGCGCACATTTTTAAATTTAAAAGGCATATCGGCAGACACAAAAAAAGTTTGCGGTGCATGCTTGACACCCACCCACTGCATACGGTTAAATGCAGAGATATGAATGGCAGAATCGCAGCCTACTGCCGCCGGATTATAGAGAGTCGGAACAGCCCAATACATACTGCTTTGCGGGTCGTTCTGAGCAGACAGGAAACCGCACTTGCCTGCCAAGCCGGCAAGCAACAATATTTTTAAAATATGAACGCACGCGATTCGTAGTTTCATTTCGGGCGCAAAGTTAAAGAATTATCGTTAAAATTGCAAGAATTTGTCGCAAAAATTTGCAAACTGAAACTTTCAAACCCGTGAAATCACTCCACACACACCAAGTTTATCTTGAAATATAAGCATTTTTCGATGTCCGATTGCCGTTTTTTTATTAATTTCGCGCCGTGTAAATAAACCGCGTGTCAGCAATGAACGAACGTTTAATACCATTCGCCAACTAAATTTTCAATTTATTAATAACAACAAATGGCAAGTTTAATTAAGCTTAACAAAGGTCTGGACATCAATCTGGCCGGTGCAGCAGAGGAAAAACTCGTCACGACGAAGGCAGTCGATAAGATTACTCTCGTTCCGGACGATTTTTCAGGCTCTACCCCCAAGGTGGTTGTCAAGGCCGGAGAGGCAGTGAAAGCCGGTGACGTACTCTTTACCGACAAACTGCACCCAGAGATTAAGTTCGTTAGCCCCGTGAGCGGCTCCGTCGAGGAGGTGGTTCGAGGCGATCGACGCAAAGTGCTTGGCATTGTCATTGTAAACGATGGCAAGAACACGAGTGTGAAACTTCCAGCTGTTAATCCGACCAGCGCATCTGCCGATGAAATCATATCGGCTATGCTGAATGCTGGTGTTTGGCCTTTCATCAAGCAACGTCCATACAACGTTGTGGCCAACCCGGAGGTACAGCCTCGCGACATCTTCGTCAGCGCCATGGATACAGCGCCTTTGGCTCCGAATTTCACTTTCGTCGTAAAAGGACAGGAAGCAGATCTTCAGCTTGGCATCAGTGCTTTGGCAAAACTCACATCAGGCAAAGTGTATGTAGGCGTAAAGGCCGGCAGCAATTTGCAACTGAAAGATGCTGAAATCCGCGAGTTCGCAGGACCGCACCCGGCAGGAAATGTAAGTGTGCAGATCAACCACATCAAACCTATCAACAAGGGCGAAGTGGTTTGGACTGTAAGCGCCTTCGACGTGATTGTCATGGGTCGTATTCTGAGCGGCAAGCTCGATTTTACCCGCACTATCACCGTAGCAGGCAGCGAAATTGTTACACCAGGATATGCAAAAGTGTTGCCAGGTCAGACTCTGAGCAGCATCTTGGACGGCAAAGTAAAGCATACCGAATACAAGCAGCGCTATATTGCCGGCAACGTACTGACCGGTCAGAATGCTGGCAAGGAGGGTGTCGTCGGATTCTTCGACAATACTGTTACTGTCATTCCGGATGGTGGCGACACCGACGAACTGTTGGGCTGGGTTACTCCTGGCTTGAAGCGCTATTCGACCAGCAATACATCGCTGAGCGGTCTGTTCGGTCTGTTCAAGCGCAAACAGTGGACCTTGGATGCCCGTCTGAAAGGCGGACCGCGTGCCCTGATTGTGAGCGGCGAATGGGAGAAAGTCTTCCCTATGGATATTTATCCTGAAGAACTTTACAAGGCTGTGCTCAGCTACAACATCGACAAGATGGAAGCTCTGGGCATTTACGAAGTGGCTCCTGAAGATTTCGCCCTCTGTGAGTTTGTTGATCCGTCGAAAACTCCTGTCCAACAGGTGATTGCAGACGGCCTTGTTAAACTCCGCAAAGAGATGGAATAATACATAGACTACTATGAGCAACAAATTAAATAACTTTATTAACGAAAAGATTGACCCCCTTTTCCAAAAGGGTGGCAAATATGAGAAGCTCTGGTCAGTTTATGACAGCTTCCATACTTTCCTTTTCGTTCCACGCGAGACCGCTGGCCGTAAAGGCGTGCAGGTTCACGACTCGGTGGATTCCAAGCGCGTGATCATCACCGTGATTATCGCCTTGATTCCTGCTTTGCTGGTCGGTTTGTGGAACGTCGGTTATCAGCATGACCTTGCCCTTGGTATCGACGACGGCTGGTTCATGCAATTCCTTTATGGTCTGGTGGCTTTCCTGCCTAAAGTAGTTGTCAGCTATGTTGTCGGTCTGGGTATCGAAATGGCTGTTGCCGCTTATAAGCGCGAGGAGGTGGCAGAAGGTTTCCTGGCTACCGGTTTGCTGATTCCAATGGTGGTTCCGGTAAACACTCCGCTTTGGATGATTGCTGTGGCTACTGCTTTCTCTGTGGTTTTTGCCAAAGAGATTTTCGGTGGTACCGGCATGAATGTCTTCAACCCTGCGCTGATTACCCGCGCCTTCCTGTTCTTCGCTTATCCGAAGGCCATGTCTGGCGATGCCGTATTCGTTCGTACGGGTTCCGCTCTCTGCAACACGCCTATTGACGGTACGGCTGTAGTGGATGGTTTCTCTGGCGCTACTCCTTTGGCTGCTGTTGCTGACGGTTCGTTCGATGCCGCCTCCTACTCTACCCTCGATGCTTTCTTGGGTTGTATCCCCGGTTCGATTGCTGAAACTTCCACACTGGCCATTCTTCTGGGTGCTTGCCTGTTGCTGGTAACTCAAGTGGCAAGCTGGCGTATTATGCTCAGCGTATTTGCCGGCGGTGCTGTGATGAGTGCCATCATTGCTGCTTTTGACGCATCGGCACCTACCGTTGCCCAGCAATTGTGTTTGGGTGGTTTCGCATTTGCTGCCGTCTTCATGGCTACCGACCCTGTAACGGGTTGCCGCACGAATACCGGCAAGTTCATCTATGGTGCCTTCATCGGTGTGATGGCAATCATCATCCGTATGTTCAATACCGGTTACCCGGAAGGTGCTATGATGGCCGTACTGCTCGGTAATGCCGTAGCTCCGCTCATTGATTATTATGTGGTAGATGCAAATATTAACAAGCGTGCAAAGCGCGTTAAAGCATAAGTATTATGAATCGCAATAGTAACGTTTACACCGTGATTTATGCTACAGTGCTGACCGTGCTTGTAGCAATTATGCTGACCGTTGCCGCACTTGGTCTTGCCCCTCAGCAAAAGGCCAACAGTGACAACGAGAAAAAGCAGCAAATCCTTTCTTCAATCAGTTCTGTATTGGGCAAGGATGTGACATTTGAAAACGCCGCTGACATCTGGTCGGAACTCGACATGGACAATAACATGTGCGTCGTTAACACCAAAGGTGAAGAACTGAAGGGTATCGACGCTTTTGAGATTGTGGCCAAACAGCAGTTTAAGGCAGGCGTTGTGAAAGACGAGGCAACACTCCCACTTTTCAAGGCTATCGTTAACGGCAAGACTTACTACATCATGGCATTGTATGGTGCCGGATTGTGGGATGCCGTATGGGGTTATCTTTCGGTTGAGAGCGATTGCAGCACCATTGCCGGTGCTTCGTTCGACCACGCTTCGGAAACCGCCGGTTTGGGAGCCAAGATCAAGGACGATCCTTCGTTCGCTGCTTCCTTTATCGGCAAGCATGTCTTCCAGGGTGAAAATTTTGCTCCCGTACAGGTGCTAAAGCAAGGCAAATCGGCTGCCAATGGCGCTGACCAAGTGGATGCTATTACCGGAGCAACAAAGACATCCGACTGTGTGAGCATCATTATTAATAATTCGCTGACCGGGTACAAAGCATATCTGCTTGCTTTGCGCAACACTCCATGCGAAAGTGCTCAGGCTGCCGAATGTGCCGCTTGTGATTCTACTCAGATTGTTGAACCTGTAAATAAAGCAGAATAAATTATGGCAGCAGAAAAGAAACCCGGTGTTTTCACCGGTCCGCTTTGGACAAATAATCCTGTCGTCGTACAGGTTCTCGGTATATGCTCGGCTCTCGCCGTCACTACCCAAATGAAGCCTGCGCTTGTAATGGGCATCTCGCTCACCTGCGTTCTTGCTTTTGCTAACGTGATTATCTCTCTTTTGCGCAATACGATTCCTAACCGTATCCGAATCATTGTACAGCTGGTGGTCGTTGCCGCATTGGTAATTCTGGTCAACCAGATTCTGAAGGCTTATGCTTTTGAAGTGAGCAAGCAGCTTTCCGTTTATGTCGGTCTGATCATTACCAACTGTATCCTGATGGGTCGTTTGGAGGCTTTCGCCTTGGGCAACAAACCTTGGCCTTCTCTCTTAGACGGTCTGGGAAATGGTTTGGGCTATGCCATCATCCTCTTTGTTGTGGCAACCTTCCGTGAGTTCTTCGGTTCCGGTACGCTTTTCGGCATTGATGTCATTGCTCGCTTTGTGAATGAAAGCGGTTACGACGGATATCAGAATTGCGGAATCTTCGTGATGCCGACTTCCGCTCTGATTCTGTTGGGATGCATCATCTGGTATCTGCGCAGCAAGAACCCTGATTTGCAAGATAAGTAATACCCATTAACATTAAGCAAAAATGGAATATCTAAATTTATTCGTTAAGTCGATCTTTATCGACAATATGATCTTTGCACTGTTCCTGGGTATGTGTTCTTACCTGGCTGTGTCGAAGACCGTCAAGACAGCCGTTGGCCTGGGTGCCGCAGTAACGTTCGTGCTGCTTGTTACTCTTCCGGTCAATTACCTGCTCGACAAGTACGTGCTTCAGCCTAATGCGCTGGTTGAAGGTGTGGATTTGAGCTACCTCTCGTTCATCGTTTTCATTGCTGTCATTGCAGCTATTGTACAGATTGTGGAGATGGTTGTCGAGAAGTTCTTCCCTGCCCTCTATGGTTCGTTGGGTATTTTCCTGCCATTGATTGCCGTAAACTGCGCCATCTTGGGCGGTTCGCTCTTCATGCAACAGAAGGAGTTTGAGAATGTCGGCTTTGCTGCCGTTTACGCTCTGGGCAGTGGTTTAGGCTGGCTCTTCGCCATTGCCTGCATCGCAGCTATTCGCGAAAAACTGGCCTACAGCAATATTCCTGCACCGTTAAAAGGTCTGGGTATTACCTTTATTGCAACAGGTCTGATGGCAATGGCTTTTTTAAGCTTCAGCGGTATTCAGTTATAATTGTCAAACATAAATATTAAAAGAAGCAGAAATTATGACACAGACAATTATATATGCAATCGTTGTTTTCCTGATTGTAATTCTCGTACTTGTAGCATTGTTGCTTGTTGTTAAAGCGTGGTTGGTTCCTTCGGGCAACGTAACCATCGACGTTAACGGCAAGAAGCAGATTGAAACCGGCATTGGTTCTACAGCCTTGTCTGCTTTGCAGAGTGGCGGCATTTTCCTGTCGAGCGCCTGTGGCGGCGGCGGTAAGTGCGGACAGTGCAAATGTATCATTGAAGAAGGCGCTGGAGATATTCTTCCGACCGAAGTTGGCTTCTTCACCCGCAAGCAAATCAAGCAGCACTACCGTCTGGCTTGTCAGAGCAAGGTGAAAGAGAATGCCAAGATTACGGTTCCGGATGATGTATTTGGCGTGAAGGAATGGGAGTGCACCGTGATTGGCAACAAAAACGTGGCTACCTTTATTAAGGAATATAAAGTGGCTCTGCCTCCTGGAGAGCACATGCACTTTGAACCAGGTTCTTACGCTCAGATTAAGATCCCTGCATTCGAAATCGACTACAAGGATTTCGATAAGGAGCTGATTGGTGACACGTACCTGCCGGCATGGAATAAGTTCCACATGTTCGATCTCCACTGCTCGAACCCGGAGCCAACCGTTCGTGCCTACTCTATGGCTAACTATCCGGATGAAGGCGATATCATCACGCTGAACGTCCGTATTGCAACGCCTCCATTCCTCCCCAAGGATCAGCAGAAACCGGATGCCAACAACTTCATGCCTGTTAACCCAGGTATTGCCTCTTCCTATATCTTCAACCTGAAGCCAGGCGATAAGGTTATCATGTCTGGTCCTTACGGTGAGTTCCGTCCACAGTACGGTACCGGACGTGAGATGATCTGGGTAGGCGGTGGTGCCGGTATGGCTCCTCTCCGTGCCCAAATCATGCACATGTTGAAGACGCTTAACACCCGCGATCGCGAGATGCACTACTTCTATGGTGCCCGTGCATTGGAAGAGATTCCATTCCTGGATGACTTCCTCCAGTTGGAGAAAGACTTCCCGAACTTCCACTTCCATCTGGCGCTCGACCGTCCGGATCCGAAAGCAGATGCAGCAGGTGTAAAATATACTCCTGGTTTCGTAGCTCCGGTTATGGGCGACACCTATTTGAAGCAGCATGAATCTCCTGAAGACTGCGAATACTATCTGTGCGGTCCTCCGATGATGGCAAAGACCGTGCTCGATCTCCTCTACTCCTTAGGTGTTGAGGACGATATGATTCGCTTTGACAACTTTGGCGGTTAATCCGTCTCCTATCATAAGCTCTGGCTCTTCCCGTAAGAGTCAGAGCCTACCTATTATATTTATAACCTTATAGAAATACCTTTATACTATGTACAATCCATATCAGAAAAAACGTACCAAACTTGCCGTACAGATTCTTGTTGCGATTGCAATTGTGATACTGATTCTCATAGGATCCATATTCGTGATCGTTCATAAAGAAAAGAACATGCGTATGGCCTGCGAAAAGATTGCGCAAGAAAAGTTTGACGAACTGAAAGACACCTTGCACGACGAAATGATTAGTGCACAGAAACCGGCAGAGGATTTTCTTCAAAATCTCTATAACATTCACTTTGATTTTACAAATGAAGAAAATATATATCAATCACTGGAGTCGTTGATGAGAAGAAATCCGAATATCTCCGGTTCCATTATGATCTTTGAAAACTGGATGTATCCGTCTTACGCAGACAAGAACGGTTTTTGCCCTTTGATTCGAAGAAAAGAAGACGGTAGCACAGAAAGACTTCAAATCGGAGAGCTTCGCGACGTTCGCAATGAAAACGAATGGTATATACAACAACGTGAGAGTCATCAGAGAGCATGGTCCCATCCTTTTTTCTCTGACGATGGTGTGATTATTGTCACCTATACCATTCCAATGTTCGATACTTCCGGGAAATACATGGGAGGTTTCGGTATTGACTTAGACCTGACAAATTTATCGATGCATGCTGAGCAATACAAACCGTTTCCGACGACTACGGTTGTCGTGATTGACGAAGATTTGTCAATTATCGTACATCCTAATCCGGATTATGTTATCAACAAGAAACTCCCTGAGGTTATGAAGCGCGTTGGTATGGATCCTGATTCTCCACAGTTTGTTGAAGCGCGAAAATCTGACTCTGGTAAAGTCTATGCCGAATTAGGGAAAAGAAAGATTGTATTTTTCCACGGACACATCCCCGAAACGCATTGGAAAGTCATTCTCTACTGCCCTGCAGATGCAATCTATGAACCGATCGGAGATATGATTACAAAGTATCTTATGATCTGTGCAGGATTACTACTCGTTTCTGTCATTTTCCTCGTGTACTCGATAATTAAATATAGGAAATTCAAGAAAAGCCTACTATTTATGGCTGACTAAATAAAATATGCTATTCGACCTTCAGTCTCCGTTCAAGCCTATGGGCGACCAGCCCGAAGCCATCCAACAACTGGTGGAAGGCATCGAGCAAGGATTGCCTGCACAGACCCTTTTAGGTGTAACCGGTTCTGGCAAAACATTCACGATGGCCAATGTGATTGCACGCTCAGAGCGTCCGACGCTGATTCTGAGCCACAATAAAACATTGGCAGCGCAATTATATGCCGAAATGAAGGCCTTTTTCCCCAACAATGCGGTAGAGTATTTCGTATCTTACTACGATTACTACCAGCCGGAAGCCTACAACCCTACCACCGACACTTACATCGAAAAAGATCTGGCGATCAACATGGAGCTCGACCAGCTGCGCCTTTCTGCTACCAATGCCCTGCTGACCGGCCGGCGCGATGTGGTAGTGGTCAGTTCCGTTTCATGCCTGTATGGCATTGGCAACCCAGAAGATTTCCATGCTAACATGATTCATCTGGAAGTGGGTCAGCTGGTGAATCGCGATGACCTGCTGCGGGCGCTGCTCAATGCGCAATACACTCGCAACGATGTGGCGCTGCAGCGCGGCAATTTCCAGGTGAAGGGCGAAACAGTCGATGTTTTTCTGGCTTCCACCGATGTGATTGTCCGCATTCAGTTCTGCTTTGACGAAATTGAGGAGATATCTACTCTCGATGTTGTGACGGGCCATCTGTTGGCCACCCATCAGGAATATACCCTTTCGCCGGCACAGATTTTCACCACAACCAAAGACCGTATCAATCAGGCTATCGATGAGATCACCATTGATTTGGGCGAACGTATCAAATACTTCGAAGAAGTGGGTGAACCGGAACGTGCCGAACGCATCAAGGAACGTGTCACCTACGACATTGAAATGATCAAGGAAGTAGGCTATTGCTCCGGCATCGAGAACTATAGCCGATACTTCGACCAGCGCAAACCGGGCACGCGTCCATTCTGTCTGCTCGACTATTTTCCCAAGGATTTTCTGCTCATTGTCGATGAGAGCCACGTGACATTGCCGCAGATTCATGGTATGTCGGGCGGTGATTTCAGCAGAAAGAGCACCTTAGTGGAATATGGCTTCCGCTTACCTGCTGCCATCGATAACCGCCCCTTGCGCTTCGAGGAGTTCGAGTCGCTGACTCCCACCACTATCTATGTTTCCGCTACTCCTGCCGAATATGAGCTGCAGCGATGCGACGGTATTGTGGCCGAACAGCTGATTCGTCCAACCGGCTTGCTCGACCCGATCATCGAGGTTCGTTCTTCTGCCAACCAGATTGACGACCTGATGGAAGAGATTCACAAGAATATGGAGGCCGATGAACGTACGCTGGTCACCACCTTCACCAAACGTATGGCAGAAGAATTGGACGCTTTTCTGCACGAACATGGTATCCGCTCTTCCTACATTCACAGCGATGTAGATACCCTCGACCGCGTGAAACTGATGGACGATTTGCGCGATGGTGTGATTGACGTTCTGGTGGGTGTGAACCTGCTTCGTGAGGGTCTGGATCTGCCGGAAGTCTCGCTGGTTGCCATTTTGGATGCAGACAAAGAAGGATTTCTCCGCAATGAACGCTCTCTCACGCAAACGGTGGGTCGTGCTGCCCGCAATATTCACGGACGCGCCATCATGTATGCCGACACCATTACGGGGAGTATGCGCCGATGCATCGACGAAACGGAACGACGCCGCATGAAGCAGATGCACTACAACGAAGAGCATGGCATCACGCCCAAGCAGATTGTTAAGAAACGCAACACCCTACTCGACAACGAAGAACTTAAGCAGACTCGCGAACAGTTCTCGTTCTATAGCAACAGCAAGCCTGTGTCCACGCCGCAGGAAACCCAGCAAGTGGCTGATGAGAAAACCATTGAATTCAATAGTCGTCCTGTACTGGAAACCGAAATAGAACGCACCAAGCAAAAGATGATGGCAGCTGCCAAGAGTCTTGACTTTATAGAGGCTGCACATCTGCGCGATTACATGCTGATGCTCGAAGAACGCTTATCGAAACTAAAAAACTGAAAAAATATTATTCATCAACTATATTCTAACAACATGAAATCGGATATCGAAATTGCTCGCGAAACCCGACTCGAACGCATCGAGAAGATCGCAGAGAAAGCCGGCATCAAGCCGGAGGACATCTTACCCTACGGACACTACATCGCCAAAGTGCCGCTCAATTACATCGATGAGGAGAAAGCCCGGAAATCGAACCTGATTCTCGTCACCAGTATTTCTGCCACTAAGGCCGGCATCGGCAAGACCACTGTTTCTATCGGTCTTGACCTGGGTCTGAACAAAATCGGCAAGAATGCCATTGTGGTGCTGCGCGAGCCTTCGTTGGGTCCTTGCTTCGGTTTGAAAGGCGGTGCTGCCGGAGGTGGCTATGCGCAGGTGTTGCCGATGGAGAAAATCAATCTTCACTTCACCGGCGACTTCCATGCCGTCACATCGGCCCATAACACCATCATGGCCTTGCTCGACAATTATTTCTACCAGCGCCGCAAGGAACTGCCGCCACTCAAGCAAGTGCTTTGGAAACGTGTGCTCGATGTGAATGATCGTGCGCTTCGCCATATCATCCAGGGGCTTGGCGGACAAAGCAACGGTATTCCGCAGGAATCGGGCTTCGACATCACGCCAGCATCGGAAATCATGGCTATTCTGTGTCTGGCTACCTCTCGTCAGGATTTGCGTCGCCGCATAGAGAATGTTTTGCTGGGCTATAAGTACGACGGCACACCATTCACTGTAAAAGATATGGGTTGTGCAGGCGCTATCTGTGTGCTGCTCGAAGATGCCCTGCTGCCGAACCTCGTGCAGACCACCGAAAATACGCCGGCCATTGTCCACGGCGGACCTTTTGCCAATATCGCACATGGCTGCAACACGATTCTGGCCACCAAATTAGGTATGTCGCTGGCCGATTACACGGTGACGGAAGCCGGTTTCGGTGCCGATCTGGGTGCCGAGAAGTTCCTCGACATCAAGTGCCGCAAGGCTGGTATTGTGCCGAAACTTACTGTCGTAGTGGCTACCTGCAACGGCCTGAAACTGCATGGTGGTGCCGATGCCGACCACATCAAGGAGCCTAACATGGATGCTTTGCAGAAGGGCTTCGCCAACCTCGACCGTCATGTGCGTAACCTGCAGGGCTTCGGACAAACCGTTCTGGTAGCATTCAATCGTTTTGCCAACGATACCGATGACGAAATCCAGTGCCTTATCAATCACTGTCAGCAGGAACTGGGTGTGCGTTGCGTCATCAACGACGGCTTCCTGCGCGGAGGCGAAGGTGCCATCGAATTGGCCCAGGCTGTAGTAGAAGAAATCGAGAAGAATCCGTCGAAGCCGGTTTTGAACTATACCTATAGCGACGACGAGACTCCGGCACAAAAGATTGAAGCCGTTGCTAAAAAGATTTATGGTGCCGCTTCTGTCTCCTATTCGGACAAGGCCAAGCGTATGCTCAAACTTGTGCACGATTCAGGTCTCGACCGTTTCCCTGTCTGCATTGCCAAGACGCAATATAGCTTCACCCCCGATCCGAAACGCGTCGGAGCCCCAACCGACTTCAATTTCGACATTGCCGATATTGTCATCAATCAGGGCTCCGAGTTCATCGTCGCCATTGCCGGCGAGATGATGCGTATGCCGGGTCTGCCGAAAGTGCCTGCTGCCGAGAATATCGACATCGATGACAACGGACAGATCACTGGTCTAAGCTAATCTAATCAGTCAGTCTCTTTGGAAGATATCGCGCGTATAAACGCGGTCTTTCACATCATCCAGAACAGCGTCGTAGCGGTTTGCAATAATCGCCTGCGACGCTTTTTTGAATGCATCCAAGTCGTTCACCACTTTCGATCCGAAGAAAGTCGAGCCGTTTTCAAGGGTCGGCTCGTAGATAATCACTTCGGCGCCTTTGGCCTTAATGCGTTTCATGATGCCCTGAATAGCACTCTGTCGGAAGTTGTCGGAGTTCGACTTCATGGTCAGACGGAATACGCCAATGGTGCAATGTCCGGCATCTCCCTTATATTCGTTATTAGCGGAATAGGCATACCAGCCTGCCTTACGCAACACGGCATCGGCAATGTAATCCTTACGTGTACGGTTCGACTGCACAATAGCGGTCATCATATCCTGCGGCACGTTCTGGTAGTTGGCCAACAGCTGCTTGGTGTCTTTGGGCAGACAGTATCCGCCATAGCCGAACGACGGATTGTTGTAGTGGGTACCGATACGCGGATCCAAACCTACCCCTTCGATGATGGCAGCCGTATCAAGTCCCTTCACCTCTGCGTAGGTGTCTAACTCATTGAAATAAGACACACGCAAAGCCAGATAAGTATTGGCAAACAGCTTCACGGCTTCGGCTTCCTTCATGCCCATAAACAAGGTTGGAATATTCTCGGCGATGGCTCCCTCCTGCAACAAGGCTGCAAAGGTTTTGGCAAACGTTTCTGCCTCTGGATTACCAATAGCCGTGATGGCGGCATTCTCTTCGGTGAAGTTCTTGTCGTCGATGCGAATCAGTTTCGGGAAGCCCACAATGATGCGCGAAGGGTACAGATTGTCGTACAAAGCCTTACTCTCACGTAAAAACTCCGGGCTGAACAGCAGATTGAACTTCTTGCCTTTCAGTTCCGGTTTGTAGAGGAATTGCAAAGCATACTTCACAAATAGCGAACGGGTATAGCCTACCGGAATAGTCGATTTGATGACCATCACTGCATCCGGATTCACACGCAACACCAGATCGATAACCTCTTCCACATGCGAAGTATCGAAGTAGTTCTTCTCAGAATCATAGTTAGTTGGTGCAGCAATCACCACAAAATCGGCATCCTTATAAGCCGATTCACCATCCAAAGTTGCCTTCAGGTTCAGCTGCTTCTCCGCAAAATATTTCTCGATATATTCGTCCTGAATCGGCGAAATACGTTTGTTAATCTTATCTACCTTCTCGGGAATCACATCTACTGCCGTCACCTCATGGTGCTGCGACAGCAAGGTAGCAATACTCAGACCCACGTAGCCTGTACCGGCCACAGCAATCTTTAAATCGTTAAATGCTCTCATATCTTCTTTATATGTACAAAAAAATTTACTCGTAAACCTCAAACATCATTTGCCGTAATACGGCATCGGCCGTATCTTCGCCCACCAGAACGGCAACCAATTCACGTCCCACTTGGAAGGCGGCACCGGCTCCACAGCCAGTAATGAACTGTCCGCTACGGACACAGGTCTTTTTCAACGGAGTGGCACCTAACAGATCCTTTTCGAAACCGGGGTAACAAGTGGCCTCCTGTCCTTTGAGAATACCCAACACACCGAAAGCCGACGGAGCTGCACAAATAGCACCCAACCACTTGCCGGCTTTGAAATACGTAAGAATAGTATCTGTCACCAACGGACTGTTACGTAAATTCGTTGTACCAGGCATGCCTCCCGGCAGGAACAATAAATCTCCATCATTGAGGTCTGTTTCAGACAACAATGCATCAGCAACAACCGGAATACCGCAACTTGCCGTAACAACAAGTTGGCTGCTAATGCTGAGGGTAACGACTTCGATACGCGCACGTTTCAGCATATCGATAGGCAACATGGCTTCTGCAATCTCGAAGCCATCGGCTAATAGAACATATGTTTTCATTATTTTTTCCAATAATTATTATTCAATAACATTAAGAACGAACTTGTCCGTTTCCAACCACTATATATTTATAAGTAGTGATTTCGGGTAAAGCCATGGGGCCTCGGGCATGCAGTTTCTGCGTAGATATACCAATTTCGGCACCAAAACCGAACTGCGCTCCGTCCGTCCAGCTGGTAGGCAGATTCTGATACACACATGCGGCATCAATCACACGCAAATAACGCTGGCAATGTCTTTCGTTCCGACTCACAATACTTTCGCTGTGGTGACTGGTGTGCTCCTGTACATACTGCACGGCATCCTCGAACGAATCAACAGTACGGATAGCCATTTTATAATCCATAAATTCGAGTCCGAAATGTTCTGGTCGGGCCAGTTCCAACAGGTCGGCGGGATAATGTCCTTGCAAGGCCTGATATGCTAATTCATCGGCATAAATGACAACCGACTTTTTGTTTCCTTGTGCCACAGCCAACGGTGCACAGACTTCCGCCAGATTCGGCAACTGTTTTTTGTGAACTACCACACAGTCGAGAGAGTTACAAACCGATGGCCGGCGCGTCTTGGCATTATATATAATGTCGGAAGCTTGCTTGAGATCTGCATCCTCGTCGATATAGACATGACAAATACCGGCTCCAGTTTCAATCACAGGCACCTTGGCATTATCACGAACGTAATCAATGAGACGCCGACTGCCGCGCGGGATAACCAAATCAACCTGTCCGACAGCGTTCAGCATTTCGGTTGTTGCCTCGCGATCGTTGGGGAGCAACGTACACAATGCTTCCGGCAGGCCATTGCGATGCAACACCTCATGAATCACACGAACAGTAGCTTCGTTACTTTGGGCAGCCTCTTTTCCTCCCTTCAGCAAAACGGCACTTCCCGCTTTCAAGCAGAGACTGAAGACATCGACAGTCACATTCGGACGCGCCTCATATATCACCCCGATTACGCCAAACGGAACACTTACCTTGCGGATAGTCATTCCATTAGGACGTACGCATTCGCTTAGCACCTTTCCCAATGGCGAAGGTAGTGAAGCCACATTTCGTGTATCATTGGCTATCGCTTTCAGCCGTTCTGCAGAAAGCAGAAGACGATCATAGCGCGAATCGGTAGGATCCATACGACTCAAGTCGATGGAATTTGCCTGTAAGATAGCATCTGTGTTTGCTTCAAGAGCATCCGACAATTGACGCAAAAGAGAATCAATCTGTTCTGCGGACAAATCTAACAAGGCATAACTGGCCTGTCGTGCAGCTGCTAATTCCTTTTCAATCATATAGTGAGTATTATCGATATTATTTGAACTGATTAGTTTCGGGCATATATTCAAATCCTGCCGAACGTAGCTTCTCAACGAGTTCATCTGGATCGAAATCCATATCCTCACAGAGTTCGTCTAATGAGGAATACTCGTCTCTCAGTTTGGTATTTACCAGACTCAACAGCATATACGGATCGCTAATCATACGCTTAAAAATAAGGATTGTAGTTTATTTCTTGCAAAACGCTTGTAGCTGGACCATGTCCGGGATATACTTTCGTCTCAGCCGGCAACGAAAGCAGTTTTGTCTGGATACCATTCACCAGCGCTTCTCCATCACATCCCATATTGGGTCCGAAATCCGATCGTCCAATGCTGCAATAGAAAAGCACATCGCCGGAGAAAAGCATTTTCTGTTCCGGGAAATAGTAGCACAACCCATGAAAACTGTGACCGGGAATATCCAATACTTGTATCGGCGAAGTATCCAAATGCAATAAATCGCCCTCATTCACATTGCTGTTGAGCGTTACAATACGGCTCGAACTGGGTAACCCGAACATACGGAACTGAAGGCTCGATGGAGGTAGTTTGTGTTCGTCTTCAATAGGTCCACACAACGGGGCATTGCACCATTCTGCAAGATACCCGGTTCCCATCAAATGATCAATGTGACAATGTGTAACTAAAATCCGTTCTACCTGAAGCCGGTTCTCTTCCAAATACGCCTTCACCTGCAGCCACTCCCTCTCATTGCTCATACCAGGATCGATGACAATCGCCCTGTGTGAATCCGGCAGACTCACCACGTAAGTATTTTCCTGAAAAGGATTATTCACAAAGACCTTGACATTCATTATTTGAAAGGAGTATATAGCACGAACTTGGTTTCAAAATAGGCATCAGACAGCCATTGTGATATGGGTTCAACAACCGTACCTCTGGCAATCGATGGAGCTAATTCTTCGGAAAGGTCTCCCCCTTTCAAGCAGATTAGCCCGCTACGAGTGCATCGCTTCACCAGTTTGAGCAAGTCCGGCAAATTCATCACAGCACGGGAAACAGCATAATCAAACGACTGCTTCACCTCTTCGATACCCGCATGGCGTGTTTCCACATTCTGAAGTCCGATGGCATCGGCCACAGCCTGCGCCACTTTCACTTTCTTACCGATACGATCAACCAGCAGAAAACGAACTTCCGGATACATAATCGCCAAAGGAATACCTGGGAAACCACCACCACAACCAACATCAACGACGGTAGTACCAGACTTCCATCCCCCTAATTTGTCTTCCACAAAATGAGCAATCGCCAACGAATGCTGAACATGATGCAGTTCCAACTGATCAATATCCTTACGCGAAATGACATTGATTTTAGCATTCCAATCAGTATAAAGCGCCGGCAAGGCGTCAAACTGCTGTTTTTGTTTTTCCGACAAATCTCTCATCGATGGGAACTTTAAGACTGTTTGGCTTCGGCGATGGAAAGAACCACGGATTCCTTAGGCAAAAGAGGTTGCAATTCTTCCCATGTCAGATCTACGGAAATGATACCCATCGCATAAGGAGCAATCTCATACTGCTGGAAAACGAATGTAATTCCATCTTCAGTAATAAAGAAATTATCCGGAAGATCAAGAACCGCATCTTCAAAAAAATAACCTTCTTTTTTCATTTGGGCCAGCGACTTTCCATCAAAATCCGGAGACGGCTTGTTGGCCATCAGTTCCGCAATATAAGGACGGGTATTCTCACTCACAATATCGCCTAACTGGACCACCGAATTCTGAGCAGTATCGAACACGCGATAGTTACATATTGTGCTACCATGAGCACCACCTGTATAGAAATAAGCAATGATCTGATAACTCAGGAACTGATTCACCTTGGCCACGATCGTTCCTTCGTAATTGGCCTCGTAATTCAACCAAGACGTCTCGTTAATATCATCATAATTGGATACAAATTCCGACAGTTCCTTGTGATAATTATCATTAAGCAGATCCACTAACTTCCGCATCATCTGAGGTACATCGCACTCGTCCTGACCGAAAGGCATTTCTCCTTCCGTCAAAGCGGGAGTTATGCCGATAATCGCACTGTTGAATGCGTCTTTAACATCTGCTGCACCCGATGCTGCATAATCAAATTTCATGCTGATACTAATGGCTGGGTTGGAAGATTGGGTAGAAAAAGGAATAACCGTATCAATGCGCAGGCTGTCGAACGACAATTCGCTTTGAGTACTTCCACCCGTACAACTGACGGTAGCCGAAGCAATCACGAGGAGAAATGAAAGCACAAATAAGCTATAAACAATCTTGAATCTCATTTTTTAATTAAAAATATCTAAAAGTTGGCGCAAAGGTAAACAAATTTTCGAATTATTGACTACCTTTGCGCGAAAAATATAATTTATGGTGATAAAAAACTCTTTTCTGACGGCTTTATTGTTCATTTCGATAGTCAACTATGCTTTCTCGCACACTTACGACGAATGGATTGCCCTCAGTTTCGACTATATGGACTCAGACAGTCTGGCACAAGCCGAGAACTGTCTGAAAGAAGCAATGCGATTAGAACCAGCTAATCCGCGCAACGGTCTGCTTTTCCAGAATTTAGGCACACTGCAACGGCGGCAAGGCAAGCTACAAGATGCCGAAACCAGCTACAGCTGTGCTATTGCAATGCTGGCAGATATACCCAATATTCGTGTCAATCGAGCCCAACTGTATGCAGAGATGGAAAGATATAACGATGCGATCGACGACTATTCAATACTGTTGGAAAAAGAACCACAAAACGAATCCTGGTTGTACGAAAGAGCACTTTGCCGACTGATGGGAGGAGATACGTTGGGCGCTCGTCTCGATCTGGAATCTATCGACACATTCAATCCTCATAGTGCCAAAAGCCGCCTCGGCATGGCTGTCGTTTATAAAGCACAGGGAGAGTATGCGATGGCTGCAGATTTGTACGATGCCCTGATTCAAGCCAATCCAAGCAGTTGGAGCCTGCTTCGTGACAGGGCGGAAGTCTATTACCTGAGTAACCGGATGGGTGCCGCACTTGAAGATATTAACGAGTCTATCAAACGCAACCCGCAAGACCCGATGTCGTATGTCCTGAGAGCCCAAATTCGGTATGCGAAAGGAGACAAGGAATATGCCCGCAGAGATCTGAATACGGCTATTGAAAAGGGGCTCCCACAGCAAATTGCCCTACAATTAGTGGAAAAAATCAAGTAATTTTACACTTTTTTCAGTAAATTATTTTGCAGTCCCGAAAATTGTTTTTATATTTGCACGAATTTTTACCGAGAAATAATGAAATCACTCGCCACATATATTGAATATCTTTTGATGACCCGACACTATGCTTTTGTGCCAGGCATTGGTGGATTTATGATGCAGGAAGACGAAGCTCGTCTGCTGCGAACCGGCGAGTTCATACCTCCTCACCGACTTTTGAAGTTCAATCGTTTCATGGATCACAACGACGGTATGCTGACCAACGTGGTGATGCGTGCAGAGGGAATGTCATATGATGCTGCAGAATCCGCCATCCGTATGACGGTGGCTTCTTTGCTGACAAAAGTGCAGCATGAAGGACGATGCCAACTTGGACGTCTCGGTTTCATTTTCTTCGATCAGGATTGTCATATTGCATTCATTGCATCCGACCAAATGGGGCACGATCCCCGCTATTTCGGCTTAAACAGTCTGAAATTACATACTTGGCAAGAAGTAGAAAATGAACGTTATCAGATTTCACAACCTGTCGGACAAACCAAGAAAGTAGAATTCGGATACAGACGCACAGACGTGTTGGAATTGCCTACGCGTTGGATACGTCGTGCCGCGATAGTTTTGCTGGTGCTGACATTCTTTTTTACCAATCTGATTCCAGGTTCTTCCGACAAAACTGGTTCCGACATTGCCAATATAATGGATACCCAAACCATTACCCGGCACTTCAATACGCTTGAAGAGCGTTCGTGGGACGAAAACTGGGAACAGACATCCGATTCTGTCCTCTTTGCTGCTATCGATGCCGAACTTGCAGAACAAGACTGCTACCAAGAAACAGATGTGCTGGCAGAAATAGCAGAACCTTCTCAGATGACAGAAACACAAGAAGAGGCTACTACTGAAATCCCAGAGGCAAAACCTGAGAAATATTACCTGATTATCATCAGCAGTTGTACTATGCAAGAGGATGCTGAATATCAGATGAAACGGTTAGAAAAAAAAGGCTATCAAGGGTTAGGCATTCTGCCTCGTGATGGCCGCTTCCGTATTTTCATCAATTCTTTTGCAGTCAAGGTCGATGCAGAAACGTATCTGAACCAGTTGCGTGAAAATACATCTTTTGCCGACGCATGGTTATTAGCTGTGCGTGCGGAATCTCTTTCGCTTATTATAAAAAATAAAGATAATGACCAATTACCAATGGAATTGTCGCACCTTAACAAATCAGCAGAAAGAGATCAAGGATGAGTTAATAGCTGAATGCAAACTAAACCCAATCGTTGCTCACCTGTTGGTACAGCGTGGTGTAACGAACGCGGAAGAAGCACATACATTCTTCCGTCCGCAACTCGGTCCTGGGTTGCACGACCCATTCCTTATGAAGGATATGGACAAGGCGGTGGCTCGATTGAATGATGCCATCGGACGCAAGGAACACATCCTAATTTACGGAGATTACGATGTGGACGGCACAGCGAGCGTAGCGCTCGTTTACAAGTTCTTGCGCAGCTTCTACTCTTCGATCGATTACTATATTCCCGATCGCTACGATGACGGATATGGTATCTCTGAGAAAGGTATCGATTATGCCTACAACGAAGGCACCAAACTGATTATAGCACTCGACTGCGGTATCAAGGCCAACAATATGGTGGCTTATGCCAAAAGCAAAGGCATCGATTTTATCATTTGTGACCATCACAAACCCGATGATATCCTGCCGGAAGCGGTTGCTGTGCTCGATTCCAAACGACCCGACGACGATTATCCTTACCCTCACCTCTCTGCTTGTGGTGTGGGCTTTAAGCTGATGCAAGCTTTTGCCCGTAACAATGGCATGAACGAGTTAGGATTGCTTTATCCTCTACTCGACTTGTGCGCCATCAGTATTGCTACGGACATTGTGCCTATTACCGGCGAGAACCGAGTGCTTTCTTATTATGGTCTGCGTCGGCTGAACGACAGTCCTTGTCCGGGCATCAAAGCTATCATTAAGCAATGCGGATTAATTGGCAAAGAACTGACTAATTCCGACATCGTATTTAAAATCGGTCCGAGAATCAATGCTGCCGGACGCATGATGTGTGGCAAGGAAGCGGTTGATCTATTGACAGCCCGCGATGAAAAGGCAGCCGATGAAGTGGCGCTCCGGATTGCAGAATACAATAATAGTCGCAAGGATCTTGACAAGCGTGTTACCGAAGAGGCATTCCACATGGTTGATGCGATGGACATTTCGGACAAACGCACGATTCTGGTCTATAACCCTTCGTGGCACAAAGGCGTGATTGGTATCGTTGCCAGTCGTCTGACGGAGCATTACTACCGTCCTGCAGTGGTGCTGACAACCGCATGCGGATTTGCTTCAGGCTCGGCACGCAGCGTACAGGGCTTTGATGTATATAGTGCCATTAATTCTTGTCGCGACCTCATTGAGAATTTCGGTGGACATACTTATGCCGCCGGACTTACGCTCAAAGAGTCGAATATTCCGGAACTCACGCGCCGTCTGGAACAATGGGTGGACAATCATATCACCCTCGCACAACAGCGACAGCATCTTGACATCGATATGGAGGTGAAATTCCGCGAAGTGACTCCCCGCCTTTACCGCAACCTCAAACCGATGGCTCCGTTTGGTCCTGGCAATAACAAACCGTTGTTTGTTTCCCGGCACATCAAAGATCAGGGCAATAGCCGTCTTGTCGGCCGCAACAACGAACATATCCGCATGGAGATGATCGATCCGGAAACGGGCTTCACGCACAACGGTATTGCTTTCAACATGGCCGATAAGTTCGATATTGTAAAAAGCGGGAAACCTTTCGATGTGGTTTACACAATCGAAGAAAACACCTATAACAACAATAGCATCCAACTGCTTGTCAAGGATATCAAACTGAACGAAAACAACAACATCGCTTCCGTACTGGCACAGCTCATCCGCTCGAAGGACGATTCGGTGGAAATTGTGCAGGGCTTGGGCGAGGTGAACGAATAACCAATGACTCCCACCGAGATACTGAAAAAATACTGGGGCTACAATTCCTTCCGACCTTTGCAGGAGGAAATTGTAGCCTCTGTGCTTTCTGGCAACGACACCTTAGGCATGCTGCCCACCGGTGGTGGCAAGAGCATTACCTTTCAGGTGCCGGGCATCGTCTTGGGTGGTCTGACACTGGTGGTTACACCCCTCATTTCGCTCATGAAGGATCAGGCAGACCACTTAGTTGAACGAGGTATCAAGGCCGCAGCCGTCTATATGGGAATGACTCGCGAGGAGATTTCCGACACCTACAATAAGGTCATCAACGAGCACTATAGTTTTCTTTATCTTTCGCCAGAACGGCTTTTCACGCAACTTTTTCAGACCAAATTACCCTATCTCGACATTCGGCTATTAGTGGTCGATGAGGCACATTGTATTTCGCAATGGGGCTACGATTTCCGTCCGCCGTATCAGCGTATTTCCGAATTTCGTCAGCTACTGACAGAAGCCTGCCCGAACGACAATCCGGTGCCTTGTATGGCGCTTACCGCAACCGCCACTCCGTCTGTAGTGCACGACATCTGTCACTTTCTGAAATTCCGCAAGGGCTACAGAATTTTCCAAGCATCGTTTGTTCGTCCGAATCTGACATATACGGTTATACGTACGGCCAATCTGTTCGATGCCATGACACAATTGCTCGAAGACCGGCGTTCCGCTATTGTGTATGTTAGATCGCGAAAAAAAACGCAGCAAGTAGCCGAAGCCTTAACGGGGGCCGGCATTGCTGCCACGTTCTATCATGCAGGTCTGACTCCCCAACAGAAACTTGAACGGCAGGAATTATGGATGCAAGGAGAAATCCCAGTCATCTGTGCCACCAATGCCTTTGGTATGGGAATCGACAAATCGGATGTCAGAACAGTTATTCACCTCGATCTGCCCCCTTCTCCAGAAGAGTATTTCCAAGAAGCGGGTCGTGCTGGAAGAGACGGGAAACCGGCTACAGCCTATTTGTTGGCTACTGAGCAGGCTGCCGAAAATCTGCTATGCCATTTAGAGGACTCCTATCCGGAAAGAGACAGGATCCGGTTGGTTTATGAACGCTTGGCTTATTTCTTTCAGATTGCTCCCGGCGCCGGATTCAATTGCACGTTCGATTTCGATGTCTATCGCTTCTGCTCTGCTTATAAGATGTCGGCCACAGAAGTAGTGAGCGCCTTGCGTATCCTCACACTTTCGGGATACATCAACTATGAGGAGGAACCGGAATCGAGATCCCGTCTGATGTTCACCTGCTCGAAAGAACATCTGTATCACTTAGATCGCTTCGACCCTGAATGCCAGCGCATCATAACGGCTTTACTTCGCCTTTACACGGGTATGTTTGCTGATTTCCAACACTTCAGCGAAGATCGTATTGCGGCCTACACCAAACTCGACCGCGAGGAAATTTATCAGAAACTATTGCTTCTCTCCCGTTTTCATGTGCTGCATTACGTACCTGCACGTCAAGTTCCTTGCATCTACTATTGCATGCCCCGATTAGACACCGATGAAGTTCGCATCCCACACACGGTTTACGAAGATCGGAAACAGCGCGATAAAGAACGTGTCGAAGCGATGCTCAGTTACGCTTACAGCACAGACGAATGTCGGCTTCGACAACTGCTCCGCTACTTCGGCGAGGAAAGCAGTGTTACTTGTGGCAAATGCGACGTATGTATTTCGAAACTTGAAGGCTCACAAGATCAAGGCGCAATATTAGACACAAAAGCGGCTTTGCGCGCCCTGATCCAGAACGTTCTTCACAATGACGGACCTCTTTCACCCATGATGTTAGGGAAAAAACTGCAGCACCCCGAACTTCTGCCCGAAGTGCTGCGTGAAATGTTGAATAACAAGGAAGTTGTTATCGTTGATAATAAGATTCGACTTTCATAGAAACTCTGAATTACAGCTCTTTCTTGATCTTCTCAATCAGTTCCTGATATTCAGCATCCGACAGATAAACCTTACCCGGATTCATCTGGAAAACACCGCCGTAATCAGGACCATCCACATACTTCGGAGCCAGATGAAAATGCAAGTGACTCAATTTGTCGCTGTAAGCGCCGTAGTTAATCTTTTCCGGATTGAAGGCACGCTGCATGGCACGAGTTGCCTGAGCCACATCGGCCATAAAATCGTTACGCTGCTGATCATTCAGTTCGTTCAAGTCGTTAACGTGTCCGTCGTAGCTGACCAGACAACGTCCGCGATATGTCTGCTCCTTGAAAAGGAAGAGACGCGAAACGCGCAAGTGGCAGATTTCAATCATCAGATTGTGCAAAGTCTCGTTATTCGTGCAATAAAGGCACTCTTTAGGATCACTGTACATAATAGTTGGAATTAAGTTATTAATAATTTAAGGGTTTTCGAAGGTAATAATAGGGAAAATTAAGTGGAGTTTAAGGGAGTTTTTAGCTGTCAAAATCGAGCGTCAATTGTCGGTCTCCGCCACGGAACACATAAATCTGCGAAGGTTCCGTCCGTGCCAGTGCGGTCAGAGTAACTCCTCCATAGCCAACTTTAGCTCCAGCTTTCGTCAGTGCTTTCGAAGCAGCATCGTAGGCTAATTGAGGCGTGTTATTATCGGCCGACAAATGGCAAAGAAACACATGCTTCACACCGTTATGATAGGTTTCTCGAAGCAGCTGCGCACATTCGTCATTACTAAGATGTCCTCCCTCGCCTCTCACCCGTACCTTTAAATAATATGGGTACGAGCCTTTCATCAGCATCTCCACATCGTGGTTCGACTCTACCACCAGATGTTCTGCCTTACTCACAAACTTCCGGATGTCATCGGTCAACTGTCCCGCATCGGTCACAATACAAAAGCGTTCGTGATTACCATCCTCGTTCCATTCCACATAATATCCCACATTGTCATGACTGTCGTGAGGCACCGAAAAGGGTGTAATCTTAAAATGCGTGAGTGGCAGATCAAAAGTTTCGTCGCGATTCAGGTAACGGCGGCTTGCGATTGGAATTTTCTTCTGCAAACCATAGTTACGATCCATACCTTCGTGCACTTCCTTCGTGCTGAATACCGGACATCCCATCAGACTCGACACCATCGAAGCCCCACGGATGTGGTCGGTATGGTCGTGCGTAATAAGCAAAGCTCGAACCGGTACTTGTCCCAGATTGTTCTTTTTCAGTATATCACGAATGGATCGTCCTGCAAGGCCCGCATCGATCAGTATGGCATACTGATCGGTACCGAGGTAGTAGCAGTTTCCGCTACTTCCGCTTCCAAGGCTCATGAAACGAAGCATCTGTCTATTTGCAAAATAAGAAAATTGACGGAACACGGGGAATCAGTTTCTGCATCTGTTCTTCAGACATTCCTTTCAGAAGCTGTTTCCATTCTGCAACCGTATGGGTTTTGATCTGTTCGTCCGGACAAGTGATGTTGCTTGCCACACAGATTCGCGTTTGCGGACGCAAAGCCGATAGCAGCGCCTGCATCATTTTGGCGTTCCTATAGGGCGTTTCTATAAAGAGTTGCGTCTGGTCATCTGCATAAGCTCGCGCTTCCAACTGCTTGATGCGGTTCATGCGCTGATTGTCTTCAATGGGCAAATAGCCGTTAAAAGCGAAACTCTGCCCGTTCAACCCCGATGCCATAACACTCAGTATCATACTCGAAGGACCCACCAAAGGCACCACCTTCAGACCTTTCCTCTGGGCTATTGCCACCACATCAGCTCCTGGGTCTGCCACAGCCGGACATCCAGCCTCGCTAATCACACCTATCGCCTTATGCTGTTTCAGTAATGGTTCCAAATAAGTATCTATATGATGGCGGTCGGTATGCTGGTTCAGTTCGAAGAAAGTAAGGGAATCGATGTCGATGGATGGATCCACCTTCTTCAGAAAACGTCGGGCGCTACGTATATTCTCGACAATAAAATGCCGGATCTCCACAATAACATCATGATTATAGGGTGGCAACACACGCTCCAATGGTGTGTCACCCAATGTTACGGGAAGGAGGTATAAAGCAGGCTCGATCATCATTTTTGTATTTATCCGCGCAAAATTAGTAAAAAAATTTGGAAATGCGAAAGATTTCCCTTAATTTTGCACAAAAATTGAGCTTTTTTCAATCACCACCCTCTAAATTGGCATGAATATGACCCTCCCAGAGGCCTTTATCGACGATATAGACCGAGTTCTCGACCCTTCCGAACTCACCTCTTTCCTATCGGCTCTGACCGATGGTGAGCAACCCGTAAGCATACGTCTGAATCCCCGCAAACCCGGTGGCTGTCCGACGGAAGCCGAGCCGATTGGTTGGTGTCCTGAAGGCCGTTATCTGAAAAGCCGCCCGCAGTTCACGCTTGATCCGCTACTACATGCAGGTGCCTATTATGTTCAGGAGGCATCCAGCCAGTTTCTGTCGCATGTACTCCGTTCTTTTGTGAAGGATTCTGTCACTGCCCTTGACCTCTGTGCCGCTCCTGGCGGCAAATCCACAGCTGCTATTTCTTCACTGCCCGAAGGAAGCATGCTGGTCAGCAACGAGATTGATCGGAAGAGGGCTCGAATCTTATCAGAAAACATACAGAAATGGGGATATCCGAATGTTTGTGTAACTGCCAATGCTCCTGCAGATTTCAAGGGGTTTCACCACACTTTCGATCTGATCATCACTGATGTGCCCTGTTCCGGCGAAGGCATGTTCCGAAAGGACGCCGGTGCCATCGCCGAGTGGAATCCTGCCAAAGTGCACGAGTGCGTGGCTTTGCAAAGACAAATCTTGCGTGACGTCTGGGATTGTCTCAAACCAGGCGGTTTGCTGGTTTATAGCACTTGCACATTC
This sequence comes from Bacteroidales bacterium, assembly GCA_017449065.1. GTDB lineage: Bacteria > Bacteroidota > Bacteroidia > Bacteroidales > UBA3663 > Liminaster. Next base: position 39,601 of record JAFSKF010000017.1, read on the forward strand.
AACGTTCACGAAAACGAAGAACAATTGCAATTTATTATCGATGAATTGGGCGCAGACCTCCTCCCCATTTCTGTTGAGAAAACCTGGAACATCCACCCTGCACTGACTGGAGCATTTGCTCCTTCCGTTCATACTACTGATGCCTGTCGCTTTATGCCGCACTACACCCAGGGTGAAGGCCTATTTATGGCTGTGCTCCGAAAACACACCGACAATACGGTTCCCGATGAACGCCCATACAAAAAGTCTTTAAAGAAAGAAACAGGCAAACAGCATAATGACAGGAAAAGTGATTCCTCCGATGAAACGCTGACCAGATGGTTGAATCTGCCTGTACATTTGCATGAAAATAAGGATGGCTCCATCAGAGCCATCCCGAAACTATTGGAGAATTTATACAATCTGTTGACTGAAAACCGTTTGTTCATTCTTTCGGCAGGCATAGAACTTGGTGTTCGTAAAGGCAGAGATGTGCAACCTGCACAAGCCTTAGCCCTTTCTTCTGCCTTGGCTTCCGATGCTTTCCCAACCGCAGAGTTGGATATTGAAACAGCATTAAACTATCTACGCCGCGAATCCATCGTGCTGCCTCCGTCCGTTCCTCGCGGCTATGTGCTCCTAACCTATCAACAAACGCCTCTTGGCTTTGTCAAAAACATCGGCAACCGCTGCAATTCTCTCTACCCTATGGAATGGCGTATCCGTAATCTATAATTATTTGCAGATTTTCTTATGGATTTTTCCATTGCGATCTCGCACGATCTGAATGCCTCGCTGTGGAGTTTGATGCCGTCTGCCATTAAGATCATAGAAGATAGAAACACCTTCTGATATTTCCTCCTGAACACCGTTAATATCTACCGTACTGACAACCTTATACGGATAATCCCATCGAGTCTCATTATCTGTATTATCAATACACTGAGAACCCTCAGCAAGAAAACTATCAGAAACAGAATTTGAAAAGAGACCACTAACGCAGACAATAGATGAGGAAGCATCACTATAGAAAACTCTAAAGGGAGACCTGATCTTAACATCATCGAGACAGACTTGTGATCCGGAAAATGCCAAACAACCACATCCGAATTCGTTGGTATTCTCAATAGAGGCATTTTTAATCGATGCATCACCATTGAAACACAATGTCTGGCGGCTATTTGAACCAAAACTACCTCCACTGATGTTGGCCTGGGTACTTGAGTTAGTCCAAATAGTTCGACGATAATCTGTGGTACCATCGTAGGACGTTGCCGTATTTGAGAAACTACCGCCATTGATATTCAAGGTGCCTTGTGTATTATTGTAGGAAATGAGCGCAGCATTACCTGTACTTACAAAAATACCATCGTTTATCGTGAGTTCGCCATATAATAACAGATTGTTGGACGCTGATTCAAAAACACCTCCATAGATATAGGTCTTGCTGCCTTTGATGGTATATAAGCAACGCCGATAACTTCCGGTTCCTTCATAGGTAGTAGCTGTCTGTGAGAATTGTCCGTCCCGAATGACGAGTTCTCCAGCGGTGTTGTAGTTAGCAATGACAATACCATTGCCGTTATTGATAAAATTACCTCCGTTAATGGTGGCATTACCATAGAGACAAAGAGTCTGATTCGTATTACAGATAAACGTTCCCCCTCGAATCACTATTTTGCTGCTGTCCTTTGTCAAAATGCATCGTCGATTATCTGTATTGCCTTCAATAGAGACATCTAAACTTTCGAACGTACCTCCTTCTATTGTTAGAGTGCCTGTAGTAGAATGATAACTCAAGACACAAGAGTTGCCGCTATTGGAAAAATGACCGTCACTAATCGTAGTGTTGCCCCTCAGACACAACGTCTGGTTGCCTTTGCACCTAAAGGTTCCTCCGCTAATAATGGTCTGTGACTCATCATCGGACCAAATGCATCGCTTATAAGAGTTTTCGGAATTATCATCTGATTCGTTAACAAATGTTCCTCCAGTGATTTCCAAAGATCCATAGTTGGAGAAAAGACCATGATTGCCGGAAACATGGGTCAATGTACCGTTTTCACCACTGTCGCCGACACTTAAGTGCCCTTGTATTTTAATACTATTTGCCAACTCTATTTGTTTTCCATTGAGGTCGATCTTCACATCCTGATCCTTTTGAATAACATAACCATTCAACCGCAAGTTATTAGTCATGACAACCTGTGCCTGCTTACCCTCACGAGTACCATCGTAGATTGCTGTTTGCAGCGACGGATACTCTCGTTCTCCCAACTTTGCAACCATAGGACCATCATAGAGTGACATAGGGACACAGTTAAAATCTGCTGCCTGACCACTATTGTAATTTCTTTCACCTGGGCATAGGACATCGAGAGCAAAATAGCCGTTGTAATTACCGCCCCATCCCCAATTAACGTGAAAATAGTCATCGTCGGTATAGCCGTCAATAATAAAAATATGACCACTTTCTTCCTCATTCGCTCCACGGTAAATGACTGGATGAGACAAATCTATCTGTGCTTTGAGTTTGGCATTCCACTCCTCAGCCGTAAAATCTTCTTTGCTTTCACTCGTACCTGGGAAATAATCAAAGTGTGTGAAAAGCTGGGGCAATCCCATATAACCGCCTGTTTCATCGGCGCCATAATCCACTTGAAACGCAGCTCCGATGTCAGCCAGAAGCGTGGCAACATTATCAGCTTGCTGTGAAGTATAGCCGCTTCCTTCCAGTTGCATAGGCATATTGTCCCAATCGTAAATGTGACTGAGATTGCGAGAAGCAACGTAGATATTTTTGGAAGACGTATAATATGCTTGAGTCGAACCAAGTCCCGCCGAAGGATAGCGGAAATATCTCATCAAGATGGCATAAGCAGTTGGCACGCATCCTGTAACACTTCTCAAATATCCGTCCCTCGGGCATTGGGAATTATAAGGACTACCCTGGTTCCACGTTGCAGTTTTAAGTTCCTTCACAACGTTGCCTTTTGCCAAAGACGACCATCGTTTTGCCACAACCTCCGTCTGAATTGCGCCAGATTGCCGTGCTTGCAACATCTGGTTCTCAATATCTGCGAGCCAGTCCTGCATACCTGTAGGCAGTTCTCCGTCAACATCAATGCTGGCATTATCAGAATAACCAAGGATAGGATTAGCTATATCATCGCCTGATACAATCACAAATCCGGAGCCATCTTCGCCCGTAAATATATAATAAGGTTCCACGGGCGACTGCTGCGAAGTGCGTCGTGCGCTAAATACCTTCAACGCCCTATGGTTCTGTTCGGAAAAATCCTTGCTAAGAAAAGCTTGGGCAATAGCCAAAGCCTCATCGGCAGAAACCTCTCTTGCCAATACTTCATCAAAGGAATAAAGGGATGATAGGAGCATCATTCCCAATATCTGAATATTACGTATTGATTGTCTCTGCATAAATAAAAAGGTATAGGGTCCTTGTAATACTATTCATCGGCACAAAGATAACTGTTTTTTCTCATACAAACAAATTTCCGAGAACAAATTTGGAATTTAAGAGATTTTGCTACATAGTTATGAAAAATTTGCTGCATAGTTATGAAAAATTTTTTTCATAGTTATTGCGCAAAAATACCACACCGACCTACGGATCTCATGATTTTTCTGCCTCCGAAGCATTTTTTGGTGAAAAAATTTGGAAATCGCCGAAAAACTCAATAACTTTGCAACGGCATTAGGAAACTAATCCAGGAGACCGGCTATGTAGATCGGGAAACTCATCGTTAAAACAAGAACCGGGGAACACCGTTAGCTGAAGGCGGGCTACCAGCCTGTACGACATCGGAAAGAACCACGCTCCCGTCTGGGAAAACGCGTTTGCATGGATACCACCGTCCAGGACAGACCTTTGGGTCGAAAGGAAGATTACGGATGCGAAGCGGACCCCAAATCGTACATATAGGAGTTTCATCACGTCCTAAATCCCGGTCTCCTTTTTTTGTTTGCCCGTCAACCCATCCGGGCAAAGACAAAAACCGAAATAATGAAGAAGCTACTTTCTCTTCCCCCCAACCTTGTCGGATGTTTTCACGACGTGACGCACAGCAGTCGCGACGAATGGTTCTGCACCAACGATCCCATCGGTCAGAAACTCGGATCAGGCGGCGGTACCACTTGGACCGTCCAGGAAGCCCGACGCAACCACTTCATCGAACCCGGCGAAAGATGTATCATCGTGCATGCCGGCGGACAGAGCCGACGTTTGCCGGCTTATGCCCCTTCGGGTAAGATCCTGACTCCTATTCCGGTTTTCCGCTGGATGCGCGGACAGAAACTGAGTCAGAATCTGCTTGACCTGCAACTCCCGCTTTACGAGAAAATCATGCAGAAAGCACCTGCCTGTCTCACCACCATGATTGTGAGTGGCGATGTGCTGATTCGTGCCAACCAACCGCTGCAGGCCATTCCGGATGCAGATGTGGTTTGCTACGGATTGTGGGTCGATCCCTCGTTGGCCAAGAATCACGGCGTATTCGTGTCCTCCAGACAGACGCCCGACGTACTTGACCACATGCTGCAGAAACCATCGGTGGAAACATTGGTCACCCTCTTGCGCGACTATCTTTTCCTGATGGATATCGGCATCTGGCTTTTGTCCGATCGTGCCCTCGATCTCCTGATGAAGCGTTCGGCACCGACTGCCGACAGTCACGGCTATCCCGCTACCTACGACTTGTATTCGGAATTCGGTCTGACGCTGGGTGCTCATCCTGTCATCGACGATCCGGAACTGAACCAGCTGAAAGTGGCAATCCTGCCATTGCCCGGCGGTGAGTTCCACCACTATGGGACATCGCCTGAAATGATTTCTTCGACTCTGGCGATACAGAACGCCGTCATCGACCAGCGCGAAATCATGCACCACGACACGAAACCCCATCCCAGTATCTTTGTGCAAAATGCAGAGATCGGCATCCGGCTGACATCCCAGAACCTGAACGTATGGATAGAAAACAGCTGTATCGGCGCAAACTGGACCTTGAGCAGCAACAACATCGTAACCGGTGTGCCCGAAAACAATTGGACGCTCTGCTTGGAAAAGGATCAGTGCGTGGATGTGGTGCCCATGGGCGAAAGCGAGTTTGTGGCTCGCCCGTACGGATTCACCGAACCGCATACACCGGAACTGCTGGCACGCTGCGGCTACAACGATTGCAAGAATCCGCAAACGGAAGCCAAGATCTATCCTGTTGTCAGCAACGTTAACGACCTCGGCAAGGTGCTGTTATGGATGTTAGGCGGCCGTATCTCGAACGATGAAAACAGCGCTATGGCGGCAACCCACTATAAAGAAGGCAAGCAGATTTGGGAAAAAGCACGCAAACTATCCGCCGACGAGATTTCCGCCTATGCAAACCTACGACGACTCACCGAGCAGCGAACGGTATTCCGTGCCAAGAACTGGCCCACATTGGCCAAGAACCACGAACGAAGTGTGTTCTATCAGGTGAATCTCGACGATGCAGCCCATGAGTTTGCCAAACACAACCTGCCCGTTCCTGCCCCATTGTCCGACACGTCGGCTGCGCTTACGCTAATCAGCGATGCGATGTTCCGTGCACGTCTTCTGGCGCTGAAAGGCGAAGACAAGGAAGCTGCTCTGTGCGAAGCCAAGGCGTTTGCCACCATGCGCGAAGGACTGACCTCTACCGCCCGGCAGAAACTGCTGCCGCAACTGAATGTCTATGCCGACCAGATTGTGTGGAGCCGCAGCCCGGTACGCATCGACTTGGCCGGCGGGTGGACCGACACGCCTCCTTACAGCCTTATGGAAGGCGGCAATGTGGTGAATATTGCCATCGAACTCAACGGACAGCCACCGTTGCAAGTATATATCCGTCCTTCGAAAGACTATAAGGTGACGTTGCGTAGCATCGACTTAGGTGCCTCGGAGGTTGTTTCCTCTTATCAGGAGTTAGCAGACGTGAATCATGTAGGTTCCCCCTTCTCGATTCCCAAAGCGGCATTGGTACTCGCCGGATTCCATCCGGATTTCTGTAGCCAGAATTACCGTTCCTTAGAGGAACAGCTGACGGACTTTGGATCGGGCATCGAGATGACCATGCTTTCGGCGATTCCTGCCGGATCGGGTTTGGGCACTTCAAGCATTCTGGCATCGACCGTATTAGGTGCCGTCAATGAGTTCTGCGGTCTCGGCTGGGACCGTTACGAGATCTCGAACCGGACTTTGGTGCTCGAACAGTTGCTCACCACCGGCGGCGGCTGGCAAGACCAGTACGGCGGCGTGATGCAAGGCGTGAAGCTGTTGCAAACGCAACCGGGATGGCATCAGCAACCGCTTATCCGCTGGCTGCCCGACACGCTCTTCACAGCTCCGGAGTACCAGAAGCTGCATCTGCTCTACTATACAGGAATCACGCGCACCGCCAAAGGAATCCTGGCAGAAATCGTACGCGGTATGTTCCTGAATTCGTCATCGCATCTGGCACTATTGGCTGAAATGAAGCAGCATGCATTGGATCTGTACGATGCCATCCAACGCAACGACTTCCAGCAACTGGGTGCTCTCATTGCCAAGACCTGGCAACAAAATCAGGCACTCGACAGCGGCACAAACCCGGAAGGAGTCCAAGCCATCACCCGCCAGATCGACGACCTGTGTCTGGGCTACAAACTGCCCGGAGCCGGCGGCGGTGGTTACCTCTACATGGTGGCCAAAGATGAAGATGCAGCAGCTCGCATCAAGAAGATCCTTTCGGCCAACCCGTTGAACGATAAAGCAAGATTTGTTGATATGACCCTCTCACAAAAGGGTCTTGAAATAAGTAAAAGCTAAACAATCACAATGAAAAAAATCCTTTTTGTAATTTCTCTTCTGGTCACCCTATTTGTAGGGTCTGCGGTTGCACAGCAATCATCCATACAGCAATCGGAATACAAACGTTCCATCACAAGTCTGTTGGTTTGCGAGGGTAAAATGAAGGTATTGGCAGAACAGTTCCGACCTTTGCTGTTCGACTATACGGCAACCTTGTATCCTTTCCTTGACAAAGATGCCAAGGAACGCTTTGCCAACCTGTATCTGAACACCAAGTTCGTGCACGACATTACTATCTACGCAATTCCCTTCTATGAGCAGGCCGGCGTTACGCAGGAAGATATGACTTTCTTGGTGGAACGCTACCAGAACGACGGCTTGTCGGCCGTAAAAGCCATCGAACAGTTGAATAGCGTAGAGAATATGAGATCTATCGAGATGCATACCTACAAGGAAATGCAGAAGATTTCGGCAGGCGGAACTCCAACCTACACTTCTGAAGTCGGTTGCCCAGAATCCTACAAAACCCTGTTTGGACAGTTCTGGACTGCTATGGATATGGATCAGGTGACCCGCTACGTCTATGCTGCCTGGGGCGAAGGCAACGAACAGTCGCTTTACTATCTTGGAAAAGACATGCCTGTTCTTTATCTGAACGCTGCATATCAGACTTTGCCAGAAGTGCACATGCGTTATTTCGTCAACCTGACCAATCAGGAATGCGGACAGCGTGCCAGAGCAGCCAAGATGGCATTTACCACCGATTTCAAAGCGCTACAGAACAACATCTTCGAATGTTACAAGGAGTGGGTAGCGAAGAAGATGTAGAAGCCCCGCCCTACCCCATATATTTGGAGATTTTCCTCCTGAATGAAAAATTAAAAAGCCAACCCGTGACGGTTGGCTTTTTTGCTTATTCAAAATGCAATATAAACTCCGACTCGAACTGACCGGAAGCCCAATAAGGCTGCGCTGACGGACCATTGAGATCGGTGGTATTTACTTTATTGCGGACAGCCGGGATGACGCGGAGGAGCGAAAGACCGGTTTCAGGAAGCTGATAGAGAATGTGGTCGCGTCCGTCGCGAGGCGTATAAACACCCACATAATCCTCATCCGGCTTCAGATTTGCCAACATGATATAGCCTTCGTCGGTTTTCAGCGACATCCACTGCACCTGACTGAAATATCCCTTAAATTCCGGATACTCGAACGATTCAGCAGGAATCGGATCGTTATAATCGGTCTGCCAAAAACCGTACTGCGGACCGTGCTCTCGGTTTTGCCAAACACGGTAAGGGCCCTTGCCAACCCAGGTCTTCGACTGCACCTTCTGCTCCGGATAATCAAAGGCAATACCCATCAGATCGACTACACCCGTAAAGTTATAGTAGGCATGCATGAAGATGCAACCTTTCTCCGCATCGATACGATACTGTACAGAATCCAGGCAGCCTAAGCGGTATCGGACCGTTATCTGGTTTTCCCCAAGGGTGTCGATACATTGCAGTTTGCCGGGATCCTTAAACAGCGAATATTCTGTCTTTTTCTGCTCCGCCTGCTTGTCGTCATGGTTGTAGAACTGGTCGAGCGAACGGTCGCTTCTGCGCGCTGCCACAAACTTCGGACCCTTGCTGAGCGAAATCTTATGCCCGTTTACGCTGACGTCCGATAGACAACCTGTCTGCGGGTCAAGCCCCACGTGGAAGTCTTTCACCCGGAAAGAAACACCATGCTGATAAGGCAAAGCTGCGCCCCATTGCATCACTTCTTGTCCAAAGGTGTCAATAGCCGTGATGCGCAATAGACCAGCTTCAGAATTATCAGAAACAGGAATCTGCAAAACGCCAGAGGTTCGTGTTGCCACATCCGGACCTTTTAATGTCGCAGACTTCAGCACTTTCTGGTCCTTTTCATTCGCTTTGGACGAACAATGCGGCAAGGACACATATTCATATTTAAAGGAACAGGTGTTCAGGTTCAGAAAATCGTAACGGTTCTGCAATTCTAACTGCCAGTATTGACCGTCTTCAGACAACTGTAACCCGGTGAGTTTTCCGTGAGCATCCGACTCCACATAAACCGGGCACCATAGCTGTCGGATGGTATAGTAGCTTCCCTCCTTCTCGAAATGAGGTCCCATAATGCCGTCGGCACCGAAATTGCCCACATTATCGATAAATCCGTCACGATCGACACGCAACACGCCTTCATCTGCCAGATCCCAGAGGAAACCGCCCACCGTACGCGGATGATGATACATCATTTGCCAATAATCGTAAAGGCCAGCCCCATGTCCGCCATCGTACAAGCCGTGCAGAAACTCCGTCGGCATAAACAATTCCGGTTTACGCATATAATCGGCGCTTTCGCCATAAGAGCGATAGTGTTTGGTTTCGTAACCGCTGCGGTTCGACCAAGGGTAGAGCACCGAACGTTTCTGCGGATCCAGGTCCGTAAAAGTCGTTTCGAGATCGTAATTGAAACCGCCTTCGTTGCCGTTACTCCACCAGATAATACTCGGATGGTTCACATCTCGTGTCACCATCTCCGTCACAAGTTTCTTGCCATTCTGCGTATCGTGGGCCCAATGCCAACCGGAAAGCTCTTCCATCACATACAGACCCAGACTGTCGCAGATGTCGAGGAACTCCGGATCAGCAGGATAGTGCGATAAGCGCACGGCATTCATGTTCATGCTCTTGATAAGCTGTACATCCTCCAGATTTTTCTGATAACTGAGCGTACGTCCTGACTCCGGACGGAAACTGTGCCGGTTCACACCCCGCACATTGATCCGATGTCCGTTGATGAAAAGTCCGTCGCTCTCGCGGAGTTCGATAGTCCGGAATCCAAACTTCTGCAACGCCGTATGCAGCAGTTTGCCCTGCGCATTATAAAGCGAAATTTCGGCGGTATAGCGCACCGGAGTTTCGGCACTCCAGGTTTCAATATTCCGGGCTTGCAACTGCACTTGTGCCACATCGCCGCGCACAGGAGTTTCCGTTTTGCCCACCTCCTTTCCTTTTGCATCGAGGATGCGGGTGTTTAGTTTGGCCCCTGCGACTGCATGGTTCAGATAGACATCGGCCTGGAAAGTGCCGGATTGTCCGGCATTGATTGCCACCCGCTGGATGCAATGAGCCGGACGCGATTCAATATAGACCGGACGGATGATGCCTCCGAAGTTCCAATAGTCGGCGCGTCGTTCCGCCAGATTGGTCTGTGGATTGCTATGGCTTTCCTTACTGACAGTCAGTTCCAGACGGTTCTTCTTATCGCCGAAGAACACACGGTCGGAAACATCCCAACGGAAAGGCGAGAAACCGCCTTGATGGGCATTGCCTGCCTTTCGACCGTTGATGATCCCTTCACATTCGGTCATCACCGCTTCGAATACCAGTTCAATCTGCCGTCCCTCCCAGACTTTGGGAAGCGTGAACTCGTAGCGATACTTACCTTGTTCGTCGGCAATGCCTTCCGGCTTGATCTTGCCGTAAAAACGCATACCGTACTGATAAGTGCCGAATCCCTGTAATTCCCAACATGAAGGCACGCCGATGTGCGTCCACTTGCCACTGTTCATGCCATCGGTGCAGTAGAAGTCCCAGTTCACCATATCGTCGCAGCCGTGTCCGCTAAGATACTTGCGCAAGGTCTGCGTATCGGCCGACTGTGCCGAAGCACATACAGCACACAGGGCAATACCTGCTGATAAAAAAAACTTGTTCATTGATGCCGGTTTAAGATTATCTTTCGGAAACGAGAGCCGCATTTCGGTCAAAAATCGTTAATTTTCGGAAAGAAAGTGCGGTTTTCGCTATCCGATTTTGGTCGTTCACAAAATAATAAGTATATTTGCACGTTATTTATTGGGTACCGTGCTTTGCGGTGCAAAAATAGGAATAAAATCTGAAACAACCAAACAAAACAGTAAAAATATGGATTTAGTTGAACGTTTTCTTCGATATGTGCAGGTAGAAACCACCAGCGACGAATCTACGGAAGTGACACCGAGCACTCCGACCCAAATGGCATTTGCCAAGATGCTGAAGCAGGAACTCATCGACCTGAAGTTTGAGGAGGTGGTGCTCGACGAACTGGGTTACCTCTATGCGACGTTGCCCGCCAACACCGATAAGAAGGTGCCGACCGTCGGCTTCATTGCACACATGGACACAGCTCCCGATGCTTCGGGCAAGAACGTGAAGCCTCGCATTGTGAAAAACTACGACGGAAAAGACATCCCGCTCAATGCCGACACCGTGATGCAGACGAACTACTTTCCTGAACTGTTGAACCATGTGGGTGAAGATCTGATTGTCACCGACGGTACGACCCTCTTGGGTGCCGACGACAAAGCCGGCATTGCCGAAATCATCAGCGCGATGATCTATTTGCGCGAACATCCGGAAATCGAACACGGCAAGATCCGTATGGCGTTCAATCCGGATGAGGAAATCGGAATGGGTGCCCACCATTTCAACGTGGAACTGTTCGGCTGCGACTGGGCCTACACCATGGATGGCGGCGAAGTGGGCGAACTGGAATTTGAGAACTTCAATGCCGCTTCTGCCAGGATTACCTTCCACGGCACAAACGTACATCCCGGAACCGCCAAAGGAAAGATGGTGAATGCCGCCCTTTTGGCGATGGAATTTGCCGAGCAGCTGCCGGAAGAAGAACGTCCGGAATCTACTGAAGGCTACGAGGGCTTCTACCACCTAACGGGCATGAGCGGATCGGTGGAAGAAGCGCAGTTATCGTATATTATCCGCGACCACAACCGCGAACTCTTCGAAGCACGCAAAAAGAATATCCTGGCGATTGCCGAAAACATCAACGCCCAGTATCCCGGCCGATGCGAAGTGATGATGAAAGACCAATACTACAACATGCTTGAGAAAGTGCAGGAAGCCGACGAGGAAAACCGGAAGAAGAACCTGCCGGGCATTATCGAACTGGCGAAGCAGGCAATTCTCGATGCAGGAGTGGCTCCGAAAGTGCAGCCAATCCGCGGTGGCACAGACGGTGCCCAGCTTTCGTTCAAGGGTCTGCCTTGTCCGAACATCTTTGCTGGCGGCATGAACATGCACGGACGTTTCGAGTATGTGCCTATCCAAAGCATGGAGAAAGCCATGATGACGGTGGTTAATATCTGTAAACTCATTGCGAAGTAATATGATCTATCAGGTTTTCGCTGATGAACTGCCGAAAGAGGCGCGCATTCAGCTTCCTGCCTCCAAGAGTTTATCGAACCGGGCACTGATCATTCGGGCATTATGCCCCGAACCTTGCCGGATTGATAATCTGAGCGACTGTGACGATACCCGTGTGCAGCTTGCAGCGTTCGAAGGCAACAAGCCAAACATCGACATTGGTGCTGCGGGCACTTCGATGCGTTTTCTGACGGCATATCTGGCCTGCACACCCGGCAAGGAGGTGGTGCTGACGGGATCTGCCCGCATGAAGGAACGTCCCATCCGGCTGTTGGTGGATGCCCTGCGCGAACTGGGTGCCGACATCGAATATCAGGAGAAGGAAGGATTTCCTCCTCTGCATATTCGCGGCAAACAACTGGAAGGCGGTGCCTTGAGTATCGACGGCAGCACCTCCAGCCAATATATTTCGGCCTTGCTGATGATTGCCCCTACCCTTGCCAAAGGTTTGCAGCTGACGCTGACCGGTAGCATCACCAGCCGTCCGTACATACTGATGACTTTGCAACTGATGCGCCGCTTCGGGGTGGAGAGTTCTTTTGTGGGCAATGTGATTACCATCGCTCCCCAAGCCTATCGGGCCCTCAACTATACGGTGGAAAGCGACTGGAGTGCAGCATCCTATTGGTACGAGATCCTGCTATTCGGCCAACCGCAACTGGAACGGGTAACATTGTGCGGATTGGAGCCGGAAAGCCTGCAAGGCGACAGTCGCGTGGCTGCGTTTTTCGCCGAACTGGGTATAGATACCCGTTTTACTGAGGAAGGTGCTGAGTTGACACTGTCTGACCGGTCTTTGCCCGAGAAAGTGACCTGGGACCTGAGCGACCAGCCGGATCTGGCACAAACGCTGATTGCATCGTGTGTGGGCGCCGGCATCGGGTTCCACATGAAGGGACTCCATACACTTCGCATCAAGGAAACCGACCGGCTGAAGGCAATGCACGACGAGCTGCAGAAGTTCGGGGTGCAGGTAGAGGTGATTGGTGACGATGAAATGATTTATACCCCTGCGAACAGTCTGCCTTCTGCCGGGATGAATCCACTGGATGTTCAGGTCTTTGCCACCTATAAGGATCACCGCATGGCAATGGCTTTGGCTCCATTGTCAGCAGCTGTGCGCGAATCGGTTTATGTGGATGATCCCGGCGTAGTCAGCAAGTCTTACCCTGACTTCTGGGAACACCTGAAACAGGTAAATTTCCAAGTGGAACCCATTGATCAGTCCGTCGATGAATTTATGGCACACGCCCAAGAGGTGAAAGCCCAGCAGGAACGTGTGCACCGTCATTCGAAATTTATATTGAACACGGTTCTGATAGCCTGTGCAGCTATTGTCGTGTTGCTTTCATTCAAGTGTTGCAGATGGTAATTCTATTATATCTTTCGGTCTTGATCGGCGGCTTGGCGCTGCTCACTTTCGGACTCTCGCTCATCGGTCACAAACGCTACGAGAAGCGAGTGAAGGAAGGGACGGCCAAACCCGAAGAGACTTCACCTTTTGAGGTGACCAACGACGTACCCGCTGAGTGCTGCGGACAGCATGCCACCTGCGAACGCGATTCCTTGCTGGCAGCCGTATCGAAAGAGATTATCTATTATGACGACGAGGAACTGGATACCTACAAGGGAATCCAGTCCGACCAATATACCGAAGAGCAGACCAATCAGTTTGCCGAAGTTTTCTACGAACTGAAGGAAGTGGAAGTGGCAGGCTGGTGCCGTTCGCTGCAACTGCGAGGCATCGAACTGCCCGACGACTTGAAGGACGAAGTACTGTTGGTGGTCCGCGAACGGCGCTTCCAGAGCGTCGGTACAGACGGCGATCACAGCAACGACAAGGTTCGCTCCCATTAACCGCATAAAACGCGCCGAACAACATGATGAAACGACTGGCATACTCCGCGATGATGGCACTACTGATGGTAGGGCTGCTTTCGGCATGCAAGTCGAACAACAAGCTGAACCGCGGTGTGGCTTCGCTAACCACCCGCTACAATGTTTATTTCAACGGTAACGAGGCGTACAAACAAAGCCTGAAGTCGATGGAAGAGAACTCCGACAAGGACGATTATTCCCAACGTCTGAAGCTTCACCCTATCTATTATCAGGTGGATATCAAGCCAGGCTCATCGTTCGATGCTGCCATCGAGAAATGCAAGAAAGCTGCACAAACGAAAAGCATCACCACCAAGCCGAAACGGAAGCCTGCCAAGGTGACGCCCGAATATAAGGAGTGGCTAAAGCACGACGAATACAATCCATACATGCATAATGTCTGGCTGCTGTCAGGTCGGGCTCAGTTCTACAACGGGGATTTCGATGCTGCAGAAGCGACGTTCCATTATGTTATCCGCCACTTCTACTGGAAAAAATTGGCTGTCGATGAAAGTCATATCTGGCTGGCACGCATCCATGCGCTGCAAGGCTCCCGCTTCGAGGCGGAAACAGAACTCGGCTTGGTTATTCCGCAGAAGCAGTACAAGAGCCAGGAACAATTAGAGAAGGTCGAGTATTATCACAACCTGCCGCGACGGCTCCAGCGGCTCTTCAGCCTGGCGCAGGCTGAGATCCTCTTGCCGCAGCCTTCGGAAGAGATAAGCGCCCTGCCCTATCTGCGTCGTGCCCGCAACGGCTTCCTGACCAAGACGCAACGGTTGCGCAGCGATTTCTTCTCTGCCCAGGTGCTTGAGGACAAGGGCGATTATACAGAGGCATACCAAACATACGGACACATCACCCGACGCGCCAAGAACTACAAGACACAGTTCAATGCCCGTCTGGCACAAGTGCGTGTCAGAGCCAAACAGACTCGCGGCAACGGACAGACCGTCAATCCGAAAAGCCTTGCCAAAGTGGAAAAGAAACTGAACCGTTTGCGTCGGCAAGCCCGCAATGAAGAATATCTGGATCAGATCTATACGTCGTTGGCAGAGGTGGCGCTGATGCGAAAAGATACGGTAAAGGCGATCGAGAACTACGAACTTGCACTTGAAAAAAGCACTCGCGGGGGCATGGATAAGGCGAAAGCGGCGCTCAGTCTGGGCGAACTCACTTTCGGTCAAGGCGATTATGTGCGAGCACAGAAAGCCTACGCTACCGCAATGGGCATCATCAAGGAGGATTACAAAGACTATGCGGAGATTGCCCGCCTGAGCAGCGTTCTGGACGAATTGCAGACCCATGCCGAAACGGTGCAGCTGCAAGATAGCCTTCTGCATCTTTCTACCCTTAGCGAAGAGGAACTGAACAAGGTCATCGACCATCTGATTGAAGATCTTATCCGACAGGAGAAAGAGGCAGAAGAAGCCGAGGCTTTGGCTGCCTACGAGGAAAAGAAGAGCCAACAGGTTGATCCGTTGGCACAGAAAACGCCTGTCCAGCCGACAGTCGGCAACGTTGACAAGTCGTGGTATTTCTACAATCCGAGTTCAATCAGCCAAGGTAAGAGCGAATTCCAGCGTTTGTGGGGCGCCCGCAAACCAGAAGACGACTGGCGCCGACGCAACAAAACGGAAACCCTGATTTTCGAAGATACAGCGGAAACAGAAACGGAAGAGCCGGCTGCAGAGACATCTTCGGACGAGACATCGGAAACCGATTCCGAACAGCCGGAAACAGCGACAGAGGAGCCGGCAGAGGAACGTCCGCAATACGCCGACGACGAAGTTTCGGATCCGCACCAACGTGCCTACTATCTGGTGCAGATTCCGCGCACCGACGAGGAGAAAGCCAACTCGCACCAACTCATCGAAGAAGGGTTATACAACGAAGGCAAGATCATCGACGAAAAGTTAGAGAATTTTCCCTTGGCCATCCGTACGTTCGAAGAAATGGAACGGCGTTATCCGGAATCGGTCTATCGGCTGGAAACTTACTACGCCATTTATTTAATGTACATGCGCATGGGCGATACTGTCCGGGCAGAGATTTACCGACGCAAACTGATGGAAACCTTCCCGGAATCTGCCTATGGTATTGCGGTTGCCGATCCAAACTATATCGAGAACCTGCGCGAAATGGCTGCCGGACAGGATTCTCTCTACATCGGCACCTACGAGGCATATCTGGCCGGACAACCGCAACAGGTGCACGACACCTACTATTTCGTTCACGACAAATGGCCGCTTTCCAATCTGATGCCGAAGTTCCTCTTCCTGCATGCGCTGAGCTATGTGCAGGAAGGTGACAAACAGAGTTTCTTGGAAGCCTTGGAGCAACTGACCGCCACCTATCCGGAAAGCGACGTTTCGCCGTTGGCCAGCCTGATGGTGAAGGGCATTCATGAGGGACGCGATGTGCAGTCGGGCGGCATTACCCGAGGCATGATGTGGGGAGCTTCGCTGCGTCAGGCGAACGACAGCACGGAGATCGATTCGACACAGATGTTCATCGACGACGATCAGGTGCCGCACTTGCTTCTGCTGGCATTCAAGACCGACAGCCTGAACCAGAACGATCTGCTGTTTGAAATTGCGAAATTCAACTTCGAAAACTATCTGGTGCGCGACTTCGATCTGGAAATCATCGACACAGGCGGCGGCTTGTCTGTATTAGTGGTAAGCGGCTTCCCCAACCTGAAGGAACTGGACGATTATCACGCCCGCATGGACCGTTCGCAGTCGATCGACCTGCCTGAGGGCATCGTGATGATCGACATCAGCGAACCGAACTTCCGCGCTTTGTTGGGCGGACGCACCTTCGACGAATACTTCCAATGGGTGGAGGAAACCTATGGAAGCGAAAATCCAGATTCTGACAATTCCTCTTCAGAATAAGTCCTCTATAGTATAATACGCTTAGACACTTTTGCAATGGGAAAGATTGGAAAATCTTTGTCTTATCTCTTCGAAGATAATCCGGCTTTGATCGAATACATATAAAAAATGCGCATCCAAAGAGCCCATTATTGAGCACTTTGGATGCGTTTTATTTATGATGTCAATCAATTACAGCACTTTCTTGTAAAGCGCTACAATATCGGCACGGGTAACCTTACGTGGGTTGCCAGGCGTGCAGACATCTTGAATAGCCTGATCAGCCAAAGCATCGATATCCTTCTCATAGATACCAATCTCCGACAAATGCTGTGGAATACCCACCTCAACTGCCAGCTGACGAACTGCATCACATGCAGCCTGTGCTGCCTCAATCTTTGTCATACCCTCCTTGTAGGCACCCATAGCTTTAGCAATCTCAACATACTTGTCGCGACAAACCGGAGCATTGAACTCCATGATAGTAGGCAACAGCAAAGCGTTAGCTACACCGTGAGGAATGTTGTGCAAAGAACCCATCGGGTGTGCCATACCATGAACAACGCCCAAGCCGACATTAGAGAATGCCATACCGGCAACGTACTGAGCCAAAGCCATGCCCTCACGTCCTACAGGATTGGTCGGATCGAATACGGCCAGACGCAGATACTTGTTGATAAGGCGGATGGCCTCAATCTCAAACATATCGGAAAGTTCCCAAGCTGCCTTGGTGATATATCCTTCGATGGCATGTGTGAGCGCATCGAGACCCGTAGCTGCAGTCGTTCCCTTTGGCAACGAATACATCAACTCAGCATCGATGATGGCACAATAAGGAATATCATTAGGATCGACACACACCATCTTCTTATGCTTCTCTTCATCGATGATGACGTAGTTGATTGTGGTCTCGGCTGCAGTACCAGCAGTAGTTGGGAAGCATATGATCGGCACAGTCTTCTTCTTGGTTGGAGCCACACCTTCGAGGCTGACTACATCTGCAAATTCAGGATTGTTGGTAACAATACCGATACCTTTCGCAGTATCGATGCTGGAACCGCCACCGATGGCAACCAGAAAGTCGGCTCCGCTCTTTGCCAAAGCAGCCACACCATTCTTCACATTAGTTACTGTTGGATTCGGAACAACATCGCTATAAATCTCATAAGGAATGCCGGCTTCATCCATGATATCGGTGACCATCTTGCAGACACCGAACTTCACCAGATCCTTGTCGGTAACGACTAAGGCCTTCTTGAAACCAAGACGATTCACAACTCCAGGCAATTCCTTACGGCTGCCTGCTCCGAAATAGGAAAGCTCGTTAAGAATAAAACGATTGACCATGTTCAGGTTCAATTTAAGGGTTAATATAAAGGTTAATAAAGATTAGATCTAAGTTTGTTAGACGCTGCAAAGGTAAGAACAAAAACGTTTTTTTCCAAATGTTTTTCCTTTTTTTTCAATTTTTCGAACCACATAGGCGTCTTTGTGGTCAAAGAAGGTAGTGTTAAGCGTCTTCTTGACAGCGATCTGGCAGACATCTTACGGAATAGGCAATACATGATTAAACACCTTCCAAGGCAGAACAGAGGTATAGTCGCTCACGCTTTCTGCCGGGACATACAGTGTTATCTGATGGATTCTCATAAATGAGAACTCATGTTTATTCTCACTTGTAGGCGGTTCTTTGGCATAACAATAAATACTCTGCAGATTATCGCAACCGCCGAGCACGCCATACCCGATGTTCGTTACCAGTTCCGGAATAACGATTGTTTTTAATGAAACGCAGTCCGAACAAATACTTGAATTAAGTTTTTTAATGCTCTTTGGTAATATCAGCTCCTGTAGCTGATTTGCATAAGAAAAAGCACCCTCCCCTATTGATTCCAGATTTTCCGGCAAAGTAATATGGGCAATATTTGTATTTTCAAAAACATTTGAACCTATTTCTTTCAATGAAGAAGGAAGCGAGACAGAAGACAGTCGTTCACAGTTCTTGAAAGCTTCATTACCGATGATAATGGTGCCTTCCGGAATCTCAATTTGACGAAGACTTTTGCACGAAAAGAAGGTTCTAGGGGACAATGCAGAAATACAGGAAGACAAAGAGATATGTTGTAATGAATCACAATACGAAAAAACACTTTGCCCGAGTTCCTCTATGCTTGACGGCAAGGTTACCGATTGTATGGCCGTGCCACTGAAAGCACAACTGCCGACAGACTTCACTCCATCCCTGATGGTTAAGTTGCTTAAACTTCGACATGATTGGAAAGCCCAATTCCCAATGGCATCCACAGAGCTTGGAATGGTAAGGTTCCTCAGTTCATAGCAACCGGCAAACGAGTGTTCTCCTATCCACAGAAGTCCTTCATTCAATGTAAGCGAAGAAAGAGCCTCACAATCGCGAAAAGCATCGTCTCCGATAAATGTCACTGAAGAAGGGATTGTCACTTCTTTCAAAGAATTGCAGCCCGTAAAGGCTTTGTTGCCAATGGAAGTTACGCCTTCTTCTATAATGAGCGTGGTCAATGATTTCATATAATTGAAAGCCCCATCACCTATCGGCATGTTTCCTTCACCCTTAATTGTCAGTATTGTAACAGCGTTGCAGGACTCGAATACACCGTCACTCATTGCTACAATACTGCTTGGTATTGTAACCTCCTTCAGTTCTTTACAGTTATAAAAAGCTCCGCTTCCTATGGTTTTCAAACCGTTATTAAGCACTAAGGAAGTCAGATTCCAGCACTGAGAAAAAGCTTCATCTCCAATGTAGGTCACACTGCCTGGAATTTCCACTAATCCAAGTCTTTGACAATGTAAGAATGCCTTTTTCCCAATACTTACAATGCTATTTGGAATAAAGACAGTCTCTATATCTAATTGGAAAAAAGCCTGAGGAGCAATCGAGGTTACTGTGTACCTCCTATTTTCAAACAGAAGATACGAAGGGATTGCAACATGAGTTCCCGCAAAGTTAAGGGATGCATGAAGGACTTCTGCTGTTCTAAGATTTTTATCGTAATAGTATATCAGCATTCCATCCGAACAAAGACATTTTATTGTATCTGCCTGAGTAATAGTTACCGCAGATCCGTTATAAACACATCTTTGCTCAACAGCATCCTCAGCGCTGGATTCTTCTTCGGTCATCGGCGCTTCGTTATGGCTACCGCCTTGCGGTGGTGTTTGTCTGTTCTTGTTGCACGCACTTAAACAAACGACGGTAATCAAAACAATGAATATCTTTTTTATGGCTTCAGATCGGTTTTTCATTTTCAATATTAATATGTATCGTTATTGTGAAATATTCGCTGCAAATTTAGGGAATATTTCAGAATCTTCCAAATATTCTTGGAAAAACACATCTTTTTCTATAGTTATCCATGTCCTTTGCCAATAATAGTTTTAAATGGCGACTAAAAAAAACTCTCCACTCTAAGAGCAGAGAGGTTATTATTATTGATTGTTCAATCAAGCAAATCGGAGAGTGTATTACTTCAACTCTGCGAGGTACTTGATAGTACGAACCATCTAAGAAGTGTAAGAGTTTTCATTGTCGTACCAAGAAACAACCTGTACCTGATAGGTGTCGTCGTCGATCTTGCTGACCATGGTTTGAGTAGCGTCGAACAAAGAACCGTATTTCATACCGATAACGTCGGAAGAAACGATTTCGTCGGTGTTGTAGCCGAAAGATTCGGTCGCCTGCGCTTTCATAGCAGCGTTGATCCCTTCTTTGGTGATATCTTTGCCCTTAACGACCGCGATAAGAATAGTCGTGGAACCGGTAGCGGTGGGAACTCTCTGCGCCGCGCCGATAAGTTTGCTGTTGAGTTCGGGAATAACGAGACCGATTGCCTTCGCCGCGCCGGTGGAGTTGGGGACTATATTCATAGCGCCCGCTCTGGAACGGCGGAGATCACCCTTTCTCTGCGGACCGTCAAGTATCATCTGGTCGCCGGTATAAGCGTGAACGGTGGTCATAATACCCGAAAGTATGGGGGCATAATCGTTAAGCGCTTTCGCCATAGGCGCAAGACAATTGGTCGTGCATGATGCCGCGGAAATAATGTGATCGTCTTTGGTAAGCGTTTTGTGGTTTACGTTATAAACAATGGTGGGAAGGTCGTTGCCTGCGGGAGCGGAAATAACGACGTTCTTTGCGCCCGCGTCGATATGCGCCTGCGCTTTTGCCTTGGAAGTATAAAAACCGGTGCATTCCAAAACGACGTCTATTTTCAGTTCGCCCCAAGGAAGTTCCGCCGCGTTAGCCTTGGCGTAAATGGTGATTTCCTTTCCGTCAACGATGATGGAACCGGGCGTCACAACGGTCTTTCCGTCTTCCGCAAGAACGGCGTCCTTA
>JAFSKF010000018.1 GCA_017449065.1 Bacteroidales bacterium
ATGCAGGCGTCCGGCGGGCAGGAAATAGAGGTCGCCCTGGTGAGCCTCGTGCGTGGCAATCACGTCCTGCATGGGCGAATGCCCGTTCACGGGTTCTGCATTTGCGAGTTCCACATATTCATCGGGCGTGATGCTTTTCTTCAGGCCTGCATAGATTTTGGCTCCTACGTCGCTCTTGATGATGTACCACATTTCGGTCTTGCCGTTGCAGCCGTGCCGTTCCTGCGCCAGTTTGTCGTCGGGATGTACCTGCACACTCAGATCCTGACGCGAGTCGATGAACTTGATGAGCAGCGGGAACTGATTACCGAACTTCTTATACACCTTGTCGCCCACCAGACGCCCCTTATATTTGTCGATGAGCTGCGTGAGGTTCAGGCCTACATCGACGTCGTCAATCAGGCCGCGTTCGATGGCTACGCTCTCGTGTCCGGGCACGCCCGAAATCTCCCAGCTTTCACCGATGTTGGGTTGTGCCGTAAATATTCCCTTGAAGGGGGCAATCTGATAACCGCCCCAGATGGTGGTCTTCAGGTAAGGGTCGAATTTATAGGGTTTCATACTTTGTCGAACAAAATAAGTGTTTATTGTTTAGCTAATACCTCCGGCTGCACGGCAGACTTCATTTTTCCCTGCGACTTCAGCAAAGCCTCAATATAATAGTAGTCGGCATAGCTGATGGCAGCATCGATTTCCGATCCGGCAGGATGATGTCCGGTGGAATGTAGCAGGAATGCAGGACACGAAGCACCTCCCCTCCAGGCATCGCCTTGCAAGGTGAGCAACGTCTTGTCGGCAGCCGCACGGTAACGTTCCGATTTCCCGGCAGGCACATAGTCTGCCAGTTCATACAAGGCGGAAGCAATGGCACAGGCTGCCGATGCGTCACGCGGAGCCACCGTTTCGGATGGAGTCAGTTCCTTACCCGACGTTGGAATACGCGGATCGTTAAAGTCCCAGAAAGGAATCCCGTCCTCAGGCAGGCGGTCCAGATAGGTGTCAGTCACCTTCTGTGCGAAATCGAGATATTTCTGATCGTGCGTAAACCGATAAACCATCGTATATCCGTAGATGGCCCAAGCCTGTCCTCGTGCCCACATGCTGTCATCGTTCAATCCCTGATGCGTGCAGGCATAAAGGAAATGTCCGTCAAGCGTATCGTAAACCGCCACGTGATAGCCGGAATAATCCGGACGAAAATGGTTCAGCATCGTAGTGTTGGCATGATTGATGGCAATCTGACGCAACGAATCGTCGCCACCGTTCTGGGCTGCCCAGAAAAGGAGTTCCAGGTTGATCATATTGTCCATGATAGTATTATGTCCGCCATAATCGGACACATGACGCGGCCACGAAAGGATCGTACCTGCCTTCGGGTTGTACAAGGTTGCCAACGTATCGGCTGCTGCCAGCAGCACTTGCTTGTAGTGCTCGCTGCCTGTCACCCGATATCCGTTCAAGAAACTGGTAATCACCAGAAAGCCCAAGTCGTGATCGTAGGCAGGTGTTTCGGCCAGAAACGCCAAGGGTTCCGTAAAGTTTTCAGCTTCCTGCAAGATGACAGAATCCCCGGTTGCCATATAGTCGTACCAAAGCACGCCCGGGAAGAACCCTCCGCACCACTCGGTCTTATCGACTTTACGGAGATTCCAATGGTGCTCACCCTGCAGAATGTTGCGGGGAGACATCGTATAATCGATCTGGCCGCCGTTGGCAGAACGCAATTCATCGAGCGTGCGACGTACCTGCGTATCGCAGTACGAAAGATCGGCTTCTACATTCAAAGTGTCAGAGTTTGTGCTGCAAGCCGCACAGCCCATCGCACAAAGAACGAACGCAGACAAGAACCAGTGTTTACGCATAGTTTTAGTTTTTGGGGTTATCCAATCATTCTTTTTCCGGAAGGTGTATCACATTCAGCTTTCCCTTGTAGGTTTTGCCCATCACCTTCACTTTGGCGCTATCGCAATCGGTCGAAACGATGAGCTGACGAGTTCCGTCGGCATGCTCCACTAAAACAGCGACTGCGCTGGTTGTTTTTTTGTCCAATATTTTTACATCCGGATAGGTCACTTGCCGGATGGTGCCCGGCTTGGACTCCGAAGCAGGTTCAAACACAGAAACGAAAGGACGTGTCCAAGCCTCACCTCGCTGACGGGCTACGAATGTCAGCGTGGGCTGGCCTTTGATGTTATAGGGCATATCGTTGATGCGCGACAAACCTTCGGTGGTGGGAGCCAGACACTGGAAGACCGTCCGGTCGGCCTCGCCTTTGGTCCATTGGGTCATCGTGACGTCTCCGTCGCTCCAGAGCTGCTTAGCGCGGGGTGTCATGAACTTCTCGTCGGGGTGCATCACATACGTCACCTTCACGTCTTTGTCCGTCTCGGCACTCATCTTGTCGAACAGATAGCTGTAGGCATACAGATGCGCTCCGGCAAAAGCCAGTTCCTGTGTGGGTTGCAATGGCAGCAATCCGTTTGTTTGGGCATCGCTGGTATGCATAATCTGTCCGACGTTGTGGTAGAAGTAATCGTGCATCCGGTCCTGCCCATCCTGCCTGCGGCTACGGAAGATATCCACGAAATAACCATTCTGATCGCCCGTGGTAACCAATATCACCTGCCGGTTCTGATTGCTGCGGGTTTCGGGTTCGAAGAAATAGACCTCGCTGATCTGGGCGGTGATACCCTCTCCGATCGTCTCTTCATCGTTGCGCAGAATCTGCAACGGATGGTTCGACTTCATCACGGCATAGGTTGAGACGCCGTCAACGCATACGGTGTTATGGGCCGGGAACTGCGAATAATATTCCTTATAGTCGTCTCCGCTGTAAAGGCTGTAACCGATGCCGCCATCGGGTGCCAGGCGCAAGCCTCGTCCGTAGAGTTCCAGACTCGGACCATTCGCGTGCATATGGTTGCCATCGCTACCGTTGATGGCAAAGGCAAGACTCTTCAGCCGGTCCATGCCATTGCGCTGTATCAGCCAGGAAGTCCGGGGGGCTGCAAACGTCCGGCTAGGTTGCAACGACTTCAGATCGATGCCTAATTTCCGGTAAATATCTGGATTCAGCCTTCCGGGGTGGGTATCACCGAAGCCGATGGTCATGCTGTCGGGGAAAAGATATTCGACATTGTTGCGGGCTGCCAGAGCGATGATAGGCAATTGCTGCATCAAGTCGCGTCCGAGCTGTTCTTTATACAGACGCACAAACTCTGCCAGATCGCCCAAAACCACTTGACTGTAGCCCGGACACTCGCACCAGATACCGTTGGCAGGATCATATCCGTAGTCGGTCAATGCCTTCAGACTCCACTGGCGGATGCTCTTGCCGGTCTCTACTATCTCGAAATAATGCTCCTGCCCTTTACCGTCGGCATAGGCTGAGTTAGGCTGTAACACTTGTCCGATATTGAAGATAAACCGCGCCTGCATCAGGTCCCAGTTGTTGTGGGGCACACCGTTCTGTTCGATGACATCGGCCCAATGCTTGAAGGCAGCCTCGTATTCCTGTGCCTTGAACTCGCCTGCCCCGAAACCTTTATAGTCTTTCAGGATTGCATAGAGTTGGGTCAGTTTGGGAACCACGTCCTCATGAATCACCTCCTGTGTCTGCAATCCGTAAAGCGTCTGCATGTGTCCGTGGTCAAGGTCCAATGGCATCTTCGTATAGAGCACGCCCATCAGGTAGGTGTCGAGCACCCGCCATGCTGCCCGCGCATATTTGTCTTCACCGGTCTTCTGCCACAATTTGGCGGCATCGAGTGCTGCGCCGGCAATCTCCAAATTGAGGCTACCAATGATGTTGCCGGTCTGGCTGATAGCCGCCCACTCATAAGGTTCTCCCACCAGATTCCGGTTGCGCAGATACATACCGCGTGGATCCTCTTGACGGGCTTCCAACTCCTCCAGTTTCGGACGGGCATAAATCGTCACGTGACTGCGGGCTCCATTGAACTGCAAAGTTGGAACAGCAGCCGAGTCGCCTCCACAATGGTCGTAGCGTTCGCCTCGCATATACTGCTGGGTGGCATGGGTGTTCCAATGCATCTGTAAGCGGTCGGAGAGCCAAGTCTCTCCGCGATCGACGTAACTGTCGATCTTCGCCTTGTTCTGTCCGAAGGCTGGACCGACGGCAGCAAGTACTAATAGGAATAGAAGATATTTGCGCATTTGTTTTGTACTTAAAGTTTCTCAATCACGAACACAGCTCCTCCGGATTCTTCCAGATTCATTTCCAGATTCTTTCCGCCCTTGAACTTGTTCATAGTCGTGATTTGCACATTCGTCCGTGTGTTCAGATTCTTGTTCCCTTCATAACGGGTCACCCGGTATTTCTGTTTCTTGTCGAGGAACGTGGTTGGCAGCGTCAGGGTGCGGGCTTCTTTCCCGTTCAGAACGCCGACATACCACTTTTCGCCGCTACGCCGGGCAATGGCGGCATACTTGCCGATTTCGCCGGCTAAGGGCAGCGATTCGTCCCAGGAGGTTGGCACCTCAGCCCAAAGGGCGTTCTCGGCTTCGTCTTTGCAATCTGCAGGATTATCGTACCAGTAGAGGAACTGTATCGGACTGTATAGTACAACCGGTAGAGCCAGCTGGTGTGCGTGCGTGGTTTTGATTTTCCTCGAATAGTAGCAAGGTGTGTAATCGGCAGGACCTGCCACCATACGGGTGAATGCCAACGTCACATTATGGTCGGCTTCCGGAAATTCCTCGTTGCCGCCCACACCCTCCTGAGTCATCAGGTGCGGATAAGTGCGCGATACGCCCGTCGGCCGGTATTCGTCGTGGATATCCACCATCAGCTGGTAGCGGGCACATTTGGCAACTGCCTCATGCAGCCAGGTGGTCCAATGCTGGTTGCCGATCTGCACGAACCCGAACTTAATGCCTGCCAGGCCCCATTCCTTATAGACCGGCAGCATCGCGTCGAGCTGGTTGACCAACGCCCGCTGGTTGACATAAACCCATACGCCAATGCCTTTCTGCCGGGCATACTGGCAAATGGCTTTCATGTCGAGGTCACGCTGTGGTGAGGGCTGGGTGGCATCCGAAGCCTTGTCCCACTCGGGACCGTACCATCCGGCATCCAGATGCACATACTGCAAACCTTTCCGTGCCGCGAAGTCGATGTATTCGAGCACCGCTTTCTGGTTCAGCTGGCAGGCGCGGATCACTTTACCCGGCTTGATGTACGAGATATCTTCCTGCCGGCAAGGCTCGTTCAGATTCAGCAGAAGTTCCTCCCGGCACATCAGGTCTTTGGGTTCGCTAACAGCCATCACCACGCGCCAGGGACAATTATATGGTGTGATGATGTCGGCGCAATCGTACATGCTGGCATGAAGCGTATGCTGCTTCGTAGTATCGAGTTCGAACTTAGTACGCACAAAATCGACCACCCCTGCCTCTGCCAGACACACATAAGTATCATCGGGCAACGACATCGTCAACGGACGCTCACATTCTCCCGCCCAGTTTTCCAAAGGAAGCAGGGAGTAGGGTCCTTGTGCCCATTTCTCGTAATACGCCCGGGTACCGGCCGGCATCGAAAACTGCGTCTGTTCGCCAGTGATGTGAACAAACAGGCCGTTGGTAGCCAACGGGAAATGATAGCGGAAAGCGATACCCTCGTTGTAGGCCCTCACTTCAAGGTTCATGAAGTAGGTGCGCTCTTTGTTATAGCCACCCAGGTCGGAAGCCTTGGCATTGCCCTCGCCTTTCTTGAATTTCAAAGTGAGCACGTTATACCGGTTGCGTATAGTGGCGTTCTCGCCGTAAGGGGGTGTCCAGACTTCATCGACTGACGTCGTGTCTTGGCCGATGTACGACAGATTCTCGCCCCACACTTTGGCATTATCGTTGGGCACGCCCAAGGCATTCTCAAAGTACTGGTTTTCGACAATGACACCCAATGCGGATTTCTCCACAACGGTCTTGCCGAGGTATTTCACTTCGTAATACATCTGCCGGGCCTGTCGGGCATCGGCTTCCTGCGTAAACCGGAACTCGTAGGTCTGGTCGGGCGACTGAAGCGAGAACTGCTCCAGCACGTCGGCTTGGCCTACCATCGGACATCCGATCGCTAAGGCGATAATGGCTGAGAATCTATTCATCGTAACTGTTTTTTGTGCAAAGATAGGAAGATTCTGGAATGTCTCCAAAGATTTCCAAATGTATATACGTTCATCGGTGGGCATACGCTCAATGGGTCTGCCAATAAATGACGTATCTTTGTCGATGGGTTTCGTAAAGCGGCTTCACTGGGATGCCGTCCTGTGTCATCCACATCAACCCGTCCTGCCTTTTCAGCTGGCTGAGATCCAAAAGCACGCTTCGCAACGATGCAGGGACGGCATAGTCGTACCCATAGTAGTCGTTGTGTTTCTGCGGGTCGCTCCAGCAGTTCATTTCCTCGGTGCCTAACTGACCGGCCAGCAGTACTGGACCATAGAACACCGCCACACGATGCGGATCATCGGGTGTGGCTTCGGTTCTGAGCGACATCGGCATCGTATATTCCACCACATCGCCGTCTTTCCAGTTCCGCCGAAGCACGACGTAGCCAGCTTTGTCGGTTTTGGCCGATGCCTTCTTCCCGTTCACACGAACGCTGACGGTTCCCGCCCACGAGGGTTTGCGCAGCAGCATCGTGAACTTTCCGGAGCCGGACACCTTGAGCCGGGTGGTCTCTTCTTGCGGGAAGCGGGTTTCCTGCCGAAGCACGATGCCCCTCTCCTGCCAGTCGAGCTGGGTGGGAATGAAAAGGTTAACATACAGGCTGTCGTTCCCCGGATTGTGCCAATAAACACTTTCGGCATACTTACTATGGCTCTCGAACGAACTGCCCACGCAGCACCAGAAACTCTGGTCGTAGGTGGAATAGAGCTTGTAGGCTCCCGTCTGGGTTGGCAGGAAATAGTGCACCATGCCGGTTTCGGGGTCCTGCTGACCCAGAATGTGGTTCATCAACGCCCGCTCGTAGTAGTCGAAATAGGTGGCATCGGCAGGATTGAGTGCATAGAGTTCCCGCGTCAGTTTGAGCAGATTATATGTGCAACAGGTCTCACCGGTATTGCCGGTCAGATGCTTGCTGGTGGTAGCGGGATCGAAGAAATGTTCTTTGTCGCTCAGACATCCCGGAGCCAGCACATGGTGTCCGATCATCTCGTGCCAGAAAGCATTCACCATCTCGTAAGCCGAAACGTCCGAGGCTGCCGCATGCGGATTCTTCGGTAAGCCTAACTGATAGCTCCGGAGTTCGGCCGCCGTCTTGGGCAGGAAGGTATTGCAATGCTGGGTTCCCATATTGAAATCCCGGGCATACAGCGGATCGGTCTTTTCGTTGTGATAGAAGAACCGGGCATTCCTGAGGTCATCGGCATTACCGGTCAATGCATACAGGTCGTAGAAAGCCTCGCCGATGCCTCCGAATTCGTTCCGCAAGGCCCGTTGGCGCACTGCTTCTGCCGATGGGGCTTTTCCGTCGGTATATCGGTTCAGGTTTTCTTCGCTCAGGAAACGGGTCGCCCATGCCGAAAAGTCCTTGCAGATGGCCAGTGCCGTTTCGTTGCCTGACAGCCGGTATTGCTGCAAAAGACCTGCCATGATTTTATGGATCGTGTACCAGGGTGCCCAGACGGAAGTCCCCTTCAGATTGCGTTTCAAAAGTCCCTCGGGGAAGGCCGATAAGTAGCCGGTTCCGATGGTTTCCTGGCATTCCCGAAGGCCTGCCACCAGACTATCGCCTTTCAGCTTGAATATTTCCTGTCGCGTATTGGCATACATCAGGGCGTAAGCCGAGAGCAAGTGTCCGATGGCATGTCCGCGCAGATCGCAATCCAGACTTTCCCATCCGCCCAGTTTCTCCACCTTCTGCTTTCCGCTATAGCCGCCCTCTAAGGCTGCCCAGGCTCCGGCTGTGGTTTGGAAACTATGCAGCAACCGCGTCACCGGGAAACTGCAAATCCAAGCCGAATCGAGTTGCTGGTTCCGACGCCATTTCGATCCGTCGGTAAGCTGCACGCGCTGCAATGGGAAGGCTTCGGCCTGCAGTTTGACGGGTTGCGTGACGGGAGTTCCGTCCGATGCTGCCTTCAGCACACAGCCGACCGTCAGCAGCCCCACAATCAACAGTATCTTATTCATTATTCAGTTGTTATTTCTTTACAAAAAAAGCACAATAGGTAAGATAGGCAATCTGTGCGGCAATCACCAAGGCACCTCCCATGATGCCGGCCTGCTCGTTGGCTGTACCAACCAGGAATGACACCGTGCCGCCAGCCACAGCCATAATCATCAGACCACTGATTTCGTTGGCCTTGTCCGGACGGTGCTTCAATGCCATACCATACACGATGGGGAAAACACAAGAGCAGCAGAATCCGATGCCTCCGATGCAGATGAAATCGAGCTGCTCATGGCTGAAGAGGGCCAGCGCTACGGCAAAGGCCAGACAGGCAATAATGTTCAACCGGAAGTAGCGCACCTCCGACAGCTTGGTCATGAGGAACATACCGATGAAAGCTCCGATGGTACGGCAAACAAAATACACCTGCGGGGCGATGCCTGCGGCCTCTTTGCTGTAGTCGAATCGCGAGATCATCACCTTCGAGCTCAGGAAATTGGTGCTGACATCGGTTCCTACGGCAAAGAAGATGCCGAAGAAAAGCAACAGTATGGTCTTATCGGAGAGCAGCGCCAACGTCTGGCTGACCTTTGAACCTTGCTGCGACATCTCCCGCTCAATGGGTGTCAGGAGCAGCCAAAGTCCGGAAACCAGTGTGATGGCACCCATGATGGGGAAGCACAGATACCACTTGCCTTCGTCACCACCACCCAGCCACTTGACGGCCGCCAGGACGATGAACGGACCGACGAACGAGGAGATTGCCTTCACCACCTGACCTGCCGTCAGGCTGCTGGTAAGCAGACGCTCGCTGGTAATGACGTTTTGCAACAAGGGGTTGAGCGACACCTGCAAGATGGCGTTGCCGATACCTAAGAAAGCATAGGCAGCAAGGGTCATCGCGCTGTTATAGTGAATCAGCGGCAATATCATACCCACGATGGTAATGGCCATCGACAGCAGCACCGTATTCTTACGTCCGATGCGGTTCATCATCAGTCCGAACGGAATACCCAACAGGAAGAACCATACAAAGACAACCGACGGAATGAGTCCCGCCATCGTTGGCGACCAACCGAAAGCCGAGGCTGCATAGTCACTTGAGATGCCTACGATGTCGCAGAATCCCATGATGAAGAAAGCAAACAGGACGGGCAATATCGCCCCTACATTCTTTTTATTTTCCATAATGATGCACATTTTTAATTTTATATAGAATACGAACGCCCCGGGGCTTTTACTCAATCAGGTATTTGTTTATCTTTCATAGGGGCATATAATCTCATTGATAAAAAAACTTTATGCCTACGGAAAATTTGCTGGTTGCCTATGAAAAATTTGCACGATGCCTATAAAAAAATTGCGCGATGCCTATGCCGCAAAAAAGTTATCAGTTATAAGTTATCAGTTATAAGCTATAAGTTCGTAATTTGGCAATGAATAAAAAAAGGTATTCTTTTAGGTATGTCCAAATTTTTGTTCGTATCTTAGTAGGGAATAATCCCAATTTTTTAATCAATTTTTACTTATGAAACATTTACTAACTTTTTTCAACGTGTTCCACCGCCCATTGCGGTCGAACGCAGTTTCGTGTGGAAAACTCCGCACCACGAAAACACTTTTAGTCGCTTCCCTCGTTTGGATGATGGGGGTTGGTGCGATGTGGGGAGACGACGTCTCTCGTATTGACTATTGGGACTTTTCCTCTGGATGGTCAAGTACTAGATCTGGAGGAAGCACATCCTATAGTGATGGAGTACTTACTGTGAATTCGGGAACGGACAATACTAAGCGTGGTGATATTAAGAACGCTAGTAGTATAGAATTAGGTGCCAATAAAGTCATTTTCTATGAGATTGAATGTACTGCCGATGATGTTTCCTTAAATGACAGTGATAAGAAATTCGGCTATACTGCTACTATAACTGCTTTTGATTCTAAAGCTGTAGTTAACGAGCAAGTGGTAAAAAAAGGTAGTCAAACCGTTAATTCCACCCATATGCTTGTCTACTTTGACTTAAGTACGACTAATGCTAACACAGCATACTTCACAGGTGATTCTGGCAACAAATTCACTGACGATCAAAAAAATTCCTATAAGACAGCTTTGATTGCTGCAACGGATGTAACCATTTCCAGTCCCAATTTCACTTTGATAGGTTCTGCAGCAACTAATTTCAAGATTTATAAAATGGGGTCAGCTAAGAGTGTAAACGCTCTGCTTGCAGAATATGGAATCAGTCCAATCTATAATGTAACTAAAGATCTTTGCTATGATAATAATGCACTGTACACAGCTGTCTCTGCAGCTGCCAGCGGTGATGAGATAGAATTGAATGGCGCTGTGGAGATTGGTAATCGAGTGGACAATACAGGAACTGGTGAGAATGTCAAAACCATTAATATAACTGTGGGCAGTGGTAAGAATGTAACTATCACGCGCAAATCTGGCTATGAAGGATTGCTGTTCCTTAATAGAAACAGTTCGGATAACAAGATGTATATTGACGGAAGCGCAGGTTCCTTGACTATCGACAATAATGCTGCCGCCAATATTATGTTTGAACTCCGAGAGTCTTCCACCTTGTCGCTTAAGAATGTGACTATACAGAATTCTACTGCACGTGTCATTGACGGACATTCAGGTCCTATTATGCTTGACAACGTGACTTTCAAAAGCTGCAAGCCAGCTACGGCCAGCAACGTTGAGAGCCAAAATGGTGATGTGAACTATCAAACAAAGGCTGTGGTCACTTTCCGTGGCAATAATCTGACGATGCTGAACAACAACCAGTTCATTGATTGTGGTGATGAGCACATCTATCTGGACGATACAAATAGTGAAGCCGCTACGAAAATCAAGGCAAAGAACGACGATAATACAGTGTTTGCCACCCATACAAGACCTATTGTGTTGAGTCTTCCAGGAAATCGTACAGTCGGAACAAGCAAGTGGATTGTGTCTCGCGGCTATGGAAAGAGTTTCCCGTGTGTGTTCTACAACGAAGGCTATTATGCTACAACAAACGGCAATAACACAGACCTCTTTGCAGTTAAAGTAGATGGACCAACTTACGATCTTACTATTAGTTCCGCAGGATTGTCAACTTTAGTGCTACCCTTCAATGTAGCAACTCTGCCTTCAGGCGTAACTGCCTATAAGCTCACCACGACAAACAGTGTGGTATCTGCCAATGAGGTTTCAAGTATCACAAAAGATGAACCTGTATTGATAAAGGCTGAAGCAGGAACATATACCTTTACTGGCGATGCAGCAGCTTCGTATACTTCTGGAACCCACCAAAGTGGTGCGCTCATTGGCACATACACAGCTGTTTCAGCTGCTACTGGTGAGTATGTCCTTCAGAATGGAGCAGAAGGTGTAGGATTCTACAGATTGGCAGAGACCAGTAACTGCATCATCAGTCCCTTCCGTGCTTATCTCTCTAGCGCAGAAACTGCAAATGCCCGCTCGCTGACCATCGTATTTGAAGACGAGACAACAAGTATCAATACTGTTCTGAATGAAGAGCAGAAGACAAATAGCTATTATGACCTCGGCGGACGTCATGTAGATAATCCGACAAAGGGTCTCTATATCGTCAATGGCAAAAAAGTTTTTGTCAAATAACTCAGAGATAATTTAAGAATTATTAGATGAATAAAAAAGTATCATTATGGAAAAAAGAATATATGTAGCTCCCAAAACAAACGTCGTCGTTTTGCAAATGAGCAGTCAGATTATGGCATTAAGTGGTGAGTATGTTAAAAACGGTGACGCCAGTGGAGAACTTGAGAACCTCGGCAGTCGTTCCCGATTGTGGGGTGATGATGAATAAGCGCGTCTGAATCTTGAACAAAGTCAATAAAAATGTACTCCCGATTGCCTTTCGTTGGTAATCGGGAGTCTTTTCTGAATGACAAACGAAGTTTTAACTCTACTCCAAGAGCCCTTACTATCCACAAAATCTATTATATTTCTCTATCTTTTTTATTTTTCCGCAAAAACTACGGATATTGTTTTTTATTTGGAACTCTGCACCGTCAACAACAAGGAAATATTATGCCAAGACGGGCACATTGGAGAAAGACATTATTGAGCAGGGAAAGGTTAGCGACTTGAGGCTTTCCTAAACGAAGCCAATTCTGTCAACTGTGATGAAAGTATTTACAAAAAAGAGGATGTGCACATGTGAAGTGAACCCCGAAAGTTTTTTGTCTAACTTTCGGGGTTCACTTCACATGTGCACATCCTCCAAATAAATAATTGGAAAAGAGTATTACTGTTCGAAATCAATCCAATCAGAACCACGAGATCGTGATGCTCCGATGTCGCCTGCATCTGTATTATCAATTCCACTAATACCTGCATTACCCAAAGAAGCGGCAATAACAGAGATTGTATCAATTTTTACCACTTGTACAGATGGTGTTTCATATACTTTCTTCATAGTGTATTATTTTTAGAATCAAATTACTTTACAATCACTTTTCGTCCGTTGACAACATAAATGCCAGGATGGCTATATGACTCGACACGCTGACCTGCCAAGTTATAAATAACCTTTGGCATATTGGCTGTTTCTTCAACTTGTTTCAAGCTTGTAACCTCACCCACGCTTGTAAATGTATCAAGGTCCTCAGCGAAGTTGAAACGGTACTCACCTACCCCATTGGAACCAACGAAATAAGCCTTATTAGCAGGAATATCGGCAGAACCCGTATAGCGGGCAAAAGTCAATGCTCCGTTAGCTATAGACTGCGACTTGCTGATGGTATAAATATCTCCGCTAATACCGCTTACTGAAGTTGCAGCGGTTGTGCCAATCAGGATATTCGTACCAACAGTTTCTGCAGAGCTGGCGGTCTGTAAGGTAAAGATTGTCTCTGTAGCCAGTTCTGGAGCAAACAAGACAACGCCGGTTTCTGCCGGAATATTGGCAGTATTGGCTGAAATATTGGTGAAACGAACCACCGATCCGTCCTGACTTGAGGCAACGTACGCCTTTACGCCTTCAGGAATCAATGCATCATAATCAACACAGAAACTTGCCCAAGGGCAATCGGCACTAAGAGTTACCGTCGGAGCAGCAACCATCTTCCAGTCGTTATTTGCCTTGACAAGACGATATCCCTGGTTAGCTACTACAAACTTATCAATAGCTGTGTACTGAGTAGTATAGCCAGAGCCATAGGCCACAATCAGATTTTCGGCAGGATTAGCTGCTTCTATAACAATAGGAACCGTATTCGTCAATTCTCCATAGACCTTCACTTCCTGATACTTTGTACCACTCCATTCACCAGAACCTGCCAAATAAACATTGGAACAACAGTTATTAAACACATTGTTACCAGCCAGGAAGAGGTTTCGTTGATTGTCATAAAGGACACCATATTCGGTAGTAGAGATATTCTCAAATGTACAATCTTTCACATAAAGGCTTCCGCTACCGCCACTATACTGAACACGAGCCACGGCACCATTCTGTTTCGAACTGATATTCCGGAATTCAATACCCTCAAGATAAACAGTTCCTCCATGACTTACTTCAAAGATAGAAGGAGACGTTGAATAATCCCCACTATTTCCGTCTATAGTCAGCGATCCCGACTCATTGGACTTAACCGTAACAGTTTTGGCAGCTGCAGCAAGGAACATCATATTGGCATTACTCTTGTGATTAAGCACCACGTCATAGCCTGCAGCATTGGTGATAGTAACGTCATAGTTGAAGTTCACACGATTTGAGACATTCACATCGCTAAAGATTAGCAAGGTATTGCCATCCTCAGCTAAAGCACCTAC
This sequence comes from Bacteroidales bacterium, assembly GCA_017449065.1. GTDB lineage: Bacteria > Bacteroidota > Bacteroidia > Bacteroidales > UBA3663 > Liminaster. The sequence goes on from JAFSKF010000018.1 coordinate 13,944, forward strand.
GGCATCGTTGAGATTATCATAAGTAACACCTGTGGCGGTATTAAGGACAACCGGGAACGATGCTGTCATTGCTGGCTGATAGGAAGCTGTTGTGTATCCGCTACTGTAGAATTTGCGGTCTCCGCTTCCAGCACTCGCCATATCGGAGAGTTTGTTCGTGATGAGTAAGGTAAAGGTACCTGTTGATCCATCATAATCAGCAGCTTCCTTGATTGCAGCCAAAGCTGTACCACTAAAAGTGAAGTCGCATTGCGTATTTTCGGTATCGATTTTCTCCTTTCGGGTTGTCACACCATTTATCAATGGAGAATTTGACGGGGTTCCTGTGGTATTCAGATCCAAGCCTACCGTTGTATTTACGGTAGCCGCCAAAGTAGCAACATCTGTACTTTTTGACCAATCGTTCGTAAAGGTCCACAATGCCAAGGCATCTGTTCCGCTTTTTCCCGTTAAGGTAAGTACCAGTTTTGTTGCTGCATTCAAATTCTCGACCGAATACTTCTGAAGTGTAAACATACCTGCTCTGTGGTTGCCTGCAAATTCCGTATTAGACTCAGAGGCTTCTTTGGGATAACCAGAATTCCAAGTGTAAACCGACTCCTTAAGACTTGTCCGGAAGAAGACATCCTGACTTGGAGAAACTGAAACATCTGCCAACAGGCTCCCCATACTGAGCAGTCCTGCTAAGAAAAGTAGTGTTTTTTTCATAATAACAATAAATTAAAAGGGTTATAACTCGTAGTTTTTTATGAATATACGATTCAAAACAGACAATCACTTAAAAGGAATTCAAAGATTTCTAATAAGATGCGCCTTCCCTTTATCGCAAAGAGAAGGCGCATCTTTCGACCATGTCGAACTCCATCTTGATAATCTTACTTTTCATGAGAACAACTATACTGCTTGTTACTCCGAAATAGTACTAACTAATTACTAACCATATCTAACTTAACCAAATCTTTTTACATATATAGATACGGACAAATATGGGGTGACACTCAATGAAAACAATAAAAAAACTCGGAGTAATTGCTTACTCCGAATTCCGTAAAGTTTCTATTTGTTATAAACGAAAGTAAAAAGTTGATTCTCAGCCTTCTCCTACCTTTATTCGTTCTCCTGATGCGGGAGATACCAGTTCTTGGCATCTTCGAGTTTCGCCAGCATGGCAGCCTTCGCAGAGCCATACTTGGCAGCAATAGTCGAAGCCACGAAAGACGGATCATTACGGTGGTGGGAAATGCGGAGGATGTCGGCAAAGCGATTACCCTCGAACGCCGTTTCCAAAGCCATCTCATCGAGCAGCAAGCCTTCAACGAAAAGCAGGCTATCGACACCCGACTCGATGGCATAGCTGCGATACAGGTTCAAACCGGCGCCACAGCCACGCGAATGCATGCCGACATTATCGGCAAAGATTGTGGCATAGTTCAGGTTCGACTGTCCGAAGTCGAGATACGGAACGACATTACCGTCAGCATCCTGCCATTCGGAAGCAGGGCAATAGGCATTGGTAGTCAGAACATCCGCATTGAGGCCGTACTTCAGGAATGCAAATGCCATATTATGCTTGCCCAAGCGGTTGATTGCCTCCGCATAATGCAGATACACATCGGAGGTACGATAGAGAATAACCGTCTGCGACAGATTCTTATACTTACTCACGTAGGGCACCTGCAAGTCGGCATCGCCAACCGCTTTGTTGGCATAAGCATAAGTACCGTATTCGCCGCGCAGATCGCCAGGTGTGGTAACGGTAGCGCTGTAAGCGTAAGTCTGATTATCGAAGAGAGCAATTGCGTTGGATGCCGGTGCCAACAGATAATCGTCGGAGGCATCGAACATCTCCTGCAAATGTTGCAATCCAGCTATATACTCTTCCGAGCCCTGAATCAGCGACTGCATTTCGCTGGAAGTCGAGAAAAGACGCGTCCAGTTCTTGGTCGAAACCCGGGTGAAAGTGTTATCCGACCAACCGTTGCGATAATTGAGCACCAGGAGTTTGTTGCTCAACAGGTGGGCATAATACAATTCGGCAGCCTTTTCATACTGGTTCTGCAACAGATAGAGGTCGCCCAACAGCACACGTACAGGAAGGAACAGTTGCGAAGCGCTATAATCGCCAATGGTACCGTAGTTAGGGAAAATCTCCACCTCTTCGCTGTTGTCCGGAACCCAAGCCTGCAAATCGGCAGTCAGGACAGGCAACAGTCCGTCGAGCGAAAGGGTTTCCGCATCTTCCACCGACTTCGAGTCATCGACATCAAGAATCGGAGTGGTATAATAGCTTACTTCGCCATAGGTAAGCGCCAGCTGGAGATAGCTCCACGCACGGATGGCAACCGCCTGCGCCATTTCATACTTCAGCACTTTGATGCGCTCACCGCTACTATTGGTAGCCAGCACAGTCGTATCGATTCTCGACAGCAGGTAATTGCAGTTGTTGATAACTGCATACAAATCACTTTCCACCTGATATTCATTCTCGCCGGTAGCCTCGAACATCACAATGTCGCGCAAATCCTGCGAAGCATTATCGGTAGTGGTCAGCAGATCAGCTCTCAACTCACCCAGCACCACATAGCGGTCGGCCACCTTCTGCAACTGCTGGAGCACACCGAACATCGCATAACGAGCCTCATCTTCCGTATTGATTTTATAAGACTCGGCATCCATCACGCTATTCGAATCCACATCTAAGAAGTCGGAACAACTGCAAAGCGTCAGCGCCAGAGGCAACACATATAGTAATTTTTTCATAACTGCGAACGATTAGAGGTTGAGTTTAACACCAATGCTGAAAGTGCGACAAGCCGGCATCAGGCCGTAGTCGATACCTTGGGTCAGCACACTGCCTCCACACGAAGTTTCGGGATCTGCACCCAGATATTTGGTAAAGGTGACCAGATTATCGACCGACCCCCAAACAGACAGCCCTTCAATATACGGATTGTCAATTGGGAGCTTATAGGTCAGACGCACATTGCGGATCTTGAAATACGAGCCGTCCTCAATCCAGCGATCGGAGAAGCGGCTGTTGCCCATCGGATCGCCATAGGACGATTTCGGCATCGAAGTCAGCTGTCCCTCACTCTTCCAACGGTTCAGCACCGCACGGCTCTGATTCCGGAACGTGCTCATACCCTCAAGCAGACTGCGCTGATAGTTGTAAATATCACCTCCGACGGCAAACGTACAATGGACATCGAGCGTAAAGCGCTTCCACTGCATATTGCTGCTGAACGAACCCGTAAAATCCGGATTCGGATCACCGATAACGGTCATATCGTTCTCGTCGATGATACCGTCGGCGAAAGCGGCGTTCGGCTCCAGGAAATGCACATCTCCAGCCGTGAAACTGCTCAAGGAAGTATCGGCATTACGTACTTTCAGATGGGCAGTTTCAGCCTCGGCAGTGGTGGCAAACACACCCTGTGTGCGATAGCCGTAGAAGACACCGGCAGCCTGTCCCTTGCGCGAAAGGATGTGTCCATCGAAGAGATCGGTCACAAACTCGCCGTCGGCAAGATCTGTAATCTCGTTTTTATAGTGAGCCAGCTGCAACGACAGGTTCCACTTAAATGGCTTCAGATCGAGTGCCTTGACATCCAAATGGAACTCCACGCCCTTGTTCTCTAAGCTTCCGCCATTGGCCAGATAGCTGCCCAAACCAGCAAAAGTGCTGTTTCGGCGATAGATTAACAGATCATCGGTGGTGTTCTTATAGAAATCGACGCCCATGGCAATGCGGTTCTGCCAGACAGCCAGATCGAGACCTGCATTCCGCTTCGTAGTCACCTCCCACTTCAACGACTCGTTGCTCAAGTGTCCGATCACATGACCCGTAGCAACACCCACATAATTGACCGGCGACAAATAAGACTGTGAAGCCAGGGCTTCGATGGCATCATTGCCCGACTGTCCGATAGAAGCACGCAGACTAAGTGCATCCAACCATTCCACATCGCTGAGGAAACGCTCTCCCTTGGCATCCCAACGAAGACCTGCCGACGGGAAGAAAGCCCAGCGGGCACCGAAAGCCTTGAACGAATCGGCAGCCTCGGCTCCGAAACGCGTAGAGGCATCAGCCGTCAGCACCGTCCAGAGTTTATACTTCTGCGCCAAGACATACTCGGCCTGCAAGTACAGGGATGTGCTACGCCACTCCAGATCGTAGCCGCCACTCTGCAGGAAATCGAGCGAAGTGGAAAGATTATAGATCTGGTCGTCGCCGGTATTATGGCCTTCGCCGTAGGTGCTCTTATACTTATTAATATATAAGCGGTCGCCCACCGAAGCATTCAGCTTGTGAATATCGGCAAACGTATGATGATAGTCAGCCTCCAAATTGGCATAGATACTCGTCTGACGGATATTCTGCTCCTTGACCACATTATGCGAAGTGCCGACGTTCTCGATAACCACCGGGGTCACGCCGTTCATCGGACGGAAATAATGCTCGTTGGTATTATCCTGATAATAGGCGAACTGCGCCTTCACATTCCAGTCGGGGCCGATGGTGAATGTTGGCGTCGCATTGATGCTGAAACGATATTGCTTGTGCTTACCCTTGGCATTCTCAATCAGTGCCAGCGGGTTCGTAATGCCCAAGGCATCAACGCCCGACAGATTCTGTGTCACTTCCGAACCGTCGTCCGTGTAACTGTACGGATGATAGAAGGGTGATTTAATCTGTGCCACAAAAGCCGGAGCACCGATAGCATCGGCACCGTCATCGCGCAATTCACGTTCCACGCGGGTAAAATAGACCTCTGCACCCAGATCGAACCATTTGGTCAGTTTGATGTCGGCATTCACACGCGTATTGATGCGCTGGAAATCCGACTCCTTCATCACTTCATCGCCAGTCAGATAGCCCACCGAAACATTATACTTAGCAACATCGTCACCGCCCTGAATACCCAAGGCATAACGCTGGAAGACACCTGTCTGATAGACTTCGTCGTTCCACTGGGTCCGGTTGTGATTGGCGTTATACGACTTATCGGCCTTCGAATCGTTGAACAAATCATCGAAAGTGCTGGCAGCGCTATTTCCCTTGGCGCTGTTCTTGTAAATCTCCGAAACATAAGTACGGAAGTCCTCTGCCGAGAGCACATCCGGCAAGTGGGGCTGCTGCTTCACAGAAACACTGGCATCGAGCGTGATGCGCGTCTGGTTAGTAATGCCTCGCTTGGTATAGACCAAAATCACACCGTTGCCGCCTTTCGAGCCATACAACGAAGAGGCATCCTTCAGAACCTCAATGTGATCGATATCTGCAACGTCGATGTCTAACAGGCGGTTCGTCTGGTAACCTCCCATCACCGAAGTTTCCCCAGGGAACTCCTCCATCACCACGCCATCGATGACGATCAGTGGCTGGGCATTCGTATTCAGGGAATTATAACCATTGATAAACAGATTGGCACCAATGCCATATTGTCCGCTGCGGCCAATAGCCCGCACATCATTGGCGAGCTGCGTACTCAGCACATCCGACAGCGAAACCGAAGCCGTATTTGTATAGCTTTCATGCTGTGCCGAAGCAGGCGAGAACAGATTCTCGTACATATAGATATTCTGTACGTGTGTACTGTCGGCTTGCACCGAAACCACCAACGAATAATCCAAACGTCCATCGTAGGAGAATTGCAGTTCGACAGATCCGTGCTGACCTTTCAGCCGGTAATGACCCTTGGCATCGGAAATCACCTGAACCTCACCGGTCTTAACCGTTACGCCCTGCAAACCCGTCTGCGTGGCGGGATCGAGCACGTAACCTTCAATCATGCTACCCTCCGACTGAGCCGAAACCTGCACCATCGAGGCGGCTGCCAATAATGTAAGAATATATGCTTTCATTGTTTTTACTCAGTTACAGGTTTTAGCAAAATATAATCCAAACGCATTGTATAGCCCATGCTTCCCTTATCGGCATTCGTCAGATTGGTTGCCACACGGATCTTCGTGTTGGTGGTCTGAGCATTGCTGCTGGCAAAAGCCGACGAAGCATAGTTGGCAAACGGGAAGCTGAAGTTCTTGGCCACCAGGAACGTCGTCACTTCATATCCTTTCGTGACGAACGGCTCACCCGTCACCGGGTCGGCAGCAATCTTGGCATCCTCGTACATATTGTAACCAGAAGCGTTGGTGGTCTCGTGCACGTAGTTGAGATAGAAGCACACCTTTGTAGAATCGGCATCGTAGTAAGGATACTGAATGACTATGGAATCGCCTGCACTATAACGGACATTATTCACAACCGTATCGTTACGCGCCACCAAGGTATCAGGCTGCTGATAGCCGATAGCCAGCGTATCGAACGCCATTGCCGGAACAAACACGGCATAGATATCGTAGCGGGCAGCCAGCACATCCGGAAGATCGAAGACTACCTGCGGCTGCATCAGATTATTGGTCGATGTATTCAGCACCTCAATAAAGGCCATATCCGAAACCGAATCCTTGATGGGGCTGTCAACAGCACTTCTGCGCGACAAGGTAGCATAGTTCATCGCACGACCTGCCGACTGTTCCGCCTCCACCTTTATCTCTTTCAGAAACGAATCTTCCACCTTCTGGGGCATGGCATCCGCCTGATAATAGAGACCGTTACTTGCCGTTTGCTGCGTCAGACCTTCAATCAGATAAGACGGATGGTGATAGGTATTATAGTTAGTGGTAGCAAGCGTATCGCCATCAGGGTGATAGAAATCCGGACGCTTGCGGAAAAGCATATCGTGCACAATCATCTCGCGAGTGTGGGCATCCTGCAAGGAATCGCTAATCGCATCACCCGTCTCATAAGTGCGGCGGTAGATAATCGTACCGGATGCGGTCCGGTCCTGAATCAGCGGACCGAAAGTGCGGAAATAGGGGGCAATTGTCTGATAGGCATCCGTCCAACCTGCATTGCTTGGAATGATAGCCGTATAAAGACTGTCCTCCAAATGGATGGAACCATACTTTTTCATCCATTCGTTATGGAAGTAGAGAGTCCGACCCCGATTGTCCTCGCCCACAATCACTGAAGACCGGGAGGTCGTGGTATCGTTGAACGAAGCCAGATAAGAATATATCGAATCGAAAGTACCCTGGCGATGCTGCACGATTTCCCACAGATTATCGTAATAGTCGGCTTTGCTCTTCATCGGCCAGATAACACCATTATCGGCCACAAGCGGCTGATCGTTCAAGGCAATACCCGCGAAATACACCGTCGATGCCTGTTTGGTCAGTTCCTGATACTTTCCATTCAGCATCTTGACGCGAACGTAGGCGGTATCAGCCAGATCGGAAGGACCATACAGATAACGAGCCACATGGTTTTTGATGATCTCGACCATCGATGTACTATCCGCTGTGACACCCGACAAAGCATCGTTATCTGGAGCAAAGATCGTATAAGTCTGCGAAAACGCCAGAAGGCTGTCGCCTCCGGTTGATTCCAGCAGACGGACAAATTCGGAAAAACGTCCGTCGTTGCGCAGCGTTTCCATCAGGGAAGCATTCTTTGCGCTACCGGATTCCGAATAATGGTCATCCCAAGCGCTATCCTGGCAACCTGCTGTCAGGAGAACGGTCAGAGCTAATATAAGAAATAAGCTTTTATTCATATTTCATTCGTGTTTTTTCTAAAACAATTTACGTTCAACACAAACCTTTCACTCAAACTATTCTTCCTGTGAGGAGTAATAGTCCAACTGTCGCAAATTCGTATTGATCTTGGCCTCCCGCAGATAAATCGGCAGGTACCAGGCATCGATGGAAGACATCTTATTCTTGATGGTGGTTACATCGTCGTCGTACTTTGGTTCGATAAAGTCCCAACTGTCGGAAACATTGCCATTGCGACGGGCCAGACGCACCAGGTCGAACCAGCGCTTACCTTCGAAGCACAATTCGCGCAGGCGCTCTGTCAACACCAGTTTCTGCACATCGGACGGAGTAGCATAGGCTGTATGGTCGAGCGAATCCTTCACCTCGTTGCCTGTCGTACAAGCCCGGATGTAGGAAACATTGCACAAGGTGACCACCTCATCCAGATCGGTATTGGTTTCGGCAATCTGAGCCAAAGCCTCGGCCTTCATCAGATAGACATCTGCCAAACGGTAGAAAATCCAGTTTGCCTGACTACTGCTGCCTCGATAGGTATAGCTGCCGCCACCGAAGTCAGACGGAGGCGTTTGTCCCTCATACTTGAAGATACGTTTATTGGACGGAATGCTGAAATCCTTCGAGCGATAGTCGTAATCCGGATCGGAAGCCCCCTTGGCGGTGTTATACAGACCTGCCAGAGAAGATGACGCCAGCAGTTTCGGATTTCGGCTCTTGTTGGAATTACCGTAGAAAATCGCCGTGGCATTATTGGCATGTCCGGAAGTCGTGAAGTTCAGTTCGAAGATGCTCTCGTCGCTATTGCCGGTATAGAAGACCGTATTCAGGAAATTGCTACCTTCAACGGCTTCCCGTTCCTCCTGCTGCACCTCGGTGAGCATGGTGTTGCAAAGCGCGATGCACGACTGATAGTCTGCTTTGGCATCGGCTGCAGAAACCGGCTGCGTAATGGAAGCACGCCACAGATAATAGTCGGCCAGCAAAGCTTCGGCAGCCAGTCGGGTGACACGTCCTCTATTCTCGTCGTCGGAATCCCACTCGATGGCGGCATAAGTCACAGCCAGACGCAAACTCTCGATCATATTGTCAATCACATAGCGTTCCTGATTCACCTGCGGATAGGCATCGGCGCGATACTGGCTCGGCGCGATATTCAGATTGTAATAGGCAATCCAGGCTGCAGTATCTTGATTTGAGATGTTGTAATCGTATTCGTCAGTTTTACTGCTACCCAACACCAATGGGACATTCTTGAACGAACGCAGCAGATAGAAATAGTTCAGGGCGCGGATGGTATAAGCCTCTGCCATATAAGCGTGACACGTAGCCTCATCGAAGTTGGCGTCCAAAGCCATGACGGTCGGTGCCTTTTCAATCACCTTGTTGCAATAATTGATCACCTCGTAGAAAGGTGCCCAGTTGCACCAGCTGTTGCTTGAACGGACATTGGCATTGATGATATCCGTTTCTGCAGAAGAAATGGCAGATCCATTCGAAACTTCGTCACTACGCAACTCTCCGTACAGCACCATGCGCTGCATGATGTCGTCGTCCTGCATATAACGATAGCAGGCAAGCACAACACTTTCCACCTGATTCCCGTTCTTCCAGAATTCTTCCTCAATGGTGCTGTCGTCGGGCATCAGTTCGAGCCAATCGCTGCACGACACTGCCGAGACAGACAATAAAAGAGACAAAAGATATATCGACTTTTTCATAGATTTGTACTTTTCAAGTTAACCATTCTTTAGAAAGTCACAGAGAGGCCCAAGGTCCAGTCTTTGGAACGAGGAGTTCTGGAGGTATCGTAAGCTACACCCGGCAGCGAAGAATTGAAGTTACGCACAGCCACTTCCGGATCGGTGCCGGAATATTTGGTGAACACCCACGGATTGTTGGTCGTCACATAACCGCTCAAACTCTTGGCATGAATTGCTTCCGCCCATTTCTTCGGAGCTGAATAACGGAAGGAGATATACTTGATACGCAAGAAGGAACCATTCTCCACATATCGGTCCGAACCCAACCAGTTGTAGGCCTGCTGATAGACGGCACGTGGCACATCGGTCACATCGCCTTCCTTGCGCCAACGCCAGTTCACAGTGGTACACTGATTGTTGTCGGTGTACATATTCTCGGCTGTCATACGACTGTAGTTGACAACCTTACCGCCATAGCGGAAGTTGCAGAATACCGTCATCGAAAGGTTTCCGTAACGAAGGGTCGTACCGAATCCGCCTTCCAGTTTCGGATTGGAGTTGCCCAAATAAACGACATCATATTCGTCGATAGATCCATCGTGATTGATATCCTCATACATCACATCGCCACCCTGGAATTTGTATTTCGTTCCATTATAGTCGTACATCATCTGTTTCGGGTTGCCATTGTAATCGACCATGATGTTTCCGTCGGCATCGTAAGCTACCGGGCAGGACTTACCTTCTGCCTGCGCCCGGTCGAAATTGTCGAAACTGTAGCTATAGACGCCCTTGTACCGGAAGCCATAAATAGAACCATAGGCATTGTTCTTCTGGATGCGGGTCAGATAGACTCCGTTTCCTAACGACGAAGCATTGTCGTTGAACTGGTTCATAATCGATTCATCGATGTCAAGAATGACGTTCTTGTTATTACCGAAGTTCAGGTTGAAGTCGAGCGAGAACTTACCTTTCTTAATCAGTTTGTCGGTATTGAACTCCAACTCCCAGCCCTTGTTCTCCAGTTTTCCGCCGTTCTTATAATTCAGATAACTGAAACCAGAAGAGGAAGCGATGGCGTAGGCTGACCAAAGCATATCGGTGGTTTTCTTGTCGTACAGATCGACTTTAGCAGAAACCTTGTTGTCGAAGAAAGACACATCAAGACCCAGGTTAAACGACTGCGTCTTTTCCCAACGGAGATTGGTGAGCGGGATATTGGTCGGACGCACCACCGTTCCTCCCATATAGCCATAGCTGTCGATGGAATAGACACTATATTGGGAATAGTTGCTGGACGGCTGGTTACCGGTAATACCCCAACCTGGACGGACAGCCAGGAAGCTCACATAAGGCTGCAACGGCTCGAAGAACTTCTCCTCGGAAAGAATCCACTTGGCAGAAACGCCTGGGAAGATACCCCAGCGCTGATCCTCGCCGAACTTCGTACTGCCATCCACGCGAAGCACGCCACTCAGGATATACTTTCCTTTATAGCTGTAGTGAATATTACCCAAACCGGCCAGCGAACGGCTGGTGGAGTTTCCATTGGTCAGATAATAAAGGTACGAAGCAGAAGTGGCGTTTGAAAGCGACTCGCCGGGATGTCCGTAACTCTTGGTGGTCTGTGCCGATTGGGTAGCACTGGCGGTCTGCCAGGCCAGATTGGCGATGATCTTATGATCGTCGCTAAAGTAGGTCTCCAGTGCCAACTTGTTCTCGGTCTGGATATTCAACCGTTCGGTGGTATATTCCTGCGCATTATTGATTGCCTGATTATCCCATGCGAAGTTCGAAACCGAAGCCGGCAGGAACTGGTTGCGCGTCAGGTTGTTCACATCAAAGTTAATGTAGGCAGAATAGCGTAAACTGATCGGCGAATTATCCAACGAAGGATTCAGAATATTGTATTGCAAGCGCACCGTCGGCAGAATACGGCGGTTCACCTCCTGATTCTTAGCAAGATTGGCCAAAGCCACCGGATTGAACAGATTCCTTTGCGTAGCATCGAGTTTCGAATCACTTCGGATGTTGTAATACTCGTCGGTGTTCACGCCGTTCTCATCCTGCCGGTAGATGCCCACGTTCGGCATTTTCTTATAGGCGATACCCAACAGCGTGGTATTGTTCGAATCGTAGTTCTCCAGATTCTTGTAGTTATTGCTGTAAGTGAACTGGAACTCGGTAATCACCTTGATTCGCTTGGAAATATCGTATTCCAGATTCATGCGCGAAGTCACCTTGGTGTAGTCCTGACCGATGGAAGTACCCGACTGGCTCAGATAACCGCCGGAAATCAGGAACGTGGCACGTTCACCACCACCGGAAACCGACAGATAGTGATCATTGGTCCAACCATGCTGAGTAACAGCGTCGATCCAGTCGGTATTGTTGTTAAACTGTTCATACTCGGAGAACGAGGGGTTGTAGTTGTACTCATCGCGGCTGTATTGTGCATAGGTTTCCGTCGAAGCCAAAGTGCGGTTGAAATATGCCTGCTTCATCAGCATGGTATAATCGTCGCCCGACAGCATCTTCATACCAGAAGGCTGGAATTTCTCCGTCAGCTTATACGAATACTTGATGATCGGTTTGCCACGCTTACCTTTCTTGGTCGTAATCTTAATAACACCATTCGAGCCTTTAGAACCATACAGAGCGGTAGCCGAAGCATCCTTTAGCACATCGATACTCTGAATATCATCGACATTCACACAAAGCAGATCGGCGTACTGGTCGTCGGTGGCATTGTTGAAATCGAAATCGCTGGAAATGTCGCCCTCGAAAGGAATCTCGTTCAAAACAATCAACGGGTTGGCGTTACCCGACAAAGTGGTGGTACCACGGATTCGCATCTGGCTGCCTGCACCTGGTGCTCCGGAAGCCGCCACGATATCGAGACCAGCCACACGTCCCTGAAGCACATCCTCAGCCGAAGCCGTCGAAATACCTTCAATCTCTTCGCCAAAATCGAGGTGCGAAATTGCCATAGAAACCTGCTTGGTCGGAATATCGCCCATACCTACATTCTGACGACGTTCGGCGGTAACCACAGCCTCTGTCAATGTCTGGACGTTCTCTTTCATCTTCACATTCCAGCTGGTGGTTCCCTTGATGGGTAGAACTAATGTCTGATAGCCAACGAACTGCATACGCAAGCGGTTCTTGTCGCTGCGTGCCTTCAGGAAGAAGTCACCGTTCATATCGGTAGTAACACCTCCCAATACACGATCGTTCTGGTCGATTTCGACAATATTGACGCCCGACAATTCTCCGAAATCGTCTTCAACATGTCCGGAGATAGTGATTTCCTGCGCCCACATCGGCAACATCAGGAAACTCAAAATAAAGAACAATATAATGCGTTGTGTCTTCATAATCTCAATTATTCAAAGCGTAAATACTTTCCATCTTCCAGAAGATGAACCACACTATAGGAATAAGTCTCGATACCGGTAGCTGCCGTAGTAACGGCATTGTTTACTATCAGGTCGCGGGTCATGATGTTATTATCGGACGCGCCCGTCTGAACCTTTACGGCTGCGTAAGGCGAACCGTTGCGTTTCTGTCGGTAGTTGTAGTTATCGAGCACCTCCATAGACGTCCCGTTCTGCGTTACAAACAAAGGATAGAACTTATGCGTGGCGTTATTCAAAGTAGCGCTCAGATATTCAGCTTCCTGAATATTTTCTCCGTTGATGAACAGAGAATAGTCCTGCACATGGTAACGGATGAACCGCTCCATAATGTTCAGAAGAGAATCTTTCTTGGTCTGCAAATCCATGCCGGAAGCCTCTTCCTCAGCGGTAAGCGCACATTGTTCAATGGCATTGACAGAAGGCACTACCCCATCGGCAATCGCCTGCAGAATGCCGGCATTACCAGGCACATAGACCGTATAATGATACTGGTTCAGGAATTTCAGGCGATAATCGATAGCGGCACAAGTAGATGTCGGATTCTTTTCGAACAAACCGCAATACTCGCACATATCGTAGAATTCCTTGAACTTATCGTCGGCACTTCCTGCCACCGAAGCTCCTGCATGCTGACGCAAGGTTGCATAGAGGGAATTGGGCGATGTCTGCAGAATGCCGTCAATGTATCGGGTATAGCCATTGGTTTTGTCGTAGGTTTCAAGCACGTTGCACGGGGCAGCGTTACCGGCTCCTTGGGCACCGACAACCTGATCGCCCGACCAGATCAGACGGATAGGAGCATATCCCTTGGTCACGTACCATTCCCGGCCCGGCGTCAGTTCGCCGACAATAGTCTGCTGGTTCAGGATGTCGGTCAGGCGACTTGTCAAGGCACCCGAGATACCGCCGGAGGTATTCACACCGATGGAGTCACCGGTGGTGCCGTTATGAACCGTTGCCGTAATGGCATTGGTGCTCGGATTCAGCCAGAAATCCCAGTAAGAGTTTCGGCGCACGCCGCTGTAACCGGCAGAAACCGGATCGGTATAGTTCACCATATACTCATCGGGCGTAACAAAGAAATTGTACGTACTTTTCAAAGAACGCAAGTAGTACTGGAACTGGCAGTAGTTGTCGCCCATCGCCAGATTGAACAGTTTCAGGCTCTGATCGACTTTCACAGGACCCATCACCGAACGGTAATCCAATGGAGGCAGCACCTTATTGATCAAATAGACGATGCCGTTTCGGGCAACATAGCTTCCGACGATATTGTCTTCAGAGATTTCCATCTCATATCCTGCCATATCCTTCAAGGTGCCGTAATGACTGGGTGTGCTATTGGCAAACGACTGCAACTGGTGGTTCTTGACGATATCGGCACAGATATTATCCGGTACGCTATCCCACTTGCCACCGAAAGAGACATAGATATCGTGTCCCTCGGCCTCAAGGTCGTCGCTGAAGTATTCAGCCATCGCCTGGTTAGTCGGCACATACATGGCCGCCATATCACCCTCGTAGGCATAATTGCTATTAGCTCCTGCCGAACCGTACTGGTACAGGTTCCAACCCGGGTCGAAATACAAGGTACCCGACGCCGTCTTTCCGTTCACATCGGTCTTGTGCGGGCGCACCGTCGATTCGTTGAAATAACGAAGCTCATAGATCTTCTGTCCGTCGGCAGTGGTCTTGTAAATCACAGGTTCACAGAAACGCTCCATCAGATGATTGAAGTCGGAAACCGATTCCTCCGTCCGAATATAGCCTGCCATGTTGTCAGGAATCATACAGATCCGGTCGAGCTCGTGCAGATAACCGTTCTTGCAAGTGATATCGCGATTCACCACCTTGCTCTGGAACAAATAGGTCTGGTCGGTCGAGGCCCCGTTGCCGATCACATATTTCATATCATTGTCGGTAACCTTCAAAGAAGACATCACCTCGGGGAAGAACTGCACCAGCGTCCATGAGGTACCATCCATCAGCATCCGGATAGTATCGTTCTTGAACGACTCAAAATAAGCATTGTGCGGCATATCCTGATAAGTCACCAAAGGGATGGTATCCTCGATTTCCATCAAGGTTGTGCGACGGAACAGCGTACCGCCGTGATCCGTCTGCGACAAGCGCTCAATGAGCTGCGCATTCTCAATCATACAACTGCGAAGCATCAGGTACTTCATCGACTGGGGCAGCTTATCGTAGCTGGTATATCCTTTGCGAACGGCTTCGGGAGAACGGAAATAGCTCTCGAAGGTAGAATCGGGAGAAAAGAACAAGGTATTGGAACCCGTCCGTTTCATAGTCTCATAGTAGCCGCAGTCTTGAATAAGCTGGCAGAAATACTTGCAGTCGCCACGGTTAGACAGGTAATCGTAGATGTTCGGACCTAACCAAGAGGGTTCGCTCTCCTCATAGTTTTCGAACTTGTCTTCACAGGAAGACATGAAGCCCAGGAGTCCTAATCCCAAACAAATATACAATGGTAGTTTCTTCATAGTGGAAACTTTTTCTAAAAACTTCCGAATATTAGTATTGAACTCGCGATAATGATCAGTGCTGATCTTCGTCATCAATCAGGTCGGCTGGCATAAACTCGATGTAATCGAAAAGGCCCTTACCCGCCAACATCTGTACGAACCGCAAATCGTGCTCCTCGTTGCCCGTAAAGGTGAAGGTGCCCAAAATGTAACGGAGATCGGCAGATGAGTTGCGTGCCGTGCCGTAAGGGTTGGCATAATCCTGCCACCAGTTGGTGCCGACGTAACTGTCCGGAGCTTTCATGAAGTTACGGTTCCGAAGGCTCTTGTCGTTTTCATAGCCGTAGGGATCCTCCTCATTGGTTTCGGCTCCGCGGGCAAGTTCCGTGCCCTGATTACCGTAGGTCTCGATCATATAGTAATCCTGCTCCCATCCGATATCGCCTTCCAACGCATTGGCTCGCATATCAAGCGGAATACCGCAGGGTTCTCCGTCCAAATAAATCTGTGTCACTCCTGCCTCCGAATTAGACTTCGCCGTTCCATAGACATGATAGCCGAAACGCACTTCATATTTGCCGGCAGGAATAGGACCAATATGGAAGGTAACATCGAAGAAACCCGTGGCATTGAGTTCGTCGCCATACAGATAATGGTGGACATTGGCAGCATAATAAACCATGTAGATGTTCGGACGCTCTTCTTCAAATATCAGATTCTTGCAATAGCCCGTCGGAATATACCGGTGCCACTGATTGTATTTGTTCGCATAGGCAACCACATCGTTGGTGACCAGTTCCGGAAGGAAGGTGCGGAACTCCATACGCAGACGGCGGTGCAGGACTTCGTTTTCCACATAGCTGTCGTAGCGCATGATGTTGTTCAACTGATGCAGGTATCCGTTCTGACAATCCTTGTTCGAATTGGCTGCCACAAAATGGATATAGCTGTTACTGTTGGCCATACCGCTCTGATAAGTCGGATTATCGGTCGTGTTGATGATGTTATACTTCTGGCATTGGATCAAGGCACCGGGTGCCATGGTCGGCCAATACTGCTCGATGCGGTAGTTTTCGTCGCAGATATCTGATTTGCGCTCAAACCAGGCATGCTCGGACACATAGCCGTAGGTAGTCACGAAATTGTCCGTACGGACGGCAGCCTGCAGGAAGTGATAGGCCACAAAATGGTTCAGGGCATTTTTGGGATCCTTCCGGTCGGTGACGTTCAGATCGACAGGAATCGCAGAACCATTATCCAACAGTTTCTGATAAACGGCACGAGCATACTTCTCCATATCATCGACACTGGTAATGCCGCTGATTCCTGCCGCTGCCGTATATTCATCGTTGGCAGCCGCCAGCGTTTCGTCGGTTTCGAGCAAAGCCGTCCATCCGTATTTTTTCTCCTCGGGATAATGAGCACGGGTGGTAATGGCGCTACCGTCGGGCAAGGTGGTCGGAGCCACATAACTCTCGTCCTCGATCAGCATCATCTGAGTATCGAGTCCGGTTGCTACAATGGCCTCTCCATAGAGGTTGTAACTGCCGTTGTTCTTAATCAGATTAGGCAGCAAATCGTTATTACCCTCAATCACGTGATCCACCACATGAAGCACACCATTGATCATTTCAAGATTGGCTTCTGTGATGTTCACTTCATCGTTGATGCACCAGGCTGTGCTGGCGGCACCCACCGGGAAATGGGTAATCAGGTAGCGTCCCACCATGTTTTTGGTCGGAATCGCACCTTCCTCAAAGTCGAACGTCGTGTAGCTCTTGGTACCATTGGTTTCTCCGTCTATGATGTGGTAGAACACCAGTTTCCTCAGGTCTTTGGCATTTAAGGTATCGACGTTCATCGGAGACGTTCCATCGCCTTTCTCCATATAGTAGGCTTTAAGGGCTTCGTTGCTGGGTACGAAAACGGTGTATTTTCCGTATGACTCCATGAGCGACCAGGCGTCCGCCTTTTCTAAAACATGGATAAATTCCGAATACTCGGCAGCATTCTCTGTCAGGTAATCGGCGATTTTCTGTCCTGTAAAGGTGGTGTAGCTGTCTCCTACATCATCCGAATCGGCACAACCGGTGCACACTCCCATTGTGACGAGTAATAACAAGCCAAGAACATGTAGTTTTTTCATTCTGATATTCTTTTTGAGGTCTTTATTTCGGTATTATCTCATTCAATATACGATTTATCGCAGGCATCTACTCAACCCAAAATAAGTAGTTATCCCACATTTTTGGAATAACTACTTATTTTTATTTTTCAACAATGAGCATACAGGTCCAAGGTTGCAACTGACATTGTATCTCCAGGCATCCCTTTTTATCTGCTATCAGCGTATCTTTCTGAAGGGCAAGGGCAGCCTGTCGCAAATGCGCCGTCTGTTCTCGGGTGGGCGAATGCGTTCTGCCCATCTTTTCCCATTCGCCATAAGCATTACCATGATGATTGTCGAGTGTTTCTATAGTAAAGACAGCACCCGGCTTTAGCCCTTTGAGTTGCAGATGCAGGTCTTTAGGAGATGCATTCATATAGGTATTAACATTGCGTTGCGAGGGCACCATCTGTTCAAATTCCCGAGGATAATTGAATGCGATGGCTGCCAGTTTTCCATTGCTCGAATAACGGCTCACCACCAAGGGATCCTGATAATACAACTGCTCATCGCCCAATTGATTCAGCATCCGATAGGCATGAAAAGAGGGTTTGGCAATACCTTGGAAGTTAATCATACCAAATCCGCCATGGAAAATCTCCTCTCCTCCTCCTTTCTCTTCGAATATATCGGTAAATGTCCAATACATGACAGAATTAACCCGATGCTGGTTTTCGAGCATGGCTTTAACGATGTATGCAGCGGGAGGAAGCAAGTCATGCATCTTGTCACGCGATGATGGACTCGTACTCCATTCCGTTACATGTATCTCAGCCTGCGGATACCGGCTATGGGCTACCGTTGTTCTCAGCCATTCCAAATCATCACGAAGAGAATGTACGTATCGGATTGCATCCTTTCCTTTCTTAGTTACAGGATCCAGCGCGTAATCGGTTGGATAAGCATGGCACGAAATGAAATCGACCGGTAGCTGTTGCTGAGCACAATAATTCAGGAAATCTTCAATCCAAACACCTTTCCATTGCTGTTTATTGATATCTTCCTGACTATAGAAAACCGATCTACTATTATCCGTCCGTTCTCCGTCGTGCCGATGATCAGCAATAAAGTTACTCGTTGCAGGGCCACCGACACGCAACCTGGGATTAACTTCTTTGATTGCTTCTGCCGTTGTTTTATATAGCAGGAAATAATCGGTTTTAGTGCCATCGAAGAAGCCATGATCCAGATTCGGCTCGTTCCATACTTCAAAATACCAGGAGCAGACCTCTTCTTCTCCATAACGGTCGATCAGATGCTGGCAGAAAGCCTTGATAAGATTATGCCATTTGAAATAACGCCCCTTATCGGGTGTTACCCGATTCCGATACCACATCTGAATTTTGGTGGTATCGGCAGCAATGCCCTTCGGGAAAAACGACAGTTCGACAAAAGGGCGGACACCAATCTCAAGCATCCGGTCATAGACTTCATCAATATACTGCCAACTATATTTAGGGTTCCCGTTTTTATCTTCAAAATAAACACACATATCATCGTCAAACAATCCATGCATTCGCAAATAACGAAAACCACACTGGTCGTGTACTTGTCCCAATTGCTCTACCCACGATGTGCGTAAACCCTCGTTGACCCGTCCTGCACAAGTTCCAACGCTCCAATAATGATCGAGGGGCTCGGCACGGACTTTGCGAACGTCAATGCTTTGTGCCATTGTTGAAGAAAACGCCAGCAATCCTCCGGCTATAGCTAATAACAGATGTCTCAGTCTCATCATCACAATATTTTATTATTACTGTACAACTTGAATATTCAGTTCTTGAACAGCGGACTTATAATGATCATCACCGTCGGCTTCGAGGCAGAGCGTGATACCTGACCAAAGTCGCTTCGGATCGAAACCGAAATAGCCGGGATCCAGTCGGAAGGTATATTCTCCGGTTTGGATGGCGGGACCGGAAAGAAGCACGACACGCGGACGAACCCGTGCATGACTTCCATCGGATTCCTGCCGGAGTGAATCGGCGAAAAACGGTTCGATGGTAAACTCCTCAACTCCAGCCTCAAGCTTCACATTCATCTTGATATGGCTATTGGGATTGTAAGGAATCGGCTTACCGTTCAAACGTGCCGAAAGGTATTGCATCTGCTTGCCTCGAGTAGCGGCATACCGGGCGCGGGTCAAAGCAACCATCTCTTCGTCCTGATACCAGAAACAATCGTGCGGATCCTGACTTTCCGCACCATCTGCCAACCAACGGGAATAATAGACGCCACCTTCTGGTCTGGGATTTTCAAGCGCTTTCGCGATGAAGCGGGAGATATAAAACTGTGTTTCCTCCGACAAATCGAAATGCCCCTTACCAGCATCACAGAGGAAGGAAATACGACTATCCGGATACATCATGCGGAAAGCAAGAGCTGGACGCACGCGCGCCTCCCACCATTCGTACTCTCCTTCAATCATCAAACCGGGAATCTTGTCGATGTTCCGGGTTCGTCCCCACTCGATGTTTTCCCGTCCATATCCGCAAAGATTGGTACGTGGAGCATCTCCGTGATAAGAGATAATGCAGAGCGTCCTTTCCGGGTTCCAAGCCGCAAAGTTCCAAGGGAAAGTGGCCTGAGCCGAATGTCCGAAAGGAATGATGGGGGCATTGAGCAATTCCGGATGCTCTGTGCCCTCAGCAAACGAACGCATCAGCTGTTCGAAACGATCCTGACAACCCTGACTGACATCCCAGTTCTGCGACCCCCGCTGCACGAAAGCCATCGCTACGCCTAATGAATCCATCCAATGGCAGAACCGAGAGCTGCGGAAAAGCACCTCCTCCGTCATGTTCTGATGACAATAGAGAACAGCCCGGACTTCCCGACTTCCTCGCGGCAGTCGCAAATAGCCACGGTTCCCTTCTTCTCCGGTCACATAATCAAAAGTAACCCGCTTTTGCTGTAAAGCCACCTTCTTCCGGATATAATCGGTTATCTCCAATACAGAATCAGCATGAGCATGCAAGCGGTCGAAACGGGTTCCAAAAGGGCCCATGGTGAGGGGACGGTCATCCCGATCTTGATGTGCAACACAATGGAGCACGAAAAAGTTCACACCCGCTTCGATCACTTTATCGATATCCTCACGGAAACTGCTCAACACGGCAGGAATGTCTGCATCTCCCGGATAAGCTGTACCAAACTCGCATCCGATAACAGGTCGTCCCGCAGTATGCCCATAGCGGGAAACAAACATCGGGCGTTCAATGGAACCATAGTGACATCTTGCCCAATATTCACTCATCGGAAGATCGAAAGCATATCCATATTGTTTGCGGTCGAAATCTCCATTTCCGTAAGGTTCTCCGGCCAACTCCAGATGATAAGTATGCAAAAAATTCTTGAAAGGTTCAACAAATTCGGTCATAAAAAGGCGTTGTTTCGCTGCTGATGACCTACCGATTCCTCCATAAAGGAAGTTTTTTCCTTCCCCTGACGTCAGGTAATCCGATCCTAAAGATTCCGTCCAATCCTGACCTCCGGCCTCCCAACTATCGACCAGAACCCAACGTAATGTGGTTCCACAATACGCTTTCAATTCGTCAAGCAACGGAGCCAGGAATCGTTGGCAGTGAGCCTCGACACCTTTTCTCGATAGCTTATCGACCTCCAAACCTAATCCTGATTCAGAAGCAGCCGTCACCATCTGACCTGTAGTTGTATATCCCACGCGACGATAAGTGACTCCGGTTCCCTCGGGTGTAAGGAGTTCGATACGATCCAGATTGGTTCCCCGATTGCTTGTCAGTCGCACAAAACGACACGCTATGGTATCACATTTGAAGTAAATCGGAATATCGCGTTCTTTCAAACCGACTCCGGCTGCAGTACCGACGGAGATCCATTCCTGTCCGTTCACACTTACTTCCACTTGCAGTTTAGGAGCATAATCCCGAGGACCGTCAAACGGATCCAAAGGCTGTTCTCTTTTCCCTCTCCACAAATTGAATCCTATCAGCGTTTTTTTCTTTGTAAGTGCAATCACAACCGAACTGTCTTTTTCCAACCTGCACTTCAAATCGTGCATCTCATCGGAACATGTGGTACGGAAGGTCTTAATATCGCGATAGAATCCCATTTTATGTGGCGGCACAGGCGGATTCTTTTTCGATGATACACTCCACGTGAGTTGTTTCATCGATTCCTCCGGCTGAATCCAGGGGCCTCCCATCGCGGTATAACCCGGAGAATTATGAAGTCCCAACACAATGCCTAAACGTTGGGCTTCTTTGCAGGCATGTTTGATTGCATCAATCCATTCCTGCGATCCATAATCTACGGAACCTCGCCCGATTCCAACCCAAGTATCAAAAATGAAAGCAGATTCAATCCCGGCTGCCTTCATGTATTCAAGATCTTTGGTAATTCCCTCTTTCGTGATATTGCCGTTCATCCATTCCCAATAACAGCCGGTTACAGGTTGCCAATCCGATTGACCGGTAACCTGTGCCATCATTACAGACAGTTGACAGAAGCAAAAAGCCACATAGATAAGGATTCTTTTCATAGGTCGTGTATTTACGAGAAGGCGAGGAATATTCCCCGCCTTCTTATTAAAACGTTTAGTGTGATTACTTCACCAGAATCTTCTTACCGTTCACAATATAGAGACCAGGAGCGCTGATGCTTTCCATGCGATTGCCCTTGAGATCGAAGATCATCTTCGACTGGTTAGCTACCGGTTTCTCGGCTTCTACACTGCGGATGCCTGTAGAAACTAAGGTATTGATCAAAGTTTCAACATCCTTGGCAGAACCCATCTTCTTGATGATAAAGTTGGTTTCTGCCGAACCGATCAGCGTGAAGTTCGGATTCGAAATGACTACGTCGTTGGCAGCCGCGAATGCAGCACGATATTCGTCCTTCTTGGTTCCGTCGAACTTCTCACCGCTATTACCTAAGAAGTAAGATACGTTCGGATTTCTGCCGGCAATATCAAAATAAACGAGCTGTGAACCATCTTCGAGGATGTACTGCTGGTTGCTATTGCCACGCAGCAACTGTTCGTTAACAACTGCCGTTTCGCTGAACGACTTAATGAGGGAAGTGAAGCCGAATTTCATATCGTTGAAATTCTGGGTTGCCTCCAGGTTCGTCAGTTCGCAAGTGTAGAATACCACCTTATGATCCTGCATATAGATCTTATCGACCTGATTGCGGATATCGCCACGCTTGGCATTATCGGTGCCAGAAGTTACGGTGATAGAACCGTCCTCGTTACCCTCTACCTTACCGTTTGTGCGGCTGGAAGTCCAGTTAGAAGGCAAAGTCCAATAATCCACTTCTTCAAGAGCTGCATACTCTGCGAAGTCGGCATCCTCGTAGTAATAGAGTTCCAGCTCGGTCATGCTCAACGGATTTCCGTCGTTGTCGCCCTTGATGGCAATGTAAGTGTATTTCTTGCGATCCTTGTTGAACAATGATACACAACCGTCTTCCTTGGTTACGGTGCCAGAGAAAGCATTGTGCTGCCACAGAGCTCCACCATTAGGAACGTAAGCCGATTCAACATCGCTGGCAATAGCCAATTCTGTATCGGTGTAGAAGAGCACATTGGTCGAGTAGTCGTTACCACCCTTGTAGTAAACCTTCAGAGTAGCGAAGTCCTGAATAGCCTCTGGCAAGGTGATGACGTAATAGTTTCCGTGAGGAACTGCTGTTGCCAGATCTTCGTCATAGACAGCGGCAAGAGCAGCGGCATTGTCGGCAGTTACATCGGTACCATCTGCAGTCTTCATCGAAAGCAGGTTAGACAGATACTTCACCTTCTGCTGTTCAACGACAGGAGCCTCATAGACAGGATTCTCCGGAAGTGTTGCAACGATAGCCGTCAGATCGGCTGCAGAAATGGTTTCTTCAGGAATAGCGTCGATAGAAGCATACGGACGGATCCAGTCGATTACCAGAGCATCCTTTGTAGATTTGAAGGCATTGTTCAAACCAATGTACTGAGCGCAATAGCCCACTTGTCCAACGGTGAAACCGCAATCGGTCAGACGCCAGTAATAAACATCACCCTTCTTACCGGCAAAGTTCGTCATATTCAGGTTCGGTTCTACAGCATCCTTCTTGATGAAGAAAGTAGCACCGAAAGCCGAAAGATCGACATTCTCGGAAGTGCCAGCCATCTTGATAGCGATGTATGGGCAGTAAATCGGGTTGACAATAATCAGATTGCTTGAATCACGGATCTGATCGATTGGATCCGGAGCTGCCTTGTTGATATATTTACCGTATTCACGGCAAAGACCGATACCGTTGTTGGCACTTGTCAGCTGGGAGTTCTCATCAATCTCGGGAATCAATGGAGTCTGTTTTAGAGTATCGGTACGTGCCCAATAAGGATTATTGATGGACGATACCATGTAGCCGGAACCGTTAACAGTCTCCTGAGCCAGACGGGTATAGGAGCGCCACTTGTTGAAACGCCAGCCGTCAATCAGCACGCCTGCGTTCTGTCCGAGCACATCGCCATAAACAGAAGTCACCTCTACGGCTGCGTCGTTGAAATCCCATCCCTTGAAGTTTACGGCAGCCTCTTCAGCGGTCTTCTGATAGTCAGAAGCTGTCAGCTGGAAGGTATAGGCAATAATCTCCGTATAATCCTCGTATTTGGGGAACTCACCGGTATAAGCCAACTTGCCTTCCTCATTGATATAATAGAAGTAATCGCCGGCCTTCATATCGTAGATAGCATTCTCACCGTCGCTATAACGCTGGGTGAACACCAATTCAGCAGGATTGCTGGCAGTTACCTGGCTGGCATCGACAAACACCAGATCGGCACCGGTTTGAATCAGCACACCTTCAGCAGTAGAAAGTTGGTATGCCTGCTGTCCGTTCACCATAGCGCCCTTGTTTACCGAGAACGACAAAGCGTCAGCAGGATCGCAGGTAACGAGCGCACGACCCGTATAATTGCCGACTGTAGTGGTTTCGGTAGCCAACTTCAAGCCATACAAACCGTCTGGGGTTGACAATGAGCAATAGAACTCATTCTCGCCCAACTGATAAGTGATGGCCGACATAAAGGAAGTTGTGGCAACAGTCAGCGAAGAAATCTGCTCTTTCAGCACAGTTTCGTCGGTGGTATTGTTGTCTAACTTTGCCTGAGCTGCAGCAATCTCAGCCTTCAATGCAGCAACAGCATCGGCATCGCTCTGCGCAAACTCATCGGCAAAAGCCTGAGCCTCAGCAATGGCGCGATCCAAATCGAGTTGTGCATCAGAATAGGTATTTGTTTTCAGCTGTACGCCATAAATCTCCACCTCTGAAAGATAGAAATAGTTCGACCAGTCATAGACAATCACATAACGATATTTGTTGTGCGATCCGGTCGGGAAAGTAGCAGCATACGAACCAGGCTCATTCTCACTCGGATTAACGGAACCTGTCATCCACTTGTTCGAGAAGACAGCATCGGCAAATTTCTGCTTCGAACCGTTCGTGCGGAGGAGATCGGTTACAATGCCGTTAAGTCCGTTGTAGTTCTCAGCCACCAGATCTTTATCTGCATAAGTTTCGCCGGAGCAATCGCCATACAGGCCCACGAAAACGGTTCCCTGCTGGTGACGCTGATAGTATCCGTCGTTGTAAAGCACAATCTTCGTGAAGTCGATACCTTTCTCACCGAAGTCAAACACCAAGAAGCCTTGGTTAGCACCGACGAAGTTGGTGCGATCGTAATCACCGACTTGCTCACTGCCCACACCTCGGCAATCCACGAACTCGCCATCGGTAGCGTATGGCAGACGTGCGTAAGGAGCATGAATGGAATCGGTTTCTCCGTCAGCACATTTACCGACTACCAAGTCTTCGGCAGCCTGCCATTTTCCGGCTCTGGTGTAGTAAACCTTGCAGACCTCACTATTGCTCAAGTCCAGTTTGTACTTTCCCAATGCATCGGCAGCTTGGGTGTCTTGAGACGACATTGCGGCAACCAAGCCTAACGCTATAGCAGCCATGTTTGTTAATGTAATACTCTTCATAATAGTAAAAATTTAAGAGGGTTACTTAATGATTATGAATATTAGAAATAAAGTCTGATTTTACGTCCGACGATATACATCCCTTTGCCAGGTTTTTCAACCCGCAGGCCCTGTAAGTTATAGCAGGTTTCTTCATCGGATGAGGGAGTATGGATCTCTTCCAAGGCGGTCGGATCCGGATCGCTCAGCGTCAATCGTGTCAAGTACTCTGCCTTGGTGGCAATTCCGTTTGCCCAATAATCGATACCGTTATTGTGGTCGTTCAACAAGGTGAAAGTATTGGTCTGACCGGGAACGATATGGCCGGACACGTCCCAAGGTTTATCGTAGTCGGAGTTGACGTTAATCGTTTCTCCATCCGGACACACCAGACGGAGGTTGGTGCGATTGTAGTTGTGCGCTTTATACGGATGTGTATAGATAGCCTTCTTATAAATGGCATCCGACAACGGAACATCCACCGAAAAGACATCCGGATGGTTGGCTCTGGCGTATGCGCTGCCCGCTCCAGCGGTTGTAGTAGCGATGGTTGCCAGATAGGTAACACCGTCTTCCGGATGTGCCAAACCCGTCACCTGCACATTATTGGCAGGCATGGTAAAAACAACGCCTCCATCCGTAGCAGGAATCTGAGTTACGGCAGCATCGGTAGCCGGGTCATACACAAGGATAGAGCCTGCAACCAGATTTGACTCGGGTCTTACCGATACCAACTGCCCTGCCAGCGCTTTACCGATGCCAGAAACACCGTCGGTATATTCGATAGTATAGGCGGTCGCAGAGGTGGTTAATTCCAAGGTGCTCAACTTCAGGTCGGCATCTTCGCCGTTGACAATCATCCGGAACACATGACAACCGGCTTCCAGAGAAATATCGGAGATGCTTTCCGTTACATATTCTCCGTTTGTATTTTGCGTAAAGATGTCGCCTTTCTCCTCGCCATCGACCATCAGGCTGATCATGGGCGAGTTTTCTCCGGCAGCATAGCGCACATTCAAGGAATAGGTACCTGCAACGGGAACGATATAGGTATAGTTCCACCACTCTTCGTTGCCTACATTCGCAATCACATAATTGTCGTCGCCTTCTTCAATATCGACCTGCTCATCAGTACGATAAACTTTGGCATAGTCGGAAGTGGTATCGTAGTAAGTACGTCCGTTGCCAAGGGCTGTGAAATAATCGAAATCGACGAAATGGACGGTTTCAAATACACTATGTGCTCCCATCACACGGGCTCCTGACTGATAGCTTACTGGATCGCCGGTCATATAGGCATTGCGAAACTTGCTCAACGTACCCCA
Organism: Bacteroidales bacterium; assembly: GCA_017449065.1. Taxonomy (GTDB): domain Bacteria; phylum Bacteroidota; class Bacteroidia; order Bacteroidales; family UBA3663; genus Liminaster. The sequence continues at coordinate 40,637 of JAFSKF010000018.1, forward strand.
GCCGCACCACTCATAGTAGTGTCCGGAATCTTTACCCCAGTTCTCGTAGCCGTATTTCTTCAACAGGTAGTTGCGGTCTTTGGAAAGCCAGGACAGATTGGCATTGTCCATGCCCATACGTACCTTATAGTGTGCGTACGCCATTTCACGGCATCCGCTTGATCCGAGCACATCGCCGGCATCGGCAGTCGTAAGATCCTTATAGAACCAACGGCCGCTACGGCTCCAAGTTTGATAGAAGACATTCGGGTCCTCGGGTTCCACGTTGTTAACCAGATCTTCATCGGTCGGAACCCACGACTCCGATGGCTTTGTGCCCGTAACGGAATAGGAAGTGGGAACCCACTGAGCGTTCCAGTTCTTGTCGTTGCAATAATTGGAATAATCGCTCACTGCCGTCAGGTTAACGCGGGTCGAATACTCGATACCCTTCAATATACGGTTGTCGTAAGCGCCATACAGGTCCTCGCCCTGATTCCAGCATTGTTCCGCCAGATTGACATACATCATGATGCCGCACTGCGTGTGACCCTGATCTCTGCAGGACTCCTGACATTGACCGTTTTTAAATATATAATGTGTCAGCTGTTCGTCGTATCCATAATTAGCTTGCGTCTGATAGTCCTGCGTGGTGCTTGCCGTAATGATACATTGCTCGACCGATGAGAAGTTGGCACCATGATAGCGCGGGCCTGGCACATAAGGCAGATCATTATATTGCTCGAAATGCTTCTCCGGCGTTCCGTTCAGATACTGGAAGGCACGGTCGAAAATGGTGTCATTATCCAAATAAACACCCATTGCCAGCAAAGCTCTTGCTGCAAACATACCCTGATTGCCGAAACGGCCTGCATCGAAGTTGAAGCAGTTCCAATAGAAAGTGATTCCGTTGGCGGAATCATCGATACTGGCATATTTATCGTACAGATTTTCGCTGGTGGTATAACCCGGATAGACCAGCATATCCTTAAAACGCTGTTGATCGGCGGCGCTCCATCCCGGATAGTCACGCATCAGTTCTGCTGCCTCAATCAGAAGATTGATCTTGCCGCCATCCAACGGGCCGGTACCTCTTGCAGAAACATTGGTATAATTGGAATTGGCATTCAGATATTTGACTGCCCGATCGCCATAGGCCTTATCTCCGGTAATCCGATACAAAAGCGCCAAATCGTGCGCCTTACGTCCGTCAATACCGATGGTTCCGTTGTGTGCTCCTTCCTTAATCTGGGTTCCTCGGTCGCTGACACTTCCCGACGTTGATGAATAACTGCTGGACTTCAATGCAACGAAGGTGCTGTAAAAAGGCTCGTGTTTGGCATCTACCATCGCCTTCATGCGATCGATGTCCGCCTGTGTATAGCTAATGCCAGGATGCACAAATGTACGTCCCGACAAATGGATGGACAACACCATCAGTACGACAACTGTGATATTCTTGCGTATGCTGTTTATTGAGATTTTTTTCATGACAGTCTGTTTTTAGGTTATCATCCGATACATTCTCTGATATAAGCGCGTATTTCCTTACGGCTGATGGCAAGATGATTCTCCACGGTGCGGGTGGAAAGCTGCAAGTCCTGAGCGATTTCAGGTACGCTCTTTTCCTCGAAGCGGACCATTTCGTAGATTTTCTGACGTTGTGGAGGCAACAACTTCATTCTTGCACGTTCTTTCTCTGCAATATCCTGTGCAGAAATACTGCTTTCCTCGTGTGTCGAGCTGACCGGGGTCGATTCGATGAAATACTCTTCCATCTCCTGACGACGATAATAACGACGCAGGTAATCGGTGACGATGTTGCGCGAGATCGTATAAACCATATTACGCATGGTCTCACGGCGAATCAGCTGGCCGCATTCCATCAGGCGCAAGAAAACATCCTGAGTCAGATCCTGGGCAAGTATCGCATCACCTAATTTATAAGTAATGTACTTGCGTACGTCTTCGCGATAGAGATTGTAGCACTCTTCTACGATCTGGTTCATCGATTGAGAGGTTAGGATTGAAGTAAGGTTGTTGTCCATAGTGATATGATGTTCATTTGTTTTCCGCTGCAAAGGTAGGCAGTTTTTTATATTCTGCAAAATGTTTTTACCTCAATTGGGTCGCATTTAATGGAAGAAGACACAGTCCTTCAAATCCCATTTATTTGATTTTGTAAATCAACACTTTAAGCAATTGAGACTTTGATAAAATTAAGAAATTGAGACGCCAACGCTACGTTTTTCCAACTTCAGCGAAGAAAAAAGACTGACAATAACTTGAAAGAAACAACGGAACCGATTAAGCAAAACAGGAGTTCCATTCGTATAATTTATCGAATCATAAAATATAATAATGTAAGTATGAAAAAATTCTTTGGGGGACTTCTGATGTTCCTGTTCGCCTGGACTACCGGTTCTGCACAAACAGCAGTCAATCAGCTTTTCGTTTATCCTGCTCCGGAAGGCGCACCGCTTAAGCACGATTACGAAGTGTTCGTCCAGTCGGGAAGTAACCAAGAGTGGACACAGACAGACACATATATGGCCAAAGTAAATGCATCCGTCGGCAATAAAAAACACAAAGTTTGCGAAATCTCCTATTGCGTATTCGATTTTTATGGTGGCGTTCAGATCAGGATTGTCAATAAAAAACGGAAATTCTCTTCCGTACGCATCCGTCCGCAGTCCCAAGGTATCGCTGCCGACGTGCTGAACGATTCCACCATCCAGTTCCAGCTCTCCCGTCCGGAAAACCTCAGCGTAGAGTTTGACGGGAACATCACCGACAACCTGCTGGTATTCTCGTCCGAACCACCCGTAAGCAAAGACGTTGCCAAACGGGAAGCCAAACGAAGCAAACGGGCTTTCAAATACTATGCTCCGGGATTCTACAACCTGCCGGACACAATTCATGTTCCTTCTAACACAACGATCTATCTGGCTCCCGGCAGTTACTTTACAGGCACATTCGCCATCGACGATGCCGAAAACGTCAGCATTTTGGGACGTGGCATAGCACGTCCTGAGCGAGGCTATGAAGGCTGTCATGTATTCCGCGCAAAGCATGTGGAAATAGACGGTCTCATCGTAAACACCTGCCCGATCGGTAATTCCGAGAATGTCTCTCTTCACGACATACGTAGCATTTCTCACCCGGGTTGGGGCGACGGTCTGAATGTATTTGCTTCGACAAACATTTCCTACGACCGCATTTTCTGCCGTAACTCCGATGATTGCACGACAGCCTATGCTACCCGAAAAGGCTTCAGCGGGAATGTCCGGAACATACACATGCAAAACGCGGTGCTTTGGGCAGACGTTGCTCATCCTATCTTCATCGGTCTGCATGGGAATCCGGCGGTGGGAGACACCATCGAACATCTGGTGTATGAGAACATAGATATCCTGGGACAATCAGAGCCACAAATCGATTACCAAGGCTGCATGGCTATCAATTGTGGAGACGACAATCTGGTGCGTGACGTGCTTTTCAATAATATTCGCATCGAAGATATCGAAGAAGGCTGCCTAACACAAATCAAGGTCGGTTGGAACCAGAAATACTGCACGGCTCCGGGACGAGGCGTCGAGAATATTACCTTCCGAAACATCTGTTATCAAGGCAGGACACCGAACCTGTCGGTTATAAGCGGCTACAATGAAGAACGCAAAGTGCAACATATCACCTTCGAAGGATTAACCATCGGAGGAAAAGCCATTCACGACAAAATGGAAGGAAAACCCGGTTGGTATGCAACATCCGACTATGTGCCCATGTTCGTGGGCAATCACGTCAAGGATTTGCAATTGAAGGACATCACTGCTCCTCAGTGACCCCTTTCTTTTTAATATACTCGTTGGGAGTGATTCCAGTCACTTTCTTGAAGGAACGGAAGAACGAAGCTCGGGAACTGAAACCGCACATCTCGGCAAGGGCTGGCAACGTGTATTTTGAGAGATCTACCGTCGATACGATTCTTTTAAATTCCGCAATCCGATAGTCGTTGACGAAATCGTAATAATTCACCTGCAGACACTGGTTGAACAGGTAGCTCAGCAGATAGGGTGAGGTTCCGATTCTGTCAGCGACATCGGCAATCTTCAAGTCTCGACGAAGGTACAAGCGTTCCTTCTCCATAACTCGCTTCAATTCACCGACCAGTCGGTCGCGTTCCTCTTTCGACAAGTTTATATTCTGATATTTATCCGAATCCGGCTGCATCAGAGGCTCTTCCTCTTCTTCCGCAATATTCTCTTCTTCCTCCGGCACCGAAGTGCTGATTTTCTGTACTTTTCCGATCCGTCCTGCATTTAACAAGAGTCTCAGCGCCCTGCGACGTCGGTACAAACCGATGCAAACCGCTACGGCAAAGATAATAGCGAGCAATATAGCAGAACTTCTCAACACATTTCCGCCAGTAAGTGGCACGCGAACCACGAACTGATGCTCCACTTTCGGATCGGAGCAGTTTCTGACTTTGAAGGTATGACTGCCCCAACTCAGATTGGCATAGCTGACTTCCGATTGTCCTTCGAGCGAGATCCATGCTGTGTCAACACCTGCCAGCTGATACTCATAGTTCATGGCTTCGGGAGCCGTAAAGGTATATTCCGTCAGCAGGAACGTAAGAGTTCCTCCCTGTTCAGCCAAATGATACTCCCCACGTTTGAACAAATCATCATAGGAAAGCGGTATCCTCTGATTGTTCACCTTGAGTCCTGATACACAATGCATCGAATCGGAAGCTAATTTGACAACACTTTCGTTGCTGTCTATAAACAATAAGCCGGAATTGTTTCCCATCCACAACCGGCCCGACTCGTCCACGACGGGTTTACAAAGGGTGAAAGTAGGATTCGTCAAACCGTTAGAGAAATTATACTCCCTCGAGTTACCTTCCCGATCCCGGCTGAATAACCCCTGTTGAGAGCCAAAATAAAGCCGGCCTTTGGCATCTTCGACAAGAAACCGTCCATCGCTGGCTCTCATCTTTTCGTTGAAGCCGACAAGATTGACCTTGTTCAGCAACAGATCATAACAGGACACTTGACCTTTATCGGGAATAAAATACAACCGGTGCTGTAGGTCTTCGTAAATGTAGCGAACTTTCTGTTTCTGAATAAAGCCGGCAGGAAAGGCATCTGTACGCAAGGTTCCGTTAAACTCATCGTACAGGCACATTCCACTTTCCGTGCAAATCCATCCCCTTCCAGTCGAATCGAAAAAAATTTCGTAAACATTACCTTGAGGCAGCACTGAATTGGAACTAGTAAAACGCTGTTTCTCTACACCGTCCTTATACACATATACGCCTATTTCTGTAGCAAACCAAAGACAACTGTCCGGACCTTGCGTGATGCAGAATATCTCTTTAGATGCAAACGAAGGAAACTTCTGCAATTTGAAAGAGGAGGCATCGAACGCATACAAACCGCCTCCGTATGTACCTATATAATAAATGTCCTGTTGCCTGCAAATGCTGAATACAATCTGACTATGCAAGTCGTTCGGTCCGAAAGAACAAGTTCTGCCGGTTGCTTCATCAACAAAGAACAAACCGCCTCGATAGCCGATCATTTTCTGCGGTCCGTGAATACTTAGGGCACGGACAGCCAGATTCTGGGTATCAAAATCATGGTATGAATAGGTCTGAACCACATCGCTTTGAAACAGCGAATAATCGACACCATGTTCGTAAAAACCGAACCACAACTGGTTATTGTTTCCGCACAAAACGGCATAAACCGAATTACTGCTGATGCCTATCCCCTGCTCTTTCCGGTGAGAATAATGACTAACAATTTGTCCCGTTTGAGGCTCGATGGCAAACACGCCGTTTCCGTCCGTACCAACATATAAAAGCCCGTCCTCGCTTACCGACAGATCGCTAATCATGGGGCAATTCAAATCGGGTCCCGACTCGAAAACACCTTTTTTCAAACTAAAACGGAAAAGGCCATGATCGGCAGAACCCATATAAATCCATTCTCCGACGTGAGCAATACGGTTGAAAGCCTGCTGCGGATTGGTTGGGAGCACAAACCGCTGCCAACGGTCGGACTTTGTCTGGTAACACAGCAATCCGTGCTTCGACACCGCCCACAGTTCATCATTCGGAAGTATAGCAAGATCCTGTAGCGCATTCTCAGGTGCCAGTTCATTCACATGAACCAGCCGCTTTTCGAGGGTTTTGTTCCGGATATGGTAGATGAAAAGACCTTTTTCGGTAGCAATATACAGACTTTCATCGTTGCTCAACGCCAATGCATGCACAGCCTCCGGGAACTTTCCCCTTTCCACTGGTTCCAATTCTGTTTTATCGTGAGGTAGCACATAAAGGCCATTACCGTTTCCGACCCACAGATTATGCTCTTTGTCGCTCAAAATAGAAGTCACACGTGTGCGATTACTCTTTTCTTCCGGAATCGCATAATGCTGCAGATATACGCCATCGAAAGACTCCAGAGACGAACCCGTTCCGAACCATACCGGGCCATTGGGTTCCTGATAGATCTCATTCACCAGCAAATCCCCCAGACCTTCGGACTTCGAGACATTCTGGAAAACCAAAGAACGGGCAAAGGAACCTGTCCCCGCTCCCAGAAGCAGAAAGGACAAAAGGAGCATCCTTAAACATATATCTTTGAATATTGGTTGCATTTGTTTCATTCTTGTATAAGAAAGTTTCAGGTCAGAAGAAGTAGCATTACAAAATCTAAACGCATTTTTGCAATTTGATTGTGAATTGCGTGGCAAATTTAAGGCTTAAATTTAATATTGCCAAAATTTTTGGCGTTTTTTTGAGCATTTTTCTTCCTTTTTACTTCTAATTGGAGCAAGTTTTGAAGTTATCTGCTGATTTATCCCCCATTTTTCATTTTCTGACTTGCGGAAGTTTCCGCCGACACAGCGGGAAGCATTTCCTGGCTTGCGGAAGTCCCGCCGACACAGCGGAAAGCATTTCCTGACTTGCGGAAGTCCCGCCGACACAGCGGAAAGCATTTCCTGGCTTGCGGAAGTCCCGCCGACACAGCGGAAAGCATTTCCAGACTTGCGGAAGTCCCGCCGACACAGCGGGAAGTATTTCCTAACTTGCGGAGTTCCCGCCGATTCAGTCGGCACAAACTCTGCTATATTTGTTTTTGAATATTTCCAACGGCTGGGTTCACCGTAAGGGAAACCATAGAAAATTCGACAGGAATAACATTTTTTTGCCTCCAGTTGTACCATCGTATTGAAAAATTCATTATCTTTGCACCTTGTTATTTAAGAAAAGAAATAAAGTGTAAAAATTTAGGACAATGAAAAAGTTATCGATATTCAGCCTGAAGAAGTCGTTATTCCTGACGGTGCTACTCTCGATCGTTTTTGTAGCATGCTCCGAGCAGGAAGCTCCGGAAATCCTTTTCATCCACACCAACGATACCCACAGCCAGATTGATTGCGGCTACAAGGACGGGCAACCGGTGGGTGGCGTCGTCGAACGTGCGTCCATTATCGAGAAGATGCGTAAGCAGGATCCGGATCTGGTTTATGTGGATGCCGGCGATATGATTCAGGGTTCCCCCTATTTCAACATCTGGAAAGGCATTCTGGAGATGCAACTCATGAATATGCAGGGCGTGCTGGCAAGCACCTTCGGCAACCATGAGTTCGACAACGGCATTCCTGCCATGTGCGATATGCTCGAATATGCCGACTTCCCGATCCTATCGTGCAACTACGACGTGACCGGCACTGGTTTGGAGAAATATGTCCGCCGATCGATGATTATCGAACGCAAGGGCGTACGTATCGGCATTACCGGTGTGACCGTCGATCCGAACAACCTCATCTTCGCCCGCAACTGGGAGGGCATCCGATTCACCGATCCTGTGATTGCACTCAACGAAGAAGCCCGGAAACTGCGCGAACAGAAGTGCGACCTGGTCGTAGTACTGTCGCACAACGGCTATTATGCAAAAAGCGACAGCACCGGAGACCGCCGCATTGCCATGAACACCCGCAACATCGATCTTATTATCGGCGGACACTCGCATACCAACGTGGAAAACGGTGCCGAAGTGCCGAACTTGGACGGCAAGCCGGTAATGATTACTCAGACTGCCGGCAAGGCCAACCCGATCGGCTGTGTGCGTGTGCAGATGAAAAAAGCACAAGGGAGCCCCTTCGGCAACAAATATGAAGTGGAGAAAATCACCGCCTCGAAGATCCACCCTGATTCGCTGAATCTGGACGGCTATGCACAGGCCGTAAGCGACTTCATCGCTCCTTATCGCGACAGCTTGGAAACCGAAATGAGCAAGGTGTTGGGATCTTGTGCGACCGATTTGGTCCGCTACCGTCCGCAAAGCCCGCTGGGCAACTTCGCCAGCGATATCCTGCGAAAGTTCGGTGAAAAGATCTACGGCCGCCCTATGGATGTCGGCATCATGAACGTCGGCGGTTTACGCAACGACTTGTATGCCGGAGAACTGAAATTAGGCGACATCTACCGGATCTTCCCGTTCGAGAATACCGTTGCCATCCTGGAACTGAAGGGCAAGGATCTGGAGGCCACCATCCAGCAGATGATGGCAGACAAAGGACTGGAAGCGCTCTCCGGCACCCAAATCACGCTGGAGCCGAACGAATCGGGCAAGGCCGTAGCCACGAAGATACTGGTGGGCGGCAAGCCGATTCAGCCGGAAAAGGTCTATTACATCACCACCATCGACTATCTGGCAGAAGGCAACGACGGACTGACCGCCCTGACCCGAGCCCAAAAGAATCTGAACACGGGTATTCTCTTGCGCGACATGATGATCGAATACGTTGAAGAACTGGCAGCCCAAGGCAAAGCCGTGGAAGGCTATTTAGACAACCGTGTCATCGTCAAGGCCGCAAAATAAACTCCCGCACCCGGTTAGTATCTGTATGAAAAAATCCCGTAAAAGACTGTCCGTATTTCTCTATACATTATTTATAATGTGTAGCAGCGTGTCTGCCCAGCACCTGATGAACAGGATCGACACCCTGCAAATGCAACGCTGGACCGACAGCATCATGGCTACCCTGACCCCCGACGAACGTCTGGGACAACTGATCATGCCCATTGTGGATAGCAAGGACGACGAGGCTCACCGCCAGATTGTCCGTCGCGACATCCAGCAATACCATGTAGGCGGTCTGCTGTTTTCGAAGGGAACCTTCCAGACACAGGCAAAGATGACGCGATACGGACGCCAACTGTCGAAGAAAGCACCTCTCTGGATTGCCCTCGACGGGGAATGGGGATTAGGTATGCGCCTGACCGATGCCGTAAAATACCCGCGCAACGGAGCATTGGGAACCATTCGACCCGAAGTACGCGATTCCCTGATGTATGAATACGGCAAGGAAGTGGCTCGCCAATGCCGACTGATGGGTATCAACATCAATTTCTCTCCCGTACTCGACATCAACTCCAACCCAAACAACCCGGTGATCGGCAACCGCAGCTTCGGTTCTACCATCTGGGACGTGATTCCGCCGGCATTGAGTTATAGCCGCGGTTTGGAGGACGGCGGCGTGATGGCTGTCGGCAAACATTTTCCCGGACACGGAGACACCGACACTGACAGCCACAAGACATTGCCTCTGCTGAAGCACGACCGGGAGCGTCTGCTTTCGTTCGAGTGCGAGCCATTCCGCTATTTCGTCAAAGCCGGTTTTGGAGGCGTAATGATCGCACATCTGGAAGTACCGGCACTGGAACCAGAGACCGGTCTGCCCTCTTCCCTCTCGAAGGCTGTGGTGACTGATTTACTGAAACAGCAGTTCGGATTCCGCGGACTCGTCTTCACCGACGGCCTGGCTATGAAAGGCGTGAACAACGTGCCCGACTACAGCGTGAAAGCACTATTGGCCGGCGTGGATGTTCTGCTCGACCCGGTTCCGTTGCAGAGCCAGTGGACCTCATTGAAGAAAGCCGTAGCAGACGGCACGCTTCCCCAGTCGCTCATCGACGAAAAGTGCCGGAAGGTGCTCGCCTGGAAATACCTGCTTTGCGTCAGCCAGGAAGATCAGACAGCAACGGACAGCCTGACGCAACGCATCAACACGCCTCAAGCCCTGGCTTTGCGTGACGAACTGAACGCGGAAGTAGATAAAGCCAAGCTCGACACCACGAAGCATATCGCTGTACCTCAACCTCAACTCTTGCAGGAAGCCGACCCGACCGAACAGGGCTTGCCTGCCGCCTTAGAGGCATTGGAAGCAGAGAACCGCAAACAGATCCTGAATCCGAAATTCCACCGCGTGGATAGCCTGGTGCAGGACGCGCTCGACAAGGACGCCTTTCCCGGCTGCCAGATTCTCGTAGCACACAAAGGAAAGATCATCTACAACCGCGCTTTCGGCTGGTTGGACTATGACCGCACAGAACCCAATTCGGTAGAAACGGTTTACGATCTGGCATCGGTATCGAAGATTGCCGGCACCCTTCCGGCGCTGATGCTTGCCTACGATGAGTTCAATCTGAAGTTCTCCGACCCAATGAGCTGGCACGTTCCGCAGCTACGCAACACCAACAAAAAGGACATCACCCTCCGACAAGCGCTGTTGCACGAAACGGATATGCGCGACGGCTATTCGTTCTATGCCATGACCTTCGATACGGCCTCGTTCAAGAAACGGTATTACAGCAGCATCCCGAAGGAGCCGTTCACGGTACAGCAGGACAAGAAATGCTGGTTCGACGAGCATCTCTGCTTCGATACGGCATGGATCAGCAAGACGCAGGATGCAACCTATACGTTACCGGTGGCGAAAGACCTCTATATCAAGCCCGCCTTCCGCGACAGCATCCTGAAGAAAATCATCGATCTGCCTCTGTTGAAACCTCACAAATATCGCTACTCCGATCTGAATTTCATCCTCATCCGCGCTCTGATCGAACAAGTGGCGCAAAAGCCCATCGACCAATATCTTTACGAAAAAATGCCAGAGTTCTACGGTAACGACAAACTCTGCTACCGGCCTTTGGAGCACGGCATTCCATTGTCGCGCATCGCTCCCACCGAAGACGACCAGGCTTTGCGGCATCAGGTGCTGCGTGGCTATGTGCACGATGAGGCGGCAGCATGGAGCGGCGGCGTGGAAGGCAACGCGGGTCTGTTCGGCAGCGCTTCCGACCTGTTCCCGCTCTTCCAAATGATACTGGACAAAGGCACTTATCACGGCAAACGCTACATCAACGAGATTACCGTAGAACGCATGACCACCCAGAAATCGCATATCTCGCGCCGTGGACTCGGTTTTGATAAACCCGAGCCCAACCGCAACAAAATCAGTCCGTGCTGCGAAGAATGTTCTCCGCAGACTTACGGGCACACCGGATATACCGGCACCTGTATCTGGGTTGATCCGAAAGAAGACCTGATTTTTATCTTCTTATGTAACCGCGTACATCCGCATCGGTGGAACACGACTTTGACCTCCGAAGGATACCGGACCCGAATCCATTCGATGATATACGAGGCAATCAAATGACAGAAAATGTAAAAAAGACCTATTTTAATGCAAAAAAGCAAAAAAGTAGGTCTTTTTTTTGTATATTATGAAAATTTTCCGTAATTTTGCAGGCAGAATTGTGTTATATGCAATTGTGTTATTGATTTTCTAACAAACTTAAAATAATTTATGGAAGGATTAACTCCTATGCAAACCGCCCTGTTGCTGATGGTTATCGGCATGGGTACGGTATTCATTATTCTTCTGTTGATCATCTACCTTTCGAAGGCGATGATTTCGGCCATCAACAAAGTGGCCCCTGAAGAAGCTCCTGTGACAAAGAAAACGGTTGCGTCTGCTCCGGCTCCAGTTCCTGCCAACGTGCAAGCTGCCATCAAGGCAGCTATTCAGCAAGTGGCTCCAGGTGCCGTGATTACCAAAATCACCAAGGATTAAAAAGTATTTAAGATAATAGTTATGGCAAAAGAAGTAAAATTCAGTTTGGTCTTCCGCGATATGTGGCAGAGTGCTGGCAAGTACCAGCCACGCGTTGACCAGCTTGTTAAGGTAGCCCCTAAAATCATTGAAATGGGCTGCTGGGATCGTGTTGAAACCAATGGCGGCGGCTTTGAGCAGGTCAATCTGCTCTACGGCGAGAACCCGAACAAGTCGGTTCGTGCCTGGACCAAGCCTTTCCATGAGGCAGGTATCCAGACTCATATGCTCGATCGTGCCTTGAACGGTCTGCGTATGTTCCCATGCTCCAAGGATCTCCGCAAACTTTTCTATAAGGTCAAAAAAGCCCAAGGTACCGATATCACCCGTATCTTCTGCGGCTTGAACGACCCTCGCAACGTGATTCCTTCAATTCAGTATTCGAAAGAGGCAGGCATGATTGCACAGGCAGCTCTCTGCATCACCTTCTCTCCGATTCATACCGTAGAGTATTATGTCAATCTGGCCAAGAAGTTCATTGATGCCGGTGCCGACGAGATCTGTCTGAAAGATATGGCAGGCATCGGTCGTCCGGAGAGCCTCGGACAGATTGTTAAAGGTATTAAGGCCTATAAGAAAGACATCGTTATCCAGTACCATTCACACGCAGGACCTGGCTTCAATATGGCTTCCATCCTCGAAGTCTGCAAGAACGGCTGCGACTATGTGGATTGCGGTATGTCTCCACTCTCATGGGGTACCGGCCACGCCGACATCATCGCCGTACAGGAGATGCTGAAAGACGCCGGCTTCAAGGTAAAGGAAATCAACATGTCCGCCTATATGGAGGTACGCACCCAGATTCAGGAGATGATGGACGACTTCCTCGGCTATTACATTCCAGAGCTCAACCACCTCAACAACTCTCTGCTCGTCAAGCCAGGTCTGCCTGGCGGCATGATGGGTTCGCTCATGACCGACCTGGAGGAGAACCTGGAGGGTCTAAACCGTTGGAAAGAGAAGAACAACCAGCCGAAACTCACCACTGACCAGCTGCTCATCAAGCTGTTCGATGAAGTGGCTTACGTATGGCCAAAGGTCGGTTATCCTTGCCTGGTAACCCCATTCAGCCAGTATGTAAAGAACCTCGCCCTGATGAACGTTATGCAGATGGAGAAGGGCAAGGAACGCTGGAGCCTCATTGCCGACAATATCTGGGACATGATTCTCGGCAAGTCGGGACAGCTGCCCGGTCCGGTTGCTCCTGAACTGGTTGAACTGGCCAAGAGCCAGGGCCGCGAGTTCGAGACGCAGGATCCGCAGTCGTACTTCCCAGACAATCTGGATGAGTTCCGCGCCAAGATGAAGGAAAAAGGCTGGGAACTCGGCGAGGACGACGAGGAACTCTTCGAGTATGCCATGCACCCATCGCAGTATGAGGCATATAAGAGCGGTCAGGCCAAAGCTGAGTTCGAGGCCGACCTCGCTAAGCGCAAGGCAGCCAAGAATGCTCCTAAGGGCGAAATCAAGGCTCAGGATCTGAAGGTAACTGTCGATGGACAGACCTATACCGTAAGCATCGCTCCTAACGACGGATCGGCTCCTGCCGCCGCAACCGCTGCCGCTGCTCATGTAGCTGCCGGCGAAGGCGCAGACGTTTTGGCTCCGTTGGAGGGCAAGTTCTTTCTGGTTAAGAACGCTTCCGAAACTCCCGTCAAGGTGGGCGACATGGTCAAGAAAGGACAAACCATCGGATACATTGAGGCCATGAAGACCTACAATGCCGTAGCTGCCGATATCGACGGCCAGATCACCGCCATTTTGGCAAACCCCGGCGACAAGGTGTTTGAAGATGACCCAATCTTTAAGATTAAGTGAGCGAGCCTCACTTAATCTTAAAGATTGAATTACAAATTACGAATTACTAATTACCTTCCTTCCAAACGAAACACGGATGAAAGAAGAAAATTTAGTAATGGATAAGGCAGAAGATTTTGCTATTCGAATTTGCAACCTATACAGTTATTTGTGTGAAAAGCAAAAAGAGAAAATACTGAGCAACCAGATTCTCCGTTCCGGCACCTCAATCGGTGCCAACATAGCGGAAGCAATCTATGCCGAATCTCCGGAGGATTTCACTCATAAACTGAAAATATCGAGAAAAGAGGCAAACGAAACAAGATATTGGCTCAAACTGCTGTTTCGCTCAAACAAAATCAACGAAACAGAATATAAATCAATGTTAACAGACTGCGAAGCACTTATCAAACTATTGAGTAAGATTATCTTGACATGCCAAAACAATAATCGATAAAAGAATCCAAATGACAATAACCAGTCGGCAACGAAAGTAATTTGTAATTTGTAATCTGTAATTAAAAATTTATTTGTAAAATGGATTTTTCAACAATTTTCGAAAAATTATATGAGATGACGGCGTTCAGCAACATTGCTGCAGAACCCACTTATCTCATCATGTACGCGATTGGCTTCCTGTTCCTCTATCTGGGCATCGCCAAGCACTACGAGCCGCTGCTGCTCATCCCGATTGCTATGGGCATCCTGCTGGCCAACTTCCCAGGGGGAGAAATGGGCGTATTCGGAGCACAGGAAATCGTTTTGAATGGCATCACCTACCACAATGCAGTCTATCTGGCTGACGGCTCGGTATGGTGCGACCCGAACGGAGTACCTTACGATGTCTATAACGTCGGACTTCCTAAGATTGCCCACGATCTGGGTCTGATGAACATGATCTACTACTGGCTCATCAAGACCGGCTTCATTCCACCGGTAATCTTCATGGGTGTAGGTGCCATGACCGACTTCGGCCCGATGCTCCGCAACCTGAAACTGGCCATCTTCGGTGCCGCTGCCCAGCTGGGTATCTTCAGTGTGATTCTGGTGGCTGTCGGCAGTGGTCAGTTCACACCGCAGGAGGCAGGTGCCTTGGGCATCATCGGTGGTGCCGACGGACCGACCGCCATTTATACCACCATCAAACTGGCTCCTCATTTGTTAGGCCCAATCGCCATCGCTGCCTATAGCTACATGGCACTGGTTCCGGTGATCATTCCGTTGGTGGTAAAACTATTGTGCACCAAGAACGAAATCCTGATTAACATGAAGGAGCAGGATAAACTCTATCCGAACACCCTTCAGATTAAGAACATGCGCGTAGCTAAGATTATTTTCCCGATCTTCGTAACGGTTTTGGTTGCCATCATCGTTCCTTCGGCAGTTTCGCTGATCGGTATGCTGATGTTCGGTAACCTGATCAAGGAAATCGGCTCCGACACCTCGCGCATCGCTGAAACAGCTTCCAACGCTTTGATGAACATCGCTACCATTTTCCTGGGACTCTCGGTAGGTGCCACCATGACGGTACAGTCGTTCCTGAACTGGCAGACCATCGGTATCGTGGCTGGCGGTTTCTGCGCTTTCGCAGTTTCCATTGCCGGCGGTATCCTGCTGGTGAAGCTGTTCAATCTGTTTTCGAAGAAAAAGATCAACCCGCTGGTGGGCGCTTGCGGTTTGTCGGCTGTGCCGATGGCAAGTCGTGTGGCCAACGAGATTGCCACCAAGTATAACCCGAAGAACAACATCCTGAACTACTGTATGTCGTCCAACATCTCGGGCGTTATCGGTTCGGCTGTTGCTGCCGGTGTGCTGATCGCTTTCCTGCGATAATCAAGTGATAACTATCACGCACGAACAACCCTAATCTTACAGACATGAACAAAGTCTATATACTTATATCAATACTGCTGTGGTCTATCTCCACGGCAGTATTTTCCCAAAGCGCTTACTCTTTGGACAAAATGTCGGTTGAAAAACTCGACCGCGGACTCATTGCCATGCGGCAGTCCGAGGATTCGGTATCGGTCTCCTGGCGCCTGTCGCGAGAGGATCCGGACAATGTGCTTTTCGACCTGTGGGTTGACGGGAAATGCGTGATTAAGAACACGAAATACACCTACCTGATGCTGGCTTGCGACGGAACGAAAGAACATCGTTTCGAAGTGCAGGCTCATGCAGGCAAGTCGCAGAAAGCGATTGCGAAACGGTTGCAGAAAGCAAGCTACACGCTTCCGGCAAACGCCCCGATCGGCTATCTCGACATTGCCTTGAACCGGCCAGAAGACTACTGGTTAGATGTCAACAATTCGTGCAGTTATTCGCCCAACGACTGTGCCGTAGGCGATGTGGATGGCGACGGGCAGTTGGAACTGATCGTGAAATGGGATCCTTCGAATTCGCACGACAACTCGCACAACGGTTTTACAGGCAATGTGTATATCGACTGCTATGAGATTACCGGTCCAAGCGGCCTGAAATGGCGCATCGATCTGGGCCCCAACATCCGTGCCGGAGCCCACTACACACAGTTTATGGTCTATGACTTAGATGGAGACGGCAAGGCGGAGATCGTGATGAAGACAGCTGACGGCACCATCGACGGAGAAGGCAACGTCATTGGAGATTCCACGGCTTGCTGGGTGAACGAGAACGGACACATCATGGACGGTCCGGAACTGTTGACGGTGTTTGGCGGCGAAACCGGTAGAGCGCTTTACACGACGGATTATGTCCCCGGACGAGGCGCTCCCGGACTGTGGGGCGACAATCGCGGCAACCGCAGCGAACGCTATCTGGCAGGTGTCGGCTATTTCGGCCATGAAAAGGACGGCAAACGGTTGCCATCGGTCGTGATGTGCAGAGGCTATTACACACGCACGGCGTTAGCCGCCTGGGACTGGGACGGATCGGAACTGAAGCAACGCTGGTTCTTCGACAGTTACGCTGACGGCTGGCAGGACTACAGCGGTCAGGGCAATCACTCGCTTCATGTCATTGATGTGGATACTGACGGATTCGATGAAATCATTTACGGCTCCTGCACCATCGACCACGACGGCAAGGGATTATATTCGACCAAGCTCGGACACGGCGATGCCATGCACGTCACCTGTTTCATGCCAGACGACGACTGCTTGCAGGTTTGGCAATGCCATGAAGTGAAGGGTACGGGTTCTACTTTCCGCGATGCCCGGACCGGCGAGATCTTTTTTCAGATTCCGTTTGCCGACGATTGCGGCCGCTGCATGGCAGCCGATATCGACCCGACAAACAAGGGCGTGGAAATGTGGTCGATCTGCACCGACGGCATCCGCAACGTGAAGGGCGAAAAGATTGCCAATCCCAAACGATTGTCGCAGAACATGGGCAACTGGTGGGACGGTGATCTGTTGCGCGAACTGCTCGACAAGACGTACATCACCAAGTATAACTGGAAGACCCAGAAAATTGAACTGCTTACCAGTTTCTTGGGTGTGACCAGCAACAACAGCACCAAGTCCGTTCCTTGTCTGCAAGGCGATATCTTGGGCGACTGGCGCGAAGAAGTGCTGCTCCGCTCTAATGACAACGAACATATTTATCTGTTCCTCACCCCCTACACCACCGAATACCGCTTCAACTGTTTCTTGGAAGACATCCCCTATCGCTTAGGCCTTGTCGTTGAAAATGTCGGCTACAACCAGCCCACCCAACCCGGCTTCTATTTCGGCGAAGGCATGAAGTTGAGCCAGAGAAACCGGTGCAAATAATAAAAACCAAACTACTATGAAAAGAGAAGCATTCAAAATGTACCTGAACCCAGGTATGAAAGAAGAATACAAACGACGTCACCAGAACCTGTTCCCGGAACTCCGGAAACTATTACAAGAAGCCGGCGTGCGAAACTACAGTATCTACTTGGACGAAGATACCGACACCCTTTACGCATATCAGGAACTGGAGGGAGAAGGAGGCAGCCAGGATCTGGGAGCCACCGAAATCTGCCAGCGCTGGTGGGCCTATATGGCCGACATCATGAAGACCAATCCGGACAACAGCCCTGTCACCATCCCGCTGCCAGAGATGTTTCATATGGACTGAGGGGGAAGATACTCTGAGTAATCGGAATAATCGGAGTAATCAGAAAAAATCAGAGTACTCTGAGTAATCGGAATAATCGGAGTAATCAGAAAAAATCAGAGTACTCAGAGTAATCGGAGTAATCAGGAAAAATCAGAGTACTCAGAGTAATCGGAGTAATCAGGAAAAATCAGACTAATCAGAAACCTAAAGCCCAAACCTTATTACCACCCAGTTATTCTGACTGCGGTGGTAATTATATTTTAAACCGAGCGACTCGGCACAGGAGCGGATAGCTGGCACGTCCTCCTCGTAGAAGCCGCTCATCAGCAGAACGGCACCAGGATCCATGTCGCGAACGTAAGCCGGCATATCGTGCAGCAGCACATTCCGATTGATGTTCGCCAACACCACATCGTAACGGTCCCCGTTGCCGAGCAACGAAGCATCGCCGCATTCCACATGCACCCGTCCCGCCATATCATTCATCAGAACATTATCGACCGCATTGGCAGCCACCCAATCATCGATTTCTATGGCTCGCACTTCCGCACCACGCAGGGCGCAAGCAATGGCAAGAACGCCGGTACCGGTTCCCATATCGAGCACCTTTTTGCCCGACAGGTCCAACAACAGAATTTCACCGAGCAATTGCGACGTCGTTTCATGATGACCACTGCCGAACGACATATGCGGATGAATGGTGATGGTCTGATCTCCGAAGCTGATCGGTGTCAGCGCATTCTCCGACTCCCACTGCTCGTTCCAGTTCTGGGTAGCCACCTCCTGAGCCACCCACTGCACCGTCACATCGGGCAAAGGAAGCTGGCCGATGCACGTCTGCAAGGCCTCTGAATCGAAGAGATGCTGCGGACAATATGCCATCAGACAGTCGGACTCCGTTGTGAAACTGTCAAATCCCAAATCAGCCAGTTCGGCAGCCAGGACATCACAACAGGCCTCGCTGAACGGCATTGGAACCAATTTTACCTCTATATAATTCATAGTTTCGTTTGAACAAATACTCTTTTCAGTGAAAAATGACTGAAAAAAATTGTTAAAGTACCCTTCCGGTGTGCAAAGTTACGAAATAATTCTTACCTTTGTGGCGTCAAAAGGCGAAATTTTGCCCTCAGAAGTCTGAAAAAGTCTGAAATTCTGAAAAATTAAACTTTTCCTTGGCAAAATAGTCTAAAAGACAAAAGGATTTAAAAACCTACGACTATGAAAAAGATGATTCTTACCTCAATGGCTGTCGCCTTAACGCTCCCATTGGCAATGAGTGTAATGGCTCAGGACGACATCTATTACAGCAAGTCAAACACAAAGAAGGCAGTTTATAAGGAAACTGAAGAGACGAACTGGTCAACGAATGCCAACGATGACTGGGACATTGACGACTATAACCGTCGCGGTATCTCTGTTGCCAAAACATCATCGAATACCAACACGATTCCTTCCTCCACCCTGTATGGTGACGAGGACGAAGACGATGTTCTGGCTACGGATTCTATCATTCCGACGCTGCACATCAGCAACGACGGCAAGATGCTCTATACCGACAAGTCGGGCATTACGAAAGTCGATAAGGTGGTCATTGTGGGCACCTACGATTATAGTGATCGCATCCGTCGTTTCCACAATCCGTTGTTTGCCTATCATACGTACTGCCCTTGGTATGACGTAGCCTACTACGATCCTTTCTATTGGGATTACTGCTATTGGGATCCGTGGTGGTACTGCACACCGAGCTTCGGCTGGCATTGGGGCAGCTGGTGGGGTTGCTGGGATTTCGGCTACTACACCGGTTGGTACGGTGGCTGGTACAATCCGTACTGGGCTCCTTATCGCCACTACTATGAACCCGGCTTCTTTTATGGAGGCGGCGGTGGCGGACACTATATGGCTCATCACCGGAACCGCGGGCCACGCAACAACATGGGCGGCAACTTCCGGAATCGCACCAACACAGGACGCAACCAGATTGCCAGTGCAAACGTGAACCGCAGCTACCGTTCGAGCAGCGGCACACGCAATGCGGTGGCTTCCGGAGCAACGCGCGGCAGAAACAACTTGGGCACACGTTCCGGCGTAAGTAATCTGGGAACTCGCGGTGAATCCGGTGCCGGCACCTTGTCGGCTTCTACGACTCGCAGCGCCGTTGCTAACGGCACCCGTTCGACAACCTCCACCAGCACACGAACAGGCTCCAGCACCTATACGACACGTGGCAGTGCAAGCCGAGGTTCAAGTGCTAACAGTAGCGTGAACCGAAGCACCACATCCAGCACCAGCGCTGCAGCCAACAACCGCACCAGTGCTACAACCAATACACGTCAGCGCGTTGCGAACAGCTCTCGCAACAGTTCATCGGGCGTAAGCGTCGGCAGTTCTACCCGTAGCGGTTCTTCATCCGGCACATACCGCAACAGCAGTTCTTCAAGCAGCAGCTATCGCGGATCGTCCAGCTACAGCGGAAGTTCTTCTAACTACAGCGGAAGTTCTTCTAACTACAGCGGAAGCAGTTCCGGCTACAGCAGCGGAGGAACCACTCGTAGCTATAGCAGCGGCAGTTCTACCCGCAGTTACAGTGGTGGCAGCTCCAGCGGAAGCACCCGCAGTGGCGGTGGCGGCAGCAGTTCGCGTGGCGGAGGCGGACGCCGATAAGCTTCGAAAACATTTTCAATCTCTTAAATTTGCATGGTTATGAAACGCTATATTCTTCCATTGATAGCCTTTTTGGCTTTACCTTTGAACGCGCAGAACGTAGTGGATGCAGTCCGCTTCGGATCGAACGACATTACGGGAACCGCCCGTTATCGCAGTATGGCAGGTGCCTTCGGCGCATTGGGTGGCGATCCTTCTGCCATGACCGACAATCCTGCAGGCATGGGTATTTTCCGAGGCACAAGCCAGATTTCTATCACCCCGAATCTTTCTTTCGCCCACAGTACGGTCGATGGTTCGGTGAAGACCAAAATCAAGAAATCAGATGCAGCTGTCAGCAACTTGGGTTACGTCATTTCGTTCAAGACCGAATCTGCAGAGCATCTGGTAAACTTCAATGTCGGTGTCGGCTTTAACCACAGCGCCAGCCTGGAACGCCGCTATCGGATGGTCATGGATCAGCCTCTCAGTTCCTTCGGTGCCTACTTGGCCAATCGCGCCAACAATGCGCTGATGGCAACTGGACAGTATAGTAACCCTTATTATATTGAAACAAACGGGAAGAAAGATCCCATGTTTCCACTTTCGGCGATATATGGATTCCATCGCTATGCTATTGATCAGGTGCAAACGACAGATGCTGGGGGAAATACAACCTTCTATGATGGCGTGGAATCATACGACCAGCGCGAAGGACTTCCAAGCTACCAACGTCTATTGGTAAACGAGCATAACCGCAATGATGAATACAACATCAACTTCTCTGCCAATTGGGACGATTTCATCTACGGAGGTCTGTCAATCAGTATCGCCGACTTTAATTCGACCATCAACTCCGAGATGAATGAGGATTATCAATCCGATTATAAAGGCAATTACACCCAATATTTCAACGATCTGGAAACCAAAGGATCGGGTGTAGGTATCAAGGCGGGCATTTTAATTAAACCTTCCGACCATTGGCGCTTGGGTGCGGCTGTGCACACGCCGACGTGGTATCACATGAAGGACATATACGCAGCAAAGATGGTTACAGATGATACCCGATGTGATTATAAGGATCACTTCGAGGACGAGACCTACGAATTCCGTTACCGCTACTATTCTCCTTGGGAGTATCAGCTCAGCACAGCATGGGTGCTCGGCAACAAGGGACTCTTGAGTTTGGAATACGACCTGAAGGATTTCACCTCACAGAAATATAAAGTAGATGAGGATGATGACGACGGCACAGATCCGTATGCCGATGTCAATAGCTGCTTCGACGACTTCTGCGCCCTGCAGCACACTTTCAAAGCCGGTGCCGAGTTACGCGTAACCGATCACTTCAGTCTTCGCTGCGGATATGCCTACAAGACTTCTCCTTATCAGAAAGACTTGCTTGATCATCCCGGCAAGTCTCGCGGCTGGAGCAACGGCTATTTCGGGGACGACAACACCCTGCTTTATGATTCTTCGAATAAGCCGAACTATACAATTCTCGATGATCAGCAGTACATCACAGCCGGTATGGGCTGGCACGGCGATTCCTGGTTCGTTGATCTTTCGTTCATGCATCATACCCAGAATGAACTCTTGGCGGCCTACCCAACTACCGATGCACTTTATAACATCGATGAAAACGGCATTGTCACCATGACCAACGATCCTAACTATGGTGCTGTATCTGCCGACCATGTGAAGCTGACGACCCGCAAACTGAACTGGGATCTTACCGTCGGTTTCCGATTCTAAACTTTTTTATTGCTACTGATACCCGTTTGTGGAAAACTATTTAGACACATTAAACTCAAGCCAGAGGGCCGCCGTAGAATATTGCGACGGCCCCCAGTTGGTTATAGCAGGCGCAGGTTCGGGCAAGACCCGCGTACTGACCATGAAGATTGCCTATCTGTTGCAGCATGGTTACCAGCCGGACGGCATCATCGCGCTGACGTTTACAAAAAAGGCAGCGACAGAGATGCAGAACCGTATTCAGACGCTGGTGGGCACAGGTCCTGCCCGACGCCTGTGGATGGGCACCTTCCATTCGCTTTTCGGACGGATTCTCCGCCGCGAATCCGCCCGCTTGGGATTCCGTCCAGATTTCACCATCTACGACCAGCAGGATTCGCGCAATCTCGTCAAGACCATCATCAAGGAAATGGGATTAGACGAAAAACAATACAAGCCGAATCAGGTGCACAACCAGATCAGCAACGCCAAAAACAATCTGATTACGCCAGGCATGTATGCCGCCAACCGCGAACTGATGATGTTCGATGCGCAGGCAAAACGACCGAAGATTGCCGAAATTTACCAGCAATACTGGAACCGCTGCTATCAGGCAGGAGCCATGGACTTCGACGATCTTTTGCTCTATACCAACATCCTGTTCCGCGATCACCCCGACCTGCTGGAGTATTATCAGGACTATTTTAAATATGTGTTGGTCGATGAGTATCAGGACACCAACCGTGCCCAGCATCTCATTGTCGAACAACTGGCTCGCAAACACAAGCATCTTTGCGTGGTGGGCGATGATGCCCAGTCGATCTATTCTTTCCGTGGCGCCAACATCCGCAATATCCTCGACCTCCGGCAACAGATTCCAGATACCCGTCTGTTCAAACTCGAACAGAACTACCGTTCCACCCAGAACATCGTGGATGCCGCCAACAGTCTCATCGCCAAAAACAAGGAACAGATCCGGAAAACGATTTTCAGCGAGAAGGAACGCGGATCACTGCTGCGTCTGACGGGTTGTTACAGCGACCTTGAAGAAGCCACTCGTGTGGTTAAACAGATTCAGGAACTGCACGACCGGAGGAACTATGCCTACCGGGACTGCGCCGTGCTCTACCGGAATAACTTCATCAGCCGCGTCTTCGAGGACGAACTCCGCAAGCATAACATCGGCTATCGGATTTACGGCGGATTGTCGTTCTACCAGCGCAAGGAAATCAAGGATGTGGTAGCCATGCTCCGTCTGCTGGTTAATCCTGCCGACGAAGAATCCTTCAAGCGCGTGATCCGTGCGGTACCTTCCGGCATTGGCGACACTACCTTAGCCAAGATGACAGATGCCCTCCGCATGGCGGTGAACGGAAACCAGCGGCTGACCCTTTTCGAGATTGCCTCCGATCCGGATGCCTGCCAGGTGAAAGTGAACAGTCGCACCAAGGCCAATCTGACCCATTTTGTCGAAACCATCCAGCATTGCCGCGAGTTCAACCTTGTGAATAATGTCTATGAAACCGCGGCAGAAGTTATCCGCCGCTTCAACTACAAGGAGACCCTGAACGACGGCACCATCGAAGCGATGTCGAAACAGGAGAATGTCAACGAACTGCTCGACACCATCTTACAAAGTATCGAGCTTCGCAAAGAGGAAGGAGAAGCCCCTTTGACGCTGACCGAATATCTATCTACCATTTCGCTTGACGAACCCGATGCAAATACCGACGACCCGGCTTCGGACAAAGTGGCGCTGATGTCGATTCATCAGGCAAAAGGTCTGGAATTTAAGAACGTCTTCATCGTTGCTGTCGAGGATGGTATCTTGCCCTCCGATGTTTCGGTGGGCGAACTGGGCGGATACGAAGAAGAGCGCCGTCTGTTCTATGTCGCCATAACCCGAGCCGAAGAGAACTGTTTCCTGTCGTATGCAAAATCGCGCTTCCACAACGGACGCAGCGAGCAGCACCGGGCCAGCGACTTCATCCGCGACATCGACCGGCGCTTCATTCAGGAAGTCTGCGCGGCTTCGTCCACCGATTATGGTTCGACCGGCGGAGGCTCGTTCTCAACCCTAAGTTCATTCTCAGCTCGCAACAGCAAATGGACGAATCCGTTTGTCCCCAAGACTCCGATGCCGGTGGCAAGTCGCCCGACACCAACGGCAACTCGCCCTCAGCCATTGTCAGCACGTCCGTCTTCACAAGGATTGCAAAGCCAGGCGACCTTGTCGTATGGAGGACGGAAACTGACGGTTGGCACCCGCATCGTGCACGACCGCTTCGGCAAAGGGGTAATTACCGGATTGTCGGGTGCCGACGACAGCGCCCGTATTTCTGTGCACTTCGATACGATGGGCGATAAGACGCTCTTGCTGAAGTTCGCCAAGTTCACCCTCGAAGAATAGACAAAAAGAAGGCAGCCTGTTGCCAGACTGCCTTCCCATGTGACCCCGTACGGAGTCGAACCGTAATCGAAGGAACCGGAATCCTTTATTCTATCCATTGAACTACGGGGCCAAAATGGACGAATTCCTGAAATCGCGTGCAAAGGTACGCCATTTTTACGACAAATCCAAATTTTCGACTGAAAAAATTTCATCTATGCAGGTAAAGATTGAAGAATCGTGGCGGAAAGTGCTGCAACCTCAGTTCGACAGCGCCTATTTTGAACTGCTCACCTCCTTTGTGCGCCGGGCTTATCAAAGCAGCATCGTCTATCCTCCGGGAGGAAAAATCTTTGAGGCGTTCAACCGCACACCTTTCGACAAGGTGAAGGTGGTTATTCTCGGACAAGATCCCTACCACGGACCCAATCAGGCGCACGGCTTATGTTTCTCGGTGCAGCCGGGGGTGGCAGTTCCGCCTTCGCTGATAAATATATACAAGGAACTTTCGCAGGAATATCAGCTGGATTATACGCAACGCAACGGAGACCTTTCGCACTGGGCAGATCAAGGTGTGCTTCTGCTCAATGCCACCCTGACGGTTCAGGCCGGCATGCCGGGCAGCCATCAGGGCAAAGGCTGGGAGACCTTCACCGATGCAGCCATTCAGGCTCTTTCCGAACAGCGCGAGCATCTGGTGTTCCTCCTTTGGGGCAGTTATGCCCAACAGAAAGGACGTGTCATCGACCGCCGCAAACATCTGGTGCTCGAAACTGCACACCCCTCACCCCTTTCCGCCTATCGCGGCTTCTTCGGTTGCGGACATTTTGTAAAAACCAATGAGTACCTTACCCAACATGGGCTGGAACCGATTCGATGGTAAGAAAAAAAAATCAGAGTAATCAAAAAGAATTAAAACCATGACTCTTAATGACTATCAGGCAGGTGCACGCCGCACCGCCATTTATCCCAGCAGCCAGAACATTATCTACCCCACCCTCGGATTGAGCGGGGAGGCAGGAGAAGTGGCCGACAAAGTAAAGAAAGTGATTCGCGACAACAACCAAGAATTTACTGCCGATCGCAAACGGGAAATTGCCCTCGAACTGGGCGATGTGCTCTGGTATGCGGCTTCTTTGGCGCACGATTTAGGCTACACCCTCGACGAAGTGGCTCAAATGAACCTCGACAAACTGGCATCTCGCATGAATCGCGGCAAGATTCACGGCTCCGGTGACGAACGCTAAGCCGCTTAATACATCTTTCCTAACACATAATTGATAAAGGTGGCAGGCACCAGCTTCTGCGCCACGAGGAAGAGCCGGTATTTCCAACCCACGGTGTGGAATAATGCCGGACGACGGCTTTGGGCGATGCTCAGGAGTTTGTGCGCCATCTTTTCGGCAGGGATGCCGTTTTCTTCATCCCGCTCCATCTTCCGGAGGGAATCGGACATGTGCGTGTATAGATCCTCCCCTTGCAGATTCTTTTTTCTCACGGCAGTAAATCCGGTCTTCACATCGCCCGGCAAAAGGCAGCTCACCCGAACGCCGAATCCCTTCACCTCGTTGCGCAACGAAGAGGCGAAACTGCCGATAGCCGCCTTCGATGCCGAATAGAACGACTGATAGGGAATGGCGAACACGCCTGCCATGCTGCCCACCAGAATGATAGTGCCGTTCCGTCGACTGCGCATCGAAGGCAGTACGGCCTGCACCAGATGCACCGTTCCGAAAAAATTCACCTCCATTTGCCGATGCATATCTTCGGAAGTGGCAAACTCAGCTGCTCCGGCGATACCCATACCGGCATTGCAGATCAGCACGTCAATATGTCCTTCCTGGCTGAGCACCGCCTCCACCACCCGCCGGCAATCAAGGGCCGACGTCACATCGCCCTGCCAATGCACAACAGGACAATCCGTCTCTAAGTCCGAAGGCATCGCGTCCCGTCGGCTCATCTCATAGACCTTGTAACCCTGCCTTGCGAAAAGCTGTGCCGTTGCCCGACCGATACCGGAACTACCGCCCGAAATAAGAAGAACTTTCATAGCCATGATTCTTTCGCGCAAAGATAACAAATAATGCTGAACTACGAAAGCATTTTTGGAGAAATCACGCAATAAACAAAGGCAATTCTGAGAAAAACGAGGAAAATTTCCAAATTTGTATTATCTTTGCACCCAATTTGTAAGCAAAAGATATGAGACATCGTTTGTTAATATGTATTTTTTTCGTTGCCGCTTTCATCATCACTTTGATGACAGGCTGTACAGAACGTGTCGAAACAAAACAAGTTCTGCAAACACAGGACACCACCTACACCCAGCAGGCAGCAATGAAGGTTTATGACTACGATCCCGTGCGGGCGCTGGAGATTGTCGATTCGGCGGTCATCGTGGGTAACCTGAGCGAGGTGAGGGCCGACTGCCTCAGGTTGCGCATCTACAGCTGGACGCTTATGGGACAGACCCTCGATTCCCTGTTCCAAGGACCCGATGGGGTGCGCTTCGACTCTGCGAGGGTCATCGGCGAGCGGCTGCTCGTGCACGACTCGCTGAAAGCAAATATCGGCATGCGCCAGAATGTGCTGGAGGTGCTGGTCTATGTGGCCCGACAACAGCAGGACACGGCGCGATGGCTGCGGCACTCGCAGGAGCTGGTGGAGGTGTGTCACCAGCAGGGTGACGATGCCGAACCGGAAGCCTTGCGCACGGAGGCCGAAGTGGGCGCCGTGCTCTGCGCCATGGGACAACGAGAACGGGGCATGGCGCGACTCGACAGCGTGATAGCCATCCTCGACAGCCGCGAGCACCGGCAGTTCAACTGGCTCGACGCCACGGTCATCGCCCTGAAACGAAAGATCAGCGTGCTCGAGAACGAGGAGAAATACATCGAGACAGTGCCCCTGGCCCGCCGCATCATCGACCGGCTCGACGACTACGAACGGCATCCGCAGGACTATCACGACGGCACTTACCGCGAGCCGGCGGACTCCACCGAACGTGCCGACTACATTCATTTCTACCGCACACAGATGCAGGGGCGCCTGACCGCCGCCTATGCCGCACTCGGCGAGCAGGGCAGCATGGAAGACATCTACGAGCAGATAGAGCAGAGCGTCCGCGATGTGACGGCCCGCGAACACATTGCCCGCTACCATGCCCTGGAGCAGCAGATGCACCGTCAGGAGGCAGAGAGCCGCAGCCGCATGATGACCTTCGTGGCCAATGCCTCTGTGTCGGGCCTGCTGGTCATACTCATCTTCGCTGCCTACATCTACTTCCAGAACCGAAGAATCAGGCAGAAGAATCAGCTGCTTATCCGGCAAATGAATCAGCTGCTGGGCGTAGAACCGGCACCTTCCCCCGAACCGTCGATGGCTGTGTCAGCAGCAGAGGCCGATGACACGGCGGCACTCTTCCGGACGATTGACCAGTGCATCCGCAGCGAGCGCCTCTATGCCAATGCCTACATACAGCGGCAGGACATCTGCGACCGCTTCAACCTGCGGCGCGAAGTGCTCAACCAACTCTTGGCCACCCATGCCGACGGACAGTCTTTCCCGAACTATATCAATGGCATCCGGCTCTCGGAGGCTTGCCGGCTGTTGAAGAACGAACCCGAAAAGACGGTTGTAGCCATTGCCGACGAGGTGGGGCTCTCGCCTCGCTACCTGCGCCGCCTCTTTGTCGAGCAGTATGGTGTGACACCGACAGAATACCGCACAGGGCTGTCAGACAGCTGATATCTGAGCGCTAAAAGCTCTTTTATAGGGGTGTACATTTGGTACAGAAGCCAAATGTACACCCCTCTCCTTTTGCATATATGCCGGATTTTACCAATCTTTGCACATTATTTATTTAAAAAACGATGACCTATGACTAAGATGTTTGACCACATCCGTGACTTCCTGACCTGGCATCCCGAGGTGCTGGCCCATACCGCTCTCACGATTCTCTTCGTGGGCGTTGTAACTTGTGTCTATTACTTAATCATTCTATAAAGCACGATGAAAAAACTTACCATGAGGCTATGGGCGCTCTTCGCCCTGCCGATGCTGCTGGCCTGGCTGCTGCCAGAGCGGGCGGCGGCAACGCATGTGGACGACACATGGAAGTATCAGGTGTCGCTCAACGGGTCGAACACCATCAGCATTCAGGCGCCGGTCTATGACCAGGAGGGGGCCGACTGCTGGGTGTGTGACGGCAACCTGAAAGCGACGTGGACCGACGACAGCGGTAAATCGCAGACCAAGACCGTGTTCCACTGGCAGCGCAACGGCGACACCGACAGCAGTAGCAAGGACATCTGGATTCACTTCAAAACCGACGTGGGCGGCAGCATCGATGTGACGCAGGGCAACACCAGCAACCACTTCACGCTGACCAGCGCCGACGGCGACATCCAGCGACTGGTGTATCGCAACAACGACGGCAACACCTACACCGTCTATGCCGTGTGGCGGCTGCCCTACGACATGCTGGGCAAGGACGGCAAGAGCCGCAGCGTGAAGTTCACCTGGGACGTGCAGCGCGACGGCAACTCGCGCTCCAAGGAGAAGGTGTCGGGCCTCAGCGACGTGACCATCAGTGTGCCGGCAGCGCAGGGCGTGGTCAACCCGCAGGTGACAATGGCCTCGATGGCCTATAGCGAGGTGGGCAAGCTCGAGGTGCCCTGGTTCATCGCCTCCACCAGTCTGACGGCGGCCCGCTACGAGTATATCAACGCCAACGGCCAGAAGGTGCAGCAGCAGTTGCCCACCAACGCCAACAGCGGCACCATCTACCTCGATGCCACCGAGCCGCACGACAACTTCCGCGTCGTGGTGAGCTATAAGGACAACAGCAACTACTCCATAGACAACGTGTCGTCGGAGACGCAGAACCTGAAGATGATCCACGCCCCCGTGGGCTTCACCGCCACGCCTACGGGCGACAGCAAAGCCTCGGTGCGCCTTGCATGGAGCATCCAACACCCCAACGCCGACGATCTCTCTGAAATGGACTTCTTCGAGGTGCAGCGCTCGCTTACGGGCGAGGAGGCCGACTTCGTGACCATCGGCTCGGAGCCCTTCATGCTCAGCGCCGAAGAACTCAACTATACCTACATCGACAGCACCATCATCGATGCCGTCACTGAAGCCCAACTTACGGGCGGCGGTACACTCAGCAAGCTGACCTACCGTGTGCGCCGTATGATTACGCAGAACTGGGGATGGGACGGCAATAATTGCACAGCCTCGGCTTCATGCGTCGTTGCTGACATCCACCTGCTGCGCATCAGCACCTACTCGGCCCGTTGGGAGGACGAACAAGCCTACTCCGTGCGCGTGGCATGGGACTATGCCGACGAGCCAAACGCAGTGTGGGACAACCGCGCCAAGCTGATGCTACGCATCACATCGACCAATCGCACTGGCGGGGTGGTGGAGACCCAGGAGGTGGAACTCAACGCCGCCGAGCGTCAGCAGCGGTACAAGGTGGTCAATCTTACGCGTCCATGCGTGGATTATAAAATAGAGGTGTACGTCGACCGCGGCACTTCACCCATACACCTGTGGGAGGAACTGACGCCCTACTACTTCCCCATCCGCACAGCTGCCGATTGGAACACCTTCCGCCAGAAGGTCATCAATGCCAAGGGGCAGTACGATGTTAGTGCTCGTCTCTATGCCGACATCACCGTCAATCAAACTTGTGGCGACAGCAACAGCCCTTTCCGCGGCCGCTTCGACGGCAACGGTCACACGCTCAATTTGAATATTGACAATGTCACAGTTGAGTACCAAGCCCCCTTCAGATATGCAAAAGACTACACCATCGAGAACCTTCGCACAACGGGTTCTGTTAATGGCTTTTTTTATTGTTCTGGACTGGTCGGTACCAGTTATTCCAGCACAGGCAAACGCAATACCATCAGAAATTGTCGTGTCTCTGCCACCGTGCAAAGCAACCGTGACAATGCCGGAGGTATCATTGGTCATGGAAACAAAGCCAACCACGACATTGACAACTGTCTTTTCGATGGCAAACTCATATCGAAAAGTGGCAATTATGGCGGTGCCATCATTGGCTGGGAGGATGGCGGAACAGATAACTGCGTCACTAACTGCTTAGAAAATGGATCTTATGAGGGATTCTCAAATACTAATTTGTGTTTCGCTAATGGCAACGCCTATAACAATGTCGGCAATAACACGAATAACTGGAGTATGCACGGATGGGGCAACGATGCTCGTGGAAAAACAACTGACGAACTGCTTGCTGCTCTCGGCTCAGGCTGGCAGAAGGAAGGCGATGCCGTCGTACCTGTCATGACGCAATTCGCTGAACCAACAGCCGCCTATCCCACTCCCACACTGCCCACCTTCCACCACGAGAGCATCGGTAAGGTGGAGAAGACGCTGGTGACGCAGACGCGCCAGAGCAGCGTGGTCATCACCTGGGACACCGACGGCAACCCTATAGATTACTTCCAGGTGCTGCGCCGCGTGAAGGGGGGCACGAACTGGGAGGTTATTGCCGACCAGTTGGACCAGACGAGTTATGAGGACATCACCGTGTCGCCACTCATGGACTATGAGTATATGGTGCGCGGTGCCAACGACTGCGAGGGCATGAGCTACTCAGAGACCGACATCGCCCAAGGCGCCTGCAAGCACACGGGCCGCGTCACTGGCTATGTACGCATGAAGGACGGCACGGGCGTGCAGGGCATTGATGTGAATGTCAAGGCACCTACCGGCGAAACGACCACTGCCAAGACCGACGAGACAGGTTACTTCGTGGCCGACGAACTGTCGTACTTCGGTCAGCCGAGCATCACCTACACTGTGACACCCGTGAGCGGCAACGCCATCCGATTAGAGGTGGAGAGCTACGCCGTGACCTTCAACAACGAGAGCAACGACCAGACGCTGCGAGAGTTCGTCATCACCAACAGCCACCGCTTCACCGGCTACGTGATGTACGACGGCACGAGCATCCCTGTGAAGGGTGCCCGCTTCCGCGTGAACGGTCAGCCGCTGCATAACAACAAGGGTGGCTACGTGGAGACCGACTTCGACGGCAGCTTCTCGTTCAACGTCCTCGACGGCAAGAACGTCATCCAGGCCGTGATGGACGGCCACACCTTTACTGCTGACGGCTACTTCAAGAGCAAGGACGGCCACGTATTTACGGATGACGTGGCGCAGATTTACTTCTACGACGACACGAAGGTGAAGCTGACGGGCCGCGTGGTCGGTGGCAACGACCAGGGCCGTCTGCCCCTCGACAACAACCTGTCGCGCAACAACCTGGGCGACGACCTGACGATGGTCTTCACCTTAGAGGGCGACAACACCTCGTGGCTGGTGTATGACAACCAGAACCCCGAGCGCACGGAGCGCGACACCACGTTCACGCACACCGGCGGGCAGCACAGCACGCAGGTGCAGACCCAGCGCAAGCGCATGGTGGTGAAGCCCGACGCAGTCACCGGCGAGTACGTCTTGAAGCTGCCGCCCGTGCGCTGGAAGGTGCAGCAGGTCTACTGCAAGGGCTACCCCACGCTGTTCCAGGACGGACAGGTGAGCGAGGTGGTCGACCTAACGGACTGCCGCGATACCGTTTACAGCCGCATCTATCACGCTCCCGTGGAAATCACCTATCGGCAGGCGAACTACGAGACCTTCGACTACTTTGGCGACAAGACCTACACCGCCAGCACCGTGGGCGGCGACAAGGTGACGGTGCCGCTGGTGTGCGAGGGAGATGCCTCGCTCAGTGACGCGACCCGTAGCGGGAGCAACACGGTGGCCTACACCTTCGGCTACCCCGTGTTCAGCCTTGGCCGCAAGTACCCCATCGAGCTACAGGTGGGCGAACGCTACCTATATAATAATGATACGCGCACGGGACAGGTGGATATCGTCAGCGTGGGCGGCGGCCAGGTGACCGTGCGCAACGGCATGAGGAGCGGGCTGCAGCAAGAGGTGGTGACGCTCGACAGCCTGGGCCAGGGCCGTTTCTATCTGCTGGCCGACCAGACCACGCGCCTGCTCACCGGCGAGGATGCCCTGAAGACGGTGACGTTGACCCTGACGCAGGACGGCACCACCTACGAGGCCAAGCCGTTGCAAGGCTACGTGCTCAATATGTTTGCCACCTCCGGCGCGAAGGACGTCATCTCCGCCGGCGAGCCCGTGCTCATCGACGTGCTGCGCGACCCGCCGGGCGGCAGCAGCACCGCCACGCTGTCGAAGGGCTCGAAGCTGAAACTGAGCTACACCGTGGATATGAAGTTCAAGGCCGGCCTCGACATCACCTTCGGCACGGGCACCAGCCTGAACAACTATTCCGGACTGGTGGCAGGGACGGCAGAGTATGGTCTTATCAACTCGGCCACGACCACCAACTACATCGACCTTGCCGTCATCTTCAGCGGTGCAGGCAAGAAAGCCTACAGCTACACCATGACCGTGGGTGAGGACATCACCACCAGCGGTGCCGCCACGATGGTGGGTGCCGAGGCCGACCTCTACATCGGCGTGGTGCAGAACATGATTGTCACGCCCGTATCGACCATCCGCGCCATTCCCGACTCGCTCTTCCAGCACATGACGGAGCGGCTGAGCGGCGACGCCCTGCCCACGGGCAACGCCGTGAAGTACGGCACGCTGGTGGAGATAGCCAAGGGACAGGACGCCGAGGGCAACATCTACCACCTGGTGCGCGATGAGTCGCTGGCATACGGGCCGCAGCTGGAGTCGCAGTTCATCCACTCGCAGAAGCACATCGTGAGCGAGATACTGCCCAAGCTGGCCAACGAGATCAACGCACTGCTCTTCACCGGCACGCTGGCCGAGGCACAGGCACAGGCCAACCAGACGGGCCAGCCGGTCTATCTGGTGACGAAGACCGCCGAGGGCAGTGGCCTCGTGGAAGACTATCAGCAGGTGCTGCCTGCAGGCTCGACAGGCCTCACCGACGAGGTGGCGCAGAAGCTGAAGATACTGAAGGCATGGGTGGACATGATAGCCATGAACGAGATGGAGAAACTGAACGCCCATGACCTCGTGGCCAACTACGACGTGGACGGCGGCACGAAGGTGAGCTACAGCGAGGCCTTCGAGACCGAGTACAGCGTGTCGCAGTACATCAACTATCCCTTCACCCAGGCCGACTACTTCGGGTCGGACGGTGTGGACGGTCGCGACGTAACCCTTGCCATCGCCAATACGCTGCTGTCGCAACCGGCACTGGCCTCGCTGTTCAAGTTGCTGTCGAAGGCCATCAGTCCCGGCGGCACCTCCGCCGGCGAAAACCCGCAGCAAGGCAAGTTAGGAGATGAAAGTCTGGAGTTGAACTTCGCCGGCACGAAGTTCAATTTCGGCATCAAACCCGTGGCCGAATACTCGTCGACCGGCACCTACGGCACGCAGCACAACTACAGCCGCAAGGAGAGCTTCAACCTCTCGATGGACCCGAAGAGCCACCTGAGCGTCGATGTGTATCGTGCCCACACGCTGACCACCGACAGCCAGAGCGGAGACACGGGTAACTTCGACGTGTTCCGCAACGACAACTTTGACGACTGGGTAGATGCCGTGAACAACCACATCAACGACGGCGTGGACTACAGCCAGGTCATCTATCCCCACAACTTTGTCTATCGCACCCGTGGCGGTGCCACCCACGCACCGTGGGAGGACGCCCGCTACACGGTGGCCTATCAGCCCGGCACGCCGCTCGACGAGCGCACGAAGAAAATCTGCAACCCCGTCATCACGCTCGACCGACAGAGCGTGAGCGGCGTGGCCATGGGCGAACCGGCACGCTTCAAGATGTACATCACCAACGAGAGTGAGTGGCCCGAGGCGGCCACGGGTGGCCTGACCATGTACACCCTGTTCATGGACGGCGAGCACAACCCCAACGGCGCCAAGCTGTCCGTCGATGGCAGTCCGCTCAACGGCAACGGCATGAGCATCGTGCTCTATCCCGGCAAGGTGCTGGAAAAGACGCTGGAGGTGTATGCCGGCAGCGAGTTCGACTACGAGGGTCTGGTCGTCGGCGTGGCCTCCAGCTCCGACTGGATCAACACGCAGTGCAAGGTGGCCTTCGACGTGCACTACCTGCACGAGGCCGGTCCCGTGTTCATTGCCAGCCCGGGCGACAAGTGGGTGATGAACACCAACGCACAGTATGACGCTGAGCGCGGCTGGTTCCTGCCCGTCACCATCGAGGGCTTCGACAAGCACCAGCCCAACTTCGACCACATCGAGTTCCAGTACAAGGAGTCGTTGCGCGGCGAGGATGCGTGGACCAACCTCTGCTCCTACTATGCCGACTCGCTGCTCATGGCCGATGCCAGCGGCGTGAAGGAGATGATACCCGAGAACGGCAACATCACCAACCGCTTCTACGGCGAGGGCACGGTGATGGAGAAGGCCTACGACCTCAGGGCCGTGCTGTACTGCAGGAACGGCAATTCGTTCCTCACAACTGCCTCTCCGATAGTGAGCGGCGTGAAGGACACGCGGCGCCCGCAGCTGTTCGGCACGCCGGAACCCATCAACAGCATCCTGACCATGGGGCAGAACATTGTGTTCAACTTCTCGGAGGATATTGAATACAACTACCTGAACGCCGTCACCAACTTCGAGGTGAAGGGCGAGGTAAACAACCAGAACGTGACGGAGACCGTGTCGCTGCAGTTCAGCGGCAACAGCAGCGTGGAGAGCGAGGCACAGCGCAACTTCAGCGGCAAGGACCTGACCATCGACCTGATGATTCGTCCTGATGAGACGGGCCGCGACATGCCGCTCTTCTCGCACGGAACGAACGGCAAGAAGTTGCAGCTGTGGCTGACCAGCGACTTCCGGCTGAAGGCCGTGGTGGATGAACAGGAGTTCGTTTCTGACTCGACCATTGTCAAGGGCGGATTTACGCAGGTGGCAATGGCTATAGAGACCAATGGGACTTTAACCTTCTACAACGGTGGCAAGATTATCGGCACCTTCACGCTTGCCGAGCCTTACAATGGCACGGGTGCGCTCATCTTCGGACGCACCAACGAGGCCGATCGCACACAGAGCACGTTCTACAACGGACGCATGATGGAGGCCCGCCTGTGGTATCGCGCCCTCGACGGTGGACAGGTGGGTACTACCTACGGCAGCCGCCGGTTGACGGGCTACGAGATGGGCCTGGTGGACTACTACCCCATGAACGAGGGCTCAGGTAACTACGCCACAGACCAGACGCAGGGTGCCAACGCACGGCTCATCAACGCTTCGTGGGCCATGCCTCGCGGTTTGTCGCTGCACATGGACAGGGATGATAAGGGCATCGCACTTACGCAGAACGCCCTGAACCGCACTGCGGAGCAGGACTACACACTGATGTTCTGGTTCAAAACCGACACAGAGGGACGCGGCGTGCTGCTCTCCAACGGTGCGGGAAGCAAGACGGAGATCAATGCCGCAAACCAGTTCAACATTGCCTTCGAGGCCGAGAAACTGATGTACCGCTCGAACGGTCATGCCTACGACCTGGGCAACACCTACAGCGACAACCAGTGGCATCATCTGGCCATGACGGTGAACCGCGCCTACAACGTGGCGAACATCTATGTGGACCAGGCACTGAAAGCCACCTTCTCGCCCGACAGTCTGGGTGGCATCAGCGGCGGACACCCGATGATAGGCGGTGGACTGCGCGGCAACATCGACGAACTGATGTTCTTCGGTCAGGCCCTGCCGCTGCAACTCATCAAGACCTACGCCACGAAGAGTCCGCAGGGCGACGAGGCCGGTCTGCTGACCTACCTCTCGTTCGACCGGCAGGAGCGGCAGAAGGACAACGACATCGTGCTGGTGGCCTATCCTTACAGCAAGAAAATCTATCTGGACAACAACGGCAACCCGCGCTACGAACTTGATCCCGTAACGCAGGAGCCTACCTCAACCTTGATGCGCGACTACGTGTTCGCCGATTCAGTCGGCGAAATCCTCGCCCACATCACCGGCGAGACAGCCGCTCCCGTGGTGCCCTACGAAGAACTGAAGAACCTGACGTTCAGTTTCGTGGGTAAGGACAACCAGCTGTTGGTCGGCATCAACGAACCAGACGCGCGCATCAACCGTCGTAACATCTACGTAACGGTGCGCGACGTGGAGGACAAGAACGGCAACGCGATGGCTTCGCCCCAGACGGCCTGCTACTACGTGACCAACAGCGCGCTCTCATGGCTCATCAAGCAAGAGACCATCACCGCCCAGTATGGCTATGACAACACACAGTTCAGCCTGCTCATCTGCAACAACGGGGCCACGAGCCATACCTACACGATTGAGAACTGTCCGAAGTGGCTCACGCTGAGCACCTACACGGACGTGATTGCCCCGCAGGAGTACGTCACGATAGCCGCCCGTGTGAGCAAAGACCTGAACGTGGGTTCGTATGACGAGATTCTCTACCTGACCGACGAAAACGGCATCAGCGAGCCGTTCTACCTGAACCTGACCGTGGAAGGCGAGCAGCCCGTCTGGGCATGGAGCGTGGGCAGCGACCTGCTGCAATACTCAATGAACATCGTGGGCAGGGTCTTCGTCAACGATGAGATAGACATTGACAACCGCGACATCGTGGGTGTGTTCGGACAGGACGGCCAGTGCCACGGCTTCGCACACGTCAGTTATTCGACACTGACTGGCGAGAGCAACCTTTACCTGACGGCGTATGACAATCAGGCCAGCGGGCGCGACCTCTACTTCAAGTTGTGGCAGTATTCTACTGGCCGCGAACTGCAACTGACCGCCAACGGAGGTTCGACGCTCACCTTCCAGAACAACACCGTGGTGGGCACCGACACGCCCGTGCGCTTTGAGGGCGGCAACCTCTACGTGCAGACCTTCGACCTGAAGGAGGGCTGGAACTGGGTGTCGTTCAACGTGGCCAGCGAGCGCCTGTTCAACTTGAACAACCTGCTTGACGGACTGCCCTGGAAGGAGGGCGACGTGCTGACCGACATGAACAGCGACCTGACGCTGGTATATACCGCCGGTCACTGGCTGGCATCGGAGAATCCGGAAAACATCGTCCTTTCGCCGCGCAAGGCCTACGCCATCAAGGTGCAGGAGGACATCAAGTTCCCCGTGGCCGGCAGCCTCATCAAGGCCGACGATGCCCGCACCATCGACCTGAAGCAGGGATGGAACGGCATTGGCTACACACCGATTCTGAACCTGCCTATCGAGACCGCCCTGAGCGACTACTACGACAAAGCCGAGCCGGGCGACGTCATCAAGAGCCACAACGAGTTTGCCTACTTCACCGTATCGGGCGGCACGGGTCGTTGGCGCGGCAGTCTGGAGTACATGAAACCGGGCGAAGGCTATATGCTGCTGCGCAAGGGAGCAACGGCCACCAGCTTCCGCTATCCGTTCTACGAGCCAGGCAGCACGTTCATCGACGAGTGGTCGTACAGCACCAGCCGTAGCGCAGCACCTGCTCATGCCCGGAGCACTATGACGGTATCGGCAACTGTCGATGGCGTCGAGTTGGAAGAGGGCGACCGCCTGCTGGCCTTTGCCGACGGCGAGTGCGTGGGCGAGAGTCGCGTTCTCAGCGGTTGGTCTGCAGAGAATAGCGAGCCGCTCTACCTGAGCATTGCTGGCGATAAGCAGCAGGGCCTCTGGTTTGCCATCGAGCGCGACGGCGACATCATCGCCGCCACCTCGGAGCTGATGACCTTCACGGCCAATGCCGTCATCGGCAGTCCTGAAGAGCCGACAAAAATCAGCTTCGTCAAGACCGACCGCGAGGACGGCAAGTGGTACAACGTGAGCGGCATTCAACTGCCTAAGCGCCCCACTCAGAGCGGTGTATATATCTTTAACGGTAAGAAAATCGTAATCAAGTAAAATATGAACAAGAACATTTTATATTCAACAGCCATCCTGCTGGCAAGCCTCGCTCTTGGGGCTTGCAACAGCGATGACGACGACAAGCCGTCGGACTACACCTTGGAGACCGTCAGCCAGACGCCCACATGGCAGGTGGACTGGTCGGGCAACGAACTCCTACCCGACTGGCAGGAACCCAACCCGAGTGACTTCGAGAACTGGACGGTGATGCTGGTGCAGTTGGAGGACGCGCTAAAGCCCTACGCCTCAAAAGACGATGCGATGGCCTTCTTTGTCTATGACGAACTGCGCGGACTGGCCCAACCGGCCATCAACGCGTCGGAGGACGAAACGGACGCCAACTTCTTCCTGATGAAGGCCTTTGGCAACGAGACCGGGCAGGAAACGCTGGAGGTCACCCTGAAATATTATTGCAGTCAGCTGAAGCAGGTGTTCTCGCGCACCGCGCAGATGCGCTACAACGTGGGTGAGGTCTATGGCATCGACGAACCGCTGGTGCCGCAGTTCACGCTCGGCTCGTCGAAATATCCGGTGGTGACCCATCTCGTCATCTCAGCGGCCAACCTGCCTACCATCGATGTACCCTTCGCTGCCGGTGACCTGCTGGCAGCCTTTGCCGACGACGAGTGCCGCGGCACATATACCCTCGATGACAACCTGCTCAACGCGCCGATCACCTTGCCTGTCTTCGGACGACAAGAGCATGAGGTCTATACCTTAAAATATTATAATGTCGCCTCCCGGCGTATCTACACATTCTCAAAACGTTTCTGATATGACAACACATTCCTTTCACCTATTGCTTATGAGTGTGGTGGCCACCTGCTTCGTGGCCTGTTCCACCGACAACAGCAGTCAGTTTGTAACCTTGACCGATGCCGTGCCCGATGCCATCCTGGAGATTCGCTACTTCGGCACGTACAACTTCGTAGGAGCCCGTATCGACGGCTACGAGGAGCCGACGGCATTGCTGACCAAGCAGGCTGCCGACAGTCTGAAGAAGGTGAGCGACGACGTGATGAAGCAAGGGTATCGCCTGAAGATCTACGATGCCTACCGTCCGCAGAAGGGCGTTGACCACTTCGTGCGCTGGGCAGAAGACCTCAACGACACGCTGATGAAGCCCTACTTCTATCCCGACCTTGACAAGAGCGTGCTTTTCCCCCAGGAATATATCTGCCTGAAGAGCGGTCACACACGCGGCTCCACCCTCGACCTGACGCTCTTCGACATGGCGACGGAGAAGGAACTCGACATGGGCGGCACCTTCGACTGGTTCGGTCCAGAGAGTCACCCCGACTTCTGCGGCAATCCAGAGACGGGCGAATATACGGGCGATAATTCTAAATCACCCTCTGATCCGAAGCGCAGCATAAC
>JAFSKF010000019.1 GCA_017449065.1 Bacteroidales bacterium
CAGTGAGAACGACAAAGGCAGCTTCGTGCTGAAGGCCTACGGCAACGAGGCCGACCAGAACGTGGTGAGCCTGACGCTGAGTTACTATTGCAGTCAACTGAAGCAGACCTTTTCGCGCACCGTACAGATGCGCTACGACATGGGCAAGGTGTATGGTCTGGACGAAGACCTCATCCCGCAGTTTACGCTGGGTGCCGCGAAGTACCCCGTGGTGAAGCAGGTGAACCCCGCCAGCCTCACCGCCTTCGCCAATGCCGCCATCACACCGGCTGAAGGCGACATCGTGGCCGCTTTCGTGGGCAGCGAGTGCCGGGGCGTGTCAACTCTCAACTCTCTGACCGTCTTCGGCCGCTCCGCCGGCGAGCACGTCACCCTGAAGTACTACCAAGCCGCCACCGGCAAGGTCTATACCTTCCCCGATGCCGTGGTGACGGCGCAGCAGTAACACCATTCGGCTGACAAAGTGTACGTAGCACCTTGTGAGCCGAAATCGTACTTTGACATACTGAGACAAACGAATAAACAAACATCTTCCGAAGTGGCAATTATGCGAAAAAAGGTACAAATTTCCACAAATTTGCCTTGAAATCTTCAAGGACAGAGTGTTTATTCGGGAAAAATGAGTACCTTTGCGGCGCAAATCGTATAAACAATGAGAATGATGGAAGCAAGAACGATTAACGTGTCGGTGAATGTACCTAAGTCGTACCGCATCGACTTGTTGCAGCAGCAACTCACGGCCTACGCCCAGCAACTCATAGCCCAAGCTCGACCCGCCGCTAAGCGTAAGCAGCACTACCGCCACGAGGCCCTCTGCGGCATCTTCAATTCCGGCGCCACTGAGGAACAGCTTGTAGAGGACTATCTGCAAGAGAAGTATAACCTGTAAGACGGCGAGAAGGATGAAAGTATTTCTTGACACCAATATCTTCCTCGAATACTTCGAGCAGCGACGCGAATATCAGGCCGTCAGCCAGTTGCTCAGCGCTGTGGAGGAGGGACGACTGAAGGCTGTCGTGTCTGTGGGCTGTGTCTATACGCTGGCCTACCTCATCCGTGTAGAGTTGAAACGGCAGGACATCCATCGCCCAGAACAAACCGAACGTCTGCGGGCCACGCTCAACATCGTGATGTCGATGGTGACGGCCGTAGGTGTGAGCCACAAACGTCTTTCTGAAGGCATCAACGATCAGGCCTTCGATGACGTGGAAGACAGTTTCCAGTACCAGTGCGCCATACAAAACAAGTGCGATGCTCTTGTCACTATCAATCTGAAAGATTATCGTGGTGTGGACGCTTCTAAGATGGAAGTACTGTCGCCCACAGAGTTCGTCAGCAAGTATCTGTAAATAGATATTTCACTACGTAAGATTTATCCGCCGCCGAGATATCCATGCAGGATGCATCCCGGCGGTATTCGTTTAGTCTCAGCAGAACAGAATAGTACAACATTATAATAAGGTAAAGAAATGAAAAAGATTTTATTATTGGTCGCAGTCGCCATGATGACTACCATGAGTGTTAGTGCGCAGACAAGCGTACAAGTGGGTTATCTGCTGAATACCCAGAAGTCGAAGGATGCTTATAATTATTACGATAACGACAGCAGGCGCTTCAATTTGATTCTCGGCGGCGGTGTCTGGTGCGACATCAAAGAAACGGTTAGAGTGAAGGCTGGTCACAAATGAGGACTTACGAATAACAGCATGGCCGATGGTGTGACCGAGAAGAACAACTGTCTGTATCTTTCCGTAGGCTCCCTTTTCTAAAAACAATATATGAGACAAGCATATAGTGAACGGTTCTACCTGAACAGGGCAGGTGAGAACGCACCGCAGACTGTGCGGCTGACGCTTCGAATGGACGGAGCAGTCAATGGACAGATACTCTCAGAAGCAGTGGCCGACACGCAGAAGCGATACCCTTATCTGTGCGTCAGACTCTGCACCTACAAGGACGGACGAGGCTGCGAGCATGCGGCTTTCGAGGATAACCCGCTGCCATGGGTGGTCAGTGGCAGACGGGAACCCTTGCGGCTGATGGGCAGTGAGACTAACCGTCACCTGCTGGCCTTTGCGTGGTGGGACGACTGCATCGCCTTCGACTTCTTCCATGCCATTATGGATGGCGAAGCAGCCTATCGTGTGCTCCGCACATTGCTCTACGAGTATTGTCGCAGACGATATGACAGTCGTCTGAGTGCTGAAGGGGTCTGGACTGCCGGCTCTCCCGTCAGCGAGGAGGAGTGGACAGACCCCGCCACGATGCCGCGACCGGAATTGCAAAGCCAGCAGACAGCACCAAACACTCAGGCCGTGGCGGCAGAGATGCCGAAAGTCGTCAATATCGCTGCAGACCCCATAGCTTCCG
The DNA here is from genome assembly GCA_017449065.1 of Bacteroidales bacterium. Classification (GTDB taxonomy): domain Bacteria; phylum Bacteroidota; class Bacteroidia; order Bacteroidales; family UBA3663; genus Liminaster. Next base: position 2,371 of record JAFSKF010000019.1, read on the forward strand.
TCACAGACAGGCATGAGGTAGTGCATATCGTCACCGATGAAGTGCAGATGATGGCGACAGTCCGTGCCTGTCACGGCACACCCGCCGTGTGGCTCTCGCTGTTGCTGAACAAAGCCGTTGCCCGCCTGCATCCCGACCGTGGCGATGCCGTTCCGACCGTGGTGCTGGCCGTCAACCTGCGAAAAGCCCTCGGTACGCCCTTGTCACACCATGCATTGGTGGGTGGCATCATGCTTCCGCTGAATCGGGCAATGCAAGACTCCGACGTAGAGACACAAATAGCCGAGATGCGCCGGATGGTGACCCTTCAGACCGCGCCTGCCAGAATGCAGGCATACTTCTGGCAGACTTTCGACCGCATGAACCTATTGGAACAGATGCCCACTCTGGCATCCCGCCATCAGGCCATGTCGCAGGTAACCACAATCTCCCGCCAATACGGTTCTGCAACGCTAAGCTATGTAGGCAGAGCCAATATGGGGGCTGCGGAGCAATATGTTCGTGAACTTCGCACCGAAAGTGGCACCCCCTATCTCATATCACTTCAGGTCGCTGCCGCTGGCGGAAAGTTCTGCCTGAGTTTTATGCAGCAGTTCGCCACTGATGTCTATCTCAATGCTTTCCTCGAGGAATTGCAGCGACAGGGTATCACCTTCGAGATTACCGGACGGCATCCCATGGAAATAGCACCGATTGCAGAATTCAGAACATAAACATTCATAAATATAAGCAACGTTATATAATGACAAAAGGACTAAACAGCAACGCGCTGAAGGTCATCGCCATCATTGCCATGACGATAGACCATCTGGCCTGGGTGGGCATAGAGACCTACCAGCAGGCAGAGATGCCCATGCAGATTGGGCTGCACTGCATCGGACGGCTGACGGCTCCGATGATGATATTCTTCGTGGCCGAGGGCTACTACCACACGCACGACTTCCGGCGCTACCTGCGCCGTCTGCTGATGCTGGCCGTGGTGAGCCACTTCGCCTTCTGCTATTTCAACATGTCGGGCTTCAACCCGCTGACCAACCTGCTCTTCAATGCTACGAGCATCGCCTGGCCGCTGTTGTGGGGACTGATACTGCTGAAGGTGTGGGACATGCCGCAGTTGGCCCGATGGCATAAGGTGGCCGTCACGTTGCTGGCCTGTGCGCTCACCTTTACGTCCGACTGGAGTTGCGCCGCCCCGCTGGCCATCCTGATGATTGGGCGTAGCCGTGGCAACTTCTGCAAGCAGATGCTGTGGATGATGGTCATCATCACGGGCTATGCCGTCGCCTTCTTCGTCGTCCACAGCCAGACCTACGGCATGGTTCACATGGCCTGCTGGCTGGCGGTGCCGTTGCTGTCGCTCTACAACGGACAGCGAGGCCGCTGCCGCTGGCTCGGCAAGTTCTTCTACTATTACTACCCCGTCCACATGGCCCTCATCGGCCTGCTGGCAAGAATCATTTAGGATATGAGACAAAGAAAGATGAAGGCCGACGGCCCGCTGCGCCATCTCCACGAGAAGTACGGGCTGGTGTATGTATATTAATAGAAACATTCCGTCTAAAACAAGTTGAGACATATCGCACTTCCTTCAAATTTGAAACAGCCCTTGTCTTCCGAATCGACAGGGAAACAGAAATTTCGCCTGAAAACCTGAAAAACACCCATTCTATCTGACAAATGGGTGCCGAATGCTGAAAAACTTTGAATAATTATTCTAAATATCGGGTGCAAAATTTGGCATTTCTGAAAAAATCTTTAACTTTGCCGCATAAATTACAATTAAACATATCTATGAAGAAAACTCTTTTGAGAATGTTGCTCGTTGCTGCCTGCCTGATGGCAGGTCAGTCCCTCAGCGCACAAGTCGTGAGAGGTCAGCTGGTGGATGCCGAGTCGGGAGAACCCCTGATTGGCGCCGCTGTGGTTGAAATGGGCACGCAGAACGGTACGGTAACCGACATTGACGGTAATTTCGAACTCAAGTTGGGCAATGTCCGCAATTCCCTGCTTTTTAAGTATGTGGGCTATAAGGACAAGAGCCAGAAAGCCAATGCAAAGGCACAGGGTGTTACAAACTTGGGAACCATCCAGATTGAGAGCGACTCGAAGATGCTCGACGACGTGATTGTAAGTGGAACAATTGCCGTTTCGCGTAAGACTCCTGTAGCGGTCAGCTCGCTTCCTGCCGTTACCATCGAGGAGAAACTGGGAACCCAGGAATTTCCCGAAGTCTTGAAATCCACTCCGGGTGTGCATGCCAACAAACAGGGCGGCGGTTACGGCGATTCCGAAATTTACATGCGCGGTTTCGACAACACCAATGTGGCTACGATGATCAACGGCGTGCCGATGAACGATATGGAACAAGGTACCGTTTATTGGAGCAACTGGGCAGGCTTGAGCGACGTGACAGCCACCATGCAGACCCAGCGCGGTCTCGGCGCATCCAAGGTTTCTGCACCATCCGTGGGCGGTACCATCAACATTATCACCAAAGGCATCGAGGCCAAGAAGGGCGGAAACATCAGCTATTCGATGGGTAGCAACGGTATGAACAAGATTCTCTTCACCGTCAGCACAGGTCTGACCGAGTCGGGATGGGCACTCACCGTGCTGGGTGCCAAGAATTGGGGCGAAGGTAATTTTCAGGGCGGCGATTACGTCGGCTACAATTACTTCCTGAGCATTTCGAAGAAGATCAACGATCGCCACAGCCTGTCGTTGTCGGGCTTTGGCGCCCCGCAGGATCACTATCAGCGCGGCACCAGCAGCGGTCTGACTATTGCCAACTGGCGCATGGTCGAGAAGACCTACGGCATCGAGAACTACCGTTACAACTCGACTTACGGCTTCGACAAGAACGGCCAGCGCAAGGATTCGGAGCACAATGTCTATCATAAGCCGCAAATCAGCTTGAACCACCAGTGGAAGATCAACGAGACCTCCAATCTCTCTACTTCCGCCTATGTTTCCATCGGACGCGGTTATGGCGTCACTGGTGAGGCCAATTCCGATTTCGCTGATGCATACGGCAACACGCACAGTTATTCCGATTTCCGAGGTTCTTATCAGGGTGCTTTCTACGAAGATCGCCATCATGCCGACGGTACCTTTAACTATGCTGCCATTCAGGATATTAATGAGACTTCCGAACACGGTTCGCTGCTCGTTCTTTGCAAGAACCTGAACTATCACAACTGGTACGGATTGCTTTCCACCTATAGCACCAAGTTCGGACAGTTCGTCGATTTCTACGGCGGTATCGACTTCCGCTATTATAACGGACACCATGGTTGCGAAATCATCGACCTCTTGGGCGGCAAATACTACATGGATTCCACCCGTGGAACGGTGAAGGCTGCCAATAACTATCGCGCCAACGACCCAAGCTGGGTATATGAGAAACTTACGGTTGGCGATAATGTCTATCGCGATTACGACAGCTATGTTATTCAGGGCGGTGTGTTCTTCCAGGCAGAATACAGCAAAGACGACCTGTCGGCTTTCGTAAGCGGTGCCATCAACAATACCGACTACTGGCGCGTTGACAAACTGAACTACGACAAGGCTCACGAAAAGAGCGACAATGTCAACTATTGGGGTTATAATATCAAAGGCGGTGCAAACTTCAACTTCAACGACTATCACAACGTTTTTGCCAACATCGGTTTCATCAGCCGTGCTCCTAAGTTCTATTACGGAGCTTTCATGAGTCCGAATGCAAGTAACGTTACCAATCCGGATGCCAAGAACGAGAAGATCTTCAGCGTGGAGGCAGGTTATGGCTTCCGCTACGAGAACCTGCTCGATGTGAAAGTGAATGCCTACTACACCAACTGGATGGATAAGACCATGACCAAGACTGCCACCCTTGGACAGGATCAGGTGGAGGCTTACATGAACATGGAGGGCGTGGATGCCCGCCACATGGGTCTGGAGCTCGAAGCCAAATACAATCCGTTGCGTTGGCTGGAGTTAACCGGTATGTTCAGCTGGGGCGATTGGATCTGGAACAGCAACGCCACCGGATTTGCATACGACCGTCAGGGCCAGCCTCTGAACATCAACGGTGGAGCCGCTTCCGGCGTCGGAGCTGACGATCATGCCCGTGCCAATATCAATTTGAAAGATGTACGCGTAGGCGGTTCTGCACAGACCACCGCTGCCTTGGGTGCCAACTTCAAGCTCAGCAAGGCCCTGAAGGTCGGTTTCGACTGGAACCTCATGGCTCGCAACTATTCCTACTATTCGTTCTCCGGTTCGAATGTTAGCTTCACCGACAATGCCACCAAGGGCAACAGTTCCCTGAGCATTGCCAACCCGTGGAAGTTGCCGTCGGCTCAGACCGTCGATGCCATGGCTTCCTATAAGTTCAAGATCGGTAACTGCAATGCCGTCTTCAGCGGCAATGTGAACAACCTGCTCAACTACCAGTACATCGTGAAAGCCTGGAACCCGAGCAGCCTGACCACCGATGCCAACGAGAACAATGTGTATGTTTATTTCAACACGGGTCGTACGTATTCGTTGCGCCTCAAAGTTAACTTCTAATTCGTAACCACAATGAAGAAATATATTTTCCTTTTATCATTGCCTTTGTCGATGTCGCTTGCTTCGTGCAACGACGATTACTTCGACAAGAACTTCGACGAAGAGGCAGAATATGAAGTGACGGATGTCGTGGAGATGAACTATACGCTGACCACTTCCGACTATTCAACCATCGCCACCAACAGCACCAACAAGGCAATTGCCGACAGCTTGGATCAACTGCACGACACCACCCTCTACAGTCAGGCATTGGCAGCATTGACGAGCTTGCGCTATTTCGGAGAGTATGCTCCTGCCGACGAGTATCTGCCGGTTTTCGTGCAGAACAAGTGGCCGAATGCCGACAACGGTTCGAAGTTCAACATCACCTATAATCTGCATCAGGCTGATTATGTGTATGTCGATCAGCTGGCAAAAATGGTGTCCTATACTCTTACCGAGGATGATTATGAGTCTGCCTGGAGCGGACGCGGCAAATCGGCAGCCTATCTGACTCCTGCCACATCTTCCAAGCTGACAGCCATCCTGAAGACCGCTTACCCGGAGGCTGCTGAGGGCGATATCGTGATGGCTAACTATGCTTACGAAACGGCAGAGCCTGCTGCCGGTGCTCAGATGACCAAGAGCTACGGCAATCCGTATGTCTTTGCCGAGCAGGCAGACGGTTCCTATAAGAAAGTGACCGCCTTGCAGGGAGCCGGCAATTACATCATTGCAGCACAGGTGAACGGCAGCTACGTTCCGTTCGGGTTCCTGGCTTCCGGTTCGGAGTCTGGCTATTGCGTGGGTAGTTCCTTGACTGCCGACGATAATACGATTGGCGAAGATGATGCTGAAATCTGGATTGTTTCGTTAGAGGCTGCTACCGATGGTACCTATTATATTAAGAATATCGACGACAAGTATGTCTCTACGCAGGCTTCAGGAGGTCCTTTCTTCCTGACTGCCGAGAAACCGGAAGAAGGCGCTACCTGGCAGTTCGAGGCACAGACGGACGGTAGTTTCAACCTGACCAATCCGCTTACCGGTCTCTACGCCAAGTATGCCAACAGCTACAGTTCATACGGAATGTATGCCGAATCGCGCTTCGCTACGGTAAGCGTTAATGCCACCAATGCTGCCTTGTATCAGTACAACGGCACCGCATGGAGCCGCTTTACCGTCGATGAAGCTACGGTTTATACCTTCCAGCCTTCCGACTATAGCATTTTCGGTAGCGGAGCTACGTATGTCAGCAGCCCTTCTACCCAGTTGCCCGTATGGTTGGCATCCAACTATCCGTATGCTGAAGCAGGCCAGCGTGCCGCAATGGCCTACAAGACTTCAAGTTCGAAGGCTGAAGCCTCAGTGTATGAATATACCGCAGAAGGTTGGGTTCCCGCCACCTCCTATACGCCAGAGACCATCGTTATTTCAAGGGACAATGGCGTATTTACTGCCAAGCTGAGCGTTTACTATAACAAGTCTCTGCTGGGCGATCCCGGTGATTTCACCACGCAGGATATCAGTTTGGACGGCTTGAACTATGTGTGGAGCAACACCAGTAACTACGGTTGGAAGGGTTCCGGCTACTATCAGACGAACCACACCACCGAATCCTGGTTGGTTTCTCCGTCCATGAACTTCAAGAAAGCCGATAAACCCTATCTGCAGTTCGATCACGTGTTCCGTTATCTGGCTGATGGCGATGCCGCAGAGTTTAACCAGCGTCTGGGCGTGTTCGTTTCTACCGATTACGCCGGCGATGTGACCACATGCACATGGGCGCAGATTCCTCTGACCGACGACATGATGCCGAGCAATCAGGATTGGACCTTCGTCACAACCGGTCAGATTGACTTGAGTGCCTTTATCGGTGGCTATTGCTGGATTGGCTTCCGCTACACCAGTTCGAATGACGTGGACGGCTACACCGCTTCCGCCACTTGGGAGGTGAAGAACGTCCTGGTGCGTGAGCCGGAAACAGAAGAATAATTGTTCAACATTGGAACTGCAAGAATTTCCTTGCAGTTCCCAATGCGTTTTTATAAAATTCCATTATTATATATCTTAAATTTATTTAGTATGAAGAAAATTTTACTTTGTTTGGCAGCTGCTGCCACGATGCTGACAGCTTATGCCGATGAAACCAATCTGTTTTCGAACGGAGGTTTCGAGCAGTGGGCAGATGGAAAGCCTGCTAACTGGACACCAGCTTCTTCTGCTGGTGGCGCAACTTTGAGCCAGTCAACCGATGCCCATAGCGGTTCTTATTCAGTTCAGGCAAATTCTGCTTCTGGAAATAAGCGTCTGGCCTATCAGGAAACAGAATATAAGGCCGGAACTTATGTGTTCTCTTACTATGCCAAGAGTGTTTCTGCCGATGCACAGGCTGTACTTGTAAACGGCTATGTGCCTGTTGATGCTGATAATAAGGTCGGTTCTTATGACTATTCTAAGTCGGTAAATACTATTCCGGCTGATGCATGGACACTTGTTTCTGACTCTATTACATTAGCGGCAGACACCAAAGCATGCTTTGTTATCCGAATCAACAAGAATACCGGTAACGTGCTGATTGATGATGCTACGCTTACCTTCACTCCAGCTGAGAATTCAGGAGAGAACGGTGGTGAGACCCCAGCCGGTCCTGATTTGACGGGTGTAGTTTCTGTAGCAGAGGCTCAGGCAGCTGAAGTTGGTGCTTCAGTCAAGGTGTATGGTTTGGTTTATGCTGCCGGCAAGGGCGGTTTCGTTCTTGGCGACGGTTCTGGTTACATCTATACCTATTTCAACAACCACACCTACGCTGTCGGTGATTCCTTGATGATTGAAGGCGCCGTTTCAGAATACGGCGGATTCAAGCAGTTCAAGAATGATGCTACCTTCACCAAGACCGCTTCGGGCAAGACTGTTGCTTATCCGGAGGCAGTTAACCTCGATGGCGCTGCTGCAGATGCCTGGTTCGCTAACCCTGTTATCGAATATGTGTCTATGACGGGAACGCTGGCTATTTCAGGTAACTACTACAACGTAACTATCGAAGGTGCTACAACGGCTGTCGGTTCGCTGATTTCTCCATCTGCCGATATAGCAGCTAAGTTGACCAATGGTGCTTCCGTAACTGTGAAGGGCTTTGCTATGTACACTTCCGGTGGTAAGTATGTAAACATCGTTGTTACAGAAGTGGTAAGTGCCGGCGAATCTAACTTGAAGCACATTGCCAATACTCTTGAGACAGCTTACACTACCGCTCAGGCTATCGCCCTGATTGACGATGCCAATAACGATTTGAGCGATTCAGTCTATGTGAAGGGTGTGGTTAGCCGTGTTCAGAGCTTCAACAGCACTTATGGTTCGATCACCTATTGGTTGGATGACAACACGTTCGAGGTTTATAACGGTCTCGGTAAGAACGGCGAGAAGTTCGCTGCTCAAACCGATCTCAACGTAGGTGACGAGGTGATTGTAAAGGGTACCATAACCAAGTACAATACTACCTATGAGTTCAACCAGAACAGCATCATCGTTCAGTATAAGGCTACAGGCAATGTTCAGGAACTTACTGATCCTACCAATACTCCTGAAACAGCCTATACTACAGCCAAAGCTATCGAGATGATCGATGCCGGCACTTACGATCTGGCAAAGACCGTTTATGTGAAGGGTACTGTCAGCAAGATTGACAAGGTTCAGTCGAACACCTTGATCTACTGGTTGGATAATGATACCTTCGAAGTATATAAGGGCAAGGGTCTTGGTGGCGAAGACATCACATCGACCGACTATCTGAAAGTAGGTGACGAAGTGATTGTTTCGGGTACCATTACCAAGTACAATACTACTTATGAATTTGCTGCAAACAACGTTTTGTATTCTGTCAATGGAAATACAACTACTTCGCTGAGTGAGGTAGAAATCGCAGCCAGCAAGCCACAGGTTATTTACAACCTGTTGGGTCAGCGCGTAGATGCAATTTCCGGTAAGGGTATCTACATCATCAATGGCAAGAAAGTCATCGTCCGCTAAAAACGGATGATGACAAAGAATACATCATTATATATTCACCTTTTTAAATTTTAACTATGTTCAAGAAAACTATTCTCTGCCTTTTGGCAGGTTCCATCCTGGTGATGGGTTTGGAGTCTTGCTCTTCATGGAGCAATACCACTAAGGGTTCCCTGATCGGTGGTGGTGCAGGTGCTGCTGTAGGTGCCGGTGTCGGTGCCTTGATCGGCAAAAATGCTAAGGGTACCATTATCGGTGCTGCCGTTGGTTCTGCTGTAGGTGCAGGAACAGGTGCTATCATTGGTCACAAGATGGATCAGAAGGCTGCTGCTTTGAAGGCTGCTATGGCTGAGCAGGCATCTGTTGAGACCATCGAGGATTCTCAGGGCTTGAAGGCTATCAAGGTTACTTTCGATGCCGATATGAGCTTCGCTAAGAACCAGTCAACTTTGAGTGCCAGCGCTAAGACCGCTTTGGTTAACTTCGCCAAGACTATGTCAACCGACGATATGGTAAATACCGCTATCGTTGTGAAGGGTCACACCGATTCATCTGGTGGCGACGCTATCAACCAGCCTCTTTCAGAGAAGCGTGCTGCTTCTGTAGGCACAGTTCTGAAGAACAACGGTATTGCAGCCAGCCGTATCACAGAGTATGGTTTGGCAAGCAGCGAGCCTTTGACAGACAATGCTGCTGACGCCGCTAACCGTCGCGTAGAGGTTTACATTCTGGCTACCGATGCTATGGTTAAGCAGGCAGAAGCCGGACAGTTGAACTAAGATTTAATACATAAAAACAGCCGGAGCATCTGTATGAAGATGTTCCGGCTGTTTTTTTATGCTTGTTTTCGAACTATCCGACATCGAACACCGAGCCGCCTATAAACTCGCGTAATAGGGAGTTCGTTGGAATTTCTTTATCCGGAATAGGAGTGAAGTAGGTGAGGAAGTGAAGCAGACGGTGAGCTTCCGCCATTTGGGGCGATTCCACGGGAATCTCGCTTAGCAATTTGGCAGACTTCGGGTAGAGTGCCGAGAATTCGTAGATCATAGCGGTGTTGAAGAAGCAGTCGGCATTCTCCTGATACGGGAAGATCCACTTCTCTTCGCCGCGTCGCACGGAAGGCCAGCGGGCCAAGGTTTCTTCTGCAGAGCAGCCACGGGTTGCATTGTCGCGGCACATACGGCGCAGCAACCGGTTGTCGGAGGTGGAGATGCGGGTATCGCCTTCCATGCGGAGTCCGGTTAGTGCTGAAGCATAGATCAGGAACTTGTGTTCGCGGGCAATCTTGTCCGAGAGGAGCGGGTTGAGGGCGTGAATGCCTTCCAGAATCAGCAGGTTGTCTTCCTCCAGTTTCAGCGTATTGCCGCGATATTCCCGTTCGCCGGTTTGGAAGTTATAGGTGGGAAGTTGCACCTCCTTCCCGTCAATCAGATCCTGCAAGTCTTGGTTGAACTGCTCCAGGTCGAGGGCAAAAATCGACTCATAGTCCTTTTCCCCGTTTTCGTCCAAGGGCGTATTCTCGCGGTTCAGAAACCAATTGTCCATCGAGAGGGCGACCGGTTTTTTCCAGCAGGTCATCAGCTGGATGGACAAGCGCTTGGAAGTGGAGGTCTTTCCGCTACTCGACGGACCCGCCAGAAGAATGATCTTGATTTTCGGGTTAGCGGCAATCTTTTCAGCAATCGTTGCCAGTTTTTTTTCTTGCAAGGCTTCTGCGGTTCGGATAATATCTCCGATCCGTCCTTCATGAATGGCTTGGTTCAAATCGTTGACGTCTTTCAGCCCTGCCCGGTCGTTCCAGCGGACTTGTTCATCAATAGTATCTGTCAATTTGCTCATGGATAGTATGGTTAACGGATTTCAATAAAAAATATGGTGCAAAGATAGTATTTTTTGCAATAAACGGAAGTTTTTTAAGGGTACTTTCCGTATTTTTCGACAGATTTTGCGAAGAATAGAGATTTTTTATGTAAATTTGTGCCGGAAAATACATACATTAGATACCAAAATATACTCTATGTCTGACACCATACTACTCATTCTCAGCTTGCTGGGTGGAATCGCCCTTGGTTTGTACGGTATGAAGGTAATGAGCGAAGGCTTGTTGCAGCTTACGGGTTCGCGCGTCCGAGCCACCTTGCGCAATCTTTCGCAGCATCGTTTTCCTTGCTTCCGGGTCGGTGCTGAAGTGACGATGCTTGTGCAGTCGTCTGCAGCCACTACCTTGATGGCGGTCACCTCCGTCAACGCGGGACTGATTACCTTGCAGCAATCTGTGGCAATGATTATGGGTGCCAACGTGGGAACCACCCTGACCCCTTGGTTAGTGGCTTTGTTGGGCTATGCGTTTCCTGCCGGATTCCTGGCGATTCCTCTCATCGTTTTTGCGCTGCCTTTCACATATAGCAGCCGCATCAAGAGCAAGCCGTGGAGCCCTATCTTGATGGGTGCCTCCATGATGCTGTATGGTTTCTGCACGTTTGTTCAGATGATGCCGATGAACGACGGTGTAACTTATCCGGAAATATCGGAAGTGTTTGCCTCCCTTACCGGTGCCGGATTCTGGTCTGTCTTGCTGTTCCTGCTGATTGGTATTGCTTCCACGATGTTGTTCCAGTCCTCCGTCGCTACTATCACCTTGGCTATGGTGGCATGCGCCAGCGGCTGGCTGCCGTTCATCACAGCGGCAGCAATGGTGATTGGCGATAATGTGGGAACGACTTTGATGCCGCTGTTTGCTGCACGCAAAACCAATTTGCAGGCACGTCGCGCTGCTTTCGCTCACTTGTTCTTCAACTTGGTAGGACTGGTTTGGGCGCTGGCTCTCATCTATCCGATGTCTGCATGGATTTCCGGTCTTGTGGGCGGAACGCCGGTCGGACTGGCTTTCGGAATCGCGCTTTGCCACACCTGCTTCAACCTGGTTACCGCCTTGGTGTGCATCGGTTTTATCCGATACTTCTGCAATATGCTCAAACGGGTCTTCCCCGTTCGCAGCGACGATGACGAGGAGTTCCACCTCAGTTTCATCGAAGGCGGAATCTTATCGACGGCCGAGTTGTCGGTCGATCAGGCACGCAAGGAAACTGTACAGTTCGGTTTGCGTTGCCAGCGTATGCTCGACTTGACCGATAAGTTCGTACACATGACGAAAACCGATTCGGATTACAATCATCTGTTCAGCCGGATCGAGAAGTATGAGAAGATTACCGACCGGTTGGAACTGGAAATAGATCGCTATCTGAATAGTTTGGATAAGAGCCAGCTCTCACCTCGTGCGCTTGCGCGTGTGCGTTCCATATTCCAAATGGCTGATGAGCTGGAAAGTCTGGCGGATGCTTGCTACAAGGTGACACGCAGCGTGGCACGGCGTCATGAAGTGAACATCGAGTTTATTCCGATGCAGCAGCAGAATATCGACCAGATGCTCGCCCTTACGCACAAAAGCATGGATCTGATGATCCAGTTGCTGCAGAAGAACGACCTGACTTCTGCCGACATGAGCCGGGCATACAATCAGGAAGATCAGGTGAACAGCTTGCGTAACCAGCTCCGCGATCAGAATATCGGGAATGTGCAGGAAAGCTACTACACCTATCAGAGCGGTGTCCTGTATATGGAAGTGGTCAGCGGGTGCGAAAAAATCTGCGATTACATCATCAATGTGGTCGAGGCATTGGCAACCCAAAATGACATTCCTGCGCGCGAAGGCTTGTAAAAGTCGCTTTTGTTGGCAAAAAGTGGCATAATTTTTCGAAAAATCGGAGAAAAATTTGGTCGGTTTGAAAATTATGCCTAACTTTGCGCTCGCTAAAACGCAAAAACATCTTTTGCCCCATGGTGTAATGGTAGCACACCAGATTTTGGTTCTGTTTGACTGAGTTCGAGTCTCGGTGGGGCAACAATCTATGAGCATGAACAGATTGCGTGTAGGAGTCGATGTAGGATCGACGACTACCAAAATTGTGGCACTCGACGTTGAGAATAACGTTGTTTTCACAAGGTACGTGCGACATAAGGCTCGTGCCCGCCAATCTGTGAACGAATTGCTTGCTGAGCTGCAAGCCTCATTGCCTTCCCCTGATTTTCAGATTTCCTTGCGTATCACCGGTTCCATCGGAATGGGTATTGCTGAGCGTTGCCACTTGCCGTTTGTGCAGGAGGTGGTGGCTGCCAGCAAATGCATTCAGCAGCATTACCCGCAGGTGCAGTCGATGATTGACATCGGTGGCGAGGATGCCAAGGTGGTATTCTTCCGCAACGGCGAGGCGCAGGACTTGCGCATGAACGGCAACTGTGCCGGAGGTACCGGCGCGTTTATCGACCAGATGGCGATTATCCTGGGTGTGTCGGTCGATGACCTGAATGCCTTGGCGCTCGAAAGCACGCAGGTATATCCAATTGCTTCGCGCTGTGGCGTGTTCAGCAAAACCGATATCCAGAATCTGATTGCCAAGAATATCCCGAAAACCGATATTGCCGCCTCCATTTTCCGTGCCGTAGCGGTACAGACCGTCATGACGCTGGCGCACGGGTGCGACATCCGTCGTCCATTGCTGTTCTGTGGCGGACCGCTGAACTTCATTCCCGCTTTGCGCAAGGCATTCATCGACTATATGCAGCTCGAAGAGACCGACCTGATTCTGCCTGAGCGCGGTACGCTATTACCTGCTGAAGGCGCCGCTTTAGCTCAGGTGAGCGATGAATCCTACAGCACGATTCCGCAAATCATTGAAAAGATCAACTCGGCATTTCAGGGCGTGAATGCGGTTTCTGCCGGTGCGATGGCACCGATATTCCGCGATGAATCGGATTACAGGCAGTGGCAGCAGCGTATTCTGAAAAACCGGATTCCTGTCGGGAACTTAAAGGCCAACGACACCCTTCGGGCGTTTATGGGTATCGATTCGGGTTCGACCACCACGAAGATTGTGGTGCTGGACGAACAGGGTAATATGCTCTTCGACTACTATCACACCAACGACGGCAATCCGATCAAGGCGGTTGAAGCCGGCTTGCAGCAGTTGCAGGAGAAACTTGCCGCCCTCTCGTGCGATTTGCAGATTGTTGGCAGTTGCTCCACCGGTTATGGCGAAGATCTGATGAAAGCGGCCTTCCAGTTGGATCATGGCATCATCGAAACCATCGCTCATTTCATGGCGGCAGAGCATATCGATCCGGAAGTCTCGTTTATTCTCGACATTGGCGGACAGGACATGAAGGCCATCTTCGTGCAGGAGGGTGTTATCCATCGCATGGAGATCAACGAAGCTTGTTCTTCGGGATGCGGATCGTTCCTTTCCACCTTTGCCACTTCTTTGGGCTATGAAGTTGCAGCCTTTGCCGATGAGGCGCGGAAGAGTCAGGCACCCTGCGATTTGGGCACGCGTTGCACGGTGTTCATGAACTCGAAGGTGAAGCAGGTGTTACGCGAGGGTGCTTCGATTGCCGATCTGTCAGCAGGCTTGGCATATTCGGTGGTCCGAAACTGCCTCTATAAGGTGCTGAAACTGAAAAGTAACAACGATTTGGGCAAGCACATCGTGGTGCAGGGAGGAACCATGCGAAACGATGCCGTGGTCCGGGCGCTTGAAATCCTCACCGAGGCAGAAGTCTCGCGCTGCGACAAGCCGGAACTGATGGGCGCTTACGGTTGTGCTCTCTATGCGATGGCACAAGGGGCAGGTCAGGCTCACAAGATTGAAGATCTGCTCGACAAGGCAGAGTTCACTTCGAAGAATGTCTATTGCCACGGCTGCGACAACCAGTGTCTGGTGACGACCTATAAGTTTGATAACGGCAAGACATATTTCTCGGGCAATCGTTGCGAGAAGGTATTCGTGAACGGCGCCGCAGCCAAGCGCAAGGGATTGAACGCCTACGATATGAAGCTGAAGGCATTGTTCGATCGCACCAAAGTGCAGCAGAAGATGCCGGAACCGCGTCGCAAGGCCAACGCCTCACCTCTGAAGATTGGCATTCCGCGAGGCTTGAACCAGTACGAAGAGTTCCCCTTCTGGCATACGTTCTTTACGCAATGTGGCGTGGAGGTGGTGCTGAGCGATGCTTCGAACTATAAGAAGTACGAGCAGAAAGCGGGCATGGTGATGTCCGACAATATCTGCTTCCCCGCTAAACTGATGCACAGCCATGTGCAGAACCTGGTCGATAAAGGGGTAAACACGATTTTTCTGCCGTTTGTCATTCACGAACACAATGCAGGCGGCATGAACAGCTACAACTGTCCGGTGGTGACCGGTTACAGCGAGGTGATCCGAAGCGTGCAGGGTGGGGATGTGCATTTGTTGAGCCCTGCCATCAGTTTCAAGGACGAGAAACTGCTGTTGGTTCAGTGTGTCGAACTGATGGAACAGTTAGGCATCCGGAACAAGCATTTGATCCGGAAGGCTTATGCTCAGGCACGTTACGAACAGAGCCTGTTCGAACAGTCGTTGGTGCATTACTCGGAAGATATTCTGGCAGAAGCCCGCAACAACCATCGTATGGTTATCCTGCTGGCAGGTCGTCCGTATCATTCCGATCCGTTGATCCAGCATCAGGTGGCGGATTTGATTTCCGGCATGGGTGTCGATGTCATTACCGACGATATTGTGCGCGACAAGATGATCGATCTGTCGGATGTGCATTTCGTACCGCAGTGGGCCTATCCGAACCGTGTGCTGAAAGCTGCCAAATGGTGCGCCATGCAGGGCAACGATGTGCATCTCGTGCAGTTTACATCATTCGGATGCGGACCGGATGCTTTCCTGGTCGATGAGGTGCGCGACCTCATGGTGCGTCATCATAAGAGCCTGACCTTGCTGAAGCTCGACGACATCAATAATGTAGGTTCCATGAAGCTGCGTATCCGCAGCCTGATTGAATCGCTGAAGCTGGCGAAACTGAAGGGGGAGGCGGATCAGACCCAACAGAAGCCTGTCGCTTTTTCCACAACACCGACCTTCGACGAGAGTTGTCGCGGACGGAAGATCCTGATTCCGTTCTTCACGCAGTTTGCTTCGCCTTTCCTGCCTCTGTTGCTCAACATGGCGGGCTATGATGCAGAGAACCTGCCTTTGTCAGACGAGATTTCGGGAGATATGGGTCTGCGGTATGCCAACAACGAGGTTTGCTATCCGGCCACGCTTATTGTGGGCGACTTTGTCAAGGCATTCCGTTCGGGCAGATACAGTCCTGACCGATGTGCTGTGGTGATTACGCAGACGGGCGGACAGTGCCGGGCATCCAACTATATTACTTTGATCAAAAAGGCACTGGTCGATGCCGGCTTCCCGCAGGTGCCGGTTGTTTCGGTGGCGATGGAAGACTTGGGCAATTACCAGCCGGGCTTCCAGTTCCCGCTCCGCAAGTTGTTGCCGATAGCGTTTACCGGTGTGCTGTATGGCGACGTCTTGGCAAAGATGTACTATCCGGCTGCGGTTCGCGAGAAAGCGCCGGGTCTGGCAAAGGCGTTGCGCGACAAGTATCTGGCTGCAGGTGTGGAAGCGGCTCGCCGGAAGGATCGCAAGCGGATGATGCACCTGCTGGAAGAGGCTGCCCAAGCGTTTAACGACATCTGTCTCGATAAAGACGCTCCTAAAGTGGGCGTTGTGGGTGAGATATTCCTCAAGTTCCATCCGTATGCGCAGAAGCATGTGGTGGATTGGCTGATTGAACGGGGCATAGAAGTGCAGCCCCCTGTGCTGATCGATTTCTTCATGCAGGCATTCGTGAACCGTCGCGTGAACCTGGAAACGCATATTGTCCGCAGCAAGGTGCCCGACTTCATCTTCTCGACGCTCTATTGGGTCATCAAGCGGCAGTATGGGCGCTTCAATCGGATCGGAGCGAAGTTCCGGTATTACCAGCCTTTGCACGATATCTTCGAGGAAGCCAAGGCTGGTCAGGATATTCTGACGTTGAATGCCCAGTTCGGAGAAGGTTGGCTGCTGCCTGCCGAGGTGGCGGAGTTTGCGCGACAGGGTGTGAATCACGTCATTTCCCTCCAGCCGTTCGGATGTATTGCCAATCATATCATTGCCCGAGGCGTGGAGCGTCGTATCAAGGAGGTATATCCGGACATGAATCTACTTTCCATCGATTTCGATGCCGGTGTGAGTGAAGTGAACATCACCAACCGCCTGCTTTTGTTCATCGACAACCTGAAAATGAACTAAATCGGGTCTGTTTTTAGAAAAAAACGATAGAAAAGTGCAAAAATTTAGTCTTTTTTGCACTTTTTTTTATTATTTTGAACCGCTTATTTATTAAATCTGTATATTTGCTGCGGAAAAGTGTTTTAATGAAAGCCTGAAACCGGCACTGAGACTCACAAATCTAACCGTAACTTGAAATCTAAACTTAACTTATTGTGATTATACCCATTTTTATTACTAACATTTAAAAACTTAATGCACATGAAGAAACTTTTCCTTTCTTTAGTGTCTGCAATGTTTGCGTTTGCTGCATTTGCAGATAGTTTGGTTCAAGAAGGTGACTATCTGATTGTCAACAACGAGACAGGCTATTATTTGGCCGGTGGTCTCAGTTGGGGTACTCAGGCTTGTCTTTCAAGTAAACCACAATTCTTCACCTTGGGGCTTGTTGCCGAGACTGAGGACACTTACACTCTCGATTCTCACCAGTCGAACGGTGGTGACAACCACTTCTTGGGGACCGGTTTGTTTGTTGATGCCGCTGCTGCCAATTGGACTTTTGCAAAAGCAGAAGACGGTACTTATACCATCGCTAATGGTGGTAAGTATTTGAGTGGCAATGGAAAGAATTCTCCTGTTGTTTTGAATGATGCTGCATCCGCTGCTTCTTCTTGGAAGCTGGTTACTAATGCCGATGTAGTAGCTTCACAGGCAACTGCTACCGCAACTGCTCCAGTTGATGTTACCGCTTTCATTATGGATCCTCAGTTGAAGCGTAATGGAAACACTTCAGGTTATTGGAAGATTACATCTTTTGATGGTACCGCCAACGCCAATAATTTTAGTCAGGGTCAGAACGGCAACATAGCAAGTTGCGCAGAATCTTATCATTCTACCAATGGTTTCAAAGCAGTGCAGAAGATTGCCGTTTCAAAGAAGGGCGTATATTCTTTGTCAGCAAGTGCTTTCTATCGTCAGGATGGTTCCGATGAGGATAATTTGCCTTACTTGTTCGCTGGCGAACAGAAGTCTGTTTTCCCGAAACTGACTGGATCTGAAAACAATATGGTTTCTGCCTATGCTTCTTTTGTGGCAGGTAACTATGGCGTTTCTCCAATCTATTTTGCCACAGAAGAGGGCGACAGCATCGAAATCGGTTTGGCAAATGCGAATGTTTCGATGTGGAACATTTTTGGCGAACTGACTTTAAAGTATTATGGAGAAGGGTCTATAGCAGATATTAAGGCTGCTTCTATATTGGCTGATTATCAGGCTGTGACAGGCAAGGTGATGGAAGCCGCAGTTTCGGAGGCTATGGAGACCGCTAAGACAACCTACGATGCAGATCCTACCGACGCTAATCTGGCAGCATTCTCTGCTGCTGTAGCCAATGCTAAGGCATCTGTTGCTTCATATGCAAGTGCAGCTGAGAAGTTGGCTGCTATAAAGGCATTCGTCGCTGCTACCAATTTCTATACTTCTGCGGCTTATGAGGAGTATTATGGACAGTATGCAACTAAGTATGAAGCTCGTACTTTGACAGCGGCTGAGGCAAGTGCATTGCAGGATCCGAATACTGTTACCGGTTGGCATGCTGCTATCACAGTTGATAACTTCCTGCTGTCTGTATGGGATACGAATCCGGACTTTACTGATGCGCCTTATTACATCAATAGTTGGTCAACCGAAGGAAACAATGACGGTTCAGGCTTCAAGGTTCCATTCTTCGAGTATTGGACCGGCGACGGCGAGTCTCTTGGCGAGAAGACCTTGACTGCTACGATTGAAGGTCTGGAAGCTAATGCAAAGGTTCAGGTTTCTGCAATTGTACGTGTACGCGTTAAGAACGGTGTAACCGATCCAGCTGCTGGTATTACTTTCCAGGCAGGTGAGGGCGAAGCTGTTTCTGCTACCGCTGGTGCTCAGGTGGGTACATCACAGTTCTATCTCGATACCATCGCCGCTGTAGGTTCTACGGATGCAGAAGGCAAGTTGGTGGCTAAGTTCATCGTTGCTGTAGAGAACAATATCAGCTGGCTGTCGTTCAAGAATGTAAACTATGTGCTTGCTGGTGATCCTGCTGCTCTGGTTGAGGCTGTTGCAAAAGCGCAAGCTATCACGCTGACTGATGCGGCTAATAAGGCTGCATTGGATGCTGCTATTGCTGATGCACAGGCTGTGGCTGGCAAGGTAGCAACTCAGGCTGAGTATGATGCCGCTCTGGCTGCTTTGAACGCTGCTATCACTTTGGCAGAAAAGCATGCTCGTGCTGAGGCTTACGAATTCGGAAAGTACGCATACTATTCTTGGGAATCTCCGGAAGGTGTCGTTTGCACGAAGGGCGGAACCTTGACTACCGGTGCTTCTAACACCAATCGTGTGAACTATGCAAATGCAGGCTATTATACAATTTGTCTGAATGGTAAGTCTGATGCTTTGACCGACAACTTCGTTCTTCTGACTTTGGATGAAGGTCTGACGTTCCAGGCTGGCGATGTAATTCGAATCTCAGCATACATCAACAAGGATTCTTCTAAGAAGTCAAGTGCTTGGTATTTTTATGAGACAGAAGCTACACAGGAAAGTGCCGTCTATGGCGATGAGGCTAATGTTTATGAAAGTTTCAATGGACAGGTTACCACTACTGAGGTAGTTGTTCCTGCTGAAGCTGCAGGTAGCAAGACTCTCAAGATGACTCGTAAGGCTACCGGTACCAACCTCTTCATTACGAAGCTGGAGATTTTGCGTCTGCCAACTGACATCGAGATTTCTCCTGCAGAAGGTGACATCACCGCTGCTTTGGCTGCTGCTTCTGAAGGTAAGATTGTTGATAACATCATCATCAACCTGACAGCTGGTGTTACTTACACCGTCAGCGGTTCTATCGTTGCTCCTGCCGGATTGACCATCAACGGTAACGGTGCTACCATCGACGCTTCTGCATTGGAGGCTGCTTTGATTACTACACCTGCCGGTGATTTGGCTGAATGGGCTACCGCAGAATTGGCTATTAAGGAAGTTACCCTCAAGGGTGTCAAGAAGGGCGTTTATGCAAGTGCCGGTAAGAACTATCTCTACAAGTACTTCGCCGTTGAGAACAGTGTGATTGAAATCGCTGCTACCTCTGGTCTGGAATTTGACTTCCGTAAGGGTGGTGTTGCTGAGAACTTCACAATCAGCAACTCGACGATTTATGCTCCAGAGGCTACCACGAACTCTCTCTACACTTCACAGAGCGGACAGAAGGCCACTGAGGCTGGTGATATCGTACAGACCTTCACTATCAGCAACTCTACACTCTACAACCTTGCCAAGAGCAAGAACTTCTTCACACACCGTCAGTCTAACCAGACTTGGTTGGCTTACAACATCGATAACAGCTTGTTCTTGAATGTAGGTAAGAGCGGTCAGGTAGTAAAGGGTATCAACCAGGGTCAGAGCGGTAAGAATCCGCTTTGGAATATCAGTGGCAATGCCTTCAACTTCGAAGATGCTGACACAAGTGTTGCTGAAGATACTGGAGATGCAGAAGAACCAGTTCAGAACAGCGTAGCCGGTGTGGTTGAATTTACTAATGCGGCTGAGGGTGACTTCAACGGAACCTTCAAGTTGGCAGAGGGCGCAACTGCTCCTGAGACTTTGGGCGATCCTCGTTGGAACATTACCTTCGATGTTTACACTGGAATCAGCAACCTGGTTGCTCCTGCTCAGAACGCAGCTGCAATCTACGACCTCCAGGGTCGCAAGGTAGAGACTCTCAAGAAGGGTCAGGTTTACATCCAGAACGGCAAGAAGTTCGTGAAGTAAACATATTAACCTCTATATTGGGATGGCATTCGAAGGGTGCCATCCTTTTTTATTTATTATTTCGAAGCGCTTCACAGCAAATATCATAGTTTTCCTTTATTTTTATTTAGTTTTTTTACAAAATATTTTGCGATTTAAAAATATTATCCTAACTTTGCACCGATTCTATATCATGACATCGAAAGCAGATCTTATAGCAAAACAATAGAGTTAATACATTTATTACTAACATTTAAAAACTTAATGCACATGAAGAAACTTTTCCTTTCTTTAGCGGCTGCCTTTATGGCAGCAGGTGCGATGGCACAAGAAAGTGCTGATCCTGTTCTTCAGGAAGTCAACACGGTGGCGAATGCTATTGCTTGTTATGACGCCGGCGTAGTGAAAACAAATGACAGCGTTGCTGTTCAGGGCATCATTTCGAAGATGCAATTGAAGGCAACTAACTTCGCCAAGTACGGAAGTGTTTGTATCTGGGTGGTTGATGAGGAAGGTAGCGAGCAGAACTTAGAGTTCTACAACTGCTACTCTCTTGATGGCGATACTCTTGCCTATTTCGGTCCTGGTTATGTGGAATCTGGAACCAAATGGCTTGATGTAGATACTGTTGTCGATCGTTTAGGTCGTATGATTGTGATGGGCGATAAAGTCACAGCCATTGGAACAATCACAAAATATAATAGTCAGTATGAGCTGAACACGGGCTGCTACTTGATTGATGGCGTAAGAATTCCTGTTGATGATATTGAGATTTCTCCTGCAGAGGGTGATATCACCGCTGCTTTGGCAGCTGCCATCGAAGGCAAGAATGTAGGCAATATTACCATCAATCTGACAGCTGGTGTTACTTACACCGTCAGCGGTTCTATTGTTGCTCCTGCTGGATTGACCATCAACGGTAATGGTGCTACCATCGATGCTTCTGTTTTGGAGGCTGCCTTGATTACGACACCTGCCGGAGATTTGTCTGAATGGGCTACCGCAGAATTGACTATTAAGGACGTTACCCTCAAGGGTGTCAAGAAGGGCGTTTATGCAAGTGCCGGTAAGAACTATCTCTACAAGAACTTCACCGTTGAGAATAGCGTGATTGAAATCGCTGCTACCACTGGTCTGGAATTTGACTTCCGTAAGGGTGGTGTTGCCGAGAACTTCTCTATCAGCAACTCGACGATTTATGCTCCAGAGGCTACCACGAACTCTCTTTACACTTCACAGAGCGGACAGAAGGCTACGGAGGCAGGCATAGCGCTTCAGTCCTTCTACATCTACAACTCTACACTCTACAACCTTGCCAAGAGCAAGAACTTCTTCACACACCGTCAATCTAACCAGACTTGGTTGGCCTACAACATCCAGAACAGCTTGTTCCTGAATGTAGGTAAGAGCGGTCAGGTAGTGAAGGGTGCCAATGGAGGTCAGGGCGGACCTAACCCGACTTGGAATATCAGCGGCAATGCCTTTAACTTCGATGGTGCTGACACAAGTGCGGCTGAGGATACTGGTGATGCAGAAGAACCAGTTCAGAACAGCGTTGCTGGTGTGATTGAATTTGCCAATGCTGCAGAGGGTGACTTCAACGGAATCTTCACTTTGGCTGAGGGCGCAGCTAAGCCAACTTCTTTGGGCGATCCTCGTTGGAACATTAAGTTCCCAATGCCTCCTATTACCGAGGCACGCAGTTGGGACTTCACCAAGGGTGCAGACTATGCAAGCGTTATCACCATTTCAGATGATATGTGGACAGATCCGGCAGCCGCCAAGGGTCGTGCTTACTATGTTCCTGTTTTGAACGGTGAGGAAATTATGGCATCTGCCGACGTTAAGTTGGGCTTGACTGAAGGTCTGTACTTTACCGCTGGAAGCAAGAGCTTCTTGATTGGCTTTACTGGTAACTATTTCCTCCAGATGGGTGGAACAGTTATTATCAATGTGCCTCAGTGTAACGCTAATGATACCATTGTGGTTGATTACTGCTCTTCTACCAAGAACACAGATGCAACCATTTCTTCAAATAATATTATTGAGGGTGTAACCACACAGAATACATCGAAGACCCAATTCAGCATGATTGTAAAGGAGGCTGATGATGTCGCTTTGGTATTCAATAACCGTTCACGAATTTACACTTTGGCAGTTAAGCCATATGTTGCTCCTGTAGCTGGTGAGTGCAAGCCGGCAACTGTAGAACAGGCTGGTGTTGATGTCGCTAACAAGGCTTGGAAGTATGTAGTCACAGAGGGTCAGGAAGGTGAAACTTTGAGTGTTGTTATTGGCGAAGCAGAGGCCGTTCAGATTGAGTCTGGTGCTACTATTATTGTTAAGCCTGGTGTTGCTGTTACAATTACTGCTACCATTGGAGAAGACAAGGGCGTGAGTGAGTTTACAGCTCCTGAATTCAACTTCACAGAAACCGTTGAAAAACCTGCTGTCAAGTCGGTAGATTTGGTAGGTATCAGCTACACTATTCCGGCACTCGATAATGCTGGTGTTGGCAACGGATATGCTGTCAAGTATCGTACTAATCAGACTATTGATGGAAATGCCAATGCATTTGTCATCAACGTAACTGAAGGTTTGGTAATCACCGGTGTGACGATCAAGGGTAAGAACAACTTCTCTGATGGTGACATTACTGTTGTAACTGCATCTGTTGATGGCGGTGCAAGCCTCCTTGATGGCGAGTACATTATGTTCAAC
This sequence comes from Bacteroidales bacterium, assembly GCA_017449065.1. Taxonomy (GTDB): domain Bacteria; phylum Bacteroidota; class Bacteroidia; order Bacteroidales; family UBA3663; genus Liminaster. Next base: position 25,575 of record JAFSKF010000019.1, read on the forward strand.
GCTGCACAGGAAGAGCAGGTGGCTACCTTCTCCGGCGTTGCAAAGCAGCAGATTGTTATTAGCTTCGGTACTATTCAGGGTTCAGCCAACCAGTATAATGCTGATGTGACTGTTACTTGGGCATTTGCTGACGAAGTAGCTGAAGTTGAGAACAAATTCGAACTTCAGACCGCAGTTAAGGTTGAACCTACCGGCATCGAAAGTGTTGCCGCTGCTGCACAGAAGGATGGCAAGTTCTTCAAGAACGGTCAGATCTTCATCGTTCGCGGTGGACGTACCTTCAACAGCAATGGTCAGGTAGTCAAGTAAGTTTCACATCAAGAAGTTCATAAAGTAAAATTTAGTTTTACGAAATATCAAAATAGGGATGGCTTTCTGAAAAGGATGCCATCCCTTTTGATTTTTTTGATGACAAAGTTGCCAGAGGGAAACCCGAAACGATCGGAATATCGCAAAACTGGACGTTGCCTTTAGGGAAAGCATTTCTGTTTCTCCGGAGTTCCCGCTGACACAGCGGGAAGCGTTTCAAATCTTCGGAACCTCATGCCGACACAGTCAGCAGCAACTCCGGACTTCGGGAAATCGTTCCCGCTGAGTCAGCAGCAACTCCGAATTTCAGGAAATCGTTCCCGCTGAGTCGGTGGCAACTCTGTGACCCAAGAAACTAGAGTCGTTATTTCAAGTCTTCTTTTATGTGTTTTACAACATATTTTTTTAAGGAAAACTCCCGATTTGGGGAGTTTTTTTATGAAATCTTTGGTTGTTTGAAAATAAAACCATATCTTTGCAGCGACTCTGAAAGTCGATCAGTGGAAGCTAGCCCATTGAAAACCTAAGGAGTCCTAATTATAGTAAAGGCGTTTATTCAGCGCTTCATCGCTACAATCCAAACTTCGAACACTTGGAATCCACGTGGCGGATGATGCAATGGTAGATGACCGGAGAAGTGTATTTAAACTTCTATCGGAAGTCGTGTGGTACGTATGTATCAAAGACCGGCTTCTGTAATAGTTGATTTATACAATTCTGCGTGGGCTTCGAAGTTGCTTATCTAACGTGGTGGCAAGTTCGAAGGCCAGGATTGTGAGGTAAGTAATGGATACGGATCTCACGCTTTTTTATATTTAGAGCTTAAATCTAACAAATAGACATTCTTGCAGGAGGTCGCGAGAGAAAAGAGTAATCCTCTCTGCTATGCCATGCAAGGAAGTCTTAATGATACTCAGACAGCTTCGTTCCTCTGATGAGGAGCGGAGCTGTTCTGCTTTTGAATGTGCTGTTGGAGACTATGTTTCATACGATAAATCAGAAATAACATACTAAAAAAAACTATTATGTCTCAGAATCGAACAATGGTGCCGGGAATGGAAGATTCCGGACAGTATTCTCCTAACGGAGAAAATAATTTCAGCAACGATATCTACACTCGTCGAAGTTCGTCGAATCGCGGTACTGTAGTGCCTGGTATGGGCGGTTATCAACCTGAAACACCCAGGGCTAATAATGGTGTCATCATGGGAAATGCACAACCTGCAGGACCTGTTAGGCAGCAACCAGTAGAAGGGAAACCTGTTGTAGGATTCCTGTATTCCATTTCACGTCAGGGTATAGGAGAGTATTGGCCGTTACATATCGGACAGAATACAATCGGTTCTTCCGACAAATGTGATATTCAATTGGCAGAAGGCACCGTTTCTTCAGAGCATGCCGTACTCGTGGTACGCAAAATGAAGAATCCGGAAAAAACAATCGCTTCCATCAGTGATCAGCGTTCAACCAATGGAACCATGGTAAACGGAGAAAGTCTGGGTTTCAGTGCTGTGGAGTGTTTTAACAATGATGTTATTACCATTGGCGAAAACTATGAGTTGGTATTGCTATTGGTTGATGTGAAGGCATTAGGACTCAAAGTTTCGGAAGGATTTGTGCCCTTGTCTGCCCCCAAACGGACCGTGGCACCTGATTTTGATCCGGGTTTTACTCGACCAGGAGATATGACACCACCTCCATTCTATCCCAATGGAAACGACGGTACGGTTGGATTTGATGGGGGAGCTGGAGGTTTTAATCAAGGTGGAACCGTCGGTTTGTAATATGATAACTCAATGCCAAAAGTAAAAATACAAGGAGAATCCGAGCGTTTATCGGGTATATACTATGAGTTTGACCCTTCTTCCCAGCCATTAGGCGAGGGTGGAATGGGCAAGGTTTTCAAAGGTCTCCGTGTTGACGAACAATCGGGGATGACACGTGCTGTCGCAATTAAGTTTATGTATAGCGACTTGCCGGATAATGTTATTGAGAGAGCACGGCGTGAAGCATCCATCCGTTTGAGAAACGACAACCTTGTCGAGATGCTCGGTTTCATAGAAATTGACAAACGAGATTCGTTGGGAAATGTCGCACGTCGTTATCATGTGGTGAGTGAACTGCTGGATGGTGTTATGCTCGATGATCTGTTGAATGGATGTACGGTCGGAAAGAATGGAGAGGAGATACCGTTCGCACAGCAATTGGTAAATGAACGTAACACAGATCCGTATCGCTTTGCCGTCCGAGTAATCAGAAGCATTTTGTCGGGTTTGATGGCACTTCATGATGCCGGTTATATTCATAGAGATATAGACCCTACCAATATTATGGTGACAAGGGATGGGCATATCAAACTTATAGATTTCGGTATCGCCAAACAGCTTGAGACGCTTACAACTCAGGATAAGTCGCTTACAACCGCAGGACAGTTTTTGGGGAAGGCCGTTTATGCGGCTCCCGAATTGGTTTTGGGCGATGTGCGACATCAGGATCGGACAACCGATATCTATGCGGTCGGTATCTTGTTCTTCCAACTCATTACGGGACATCCACCCTTTGAGGGAGCAACCCATGAGGTGCTTGATAAGCAATTGCATTCAAAAATGCCTCTGTCGCTCATAAAGGTGAGTGAGGTAAGAAAGGTGATTGCTAAAGCAACAAACAAAAAACAAGAACAGCGTTATGCTTCCGCAGCAGAAATGCGTGTGGATATAGATCGGTTGTCTTCTCTTGAGCTGGCGCCTGTTTCTTCCTTTGATATGACAAAGGTTTGGCCTGTGGCAGTTGTTGTTGCCATCCTTCTCTGTGTGGGACTTGTCTTTGCATTGTGGACAGGAACGGATAGCGAAGCGGAAGCGTATTTGGAATCTGAAACCGGTAATGAGCTCCTTGGAAACAAAACATTTACTTTGGATGAAGTTCAGGAGATGATAGCTATCCCAACCCAAGCAGAAAAGGGAGTCCATCTCTTGGATTCGCTCTCCCGTTCCGGCAATTCGAGAGCGACTTTCATGCTGAGTCAGCTCTATTTTGTTAGTAAGAAGAATGAAGAGGCTGATGCTCAAACGGATTATGTAATCAAAGCAAGGGAAAATGCCAAAGTGGTTCCAAATAATTATACTGCACACCGCTTGCTTGAAAAAGCTATTGATCAGGATGAAACAAACTACGAAGCACTTTATCAGATAGCACTCGATTATATAGGCGGAACATCCCGTACAGATGCTGTGGAACGAGATGTGCCCAAGGCTGAAACCCTATTGAGAAAAGCCCGGCTTGCCGCAGAAGACAGAGGCGATCAGGAGTTCCGGCAAAGAATCGATAGTGTAATATCTTTGTATTGCAATAGATAATAGCAAAAATATCAGACAGCTATGGCACAGACTGTGGTTCAACGTGAAGGCGATCCCTATATCTATTTATATGTCATGGGAGAGTGGTACTGCTACAATCCGGCAGAACCTCCTCTTGGGAGCGGTGCGATGGGAACGGTTTACTTGGGCTATCGTATCAAAACCCGTGGCAGAGTTGCCATCAAAAGGGTAAGGGATGCTTATGCAAATAACAAGATGATACGTGATCGCGCTAAGCAAGAAGCGTCGTTGGCCTTCCGTCATCCCAATTTGGTCGAGATGCTTGGCTATTGCGAATATGAACCGAATGAAGGTCCAATTTTTATTCTTAGTAATTATGTTCAAGGAGAAAACATTGACAAATACGTTAAGAATAATTTCGAATCGATGCCTGATAGGGTGGAAAAGATTTGCAGGCTTATATATCCGGTTCTTGATGCATTGGACTATGTCCATTCCCGAGGAGTTGTGCATCGTGACATCAAACCATCGAATATTATGGTAGAGAACGACAGCAATGTCCGGCTAATGGATTTGGGTATTGCAAGGATGAATGGTGGTAACCGTTTTTCGTCGTTTGGCTTTATCGGAACACCCGAGTATTCCGCGCCGGAACAGATTCTACGGTCGGAACAGAATACCATTCAAATCGACGCATCTACTGATATTTACGCGTTGGGCATCACATTCTATGAATTGTTGACGGGCAGTAATCCGATGCAAAGTGAAATAGAGTCTGAGGTTCTGAAGAAACAAATGAAGGACCCCTTGCCACCGTCGGAGAAAGTGCCTCGGAGGCTAATGCAGGTGTTGCTCAAGGCTACGGCTAAAGAACAGTCAAAGCGCTATCAGTCGGCAATTGACTTTAAGAATGCTATTGAACAAGCCATGGCACCCATTCCAACCAAAAGAGAAAAATTGCTGACTTGGATGGATGAGCATACTGTTGTCTGGGTGTCTGTGCTGATGCTCATTATTATCCTCGTGAGCCTACTATTTATTTTTCTTATTTGAGGTTGAGATACCGGAAGTGCTGTATTTCAATCGGATAAAACAAAACAGATAATATGGAACTGAAACAACTGCAGGTAACACCATATTCGTTAGGGTTCGCCGAGTCGCGAGTCGGAGGCCGTGCGGAAAATCAAGACAGTTATGCTTCCGCAGAAACTCCACTGGGTTTCCTTGTTACGGTTTGCGACGGTATGGGTGGAGGACCCGGTGGCAGAACTGCCTCGACGATAGCTGTGACAGAGATTGTGAATGCAATGTTTGAGGCATCTGCAGAACATACGGCTATTAATAATTTGAAGCAGGCCATCCGTCGTGCCAACATGGCGATCTATACGAGAGGGCAGGAAGATTCCTCTTTGATGGGAATGGGTTCGACATGTACTGCCCTACTGATTAACAATCGTTCTGCAATTGTGGCTCATGTAGGCGACAGTCGGGTCTATCAGTTGCGGGGGAAAAGCAAGATTTTCCGGACTTTCGACCATTCTATGGTCTTTGATTTGGTTCGCCAGAAGGTAATTACAGAGGAACAGGCTCGATTGTCAGCACAGTCGAATGTCATTACCCGAGCATTGGGTATCAAACCGGATGTGGAAGTCGAAGTGATTGAGTTGCCTTACGAAAAGGGTGATCGTTTTCTGCTTTGCACGGATGGTATTCATGGTACCATGCCAGAGAAACGACTGATTGCAAGTGCGGCTCGCCGAGGTGTTTCTCTGGGTGTCGTGGTAGATGATATAGCCACGATGGTTGATAACCAGGGACGTACAAATGGCGGAGGCCACGATAATCTTACATTGGCCATTATAGAAACAACAACCAATTCTAAACTGAAATCAAAAATGACAAAACGTGCAAAGACTATTATTGCAATTCTTGCAGTGCTATTTCTGGCGAGTCTGGCACTCAACATTGTGCTTTTGAGCAGTAAATGTGAAAGTGCAAGGACGGAGCAGCCTGCTGTTGGGGTTTCTGCAACAGATGCTCAATCAAATGTTACTTCAGATCAAAGTACAAATAAATAAATTAGTTATGAAAACCTATTCTATCGGCCGCGAAAATGGCTGCGACATCATCATTAATGACAATACCGACGTTATCAGTCGTCGTCATGCAGATCTTTCGGTATCCGCATTTGGTAAGATGACGATTGTCGATCATAGTTCGAACGGAACGTATGTGAATGGAATCAGAATCACTTCCGGCGAAGCGGTACCCGTATCTCGTAAAGACAGTATTTCATTTGCACATGTAGCTCAACTCGATTGGGATCGCGTGCCGCGTTCGAAAACAATACCAATCATTTTATGTGCATGTGCAGCTCTTCTGCTTGTTTTGGGAGTCATTGGTTATTTGCTTCAGGAACCTCAAGATTTTAGTTCCGCTTTGCCACCTGCTAATGATGCAGCGCTCATTTCTGCGGAGCGTCAGCAACAGGAAAGGGATTCTTTGGTGAAGGTCCAGCAGGATTCTATTAACAAGGTACGTCAGGATTCGATTGAAAAAGTCAGAAAAGACTCTATAGAAAAAGTTCGGAATGATTCAATTGAAAAGGCAAGGAAATCAGGATCCAAAAAAGTGAAGAAGGAGCAAAAGACAGAAAAAGAGGATTCAGAAACCCAAACCACTTCTCCGAGGGCTGTCGGTTAATTGTAATGCAGAGAGTGTCAATTTATTGTTAACTTTCAATCATCAATATCATGAGACTTCTTAAAATCGGACGTGATGCTTCATGTGATATCGTTCTTTACAGTGCCAAAGCGAGTGCGCTTCATGCTGAGCTGACTATATTGAATAATGGAGACATTCTTTTAGAGGATAAAAACAGCAAAAACGGAACCTTTGTAATGAATAAACCGATTCGTCCGGGTTCATCCGTATCGTTGCGTCGAGGTGATGCCGTTCGTTTTGCGGATGTGGAATTGCAATGGAGCCAGGTTCCTATGCCTGAAGACAACAGTCAATATAAAGCGCTTTATGGTATCGGTTCGAATTATCGAAATGAGATTCAATTGACGGGCAATACGGTAAGCCGTTACCATGCAACGCTGAAAATCGGAAAGAACGGAAAAGCCTACATTCAAGATCACTCTAAGAATGGAACTACGGTTAACGGGCAAAGTGTCGGTAATGGACAGACCAGACAAATCCGTAGAGGAGACGTCGTGAAATGTGGCGGTGTACAAGTGGATTTGAAACGCTATATTCCCGCTTCAATCATGCCAAAGATCCTGATTGCTGCTTGTTCTGCCATTTTTATAGTCCTTGCTGTGTTGGTAGGCAAGAAAGTAATAAACGATGGTTCCGGCATTTCATGGGGCGGAGGATCTCCAAGCGACTATATCTCAGCCACCACGTATATACATGGATACTATCATTATGAGGTCCGACTGACGGACGACCCCTTTATCAAGGCTTTGCAGGATTATGGAATTAACCTCGAGTATCCGAAGTCGTATAGCTATGGAATGAATAAAAGCGGGAAATGGGGTATCATCACAGGAGATAATAAATATGCCCCAATGAACTATAGCGGAACAGCTTTTTTCGTTTCCAATGACGGAAAAATGATTACGAATCGCCATGTGGCTTGTCCATGGCTGTTTATTGATAGCGATGATCGTGACGCAATATCACAGGATATAGCAAAAACCCGAGAGGATTTATTGCCAATCAGCCAATTGCGAACCAATGTAGACCTGAGTTTGCTGAATGAAAGTGCCCAAGAATATAATATTCTGCCTCTTGTGCTGAAATATCTCTATGAAAAGGGGGTGGGTTTGAATACGCTTAATGCTTGGATTACCCGTTATAAGAATTCTCCGATTGAAATTACAGGACGACACGATTACATAGCGGTGGGCTATGCAGATCACAAGTACAATTCTGAAAGTGAATTGGATCGCTGTACGGTTATAGCAGAATCCAAGAGTGATGATATTGACTTGGCAGTTCTTCAGCTTAATAACAATCAGACGCCTGCCACAGTGAAAAAGATTATCAATCTTGATAACGCTATTGTAGATTCCAAGAAAATTCGTCCTCAGGATGAAACTTATTACTACATTGGTTATCCACTGGGATTAGCACTTAACCTGGATAATCTGAACGGAGGACTTCAACCCCTCATGAATGAAGTGAAGATTTCAAAGGTGGCCGGAAGGTATGAGTTGAATTTGCAGGGCGAGGTTTTTGGTGGAGCCAGTGGTTCCCCGATCATCACAAAAGACGGACGTCTGATAGGTGTGGTTAACCAGTCGATTCGTTTTACAACCATGTCGAAAGGCGTTCTTGCCAAATATGCCAAGGATCTTTTGGATAGTACCAACTAAACAGGAAACCTATGAAACGATCATTGCGAATATCTAAGAATTTGTACGGAAACCTCAGGCAGATCGGTGTTCTTGCGGTAGCCTTGTTGTGCAGTCCAAATGCCATAGCACAAACGGCAGAGTGGTCGGTGCCTCCAACATATACACATTTGACACCCTATAACGGGAATGCTTATAAATACTATTCAGGTAGTCAGGTCGGTCTGCTGGATTTGTCTGGGCATGTCGTTTTTCAGGCACAGTACGATTCCATTACCGACTTTACGGCAGGTTATGCTCTTGCTCTTAAAAATGAGGGAGCCAACTACCTGCTACGAGGAATTATCAGGCAACAGGCACAGCAGTATGTAATGCAACAGGTAACAGAACCCTATTACGTTACTCGCTACCATGCTTACTTCTCGGAAGAAAAGATGGCAGTCTGTAACAAAGACGGAGTCTTCGGATTTATTGATACGAGTGGACATTTGGTGATTCCATTTGCATTCAGCACGGCTCACCCGTTTTTCGATGGTAGGGCTTCTGTAAAGCGTGTCGGTAATAAACAGAATGTGTTCTACATTAACTCTTCGGGCAAGGTGATGCAAGTGGAACCAGGAGATGGCGCCATTCTTTTCGGAACCTCGTTTTCTGATGGAGAAGCGGTTGTTTTCACCATGGGACGGAAGGGATTTGTCATTAATCCGCAAGGTAGAACGTTGCGGTCCTATCAAGGCGATGTCAACGAGGTTTTGAAGAGTCTCAACAGACGAGATTATACCATTCCTGGCAAAGAACATAAATCTTTCTTCGCTGCAACTTCAGTTTCGGTTCCGTCCGATAGGGTGGAAGCCCGGTGGGAAGGAGGCCTTTATGGCTATCAAAACGGATCCCAGACAGTACTGCCTCCCCAATTCGAACAGGCTGAGAACTTCAAAGGAGGATATGCCTTGGTACGTAAAGATGGAAAACTCGGATTCCTGAAACTGATATGGGGCGGTTTTAGTGGACAGATGAATGCTTCTTCTGTAGAAATCCATAATACAATGGGTGCACCATTGACCTACACTGTGAGTGTGCCGTCGGGGATGGATTCAGATGCCCTTAATCTAAAGATAAGTGCTAATGGTCGCGATTACGATCTTTCGGATAAGACAGTCGCTTCAGCAGGAATTGCCTTCACGTTTACACCAAAAGCACTCAATCGAGAAAAGTCTCAACAGCTTGACATAACCCTGAAAAGTAAGGATCTGGTGTTATGGCAAACCAGGCAACAATTGGAATTCACATATCCTGTGCTGATCAAGCTTGGAGAACCCTTGGCATCTCAAGATCGAGCAGGAGAGGATGATAAATTCCCACTTCAGGTTTATGTGGAGAACGCTTCTTCAACAGCTCAGACACTAACGGCCACATTCCATGTGGAAGGTTATGGTAAATATAGTGTTCAGATGACTATTGGTGCCAATAGCACTGAACGAGGTACGGTATTGGTTCCGGGTATCAAAGAAGAACGAATGTCGAAGGTATATGTTACCCTTTCCAATGGACTGAAGAGTCGTACAGTGGAAATCCCAATTAAGCCGTTTTATTAATAAGATGAGAATACTAACCCTTAAAAACACAAACAAATGAACAAAAATTATCTGACCTTGTTTTTTGCGGCTTTATTGCCGTTGGGAACTTATGCACAACAGTTTGGTGATGATTCAGACTTCGCCTTTGGCGGTGACGAAATTGAGGGACGCCATTGGACCATGTCGTTAGGAGCAAAGGCTGGTGTTACCATGTCCAATATGGACGACTACGACTTGGTGGATCTTGGTGCAGGATTTGGAACTGGCTACACGGCAGGAGCTGTTTTGGATGCCCGCTTCGGGCGTCGTAATGAGGCCGGTTCTTATGGTAAGACCAGTTGGTGGGGTTTGCAATTGGAAGTGCTCTATTCGGCTCGTAATATCAAAACGGATTACGATGACCTTAAACTCAATTATCTGGAGGTTCCGGTTTTGTTCCAGTTCTATCCTACTTCAAATTTCTACATCGAGGCAGGTGCCACATTTGCAAAACTTTTGTCCAGCAAGCCCAAAGAGATGCAGGCTGAAAATATTATAATTCCAACCGGCGAACTGAGCGGAGGTGATTTTTTACCTACCGTTGGTTTAGGGTTGAAACTCAAAAAGGGCTTTACAGCAGATGTGCGCTACAATATCGGAACCAGTGAATTGGCCGGTGATTTTCCTTGCAAAACGAGCATGATTGCCGTTTCGGTAGGATGGATGTTTGACGTTGTGAAATAATAACCTTAACTTAAATTTTAATCTTATGAAAAAATATATATTGATGACGGCAGCAGTTCTCCTGCTTTTTGTCGGTTGCAGTAACGATGATATTGAAGTCATCACAAGTTCGGAAGTGTCATTCACGGTGAATCCGGAAACTGTTGTTTCTGGCTTTCCACAATTTAATGCGGGAGAACTTCTCACCGTTCCTTCCGGATATTATGTCCGAACTCGCCTCATGATTTATGATGCTAATGGTGATTATGTTAAAGGAATACAGCAGAATCTTTCAAATTATGGACGTACTATGAAGCCGGTCTTCGAACTTGCGAAAGGAGATTATACGGCTGTGGCAATGACGTGCATTTACAAAGAGGAAGACGATGATGATTATTGGACTTTGGCAAATGTGTCTTCCCTTTCTACAGCAGTTGTTATTAGCAAATACTACAATAATCAAAAACTGAGTATTTTGGGATTGTCGAAAATGAACTTTACAGTTACCGGTGAGCCGACACAGAGTTTTTTGATGAATGTCTATCCGGCAGGAGCTCTGCTCGCAGTCGAATATCAGAACAATCAAAGAAATATAGACTATTATCTCCTTACTCTTTCACGAAAGGGAACAAGATTTAATCTTGGAAATGAATATACTGAAGTTTCTGGACAAGATAATACCAGTTATGCAGTCAATGTGTTACGAACAGCCGGATATTCTGTAGGATCGACAGTGCAAACTTATGAGTTCGTTTTGCCGGTTGCTGCTTCTACAGTCTTGAAATTTAATCATAGTGCAGACCTCAGTACATATACTTATTATAATAAGAATGTCTATACCCTATCAAGTATAGATGTTGGAGAAATGTATTATTGTATATTCAAGATTGGAGATACAGTGGCTGATTTGGAGTCTGAGGTGTATCTGCAAGATACCGAATATGTTTCGTATAATGCCAAACGTGTTCAGCAGTTTTTTACTGATGAAGATGGACCCGTTGATTGTATGTTAAGTCCAGGCAAAGAAATACGTTTGTCGGATATTGCAAAATGAGTCAGAGATTATAATATAAGAGGTGCTCTTTCTTAAGGAAGAGAATCTTAAATAACCGATTCTATGAAAAAAAGTATTCGTTTGCTTCCTATAGCGATTCTGCTATGTGCCGAATCTTGGAGTAGTGTGTCAGCAGCACCTTCTCAGACTTTGGTGCTGAAAGACGGTTCTGTTTTGGAAGGTTATATCGCCCGACAACGACCCGGAGATAATATGGAATTCGCAACGGAGCGTGCTGATTTCTATTTACCCTCTGACGGAACACAAATCATCGAGCATACGGTTCGTTATGCAGATCTTAATGATGCGTGGCGCGAGTGGGCAGAACATAATGACGTTTTGGAAGGCATAGGGGATGGTCGTACACTCACTTTGAGCGATCTTCTGACTTCCGATGGACGTAACGTCAGAGGAGTGCGTGTGCTTGAGCGTGGTGCTCATGTGCGTTACCTCGAATTAACGCCAAATTCCTATTCAGTCTCTTGGGATACCATTCAGACGGTTCGGGTAACCCCGCGTGTCCGAACTGCATTGAGCGGGATTGATCGAACATATACGCTTTCTTCTGGTGCAGAATATGAGGGCCAATATGTGGAGGAGGTGCCGGGTAAAACACTTAGTCTTCTGAAAAACGGGGTCATCGAAGTGTTCGATACAGAAAAGGTCGTACGTTATGTCATGAAACCGGTTAACTCTAACCAGACTCTTTTTGAACAGAGTGATTTGCTGGATGAAGTTGTTCGCCGTGATGGAAGTGTGGCGAGAGGGATTATAGTTGAACGTAATTATACTTCTCCGAATCCAGATGATAATTTTGTTGTCATTCAATATGAGAGCGGAAACGCTGAAAGCTTCCGGATGAAAGACATCGAAGAATACCATAAGCTACCGAATGAAAAATTTACACCGGTTTATGACATTTTGCTAAATCAAGGGGATGTCGTGTTCAATCGGGAAGTAATTGATGTAACTCCGGTTACAGAAAGTGGTTCAAGTCTTTATCTTGAAAGTGACAGTTCCAGTCTTGTAATTAGCAGAGAGCGCGGAAAAGCCATTTTGTCGATTGAAAACCGTCCGGCACCGGGGGCTGAGATTAAGGTCGTGAAAATGCAGACAAGTAAAAGTAAAAATAAAAAGAATCTCTTTGGCTTTACCTATAAAGATTTGGCTCATGCCTTTATTCCCGTATCTGTTACTACTTCTGTGAACTTAACAACAAAAGCTGTTTATGAGTTTGATGAATCAGCTACGTATATTGCGTACGAAAGTTCTACAGGCCGGGCTTGGGTGTTTTCTGTAAAATAATCTGAGTATGAAGCATTCCGGTTTTGTCTTCTTGATAACAGTTTTCCTTAACAGTTTTTTTGTGTTGAAGGCCCAAAATACGATGCGGGTTCACTGTAAGAATAATACCATTTTGGATATTTCAATTTCCAGAATTGACAGTATTACGTTTGTTGAGGATAATCAGCAAGAAGGCAATACCGGAACCGGTTCTCTGGAAGGTACCTGGATGTGGGGTAAACTTGAATCGGGATACTATGAACTGCTGACTTTTAATGCAGACCGCACCTATACGGGTTACGACTATTATATGGAATTCGGCATCGAAACCTATTCCTATGGAACTTACGTCCGCAATGGTGTTATGCTTAATCTGTGGAAGTCCGGGTATGGTTATCGTCAGACCTATCGTTGGTTTATTTCCTGTCTGACAGAAAATGCGCTGGAAGTGGTGACACAATTGGGAAAATATCTTTACTATCGGGTGCGTCCCGAACCTATTTATATTGCACAAGGACATTATTGGGAATGCCCATTGGGGAATTCGTTTGTTTTTGCCGATGGAGTTGTAGTCCGTATAGAGAATGGCATGCTGTATGGGGTGAGTCAAGGTACAACTTACATCCAAATGTTCGAAACCTCTTCGGGACTTGTTTTTGCATATAAAGTCGTCGTCCAATAATTCTGGCCAGAAAACAAAAAAAGCAGCCGTTTGGGCTGCTTTTTTTGTTATTTTAGAGCTTATTGTTCGAACCGAGAACGTCAACAATCTTGTGGATGTACATCTGCTTCATGGCCTCGCGGGCTGGAGTCAGATACTGACGTGGATCGAAGTGAGAAGGATTCTCGGCCAAGTGCTGACGGATAGCAGCCGTCATAGCCAAACGAGAGTCGGAGTCGATGTTGATCTTGCAGACAGCGCTCTTCGAAGCCTCGCGGAGCTGCTCCTCTGGAATACCTACAGCATCAGGCAACTTGCCACCATACTTGTTGATGGTATCTACAAGCTCCTGTGGAACTGAAGAAGAACCGTGGAGTACGATTGGGAAGCCCGGGAGCTTCTTTTCGATCTCGTGCAGAACGTCGAATGCCAGTGGAGGTGGAACGAGTTTGCCAGTCTTTGGGTCGCGGGTGCACTGTTCTGGAGTGAACTTGTAAGCACCGTGGCTGGTACCGATAGAAATAGCGAGAGAATCGCAACCTGTACGGGTAGCAAAGTCGATAACCTCTTCAGGCTTGGTATAGTGAGAAACTGCAGCGCTGACCTCATCTTCAACACCCGCCAAAACGCCAAGCTCAGCCTCGACGGTTACGTCGAACTGGTGAGCGTATTCAACCACCTTCTTGGTGAGGGCGATGTTCTCTTCGTAAGGAAGAGCAGAGCCGTCGATCATGACAGAAGAGAAACCGGTGTCGATACAAGACTTACAGGTCTCGAAGCTGTCACCGTGATCAAGATGAAGAACGATTTGAGGATTCTCGCAGCCAAGTTCCTTAGCGTAGGCAACGGCACCTTCAGCCATGTAGCGGAGGATGGTAGGGTTGGCATACTTGCGGGCACCCTTGGAAACCTGCATGATGACAGGAGACTTGGTCTCAACAGCAGCCATCACGATAGCCTGCATCTGCTCCATGGTGTTGAAGTTGAAAGCAGGGATAGCATAACCGCCCTTAACAGCCTTGGCGAACATTTCGCGAGTGTTTACAAGGCCCAGATCTTTGTAATTTACCATAATGTTAATAGTATTTATAGTTAAAAGTTTGTATTGTGTATCAGAATACAAGTGCAAAGATAGATCTTTTTGCGCAAAAAGAAGCAATTTGTTGCCTAAAATTGTGCATTTTTAGTCACTTTTACAAGAAAAGCAAGTTTCAAATAGCAAAAAATCGAAAAAAAGTTTGGAGGTTTCAAAAGAATGCCTTACCTTTGCGCCCGAAAGAATAAAATTTTTCAGTAAACGTATGAATTTGTTTGGACGATTTTACTTTTATTATTATTACTTTGCAAATAATGTAAGGTCGGGCCGTTGCATACGTGCATGAAAAAGATAAATGTAGCAAAGAAACGAAAGAAAATATCAAGTCCCGACCATGAAAAGGTCGGGACTTTTTTATTAAATATAAGTATGAGCAAGTTAAGAGTGGCTATTCAGGGCCAAGAAGGATGTTACCACGAGTGGGCGGCAAAACAGTACTTCGAAGGTGAGGAAGTGGAAGTGGTCTGCTGCACCACGTTTCAGGCAGAGTTCGATGCGATGGCTGCCGATCCGAATCTGTTGGGGATTGTAGCCATCGAGAATACCATTGCCGGTAACCTGTTGCAGAACCATGAGCTGTTGCGCCATTCGCAAAGCCAGATTGTCGGTGAACATCGTCTTCACATCAGCCATGTGCTTTGTGCCCTACCCGGAACGAAACTGTCGGATGTGATTGAAGTCAATTCGCACCCGATTGCCTTGCGCCAATGCGAGGTGTTCCTACAGACCCAGCTGCCCAATGCCAAGGTGGCTGAAATGGCCGATACGGCAGGTTCGGCAAAAATCATTAAGGAACAGCATCTGGCGGGACATGCTGCCGTATGTTCGGAATATGCCGCCAATCTCTATGGCATGGAGGTGCTGGCTCGCGGCATCGAAACGAATAAGCGGAACTTTACCCGTTTCCTGATCTTGCAGGACAAGTTCGCCCAGAAGCCGTTGGTGGCCCGTCAGGATGTCAATAAGGCAAGCATCGACTTCTGTGTGCGCCACACGCAGGGTTCGCTCACCAAGGTGCTGACCATTCTCTCGTTCTACGGAATGAACCTCACGAAGATTCAAAGCATGCCAATCATCGGACGCGAGTTCGAATACCGGTTCTTCATCGATCTCACCTTCGACGATTATATGCAATACCGGAAGGCGCTGGATGCCATCCTGCCTTTTGCGACCGATTTCCAGATTTTAGGCGAATACAAAGAGAATACTGAAATTTTTAACCGATGAAAGATATTAAGCCGGCTGACAGAATCAGCCACGTGGAAGAATACTACTTCTCGCGAAAACTCAAGGAGATTGCCAAGATGAACCAGGACGGCGGACGTCCCGTTATCAGTTTGGGCATCGGAGGTCCGGATTTCAAGCCGTCGCCGGAAACCATCATGGCGCTGATCGAAGATGTGATGCGCCCGGATTCGCACAGCTATCAGAGCTATGTGGGACTGCCGGAGTTGCGCAAGGCATGGTCGGAGTTCTATAAGAAGTGGTATGACGTGGAACTGGAAGCCGCGTCGGAAATCCTGCCGCTTATCGGTTCGAAGGAAGGCATCATGCACGTGAGCATGGCTTTTCTGAATCCGGGCGACAAAGTGCTGGTGCCCGATCCGGGTTATCCGACCTATTCGTCGGTGAGCAAACTGGTAGGAGCAGAAATCATTAAGTACGACCTGACCTACGAGAACAACTGGGAACCCGATTTTGAGGCCCTCGAGAAGATGCCTGACGTAGATGAGGTAAAACTGATGTGGGTCAACTATCCGCACATGCCAACCGGCCATTGCGCTTCGAGGGAACTGCTGCAGAAAATCGTGGATTTCGGTTGTCGGCACAATATCGTTATCATCAACGACAACCCGTATTCTTTCATTCTGAACGATGAGCCGATGTCGATCTTGCAGGTGCCGGGAGCCAAGGATATCTGCATGGAGTTCAATTCGATGTCGAAAAGTCACTCGATGGCAGGCTGGCGCCAGGGCATCGTGGCAGGCAAGAAAGAATTCATCGACTGGATTCTGCGTGTGAAGAGTAATGTCGATTCGGGCATGTTCCGTCCGATGATGAAAGCCGCCATTGCTGCCCTGAACAATCCGTCGGATTACTATAAGCGACAGAATGAAGCCTATCAGGTGCGCCGCATCGCAGCCGAACAGATTATGCTGCATTTGGGCTGTGAGTTCGACCCCGACCAGCGCGGATTGTTCCTTTGGGGACGTATTCCGAATTCGGCTGAAAACTGTGAGGCCGTTACGGAACCCATCTTGCAAAAAGCGCGTGTGTTCATCACCCCGGGCTTTATTTTCGGTAAGAACGGCGAGCGGTTTATCCGCATCAGCTTGTGTGCGCCTTTCGAGAAGATGCAGGAAGCCCTGCTTCGCATTCAGTCAGTAGGATTATAACTTAAAAATATAGTATATGGAAATGCAATTTGAATCCATTTTGTTGCCGGGTATCGAAGCCAAACGTCCTTTGGTGATTGCCGGTCCTTGCAGCGCAGAGAGTGAAGAACAGGTCCTGAATACAGGCCGACAGTTAGCCGCCAACGGCGTAAAGATTTTCCGTGCCGGCATCTGGAAACCCCGTACCAAACCGGGCGGATTTGAAGGCGTGGGCATGATCGGCCTGCCTTGGCTGCAGAAACTGAAATCGGAGACGGGTATGTACACCGCAGTCGAGGTGGCTACCAAGGCGCATGTGGAGGCGGCTTTGGCATTCGGCGTCGATCTGTTGTGGATTGGAGCCCGCACTACAGCCAACCCGTTTGCCATGCAGGAGATTGCCGACACCTTGCAGGGACACGATGTGCCGGTGCTGATTAAGAATCCGGTCAACCCGGATGTGGAACTTTGGATTGGCGGTATCGAGCGAATCTATCGCGCCGGCATCCATAAACTGGGCGTGATTCACCGCGGTTTCTCAAGTGCCGATAAGACCATCTATCGCAACATTCCGAACTGGCATATCGCCATCGAGTTGCGCCGCCGCTTCCCGAATCTGCCAATTATCTGCGATCCGTCGCATATAGGAGGACGTCGCGACTTGATCCAGCCGCTCAGCCAGCAGGCCATGGACTTGGGCTTCGATGGCTTGATTATCGAAAGCCATTGCAATCCGGATGAGGCCTGGAGCGATGCCAAGCAGCAGGTGACCCCTCCGGTGCTGAAAGAGATTCTGGCATCGTTGGTGATTCGCGATACCGTCAAGACAACCGAAGACCTGACAGATCTGCGTCGTCAGATTGACGAGATCGACGACAAGATTCTGGAGATTCTGGCCAAGCGTATGCGCATTTCGGGCGAAGTGGCCCAATATAAGAAAGAGAACAGCATGTCGGTGCTTCAGGCACAGCGCTACGACGAGATTCTGACCAAGCGCAGCGAGCAGGGTGCCCAGATGGGTATGAGCCCAGAATTCATCAAGGAAGTGTTTGAGGCCATCCATGCCGAGTCTGTTCGCAAGCAGATGGAAATTATTAACAAGTAATACCCCTCGCACTATGAAGATTGTCATTCTGGGCAGCGGCAAGATGGGTATGTTTCTGGCTGATACGCTGTGTATGGATCACGATGTGGCGCTCTATGCCCGCCACCCCGAGAAACTGAGGTATTGCCTGAACACGCGCCGGTTCACTTCCTACGATGAGATCAAAGAGTTTGACCCGGAACTGCTCATCAACTGTGTGACCATCAAAAATACTTTGCCGGTATTCCATGAGGTGTTACCATACGTGAGTCAGACCTGCATCTTGAGCGATATCGCATCGGTCAAGACCGGCTTGCCGGAATTCTATGCCGCTTCGGACCACCGCTATGTTTCGACGCACCCGATGTTTGGACCGACTTTTGCCAACCTGAGCGATTTGAGCCAGAATTACGCTATCATCATCAAGGAGGGTGACGAAGAAGCCAAGGAGTTCTTCCGTTCGGTGTATGCCGGATTGCGTCTCAATATCTACGACTATTCGTTTGTGGAGCACGATGAGACCATTGCTTATTCGTTGAGCATCCCGTTTGTTTCGACTTTGGCGTTCACCGGTGTGATGAAACCCCAGGATGCGCCGGGCACAACTTTCAAGAAGCACATGGCCATTGCGCGCGGACTGCTCAGCGAGGACGACTACCTTCTTACCGAGATTCTGTTTAATCCGAACTCTCCGAAACAGATTGACCTGATTGTCGAGAAACTGAGCCTGTTGTCCGATATCATCAAGCAACACGACAGCGCGCGACTGCTTGAATATATCAACCAATCGCGCGAGAATATCAAAAACCAGAAAGGGTAAGTCTTGAATTATTATTGTCGAGCCGCCTTCTCTACTTCGTGAATCTTTTTCAAAGCTGCACAAAGTCGGGAGACGGCTTTGCTGTCGTTAGTGTCGAGCGTGATGCTGCCGTCGAAGAGTCCGTCGTGACAATTCAGCTGGATGTTTGTGATGTTGGCTGTGCAGTTATCAGCAATTGCTTTTGTAATTGTATTTAGCAGGCCGCGTCCGTCGATACCCGAGAGTTCCAACGTGGTGGAAGATACCTTAGGCTTGAAGACTTCTGTACGGGGCTTTTCTTTTTTCGCCTTCGGTTTAGACAGATGCAGCCAGCCCAGAAGCTGTTGCGTCTTCGAGGTCTTCTGCTCTTTTTCCAACTTCTTGGCAATCTCTTCCA
This sequence comes from Bacteroidales bacterium, assembly GCA_017449065.1. GTDB lineage: Bacteria > Bacteroidota > Bacteroidia > Bacteroidales > UBA3663 > Liminaster. Next base: position 44,594 of record JAFSKF010000019.1, read on the forward strand.
TCTCCTTCGGGAAATGCTTGGTCAAATAGCTTCTGACAGCACTACGGGCCTTGGAGGTGGTGACAAACGCAGCCCAGCTGACCTGACAGGTTTCTGTTTCGGACGTAATGATTTCAACTTGCTGTCCGGAATCGAGTTTTGTGCTGAGCGGCACCAGTTCGTGGTTTATACGTGCTGCTTCAGCATGGAAGCCGACCTGCGTATGTAAAGCAAAGGCAAAGTCAAGTGCTGTAGCCCCTTTAGGCAGTTCCTTGAGGTCTCCTGCCGGGGTGAATACATATATTTCCGAACTCAAAAGGTTGAGCTTGATCGTGTCGAGGAAGTCGAGGGCATTCGGAGCCGGATCATCGAGAATATCCTTGATGTCTTTCACCCATTTGTCAAGATCCTTGTTCGCTTCGTTGGCTTCCCCGCGTTTGTATTTCCAGTGCATCGCCAAACCGCGTTCGGCAATCTCGTCCATGCGTTGCGTGCGGATCTGGATCTCAATCCAGTTGCCGTCAGGTCCCATTACGGTCACGTGCAAGGCTTCATAGCCATTGCCTTTAGGGTGGCTGATCCAGTCGCGGATGCGGTCAGGATGAAGCTTGTATATGCTGGTGATGGCAGTATAGATGCGCCAGCAGTCCGTCTTCTCGCTGGCGGGTGTTTGCGGCTGGAAGACAATTCTTGCAGCATAGAGGTCATAGACTTCCTCGAAAGGAACATGTTTCTTCTGCATCTTGTTCCAGATGGAATAGATGCTTTTCATGCGCATCTTGAGCGTGTATTTCAGCCCCAGATCATCCAAAAGTCCTTCGATAGGAGCAGAGAAAGTCTTGAACAGGCGGTCTCGGTTTTCCTGACTGTCTTTCAGCTTTTGTTTGAGGTCTTCGTATTCTTCCGGGTGCTCGTACTTCAGACTCAGGTCTTCCAGCTCGGTTTTGATGGTGTAGAGTCCCAAGCGATAGGCCAAAGGTGCATAGAGGTAAAGCGTTTCGTTGGCAATACGTTTCTGTTTGAGTGGAGGCAGAGCCGATAGTGTGCGCATATTGTGCAGACGATCGGCAATCTTTACGATGATTACGCGAACGTCTTCCGACATCGTCAGTAGCAGGTTGCGGAAGTTCTCTGCCTGTTCTTCCGGATTCTTGATCCCCCGGTGCTGGTCGTCACTGGTTTCATCGGTGACAAATCGCACGTTGCCGCCCGAGATCTTTGTCAGTCCTCTCACCAGATTGCAGATGCGTTCTCCGAATGTGTCTTTCACTTCCTCGAACGTCACGTCGGTGTCTTTCACCACATCGTGCAGCAATGCGGCGCTGATGGACGTGGAACCCATGCCGACTTCATGTGCGACGATGCGGGCGACGGCCAAAGGATGGATGATATAGGGAGTGCCGTTCTTCCGCCGGTCGTTGCCATGCGCCTTTTTGGCAAATTCGAAAACTTGCTTGATACGATCCGCTTTGTCGCCTTTGCGGGTATGCGCATAATCGTCGAGCAGCCCTTGGAACTCGTTTTGGATAAACGCTTCCTCTTCGGGCGTGATCGGTACGACGATCTTTTCTTGTTTTTCTGTGGTTTTCATAGGGTAGTTATAAAGAATTATATAGATTTGATGGAGATTGCGTTATCGAACCTTCAGTTTTTGTCCGATGCTGAGTCGGTCGCTCTTCAAGCCGTTTAGTTTCTTGATTTTTGCGACTGTCGTATGATTGCGTCGGGCAATGCTGCCCAGGGTATCGCCCTTGCGGACTCGATAGATGCCTTGCGTATTTGCAGCGCCTCCAGAGGCGCCTCCGCCTTTGATGTACGAGTTGCGTCTGCCGCGAACCGGTACTTCCTTTAGGTCTCCGTTGTGAGGCAACAGGGAATCTGCCTTGTAGGCGAAGATGGAATCTTGCAATTCGATAAACGCCAAGGCCTTGTCTTGGGGCAAAGTGATGCTGTAGGTTTTTTCCGGACTTCCCGGCACGATGTCATAGACATACTGCGGATTCAGGCTTTCGATCTGTTCCCGGGCCATACCCAATACCTGGCTGATCTGGTCGAAGTGTACCATGGTGTTGATCATCAGCGTATCGCACACCGGAGGAATCTCATTCACTCTGCCGCACATGTTGTGCTCGCAGTGGTAGTTCATTATATAGGTGGCTGCAATGAACAGCGGAACATAACTGCGGGTTTCGCGTGGCAAGAAATTATAGATCTCCCAAAAAGTGCGACGTCCGCCGGAGCGTGCGATAGCCTTTCGGATATTCCCTGGACCACAATTGTAAGCAGCAATAGCCAGATTCCAATCACCGAACAGATTGTAGAGTTGTTGCAAGTAGCGGCAGGCAGCATCGGTGCTTTTATAAAGATCGTAGCGTTCGTCGATGAACGAGTTGATGTCCAGTCCCAACAACAAACCGCTGGACGGGATGAACTGCCAAAGGCCAGCAGCGCGTGCGCGGCTGTATGCGTTGATGCGCAACCCGCTCTCGATGCAGGCAAGATATTTCAGTTCGGAAGGCAGTCCGTATCTTTGCAAAGCATCTTCGAAAACAGGGAAGTAGTAATTGTATCCCAGTCCCACCATGCGTTCCACCATATCGCGCCGCTTGTGGACATAAAGATCCAGACATTGGCGGACCGGCTGGTTGAAGGGCATGTCAATTTTGGTTGGAAGAGCCCGAAGTCGCATGATATAGACGGAATCAGGCACTTCCGGCACCTGACGGTCGCTCACGCAATTCGGATCGACATGAACAAAGAAACGTTCAGTCCAATTATAGTTATAGGTGCTATCGGAATCCTCTTCCATGCTCTCAGGGAAAATCATGGCTGAATCCTGAACATTCAGCATTGCCTGATATTCCGGGCGGTCAATATCCTGATTGGACGTCTGGGCAATCGAGCTTGTAAGAGCGAGAAGTATGGCAGTTATGGTGAAAAAATATCTCATAATGAATTTAGAAATCGATGTGGTAGCCTACCATCAGCGTCGGACGATTGTTGGCATCCAGATTGGTAGAAACATCGAAGTGATACAAAGATGCATCGACGTAGGCATCGACCATCGCCACCAGATATACGCCAATCATACCTACCACACAGTAATCGCGATAATTGCGGTAGGCATTGCGTTTGCGACGGAAGGTTTTCTCCAGATACGAACGTCGTGCATTGACATCGTAGTTTGGTGGCAGAAAGTCTCTGTAACTGGCATTCGGACTGTCGAGCATCAGGTCTCGGTAGGCATTGGCGTAGGTCCGGTAATACTTTTGATTCCATCGGTAGCCGTAAATCAGACCTAAGTAGCCTCCATAGATAATGGGTAGTTTCCAGTACTTGCGGTTGTAGATCTGTCCGCCGCCGGGAAACAGTGCCGCATACCAGACCGCTTTCGCAGGCACCGGTTCATAGTTGGCGAAATAGGGATCGCTGTCGGGCGTCCAGGTATTGGCTTCCCAGGCGCGTTCTGCATCGAAAGCCCGTAGCAACGAGTCTTCGTCGATTACGTGGAAAGCGGGAGACTTGTGCTCGTATTGGGGGAGGGCATCGTCAATCACCAAAGAGTCTGTCTGCAAAGCTTCGGGATGCTGGTTTTGTGCCGATGCGATGCAGATAAGCTGTCCGATGAGGATGGCCCAGAAAAGTATGAATCTCTTATTGCTCAACTTTGTCGAGATAGGCTAAAATAGATTGAAGTTCTTCGTCGCTTTTGAAAGGAATCGTAATGCGTCCCTGGCCTTTGTCGTTGGCGGTCATCTTGACCTTTACGCTGAACATCTTCGAAAGATGGTCAGCCATCGACTGGAGATATTCAGAGCCCTGAGCGCCATTGTTCCGATTGGTCTTTTGACCCCCTTGCTGACCTCCTTCCAGTTCGCTGAAGTCCAGAATGCGGCCCTCCATGTAGTCGCGTACCAACTGTTCCACGCGACGCACTGACAAATCGTTATCGACCGTCAGATGAAAAAGCTTGACCTGCTGTTCCGGCACTTCGATGGGAAGAATGGCGCGGGCATGACCCATTGAGAGTTTTTTCTCTTTGAGCGCCAGCTGGATTTCTGCAGGCAGACGCAACAGGCGCATGAAGTTGGCAACCGAGGCGCGACTTTTTCCGACACGGGATGCCAGTTCCTCTTGCGTGAGACCGGATTTTGTCTGTAGCTGCTGATAAGCCAGTGCCACCTCGATGGCATTCAGGTCTTCTCGCTGGATGTTTTCGATCAGCGCCATTTCCATGACGTTGTCGTCGCTCACTTTGCGGATGTAGGCAGGTACCGTTTGCAAGCCCGCAATTTGCGAAGCCCGGAATCTGCGTTCGCCGGCAATAATCATATAAGTGCCGTCTTCTTCCTGCCGGAGTGTGATCGGTTGGATGATGCCAATGGTACGGATTGAACCCGCCAGTTCCTCCAATGCCTGTTGGTCGAAGTCCTTGCGAGGCTGTGCCGGATTGGCATGAATCAGATCGATCTCCACTTCGTTGATGGAAGAAGGAGCGTTATTGCTGTTGAGGGCATCGTTAGTGTCGTCGGTACTGAGCAGAGCGTCCAATCCGCGACCTAAGCCCATATTTTTCTTATTCATTCTTTACTTGTATATTACTCTTTAACTCCCTTGCTGTCGCTGTCGTGATGTTTGGCAAGCAATTCCTTAGCCAGCATCAGATAGTTTTGAGAACCTTTCGAATCAGGACTGTAGAGCAAGGCCGGTAACCCGAAACTCGGAGCTTCCGAAAGGCGGATGTTGCGCTGAATGACGGTATCGAACACCAGCTTCTGGAAGTGGCGCTTCACTTCCTCGTAAATCTGGTTAGCCAGTCTGAGTCGGGCGTCATACATCGTGAGCAGGAAGCCTTCAATCTGCAGTTTCGGATTGATTTTCGTCTTGACAATCTTGATGGTGTTCAAGAGTTTCGAAATTCCTTCGAGGGCGAAATATTCAGCTTGTACCGGAATAATCACCGAGTCGGAGGCTGTCAGGCAGTTCAAGGTGATGAGTCCTAAGGAAGGGGAGCAGTCGATGATAATGTAGTCGTAGAGGTTGCGTATGGCTCGCAGTTGCTTGCGCAGCATCATTTCGCGATTCTCCAAATTCATGAGTTCCAGTTCGGCTCCAACTAAATCAATGCGAGAGGTGATAATATCTAAATGTTCCACGCAGGTAGGGGTAACAGATTCTGCTGCGGTAGCTCTGCCAATCAGACAGTCGTACACCGAAGTGTCAACTTTTGTCAGATCGATACCCAGACCACTCGAAGAATTGGCCTGTGGGTCAGCGTCGATGAGCAGCACTTTCTTGCCTAACGTGGCCAGAGAAGCACTCAGATTGATGGCTGTAGTGGTTTTCCCCACACCACCTTTCTGGTTTGCTATGGCAATTACAAGTCCCATGTTCTGTTCAAATAAATTATAGTCTTCAACTTACCTTAAAGGTGCATTTTTTGCTTGTTCTGCAATGTTTCACGATGCAAAGATAGTTTGACTTTTGCAAGTGTGCAAGGTTTTTAAAATAATTTAGCGAAATTTGTTGATAAGTTCCCCATTTGTTGATAACTTTACTTCTCTACGCTCACAAAGTTGCTGTAATTTTTGGAAATTTCAGGAATAATGCTTATCTTCGCGCCGCATAAAGAAAATAAGATGACGCAAGAACGCAAAACCGGCCAGGCGGCTGCTAATATATCGCAGGCCAACGGATCGATGGACTTCCTCCCGGAACCGACCGGATACGGACAACTGGCAAACGATCCGAAGGGTAGGAAAACCATCCTGATAACCAATGATGACGGGTATCAGGCAGGAGGTATTCGCTGTCTGATAGAGGCGTTGCGCGGGTTGGCTCGCATTGTAGTGTTGGCTCCGGACAGTCCTCGTTCGGGCTTTTCTGCCAGCTTTACCTGTACACGGCCGGTTACCTTGCGACGCATCGTTGATGACGGCGATGTGCTGGTTTATGCTTGTAGCGGAACGCCGGTGGATTGTGTCAAATTGGCTTTTCATCGTTTCTTTTCGGAAAAACTTCCAGACTTGCTGGTGTCGGGCATCAATCACGGCGGCAACGATTCCATCTGTATTATGTATAGCGGCACGATGGGCGCTGTGCTCGAAGGTTGCGTAGTGGGAATCCCATCGGTCGGATTCTCGTTGCTCGACCATCGGAAAGAGGCGGATTTCTCGAACGCCATGCCTTACGTTCGTCAGATGACGGAAATGCTTTTGGAGTACCCGATGGAACGGGGCGTGGCTCTGAACGTGAATATTCCTGCCGGCGAAATCAAAGGCGTACGTGTCTGTCGTCAGGCGGATGGCTTGTGGGAAAAGGAATTCCATTACCTGAAAGGTGACGAGAACGAAGACGAAGCCGTTTTCCAGGTGACTGGCGAATACCGGAACCGAGAGGAGGCATCGACCGATACCGACCGCTACTGGCTTGAGCACGATTATGTGAGCGTAGTGCCTGTGGAGGTCGATTATACCCACCACCATCAGATCGATCCATTTAAATATCTTGAAACAGACTGATTCCAATAAATCTACCCCGTGAAATACTATCTGATTGCAGGCGAAGCCAGTGGAGACCTCCACGCTTCCCGTTTAATGCACCAATTGAAGGAACTGGATCCGGAAGCACAGTTCCGTTATTATGGCGGCGATGCTATGAAAGCGGAAGGCGGTGTGCTGGTGCGACATTATCGCAACTTGGCGTATATGGGTTTTGTTCAGGTAGTGTTGCACGCCAAGACAATCCTGTCGGGGATGAAGTTCTGCAAGCAGGATATTCTGAACTTTGCCCCTGATGCACTGATTCTGATTGATTATCCGGGTTTTAATCTGGGCATCGCCAAATGGGCAAAACAGCAGGTGACCGATCCGAAGAGCCGGCTGAAGTGCAAGATCTGCTACTATATTTCGCCAAAGATCTGGGCTTGGAAGTCGTACCGGCTGAAAGCGATTCGCAGGGACATCGACCTGATGCTTTCCATCCTGCCTTTCGAAGTGGATTGGTATAAGCAGCGAGGGTATGCCGTGAATTATGTGGGTAACCCGACCGTGGATGAACTCTACGATTTGCGGAACCGGCCGCTTGCTGAGACAAAAGAGAAGTACATCCTCTTAGTGCCCGGTTCGCGAAAAGCGGAAGTGCACGACAATCTGCATGTGATGCTGGCTGCTACCCAAGGCTTAGAAAATCGGGTTATTGCCGGTGCACCAGGCCTGGGCTCGGATTTTTATGCTGAAGTGCTTTCGAAACTGGGCGAAGCAGGCAAGGATGTGCAAGTGCGCTTCGGGCAAACGCACGACCTGATGAAACACGCCTATGTAGCAGCGGTTACATCGGGCACAGCCACCCTCGAAGCGGCGTATCTGCGCTGTCCACAGGTGGTGTGCTACAATTTCAAAGGAGGCATGCTGGTCTATAACATCATGAAGGTGGCGTTAAGAAGTATCCGTTACGTATCGTTGGTAAATCTGCTGATTTATGGACTGTCGCACGAAACTGGCCTCCCGGATGAGCGTCATGCTGCCGTATGTGAATTGCTGGGTCCGTATCTGACCGCCCAGTCTTTGCGCGACCAGCTTCTTCAGCTGATGGGCGATACTCAGCAGCGACGCGAAATAATGGCTCAGTATGAGCGCATGGCGGAAGTCCTCGGTGCGCCGGGTGCCCCCCAGCGAGCAGCGGAAGCGATAGTTTCCACGATCTCAGGTTCTTTTCATTCACCCCATCAGCCCCATTAGTTCCATTCACCCCATTAGAATTATCAACCAACAATTAAACCCCATAAAACTATGATCGACAAAATTCTCGCCATTTCAGGCAAGTCAGGTCTTTACCGTTTGGTAGCCCGTGGTAACAATATGCTTATTTGTGAAAACTTGGCAGACAAGAGCCGCATCCCTGCGCTGCAGCGCGACAAAGTGCTTTCGTTGGCCGACATTGCGATGTACACCGTGGATGGAGAAGTGCCGTTGAATTCGGTGTTCGCTAAGGCTAAAGCGCTGACGGGCGGTAAGATTGCTCCAGTATCGACTAAGGATCCGGCTGATGCTCAGCGTGCCTGGTTTGCAGAAGTGATGCCCGAATATGATGCAGACCGCGTGCGCGGTGGCGACATCAAGAAGTTTATCCAGTGGTACAACATCCTCATCGAAACCGGTAACGACGATTTCTCGGAGCCAGAGGAAAAGAAGGATTGATCATTGGCAAAGGCCAATGATTAATTACTGATTACAAATTACTAATTACTGATTACAAATTACGGGCAACAAACGTTCCCCTTCTTTTCCTTTTTACTCCCCTTCCTATCCCTTATACACATTATTATATATATGCGCGCGCGAATCATTATTGCAACACTGATTTCGGTGTCCACCTGGGCATCTGCCCAACATGCCATTACTCCTGAAATTTTAGACGGGTTCCAGAAACAGGAAGCACAGGCTTCGGACAAAGCTATCCGGAATGCTCTGGCACGTACCAGCATCTCTGTTTTGGCAAGCGATGCCAGCACTTTGCAGATGGGAGACACTCATTTTACCTATCGAGTGCCCAATAAAGGCATCACCAACCAGCAGAGTTCCGGACGTTGCTGGCTTTTTACGGGTATGAATGTGCTCCGAAGTAAAGCCATCAATAAATATAATCTGAAGGAACTCGAACTTTCGCAAGTGTATCTTTTCTTCTACGATCAGCTTGAGAAGTCGAACCTTTTCCTGCAAGGTTGCATCGATACCCGGAAAAAGGCGGATGACGATCGGATGGTTGACTGGCTCTTCGAGAATCCGCTGAGCGACGGCGGTACTTTCTGCGGCGTAGCGGATCTGGTGAAGAAATATGGTGTGGTGCCTAAGGAAGTGATGCCTGAAACCTATTCATCGAACAACACGCGCGATATAGACATGCTCCTGAAGTGGAAACTTCGTGAAATGGGTCTGGAACTGCGGACGGCAGGACAGGACAAGAAGGCTACCGCAACATCGCTCGAAAAGCGCAAGGTCGGGATGCTGGGTGAAATCTATCATATCTTGACGCTGGCCTACGGTGTCCCTCCAACGGAGTTCTCTTATACGCTTCGCAACGTCAAGGATGAGTTCATCAGTACGGAAACTTATACGCCGCAGTCGTTCTATGCAAAGTATTGGGAAGACGAGGATCTCTATGAGAACTATATCATGGTGATGAACGATCCCCTGCGCGAATATTATAAAGTTTATCAGATCGATTATGACCGCCATACCTATGACGGACACGATTGGGTGTATCTGAATCTGCCTGCTGACGAAATCAAACCGATGGCTGTGGCTTCCATCAAGGATTCGACAGCGATGTATTTCTCATGCGATGTTGCAAAATACCTGAATCGAACCAACGGAACTCTCGATTTGAACAACTTCGATTACGGTTCGCTGCTGGGTACCAGCTTCAATATGGACAAGAAACAGCGGGTGCAAACCCATGCTTCGGGCAGCAGCCACGCGATGACATTGGTGGCTGCCGATGTGGATACTACGGCTTCAGACGGTTTGAAAGTGCGAAAATGGATGGTCGAGAACTCGTGGGGCGATGCCAGCGGCTATCGTGGACATCTGATTATGACTGACGAGTGGTTTGACAATTATATGTTCCGCTTGGTGGTAAACAAGCGCTATGTAGATACAAAATACGTCGAAATGCTCAAACAAAAGCCGGTTTTATTGCCTGCTTGGGACCCGATGTTCCTTCCAGAAGAGTAATTTCATCCTTAAAAAGTGCCCTATTGAGCGCATATTTGCCCAGTATGTTTAGCAAATGTGCTCAAAAATGGGGCATTTTTTACGATTTTTGAGTGCAACCCATTGCGCATCGGAGAAAACCCCGTAACTTTGCACCGCGAACAGGATAAAACCCCAGCCAAGGTTGGGCCCCTGAAAATAAAATTCGTGATTTTTATGAAGATGGTTAATTTACAAAGGGTATGTATGAGATCGGATATGTGATTTAGAGAATTTTTTATAAGTATTATTTAAGGTATTTTGTTTATTAAGGTATTATTTAATTAAAGTTCTTTTTAAGGTATTTAGTGTTATGAAAAAGGTATTTGTATTTGCAATGTCAATCATGATGATGGCATTTGCGACTGTTAAGGCAGAAGGCAATAATAACGGCAATGCCGTAGTTAATAGTGATAACTCTTTTGTAGTAGAGGATGTTCAGTCAAATGCTGACTCCGTGATCTACAAGTTTAAGCTCCGCCTTCGCGACATGAACAAGGCAATGCACTTGGACGTGGATCAGATTGAAGCTCTCCAGCAGACAACTGTCGATTTGTCACGTCGCATTGCTCGCTTGGAGAATGTGGCTGCTGAAAAGCGTCAGGCTCAGTTGACCCACATTATCACCGAGAACCTGGTTGTGGTTCACGATTATCTGAACGATAATCAGTATCGTGCCTACTTGTCGCTGCTGAACAATGAATTTAACAGAACTGGTCTGAACAGCGTTCTCTACGGCTATGACGTAGTGCTGAAGTAAGATTACCCATAAAAAATGGTCGGGCCGCACGGAAGTGCGACCCGATTATTTTTTTTCTTTCTTTCTTCTTAGGAATCTAAGGGTTGGATTTCATCCCTTCTTATCCAGCCATGACATAGCTCAAACAAGTTTGGCTCTGTTCATCTGGCTTAATGAAAAGGCAACTTTGATTTTCCTATATTATAGAGGATTCTCGGTCTTTCTAATTCTTGGGTTTCTCATAGCTCTCAGGAATAACACCGTGCAATTCTCGAGTCAGATAGTTTTCCATCAGCTGGGTGTCAAGCATCTGGTCGTCTCGGAGGATCTTGCCATTCGAAAGCATTCCATAACAACCTTTCTTTAATAGAATGAAGTCAATGGATGCCACGCTGTAGGTTTTTTCGAGATCGAGCGGTTCCCACTGTTTATTTGTTCTCGACCATACCTGAACATTCGATACTCTGCGAGGACCTTCCCCGATTCTTTCAAAATTCTCGCCTGATTCTTCCATAATGATATTCGCAGTTACTGAAAGATCGAGATCAAATTTCAGTCCGGAAACCTGTGGATAGCTGGCATTGTCTGCCGGAGCTACGCAAACACCAAACTCTAAAGCGTCAAGAATGCGCTTACCTGTAAATTCGGCAACACACACACGATTGCCAAAGGGGAATGCGCTTAATAACTCTTTGAAACTGATTTTTCCGGCAGGAATACTGTTTCGGATACCGCCTGCATTCAGCCAACCGATATCTGCCTGGGTCATGGTACGGAATGCCTCACTGCTCAAAGTGCCGAGATTCGTCTGGCAATTGCGGTAGTAGGTGTCGTGCAATCGATCGAAGCCCGCCAAGTCGTATTTGCTATTTGCGATGGTCGGCAACCGGTCAAAAGTCTCTTCGAAAGTATTGATGAGCTGATTGACGGATTTGTCCTCGTAGGGATATTGCGAAACTGGAATCAACTCCGAAGAGCAACTTCCATCCGGTTTTATTACCAGACGTCCGATATTCAGGAAATGGGCACCGGTCGAAGACAACAATACGGGATGATTGTCGGCATCTTGAATGATGCGGCTTGGAATAACATGGTGAGCATGTCCGTCTAATATCACATTAAGTCCTCTGGTATGACGAATGGTTTCTTCCGATGTCTGTATGGTGACAGGATTGTCACCCAAATGCGAAACCAGAATCACAAAGTTGGCTCCCAGGCTGCGCACCGTGTCGATATACGACTGCACTAACTCGTAAATTTCATCGCGATGGAAAGTGAAGATGTCGTTGCCCAAACTATCAATATATATTTCCGGAGAGTCGCTGGTTTTTGTGACCGGAGTGGTGATGCCGATGTATCCGATGGTCAAGTCACCGAGTTGTCGTACGGCATAGGCGGGAAAGACGCGCTTGTTGGTTCTAAGATCCGTGAAGTTGCAAAGCAGGGTATGAGCTGTTGAAGAAGAGACCATTTGCTGGAGCTGTTCCAGACCGTAGTCGAACTCATGATTTCCGAGGGTGATGTAATCGTACCCGATTTTGTTCATAACATCAATGGCGTACTGTCCGTGAGAGACAGAAACTAAGGCGCTACCTTGTGCAAAATCACCTAATGAAACAACATTGACGTATGGGGTTTTGCGGAGCATCTCTTTCTTTAGTGCGGCAATTTTGGCATAGCCGACCATGTGTCCGTGTACATCGTTGTCGTATAGCACAACGACATCACCGTTAGCAATTTCGTCAGCAACGGCAAGACCTGCGTCTAACCATAGGAAGAATATAGCGAAGAGACAAAGTATTAACTTTTTCATCCGATTTAATCGTATTCGTTTTAGTCGCACAAAGATAGCATATTTTGTGTAATCTTGGTGCCTTTTTTGTTAAAAATATTTTATTTTTAGTAAAAAATAGGTCTATCGCGCTGTTTTTGTTACTCAAAATAGCCTCTTTTGAATAAAAAGGTGTACCTTTGTGGCATTAAAACTAAGAAAACAGAGGGACGGTGTATGGACAAGGATTTTTTTTCTGTGTTATCCGTGTTTCTGTGTGACATTAAATCTATTTTTTTTTATGGAATATCACGAAATTGGCAAAACAGGAATGAAAGTTTCCGCTCTTTCTTTCGGTGCATCGTCGTTGGGAGGCGTGTTTCATGAGGTGAAGGAATCGTTGGCGATCGATGCCGTCTTTGCTGCTGTGGAAGGAGGCATGAATTTTATCGATGTGTCGCCTTATTACGGTCATTACAAGGCAGAAACGGTGTTGGGTAAGGCACTCAAGCAGATTCCGAGAGACAAGTACTATCTCAGCACGAAGGTCGGACGCTATGGAAAGGATGGTGTCAATACTTGGGATTATTCTGCCAAACGCGCTACTGAAAGTGTCTATGAAAGTATGGATCGCCTGCATGTCGATTATATCGATCTGATCAATGTGCACGATGTCGAGTTCCAGAAAGATCTGCCCGGCGGTTTGCAGAAAGTGGCAGAAGAGACATTACCTGCTTTGATGGAACTGAAGCGGAAAGGTTTGGTGCGTCATATAGGCATCACCGATTTGCAACCCGAGAACATCCAGTGGGTTATTGAGCATGTGGAACCAGGTACCGTGGAGGCTGCGCTCTGTTTCTGCCACTATTCGCTGAACGACGAACTGCTCAACGATTATTTCGATTTCTTTGAGACTCATCGGGTGGGAATCATCAATGCTTCACCGCTTTCCATGGGTTTGCTTTCCACTCGGGGAGTGCCAGAGTGGCATCCTGCCCCAAAATCTTTGGTTGAAGCCTGCCGAAAGGCGGTAAATTATTGCAACGGTAAGGGTTATCCGATCGAAAAGTTAGCCATTCAGTACGCCATCAGCAATCCGCGTATCGCCACCACTTTGTTCAGTTCTGCCAATCCTGACAATGTCAGGAAGAATATCGCTTATGCAGAAGCCCTCATCGATTGGGAGCTTGTGAAAGAAGTGCAGCAGATTATCGGTAACCAGATGCGTGTGCGATGGAAAAATTCCTAAGGGAGGGATAATCCTACTAATCAGAGTTGTCGGAATCATAGGAAAAATTGTAGAAAAAAAAGAAAAAACTAAGAAAATTTTGGTTATTTGTCGGAAATGTTGTAACTTTGCGCGCATTAAATCACATTGACCGTGTTTTTAGGTCGCTCAAAGAGGTAAAAAGAAAATGAAATTTGCAGAATATAACCAGTTCAATCTTTCGGACATCAATAAGGAGGTCCTGAAGAAGTGGGATGAGAATCAGGTATTCGATAAGTCGATGACAACGAGAGAGGGTCATCCGTCGTTTGTGTTTTATGAGGGTCCTCCGTCAGCCAATGGTATGCCGGGCATTCACCATGTGATGGCACGTTCGATTAAGGATATTTTCTGCCGTTTCAAAACTATGCAGGGATTCCAGGTGAAGCGCAAGGCCGGCTGGGATACCCATGGCTTGCCGGTGGAACTTGGCGTCGAGAAGATGCTGGGTATTACCAAAGAAGACATCGGTAAGAAAATTTCTGTAGATGATTACAATGCAGCCTGCCGCAAGGAGGTGATGAAATATACTAAAGAATGGACAGACCTGACTCACAAGATGGGTTATTGGGTGGATCTGGAGAATCCTTACATTACTTACGACAACCGATATATCGAAACCCTCTGGTGGTTGCTGAAACAGCTTTACAATAAGGGACTGCTTTATAAGGGTTATACCATTCAGCCTTATTCACCGGCTGCAGGTACGGGCCTTTCGAGTCATGAACTGAACCAGCCGGGTTGCTACCGCGATGTAAAGGATACGACAGTGACAGGCATCTTCAAGATGCTGGATCCGAAACCGGAAATGACCGAATGGGGTCAGCCGGTATTTGTGGCATGGACCACCACCCCTTGGACTTTACCTTCGAATACGGCACTTTGCGTCGGTCCTAACATCGACTATGTGGCTGTCCAGACTTTTAATCCTTATAACGGCGACAAACTGACCATCGTGATGGCTGAGGCCCGATTGAAGGCTTATTTGGCCGGCGAGGAATTGCAGACGTTGTCTGATATGGAGGCGCTCGATATCAATCAGGTGGATGGCAAGAAACTGCCTTACCGTATCGTGGGCCACTACAAGGGAACCGATCTGGTGGGTATGAAGTATGAACAGCTGATGAAGTGGGTAAAACCTTGTGAAAAGGTGGACGACCTGTCAGCTCCATATATAAATAAGTACGCGCAAGAGCACCCAGAGAAGGTGTTCGCATACGGACAGGATAAGTTTGTGGAAATTGCCGATCAGGCTTTCCGCGTCATTCCTGGCGATTACGTCACGACCGAAGACGGTACCGGTATCGTGCATATTGCACCGACGTTCGGTGCCGACGATGCTAAGGTGGCTAAGGCTGCTGAAGTGCCGGGGCTCTATATGATCAACCAATTGGGTGAAACTCGCCCAATGGTAGATATGACGGGTAAATACTACAAGCGTGAGGAACTGGCTCCTGCTTTTTTGGAGAAGTGCGTGGATCTGGATGCCTATAGTGTGCACGAGGGTAACTTTGTGAAGAATGCTTACGCACCGGAGTTCAATCAGAATGGCAAGTATGATGCTGAAGCTGCGTCGAAAGCCGATGACTTGAACGTAATTATGAGCTTGGAGATGAAGAAGGCTCATGAGGCGTTCAAGATCGAGAAGCATGTGCACAACTATCCGCACTGTTGGCGTACTGACAAGCCTGTGCTATACTATCCTTTGGATAGCTGGTTCATCCGTTCAACGGCATGCCGCGAGCGCATGATCGAACTCAACAAGACCATCAACTGGAAACCGAAATCGACGGGAACAGGACGTTTCGGTATGTGGTTGGAGAATCTGAACGACTGGAATCTTTCTCGTAGCCGTTACTGGGGCACTCCGCTTCCTATCTGGCGCAATCGCGACACACGCGAAGAAATCTGCATCGGTAGTGTGGAGGAACTCTACAATGAGATCGAAAAGTCTGTAGCTGCCGGTTTCATGACCAGTAATCCTTATAAGGATAAGGGATTTGTGCCTGGCAAGATGGAGAAGGAGAACTACGAGAAGATCGACCTTCACCGTCCTTATGTGGATGACATCATTCTGGTTTCGCCAACGGGCAAACCAATGAAGCGAGAACTCGATTTGATTGACGTATGGTTTGATTCGGGTGCTATGCCCTATGCGCAGATTCACTATCCGTTCGAAAACAAGGATGCTTTCGATCAGCGGACCATTTATCCGGCTGACTTCATTGCTGAGGGCGTTGACCAGACGCGTGGCTGGTTCTTCACCTTGCATGCCTTGGGTACTATGATTTTCGACAGCGTGGCCTATAAGGCGGTTGTTTCGAACGGTCTGGTACTTGATAAGAACGGTCAGAAGATGTCGAAACGGTTGGGTAATGCCGTTGATCCGTTTGGCGCTATTGAGAAGTATGGTTCCGATCCGCTGCGCTGGTACATGGTAACGAATTCGTCGCCTTGGGATAACCTGAAGTTTGACCCGGAGGGTGTGGCTGAGGTTTCTCGCAAGTTCTTCGGTACATTGTTCAATACTTACAAGTTGTTTGCCTTGTATGCCAATATTGATGGCTTTACAGGACAGGAAGCAGAGGTTGCGGTGGAGAAACGTCCGGAAATCGACCGTTGGATTCTCTCTTCTTTGAGCACCTTGGTGCAGGAGGTTGAGAAGAACTACGAAAACTACGAGCCGACTATTGCAGGCCGACTGATTGAGACCTTTGTATGCGACAATCTCTCGAATTGGTACGTGCGCCTGAACCGCAAGCGTTTCTGGGCTGGCACGCTGAACGAGGACAAACTGGCCGCTTATCAGACTTTATATACCTGCTTGGAGACTGTCGCCAAACTGATGGCTCCGATTGCTCCTTTCTATGCAGATAAACTCTTTACCGATCTGAATGCCGTTAGCGGACGTGATAAGAACGTAAGTGTGCACTTGTCAAACTTCCCGAAGGTGGGAGCTACCGATGCTGCCCTGGAACGCAAAATGCAGTTGGCACAGACCGTCACTTCGTTGGTGCTCTCCATCCGTAAGACCTCGAAGATCAACGTTCGTCAACCATTGCAGACTATCTTATTCCCGGCAGTTGATGCCGAGCAGGAAGCCGATATTCAGGCAGTGAAGGAACTTGTGCTGAGTGAGGTGAACGTGAAGGAGCTGAAGATTGCCGGCGGCGACCAGCATGTATTGGTGAAGCGAGTGAAACCGAACTTCCGCGAATTGGGCAAGCGCTACGGCAAACTGATGAAGAGCCTGGCAGCTGCTTTGAATAATCTGGAGCAATCAAGCATTGCCCAGTTGGAGCAGACTGGCGTCTTGGCTCTTGAGGTAGAAGGCACTCCTGTGGAGGTAACCGCTACTGATGTGGAAATTATTTCTGAAGATATGCCGGGCTGGAACGTAGCCAGTGAGGGGCGTGTTACTGTGGCATTGGATATTACCATCACCGAGGCCTTGAAGCGAGAAGGTATCGCCCGAGAGTTGATTAAGCGTATTCAGAACTATCGTAAGACCGCAGGCTTCGAGGTTACCGATCGTATTCAGATAGCGATTGAAAGCAATGGACAGACCGACGATGTTGTGCGTGAGTACGGCGATTATATTGGCGGACAAGTGCTGGCTACCCGTATTGAAGTGGTGCCGGCTGGCAGCCTTGCCAATGCAACTGAACTCGATATGGATGACTATATCGTGAAGGCTTCGATCTGGAAATAAGCAGATAAACTATATTTATTCACAATTTAATACTTTAAGTACCATGGCAGACGATAAAGAAAGATACTCTGACGAGGAGTTGGCCGAGTTCAAAGTTCTCATCGAAGAGAAGTTGGCAAAAGCGCAGAGGGAATATGCAACTTTGCGTTCTACGATGCGTAACTCCGCCGATAATAGTGACAGGGATACTGCACCTATCTTCAAACTTGAAGAAGGAAACGACACTCTTACTCGTGAAGAGTTGGGTTTGCAGGCATCCCGTTTGGAGAAGTTTATCAAGGGCTTACAAGGCGCCTTAGTACGCATAGAGAATAAGACCTACGGAGTGGATCGTATCACCGGAAAACTGATTCCAAAAGAGCGTCTTCGTGCCGTTCCTCATGCTACTTTGAGCGTTGAGTCGAAAGAGAAACGTCGTTAACACTTGATGAGTAAGGCTAAGAAACAGGCTTGGGTGGCCATCCTCATTATGATGGCACTTATTCTGATTGATCAGTGGATCAAAATATATATCAAGACGCACTTTGTGCTCCATGAGAGCTACAAGGTGACGTCTTGGTTCTATTTGTCGTTTGTCGAAAATAAAGGCATGGCGTATGGCATGCAGCTGGGTAGCAAGGCATTGTTGACGGGCTTCCGTATTGCAGCGGTCTTCCTTTTCGGGTGGTACCTGTTCAAGCAGATTGTGCAAAATCAGAGTCCTTGGCTATTCGTGGTGCTAATGTCGATGCTGATCAGCGGTGCCTTGGGCAATATCATCGATTGTGTCTTTTATGGACAATGGTTCACGTCGAGTGTAGGTAGGGTGGCGCAGTGGGCCGACCCTTCTGTGGGACTCATGCCGAACACATCTTGGTTCTTGGGTCCCGTGGTCGATATGTTCTATTTCCCACTCATCCGATTCGACTGGCCGGAGTGGGTGCCTGCAACCGGTGAAACGGTGCATTTTATTACCGACTTTGACTGGCCGGACTGGTTGCCTTGTAGCGATGAGCCTTTCCTTTTTTTTAAGCCAGTGTTTAATTTTGCCGATGCCTGCATTACGGTAAGCACGGTCTCTCTGCTGCTTTATTTCTGTATTAACACTTATCGGACTACAAAAAGCAAAAAACAGCATGCGGATCTTTAAGGTTTGTTTGTTTTCGGTTGCCATTCTTTTGCTGGCAGCGTGCAATTCCCGACCGGATTATGTAGTCGATGAAGACACGATGGCGGGGCTGCTTACTGACATACATATGGCAGAAGGGCTGATCGAGTTGCAGCAGAAGCAGGCCAAAGAAGATCCGGAATATGGGCAGGAAGTTATGGCGGCGGTACTTTCGAAATACAACCTGACGAAAGAACAGTATGACACGTCACTGGTGTGGTATTCTCAGAATCTGACGAGCCTGATTCGTGTCTATAAGAAAGTCGATAAGAATCTGGAGAAGAATGTCGGGTATTGGTCGGAAATGGCAGATGCTTCAGATCTGTTCAAGGGATTTGAGGAAGGTGACAGTGTGAACCTTTGGCGATTACCGCCTCATCTGATGCTCGACAACAGGCGTTTGACACATTACAGGTACTGGCCGATTCCTGCCGATAGCACGTTCAGAGTGGGAGATACGATCAAGTGGACGCTGAGGGTGCCGTTCCGTCATGAAGGACAAGGCGTGGTGGCATCTTTGTCGTTGATCCGTAATGCAGAGAAAAACAAGCCTTCGGAATGGGTGGACGGCGCATCGACCCCTTTGCTGAAACAGGACACTACCGTTACGCTTGTTTGCGTGGGTGATTCTGCTTTATTCGACCAGATTATGGCGACTCTGCATCTGTTGAAAGTTTCGGGAAGTGACAGTTCGCTGATTCCGACGCCAGTGGATGAGATTCGGATGGTAAGAATTCATAAAAAGTGATATGAACTATAGGAAATGGATGATTTGTGCATTGTTCGCGGTTTTAACAACTATCGGCAATGCACAAATGCGTAGAATGCCACAGGCTTTCGAGCATTGGCTTGAAACGCCCGGAATGCGCCATGCTACAGTGGCACTCGAAATTGTTGACTTGGATACCGACGAACTGTGTTATGCCTATGATGAGCAGCGTCTGGTGCAGCCGGCATCGCTGATGAAACTGGTTACTACAGGCGCCGCGGTGCGTTTGCTGGGAGGTGATTATGTGATTGAAGACACAATTGACTGCGCGGCTGATACGACACTGGTGCCCATGCGCGAACTGCTGGGGTATAATGGCGATTGGATGATCGAAGACGTTGGCAGTTCGTACGTAGAACCTCTTACGTGCGTCCCGGATGCCGGTATGACGCTTCGGGAATACATAAAAAAAACCAACGAGAACAGCTTGAACTCTAATGCTGAGGCACTCGTGTATTTCCTGACTCAGGAACACACATTACAGGCGGGCTTGGAATCTATTCGTAACTATTGGCAGCAATGCGGGCTGGATACCGATGGGCTGGTGATGTACGACGGGTGCGGATTGGCTCCCAATGACAGGTTGACCGCCCATTTCCTGTCGCAGCTGTTGCGTGAGATGAAGGACGATGAGGACTTTCGTTCTTCTCTGGCTGTCGCAGGTATGTCGGGAACCGTTTCCTATTTTCTGAAATCATCATATTTGTCGGGCAGAGCTTTCCTGAAAACAGGTACAACTAAAAGCGTGACTGCCTACGCCGGATATGTGCGTGGAAGCAATGATCACACTTATAGTGTGGTGTTTATTGTTAATAATTCTTCTTCGAAATTAACACTTCAGCGGAAAGAGATTGAAAAAATGTTTATTTTGCTCATTCTGTAATTCCGTTTTGTCGAAGTTTGGAAAAAAATAATTATCTTTGCGCACGTTTATCGAAGGCGATTATGAAACTGTATGTTGTTCCGACTCCAGTCGGCAATCTGGAAGATATGACTTTTCGGGCCATCAGGGTGTTGAAGGAAGTGGATCTGATTTTGGCGGAAGACACACGGACAAGCAGTGTGTTGATGCACCATTATGACATCCATACTCCTATGCAAAGTCACCACAAGTGGAATGAACACCAGACCTGCGAGGCAATGGCAGAGAAGATTGCTGGAGGGACAACGGTCGCTTTGGTGAGCGATGCTGGTACGCCTTGCATCAGCGATCCGGGTTTTATGCTGGTGCGCGAATGCGTGCGTCGCGGCATTGAGGTGGAGTGTCTTCCGGGTGCAACAGCTTTTGTTCCTGCCTTGGTACAGAGTGGTCTGCCGAACGAGAAGTTCTGCTTCGAAGGTTTCCTGCCCCAGAAAAAGGGACGTGAGACGCGCTTGAAGGAATTGGCAGAGGATTCTCGTACTACCATCTTCTATGAGTCTCCATACCGTTTGGTGAAAACTTTGGAACAGATGTCAAAGTTCTTCGGAGGAGATCGTCCGGCGGCTGTTGCCCGCGAGGTGTCGAAGAAGTTTTCGGAGACCCAGTATGGAACTCTTGACGAACTGATTGCACATTTTTCGGAAACCGAGCCAAAGGGTGAAATCGTTCTGCTGGTAGGCGGCAAACCGGAGGTTCCAAAGCCGGAAAAGCAGAACAAGTACAAAAACAACGAGAGCAAATAAACTATGCCTGTCAAAATTCCCAGTAATCTGCCCGCTATTGAGGCGCTCAAAAGAGAAAATATCTTCGTAATGGACACGGATCGTGCCAATGCGCAGGAGATTCGTCCGTTGCATATCGGTATTCTGAATCTGATGCCTCTGAAAGAGCGGACGGAAACCGATCTGATCCGACTGTTGTCGAACAGTCCCTTGCAGCTTGATATCACCTTCATTAAGATTCCTGATCATGAGACCAAGAATACTTCTTCTTTGCACATGGAGCAGTTCTATACCTCGTTTGAGGAGTTGCAGGATCAGAAGTTTGATGGTGTGATTATTACTGGGGCACCCTTGGAGCATCTGGAATTTGAGGACGTGGACTATTGGCCTTGGATTGAGAAGATTCTCGATTGGACCAAAACGCATGTGCAGTCAACTATGTATATCTGCTGGGCGGCTCAGGCGGCTCTTTATCATTTCTACAACGTGCCGAAATACCCGTTACCGCAGAAGATGTTCGGAGTCTTCAAGCACCACAGTCTTGTGCCGAGTGCGCCCATTTTCCGCGGGTTCGACGATGTTTTCTATATGCCTCAGAGCAGACATAGTGAAGTGAAGGCAGAAGATATTCTGAAACATTCCGAACTGAAGATCATGGCAGAGAGTTGGGAGAGTGGCGTTTATATGGTGATGGCTCGCGAGGGACGTGAAATATTCCTGACCGGACATTCGGAATACGCTCCAGATACGCTCGATGTAGAGTTTAAGCGCGACTTGGCAAAGGGGTTGCCTATCCAGCCACCTGCTAACTATTACGAAGATAACGACCCTTCGAAAGATATCATTGTCCGCTGGAGATCGACCGCCAATCTTTTGTTCCTGAACTGGCTGAACTACTACGTTTACCAACCGACACCTTACAATATCAACGAAATTCATTAAACGACAAATATTTTAACAACTATAGCAATGGAAAAAGTAAATATTCGAGAACTCAATGATCTCATCGAAAGCAAGAGCGCATTCGTGAATACCCTGACAATGGGTATGGATCAGGTGATTGTGGGTCAGAAGCATCTGGTCGAGACGCTTCTGATCGGTTTGCTCGCTGATGGTCACATTCTGTTGGAAGGTGTGCCGGGTTTGGCAAAGACGCTTGCCATCAAGACGCTTGCACTGTTGATCGATGCCAAGTACAGCCGTATTCAGTTTACGCCCGATTTGTTGCCTGCCGATGTGATCGGTACTATGGTTTACAGTCAGAAGAACGAACAGTTTACGGTAAAGAAAGGTCCTGTTTTCGCTAATTTCGTGCTGGCGGACGAAATCAACCGTGCTCCTGCCAAGGTGCAATCGGCACTTCTCGAAGCCATGCAGGAACGTCAGGTTACCATCGGCAGCGAGACTTTCCAGTTAGACAAGCCGTTTCTGGTAATGGCAACCCAGAACCCGATCGAGCAAGAAGGTACCTATCCGCTGCCTGAAGCCCAATGTGACCGTTTTATGCTCAAAGTGAAGATCGACTATCCGAAGCAGGAAGAGGAAAAGCAGATTGTTGCCAACCATTTGGCAGGCTTCAAGACCGACATCAAGCCTTTGATGAAAGTGAATGAAGTGCTGGATGCCCGCGAAGTAGTCAAGCAAGTTTATATCGACGAGAAGATTCAGAAGTATATCGTCGATATCGTATTTGCCACCCGCTATCCGGAAATGTACAATCTGGAGCATCTGAATGGCATGATCAGTTGCGGCGCTTCTCCTCGTGCATCTATCAACATGGCTTTGGCAGCACGTGCATACGCTTTCCTGAAGCATCGTGGATATGTGATTCCAGAGGACGTTCGCGCCATTTGTCCGGATGTGCTCCGTCACCGTATCGGTCTGAGCTATGAAGCTGAAGCAAACAATCTGACTTCTGAAGAGGTGATTGCCGATATTCTGAACAAGGTCGAGGTACCGTAATTTGACCAATGGAAACATCTGATATTATCAAAAAAGTCAGGCAGATTGAGATCAAGTCTCGCGGATTGAGCGCCAATATCTTTGCAGGAAGCTACAAGACGGCGTTCAAGGGACATGGTATGTCGTTCGCCGAAGTGCGTGAATACCAGTATGGCGATGATGTCCGCGATATTGATTGGAATGTAACTGCCCGTCAGAATAAGCCTCATATCAAGATTTTTGAGGAGGAGCGCGAACTGACGGTAATGCTGCTGATTGACGTGAGCGGAAGCCGGGAATTCGGCACTTCGACACGCACCAAGCAAGAGCAGATTACGGAAATTGCCGCGACTTTGGCATTCAGTACTATCCAGAATAACGACAAAATCGGTGTGGTCTTCTTTAGCGACCGTATCGAGAAATATATTCCGCCCCAGAAAGGAAAGAAACATGTTTTGGCGATCATCAGCGAGATGCTGAAATTCGAGCCGGTGCAGCGAGGCACCAACTTGAACAAAGCAATCCAATATGTGAGCAATGCCCAGAAAAAGCGCTGTACGACTTTTCTGATTAGCGATTTTTGCGATGAGAACGACTATCAGCAGGCTTTGACCATTGCCAGCAGTAAGCACGATCTGGTAGCGATTCAAGTCTATGATCCGCGAGAGAAGGCGCTTCCGAACATTGGCTTGATGCGTGTGGAGGATGCCGAAACCAGGGAAGAACGCTGGATTGATACCAGTTCGCGCCGGGTTCGCCATATGTATTCCGAGTGGTGGAATAGGATGGAACTGAAAATGAGGGATTCTTTCCTTCACAGTCGCGTCGATAATGTCTCCATCTCTACCGATGAAGATTTTGTACCTGCGCTCTTGTCTTTATTTAAGAAACGTATGTGATGAAAAAGAAAATAATTCTGTTTCTTGCTCTGTTGGCATGTGTGCTCTTGGTACCGGTCAGAACTCAGGCTGATACGGCGGTTGCCTCTATCGATACAGCTTGGGCGATTATCGGTATGCCACGTGTGCTCCATTTGGAAGTTACGGTGGCTGAGGGTGCCGATGTACAATGGCCAAAAGAGATACAGCGGAATGGTTTTTCAGCCCGCGACTACGATGATCCTTCGATTCGCTATACGCTGGAATTCGGTCCGGATGTCGATTTCTCCGTCGATACTGTCCGTCAGGGAAACATGATGACTTTGCAACAGGATCTGCGCTTTTTTGCCTTCGATAGTGCCGTGATGGTAATCGAGCCGTTCAAGTTCGTAGTGAATGGACGCGATACATTATCAACGCCGATGCTGGGACTTAAATGCAATCATCCTTTTGTGGAAGTGCCTGACGATCCGCAAGCTATGCAGGGACTGAAGGCTATCATGGAACCGGATTTTGTTATTTGGGACTATGTCTGGTGGATGGTTTGGGTACTTTTGGTATTGGCAGTCGGTTGTATCGGCTACTTCCTTTATCGCTTCTACCAGAAGCATTGGAATCATGAAGTTGTGGTGCAGTTTCCGAAAGAAAAGCTGGCGCCGCCACATGTGGTTGCTCTCGAAGCTTTGCAGCAGCTGGGAGACAAGAAACTGTGGCAGAACGGCCAATACAAGGCTTTCTATACAGAACTGACCGACATCCTGCGCCGTTATATCGAACGTCGATATCAGGTGTCGGCAATGGAGAGTACCACCGACGAGATTATGGCAGAACTGGTGGAACTGACGGTCAGCCAGCGTTCGTCGTATAACAATCTTCATGAAGTCTTGCAGTTGGCGGATTTCGTAAAGTTTGCCAAGTACGAACCTTTGCCCGATGAGAATCAGATGGCTTTCATGAATTCGCGCCTCTTTGTCGAACAGACTAAGGAGACGGTTGTCGAAAGCGCTGAAAACAATTCAAACCAATCAGAAACAAAAGAAGCATGACATTCGCTAATCCGGAATATTTGATATTGTTGGTTCTGCTGGTGCCGGCTATATTTTTCTATGTCTGGCGTCAGAAAAAGGCCAATGCTACCCTTCAGGTACCGTCAACCCGTCCTTTCTGTCAGTTGCCTCGGTCATGGAAAGAATACTTGCGCCATGTAAATTTTGGCTTGCTGCTTGCAGCTTTTGCATCGTGCATTGTAGTGATGGCTCGTCCGCAAAGCAGTGACAGTTGGAGCCAGAGCAGCACGGAAGGTATTGACATTGTTCTTACGCTCGATGTGAGTTATTCCATGCAGGTGCAGGATTTCAAACCCAACCGTTTGGAAGCTGCCAAAGATGTTGCTGCAAACTTTATTTCGGGTCGTCCCAACGATAATATAGGTATGGTGGTTTTCGGTAAGGAAAGTTACACGCTTTGTCCGATGACCAGCGACCACACCGTGCTGGCAAATATGGAGCAGGGCATCGATTTCAATCTGATTGACGGATCGCTGACGGCAATCGGCAACGGATTGGTGACAGCTTTAAACCGAATCCGGCACGGAGAAGCAAAATCGAAAGTGGTTATTTTGCTGACCGACGGTTCAAACAATGCCGGTGATGTTTCACCGAATGATGCTGCTTCGGTAGCCCAATCGTTGGGCATCCGTGTCTATACTATCGGTATCGGTAGTGATAAGGAGTTTGAAATGACGACCGGCTATGATATTTTCGGACGCCCCGTGAAGCAGACGGTCAAACCGGATCTGGATGAGGATCTGCTGAAGAGTATGGCTAAGACAACCGGCGGTAGGTATTTCCGTGCAACCAGCAAGACCAAGTTGACGGAAATTTTCGAAGAGATCGACCGGATGGAGAAAACCAAACTGAGCGTTCGGGAGTTCAGTCGGAAAGATGAGGAATTTTTGCCTTTCGCCCTTTTTGCAATCCTTTCGCTTTTGTTGCATGTTCTACTACGCCAGACCGTCTTGAAGAACCTGCCTTGTTGATAAGATAATAGAAACTTGATTTCTGAAACATATAATTATGGAGAATTTCCGATTTGCTAATCCGAATCTGCTTTGGCTGCTTTTAGTGGTCTTTGTGCTGATTGGTTTGTTCTTATGGGCCAACCATCATTCGGAAATATTGCTTGCCCGCTTTGGTAAAAAAGCCATGCTTCGTCCCTTGATGCATGGAGTGAGCCACAAGAAGCGGAATCTGAAATTTACTTTACAGATCATAGCCTTGGTATGCCTGATTGTGGCAGCAGCCCGTCCTCAGTTCGGTTCGAAAATCGAAACTGTCAAGAAGGAGGGCATTGAGGTGGAGATTTGCCTGGATATATCGAACAGTATGCTGGCGCAGGATATTTCTCCGAGCCGCTTGGGCAAAGCGAAACGTATGCTGACGCGTCTGCTCGACAAAATGCAGAACGATCAGGTCGGCCTGATAGTTTTTGCCGGCGATGCCGTGGTTCAGTTGCCGATCACCAACGATTATGTATCGGCGAAAATGTTCCTCGAATCGATAACGCCCGACAATATTTCCGCACAGGGTACTGCTATCGGCGCAGCTATCAATCTGGCTGTACGCAGTTTTTCTCCTCGTGAGGACAGCAGCAAAGCGATTGTCCTGATTACGGATGCCGAAAATCACGAGGATGATGCAGCTGGTGCCGCTGCCTCGGCTTTCGAGAAAGGTATTCCGACGCATGTGATTGGCGTAGGCTCTACACAGGGTTCCATCATTCCAGACGGAACCGGTCGGGCTAACAGTCCACGCAAAGATGCGCAAGGTAATCCTATCACGACCCGTTTGGACGAGACTATCGCACGACAGGTGGCAGAAGCGGGACACGGTGTATATGCTCATGCCGATAACAGTAATTCGGCCATCAATTCCGTGATTGAATCGCTGCATCAGATGCAGAGTATCGAGTTAGAGAGCCATGTTTATGCCGAATACGACGATCAGTTCTTCTGGTTTGTGTTGGTGGCTATGCTTTGTGTGCTGGCCGATCTGTTTGTGGTGGATCGTGCTAATGCTTACCTTTCTAAAATCCAATTGTTCCAATGAAAAGATTTTTGGTAATCCTATCTATATTGATGCTTTTTTCGGTTTTGCCTCTGTCGGCTCAGGGACAGCGCAAAGTGCGTAGCCTGGACCGTAGTGGTAATGCCCACTATAATGACAGTCTTTATCACGATGCGGAAATGGATTATCGTCGTGCCTTGGCTATCAATCCCTCCGACAGTGTGGCTCGTTTTAATCTGGCAACTACGCTAATACAACAGCAGGATCAGGCCAAGTTGGCGGAAGCCGACAGTTTGCTGACTAACCTGATTACGGAAGCCGAGCAGACGGGAAACAGGCAACTGAGTGCACGCAGTTTGTATCAGAAAGGCGAGATTGCCATGATGGCACAGCAGTATCAGCAGGCAGCGGAGGCTTTCAAGGAGTCGTTGAAGCGTAACCCGACGGACGATGATGCCCGATTCAATTATCTGTTGGCAAAACGTCAGATGGAGAATCAACAGAATCAGGACCAGCAGAATCAAAACAATCAGGATCAGCAACAGCAGGACCAACAGGAACAGCAGCAGGATCAGAAGGAACAGCAACAACAGCAAGATCAGCAGCAACAGAATCAGGATCAGCAACAGCAGAACCAACAGGAACAGCAGCAGGAACAGCAACAGATGTCGGAAGACCAGCGTCAGTCGATTCTCGAACAGAATGAGCGGGAAGAGAAAGAGACGCAGAATAAGGTGATGCGACGTCAGCAGGAGTTGGATAAAGACAAGATGCGGGAGCGCGAAATACAAATCCAGAATGGTACTTTGAAGGATTGGTAAGCAAAGACTCAGGTATCTTCAGTAGTAAGAAATTCAAATGAATATACTTCCATGATGAAGCAGATATTTTCAGTGATAGTCACCCTTCTTTTTACCACAGGAGCAATTCTTGCTCAAGTGACCTTTAAGGCAAGCGTGCAAGGAGGCGGCAATACGGTGGAGGCCGGAACACGATTCCAGTTGGAATATGAACTCAGTGCAACGTGCGACAATTTCGAATGCGATCTGTCGAATTGCGGAGTCCGTGCTATCAGTGGTCCGTTTTCGTCCACTTATATGTCTCGTTCTATATCGGGTGGCAAATCGGTTGTGTCGAACACCACCACTTATACGTATGTGATGGTGGCAGACAAGGAAGGTACCTACACCATTCCGGCAGCAAAAGCGGTGTCGGGCGGAAAAACCTATACCAGTAATACTATCGAGTTGAAGGTGTTGGCAGCCGATCCTTCGAAAAAGCAGGCACAAAGCGGAAACCGCCAGAATCGGAATTCCGCTTCTTCGGCTGGAACGATAGGTAAGGATGATATTGTCCTGTCGATGGATTTGTCGAAGACTACGGTTTACGAGGGAGAGGCCTTGGTGGCTACCATGAAGTTGTATTTCAGAAATCAGAACATCTCGACGTTGAGCGATGTTAAGTTCCCGGATTTGGAAGGTTTCACAGCGCAGGAGATGGATCTGGGAGACGTTCAGGCTACTACTGAAGAGTTCCGTGGAAGTGTTTATCGTGCCTATCCGGTGCGTCAGTGGCTTCTGTTTCCACAACATGCTGGCGACATCTCCATTAAACCGGGTTCTGTGACGGCAATCGTGCAGGTTTATACTGGACGTCACAGTTTCTGGGATGATCCTTTCTCTACCTATCAGAACGTACAAGTGCCTGTCACGGGCAAGGAAAGAACCGTTCGTGTCAAGCCGATGCCTGCCGGTAAACCAGCTTCGTATATGAATGCCATCGGCGATTTCTCTATCAAAAGCGAACTGACTTCCGATCATGTCAAAGCAAACGATGCTGTTATTTACAGAATAACCGTTGAAGGTACGGGCAACCTGAAATATGTGCGCGAGCCGCAACCTGAATTTCCTGCAGATTTCGAGGTGTACGATCCGAAAACCGATCTGAAATCTCGTACCGGCAGGAATGGCATTTCCGGTAAAAAGATTATAGAATATACCATCATTCCGCGATTTGCAGGAACCTTTACGATTCCTCCAGTTGAATTCGGATACTTCGATACCAAAGCCGGAGCATACAAGACCGCACAGACGCAAGCCTTTACTCTTGAGGTGGAGAAAGGTGCCGGCGATGCATCCGGAAACGGATCCGGGAGTATCGATTTCTCGGGTTCGAACCAGGAACGTATCAAAGTCTTGGGCAGCGATATCCGTTATCTGCACAATATCGATACCGACCAGTTGCAGCCTGAAAAAGCACCTATGTTCGGCACCGATTCCTACTGGCTTTGGTTCCTCGTGCCGACCACTTTGCTCGGTTTTGCCCTTTATTACTATCGCCGCAACCTGAAATTACGGGCAGATATTGTGGGACAGCGTACCCGAAAAGCCAATAAGGTAGCAACGAAACGTCTTAAGTCGGCTGCCGCTGCCCTGAAACAGCAGGATAAAGCCGCATTCTACGAGTCGGTACACAAGGCAATGTTAGGATATGTTGCCGACAAACTGAATATTCAGTTGAGTGATCTGACGGGCGATTCCATTCAGGAGGAACTGCTCAAACGAAAGGTGGATCAGGAGATTGTCGATCAGTGTAAACAGGTGATCGAGACTTGCGAGTTTGCTCGTTATGCACCTTCTACAGATGCTCAGGCTATGGATAAATTGTATGATGAGGCAGCGCGGACGATTGATCGTCTTGAAAAAGCATTATAAATTTCACAAGAATATGAAAAGATTTGCAATACTGATATGGGCATTAGTAAGCGTATTCGGCTTGCGTGCTGAGATTGTTAACCCTTCTGAACTGATTGCTGAGGCAGCTTTTGCCTACGATCAGGGGAACTATGCCGAAGCATCGGTGAAATATGAGGCATTGGTTACGGCCTTTAAGGGGGCTCCTGATTTGTATTATGCTTTAGGAAACTCCTATTATAAGCAGCAGATGTATGCTAAGGCTATTCTGAATTACGAGCGATGCCTGCAACGTGATCCTGCAAACAATGATGCTCGTGCCAATTTGGAATTGGCGCAGATGAATTGTGTCGATAAGATTGAAACGATTCAGCCGATTATTTTCGTAACGTGGAGCAATGCTTTGCGCGATTTGTTCTCGGCCGACCGATGGGGACAGTTCTCCATTTTGTTCTTCCTGCTTTTTCTGGCAGGTGTGGCATGTTATTTCTTTGTCCGGAATATTTCTATTCGGAAGACGGGCTTCTATGGAGCCATTGTGATGGTGATCTTGACGGCTATCTGCATGATTTATGCCCACCAGCAGACCGATATTCGTATGGCTCACGACAAAGCGATCGTGATGGCACCTACTGTGACTGTCCGTTCAACACCTTCCGAAAGTGGCACACAGTTGATGATTATCCACGAGGGTTTGAAGGTGCGCATTCGTCAGGAACTCTCAGGTTGGTCTGAAATCGAATTATCGGACGGCAATGTCGGTTGGATGCCGACGAATATGCTTGAAGTGATCTGACTCTCCTTGCGTTTCCGTTTCCGTTGGGTCCGACGTTTGATGTTCCGGCGGTGATTACGATCCTGTTTGATCTGTTCCGGCGTGCGAGTGTCCGCAGGAGAAGCCATCTCTGACTCTTCCTCAAACACTTCACCCGGATCTTTGGTTCCTGTTTTTGGGGCAGAAAAGTTGTGTCTTTTGCGGTTCCGGCGTTCTTCAGGTTTGAAATCTTTGTCGTAAAAAACCTGATATGGCAGTTGGTAGGGGGGCAGCAGCAAGTGGTTCTCTGCCCGAACCATACGTCGGAACTCGTCCTTATGCACAGAAATGGCAGTAATGAAACGAGGAAGAGAACGCGGTTTGCCGATGTATTCCCGGTTATCGTAAAAGGAACGGAACCGCTGATACATCTTTATATTATTTATAATAGAGGTAACTCTCTCTTTGCCCACCATCGATTTTACCAGAATCTCAGCAACTTTTTCGGTGCCAGCCAAATCCGCTGCATCGAGCAGAAGTACAGTCAGCTTCATCAATCCGTCGGTGTGCGGATGTTCCCGGCACATTACCGACAGCGCCGTTCGGGTGTGCCTCCAGATAGAAATGCCTTCTTCACAATATGGGTGCTGTAGTTCGGGATTCATGAATTCTTCGAAGCCAGGCATAACGTAAGGCAGCAAACCGGAATCATATAGGTCGTTGATGCCTTCGCCGAAAGTACGCGACTTCAGCATTTTGTTCAACTCATCCCGCAGACGCTTAGGAGTCGAAACACGCATTTCGTCGTGCTGCTGGAGAATAGCCTGCCAGGCTTCATCATCTAAACGGAAACCTTTCTGGTGCTTGAAACGGATGCCTCGCAGCATACGAACCGGATCCTGACGAAAAATCAGATTGGGTTCTGCGGGCGTTCTGAGCAGCTTGTTTTTCAAGTCGTTGATACCCTTTCCGGTAGGATCCAGAATCTCACCGGTCGATAAATTCTTATATAGGGCATTACAGGTATAATCACGGCGCATCGCGTCCTCTTCTAAAGTGCAGAAACGGGTCTCAAGGAGCGTGACGCCATCTTCGGCATACTCTTCGACGTGAGGCTCTACACATTCCACCAGGGTAGTCGTATTGTCAATGAACAGATCCATGGCTGTAGTGCCATACCGCTGATAGTAAAAAGGACCTTTGCAGTTTTGGGAATAGTTGGCACACATCCATTCCACAAACTCCTTTTGTCCGTTAGGTAAGTTAATCAGCAAATCCAGATCCGAATACCTTTCGCCAAGCAACTCATCGCGCACGCACCCGCCGACCAGGAAAATCTTTCCATAGAACGGCGAACCAGGCAGGATCTTCTCGCTTATGAAGCGTAAGGATTTTTCAAATTTATTCATTGGTTTCGAAATACTGGGCGCAAAGGTACATTTTTTTTTACAAAAATACAAGAAAAAATTGCAAATTCTCTTTTTTGTAGTTATCTTTGCAGCCAAACTCAATCTAATTGAACCCAGTTGTCGCAATCTGTAAAGCCTCATTCCGATGAAAAGACTGTTTCTGATTCTGTGCATATTGCTGCCATTATTGGCAGAAGCCCGCGGTCGGCGTGTTTATACGCTCGATTCGGGGTGGCAGGCAGTTTGTTTTCCAGAAGAAAAAGCCCGTTACGGCGACAGTATTGTGCAGCATAACGTACAGCTTCCGCATAATTTCGACGATTATTTCGGTGCCCGCCAATTGCTGCATGGCAATCTGCATGGGGATGCCCGATACGATATAGAGTTTTCCCTGCCGTTGCCTTCCATGGAATATCTGGATCAGATGGGACTCCCGGCATTGCACCACCGGCTGCGCATCAACGGAGCCGGTTCCTATCTCACGGTGGTGCTGAATGGCGATACGTTGTGTAGCCATCAACCGGCAGGAAGAGTAGTGACCACCTTGCCGATTCGAAAACTCCGCTTTGGAAATAACAAGCTGACTATCATCTGTCACCACCCATCGCGTATCACCGATTTGCCTTGGGTTTGCGGAGGATGCAGCACGGAATGGGGATTTAGCGAAGGCAGCCAGCCTTTGGGGCTGTTCCGAAGTGTGGAGCTTGAAGAGTTTTCAGACCTCTGTTTCGATCCGTTTGGTGTCCATGTATGGAGTAATGCCGCGCACGATACATTGTTCGTCGAATCGGAATTGTCGAACGTGGGCGATAAGAATTACCGAAATGTTCAGCTGCTCGTCAAACTTCAGATGATTTCGCAGCCCGACAGCGTTCTGTCAGGACAGATGATAGAATTCAAATGCAAGCGCGGAACACAGAAGATCATTCGACAGGAGATTCCATTACCGTTTAAACCCGAATCTTGGAGTCCCGGGCATCCGGCTCTTTATCAGGTTATCACTGAACTGTGGTGCTTTGATCCTATTAACAACAGACGCAGCATTTCTGACCGCGAAGTTACCGAGTTCGGTTTCCGCAACATTCAGTGGGGACGGCAGTTGCTGGTGAACGGCGAGTCTGTATTTGTGAACGGAGTCTGCGAGTACGAGCATGCTTTCGGCCATAGTCATGCGCTGACCGACAAGGAGATCGATGCCCGAATGCTACTCCTCTCTCGATTGGGGTATAATGCACTGCGCGAGGCGCATCAGCCTCATAACCTCCGGTACGTGCGCGATTGCAATCGCTTGGGTGTTTTGAACTGGACCCAGTTCTCAGCCCATATCTGGTACGATACGCCCACATTTCGGGAGAATTTCAAGACCTTACTGCGACAGTGGGTCAAGGAACGCCGCAACAATCCTTCTATTGTTTTGTGGGGCTTGCAGAACGAAAGTACGCTTCCTGTCGATTTCGCTCGCGAGTGTGCCGACATTATCCGCGAAATGGATCCCGAATCCGGACGCTTGGTTACGACCTGCAATGGCGGCTCGGGCACCGATTGGAATGTGATTCAGAACTGGAGCGGCACCTATGGCGGCGATCTTTATAACTATGCTAACGAACTCAAACAGGATCATCAGCTACTGAATGGCGAATACGGAGCATGGCGGACCTTGGGGCTGCATGATACACTGACCGTCTTCAACAGTAAGGCTCCGCATTCCGAAGAAAAATTTGCCCTCCTGTTGGGCAGCAAGATGCAGCAGGCAGAGTCTGTGAAAGACAGCGTATGCGGACATTTCCAGTGGTTGATGTATTCGCACGATAATCCTGGACGATGGCAACCGGACGAGGCATTGCGCCTTATCGACAAAGTCGGGCCTTTTAATTATAAGGGACTGTTTTCCCCATGGGGTCAGCCCACCGATTTTGCCAGAAGTCTTTTGCACGATACACTCGAACATTATGAGGTGGGCGAGAAAGCCGGTTGGTTGCTGCGTGGTACACCGGGTATGGTCTATCTGTACCGTTTGAATTGCGGCGGAGATTCGCTGACCGACAGCCAAGGGCAGTTCTGGATGGGCGATGATACCCGCATCTCATCATCATGGGCGCAGCGAAAGGAGTTTGCTGCCGACAGCTTGTGTCCGGTGCTGGCTTCACAAGGTGTTACCGAAGGCCCTGTCGCTGTGGCTTATCCGGGCGAAATGCCATATCGGCTTCCGGATGCCGATCAACCCTTGGTTCGCACCTTCCGTTGGGGCAGGGGAGATCTGAAGTTTACGTTCCCTATCGATAAGACGGTGCCTTATAATGTCGAAATCTTCAGCGTGGAGCCTTGGTCGAATAGTGTCGGCCAGCGTTCCTACAACATTACTATCAATGATGTCGATTATGCCCCAGAACTGGATATTTATAGGGTTTGTAAAGGGCGAAACCTGCTGATCAGAAGTACTATCAGACTCTCCAATCTCAACCAAGACTCTCTGATCATCAGTTTCCCACATGTGCAAGTGGGACAGGCGGTTGTTTCCGCTATCGCCATTTCCACCATGGAAGAACTGGCGGAGCACGTTAATTTGCCCGCTTTGCCCGAAGAACCGGGTTATCCTTACTCGGCAGGACTGACATGGGCGGCTCTTGATACGATGGTGCTTGCTGTCACTCCGAAAGATTATTTTCCGAACCACGATACAGATCAGAACCAGGCGGTCATTCTGCTTCCCGAAGCGTTGTCCGACGGAAATCAGAAGTTTGTATTCTCCACCGGACTGGCACACGAATATGTGATGCGCTTCCGTTTCAAGAACGAAACCGGTGCCGATGTTCCTGCCTCTTGGGAACTGCGTAGCAATACGGATAATCGTCTTATTGCCGACGGAAAAATCAGTTTCCCCGTTACACCGCCGAAGTTTAAGACCGTCAGCACCACAACGGGCAGTATGATCAATGCCGGCGACTACACGCTGATTGTAAAACCGGAACAGAAAATAGCATTTGAAAACCTCACGATAGAATAATGGAACCATTCGCACATTTACATGTACACACCGAATATTCGCTGTTAGACGGACAATGTAAGATTGCCCGACTTTTTTCGAAGGCTGCTGCCGACGGCATGCCCGGCTTCGCCATCACCGATCACGGGAATATGTTTGGCATCAAGGAGTTTTTCGACATTGCCGCCAAAGAGAACGGTAAGCGCGAGAAAGAGGGACTTCCCCGTGTCAAGCCGATTTTCGGGTGCGAAGTCTATGTGGCACGCAGAACCCTCCAACAGAAGGAGGGCAAAACAGATATGTCGGGCTGGCATCTCATCCTTCTGGCCAAAAACAAACACGGTTACCAGAACCTCATCAAGGCAGTTTCCATCGGTTGGGTGGATGGTTACTACATGCGTCCGCGTATCGACCATGATGTGCTTGAGAAGTATCATGAAGATCTGATTTGCTGTTCAGCTTGCCTGGGTGGCGAAATTGCAAAGAAGTTTGATTCGGGAGATCTTGAAGCTGCAGAGCAGGCCATCCTGTGGCACAAGGGACTGTTTGGCGACGACTACTATCTGGAATTGCAGCGCCACAAGACCACCGATCCGCTTTACAATCCGGAATGCTACGAGAAGCAGGTGCCCTATAACAAGTTCCTGCAGGAAATGTCGGCTAAGCACGGAGTGAAACTGATCTGTTCAAATGATGTGCATTTCGTCGATGAAGAGAATGCCGAAGCTCACGACCATTTGATCTGTATGAATACAGGTAAGGATTTGGACGATCCGACCCGTATGCGTTACACCAAGCAGGAGTGGTTCAAGACCACCGAAGAGATGAACAAACTCTTTGAAGATGTGCCGGAAGCATTACGCAACACCATCGAAATCGTCGATAAGTGTGAGGAGTATAACATCGAGAATCCGCCCATCATGCCGAACTTCGAGATTCCGGCAGCATTCGGAAACGAAGAAGAGTATAGGCAGCGTTTATCCGAGCAGGATCTTTTCGACGAGTTCACCCGCGATGAGAATGGTAATGTAACGATGAGCGAGGAGGAAGCCCAAAAGAAAATCAAGAAACTGGGCGGTTACGAGAAACTCTATCGCATCAAGTTCGAGGCCGACTACCTGAAGCATCTCACCATGCGGGGTGCCGTGCCTTTGTACGGCTCCGAGGAAATGCAGGCACGCTTCAAGGCCGATCCGGAGTCGGTGACAGATTTGGAGATACAGGAAGATCTGAAGCCCGAGGTATGGGAACGTCTGAAGTTCGAGTTGCACATCATGAAGACGATGGGTTTCCCGGGTTACTTCCTCATTGTGTCAGATTTCATCCGCGCTTGTCGTGAGGAAATCGGTGTTTCGGTGGGCCCTGGACGTGGATCTGCGGCAGGTTCTGCTGTTGCCTATTGTTTGGGTATTACCAAGATCGACCCCATTAAGTACGACCTCCTTTTCGAACGTTTCCTGAATCCGGATCGTATTTCTTTGCCGGATATTGATACCGACTTCGATGATGACGGGCGTGCCCGAGTCATCGAGTGGGTGCAGAACAAATACGGCGCCGATCGTGTGTCGCACATCATTACTTACGGCACAATGGCCACCAAGATGGTGATTAAGGATATGGCACGTGTGGAGAAAGTACCGATTCCTGTGGCTAACCATCTGGCAGGACTGGTGCCTGACCGAATGCCCGAAGAGAACGGAAAACCGCTGAAATGTAATCTGAAGAATTGCATCAAGGTGGTCAAGGAGCTGGCCGATGCCTGTGAAAGCGACGATCCGGCCGTTCGCAATGTGATGCGTCTTGGACAGATGCTGGAGGGCAATGTACGAGGAACCGGTGTGCATGCCTGTGGTATGATTATCGGCCGGGATCCGATTGATACCGTTGTGCCGGTTTCGGTGGTCGATGATCACGGTACTAAGCTGTTGGTAACGCAATACGACGGACACGTCATCGAATCTACAGGTCTGATCAAGATGGACTTTCTCGGACTGAAAACCCTTGGTATCATCAACGAGGCTTTGGACAACATTAAGGAGACTACAGGCGAAGTTATCGACATCGAAAAGATTCCGATTGACGATAAGGCTACTTACGAACTCTTCTCGTCAGGACACACCGTAGGTACTTTCCAGTTCGAGTCGCCGGGTATGCAGAAATACCTCAAGGAACTGCATCCCGACTGTATCGGCGATATTGTAGCCATGAATGCCCTATACCGACCGGGCCCGATGGATTATATTCCGTCGTTCATTGCCCGCAAAACCGGACGTGAACCGATCACATACGATATTCCTGTGATGGAAAAATATCTGAAGGATACTTATGGCATTACGGTTTATCAGGAGCAAGTCATGCTGTTGTCGCGTCTGTTGGCCGACTTTACCCGAGGTGAATCCGACGCCTTGCGTAAGGCGATGGGTAAGAAGAAGAAGGACATCGTCGATGCCATGAAGCCGAAGTTCATTGAGGGTGGTGTCAGGAACGGGCATGATCCGAAGATTCTCGAAAAGATTTGGGGCGATTGGGAGAAGTTCGCTTCCTATGCCTTCAATAAGAGTCATGCGGTTTGCTATGCTTGGGTTGCCTACCAGACGGCCTATCTGAAGGCACACTATCCGGCGCAGTATATGGCTGCCGTGCTTTCGCGGTCATTGAACGACATTACGGAACTGGCGAAGCAGATGGACGAATGTCGGGCGATGGGACTGTCGGTGAAGGGTCCGGATGTGAACCTTTCTCGCGAACGCTACAGCGTGGATGCTGAGGGTGCTGTCCGATACGGTCTGGCAGGTATCAAGTCGGTAGGAGAGGGTGCTGCCGAAGCGATTGTAAACGAGCGCAAAGCAAATGGTCCCTATAAGAGTATATTCGACTTTATCGAACGTGTCAATCTCGGAGCCGTCAATCGCAAATGCGTCGAAGCTTTGGTGTATAGCGGCGCTTTCGATGGCTTGGGCAATTACCGGCGTGAGCAGTATCTGGCCAAGACCAAAACAGGCGAGTTGTTCCTCGATCAACTGGTGCGCTACGGACAGAAGTTCCGGGCCGAGAAGCAGAGCAACGAAGTAAGTCTGTTCGATGATCTGGAGGACGTGGTCATCGACATTATGCATCCTGCGGTGCCGGAGGCGGAGCCAATCAGCAGTCTGGAACGTCTGAACAACGAAAAGGAGTATGTCGGCCTGTACCTGAGCGGACATCCGCTTGACGACTATAAATTCCAATTACAGTATGCTTGCAACACCACGATGGCAGAACTCGACAGCATACCGAATCCGCGTCGAGAAGAGATTGCCCAGGTTTTGGCTGCTACTTCCCCGCAGGAGCATGAACGCATCATGCGCCTGATGAGTAAAGAGATTGTTTGTGGCGGACTGGTCACCAATTGGCGTGAGGGCATGAGTAAGGCTGGCAATCCATACGGTGTCATTACGCTGGAAGACTATTCCGGTAAACACGAAATAGCCTTGTTTGGGCAGAGTTTCCCGCAATGGAGCGGCTACGGCAGGATCGGTATGTATTTGCTGATTCATGCCAAATATCAGCCGAAGCGTTTTGTGCGTAATCCGCAGAACTTCCTTGACTATGAATTCGTAATCGGCAAAATAGAGCAGTTGAGTGAGGTCGCAGATCGTCTGATTGAGAACTTTACGGTGCTGATAGATCATCGCCATCTGACCGACCAGACGGTAAGAATGCTGAGTGATGAAATTATGCAGCAACAGGATAAACAGGATCAACGCGCGCCTTCCACCTTGCTTTATTTCGAAATGTACGATGCCATCAAGAACTATCATGTTCCCCTGTTCTGTCGCGGCAAGAGAGTGCGTGTCAGCAGCGAACTGGTTGATTACGTCCGGTCGTTAGACGGCGTGCAAGTCAAAATCAACAATCATTTGGTAGTTGATGAAGTGAAGGAAGAGCAGAATGAAGCCGATGAGACTTCGATGGATGCCGATAACATGCCGTTGCCGGATGATTGATGTGAAGATGTATGATGAAAGATAGTTATCTGTTTTGGCATCCTGCCGACTTGGAGCAGAAAGTCTTGGAGCTGGGTATGCTGCCTTTCTTCGAGAATGGTATTCCCGGCTTCAGTGTGGCCGAACATACGCCCAGCGAATTGTGGTTCAGCGATGAGGCGGACGGTCCTTGGGAATGGAAGGGACCGCTTATCCAGCTGGGACATTGTGCCTATGGCAAGTTCTTCAATCGGAAAGCCGGCTGGGTGTCGTTGGAGTGGTTGCCCGACTTGCTGAATGTGCGTCGCGCTGCCTATCCTTTGCCTTCCGAAGATTCACAGCAGCCGGAGCGTCTGATTTACGAAGTGCTGACGATGGACCACGACGCCCTTTCGCGTGATTTGAAGCGGGAAGTGGGATTGGGCGGCATGAAACTCAAATCGACGTTCGAGAAATACATGGCAACTTTGCAGATGGGATTGTTTGCCTGCATTTCCGATTTCGAATATAACATTGACAAGCATGGTAACCGCTATGGTTGGGGCTTGGCACGTTATTCCACACCGGAAATGCTCTATGGAGCCGATTTCGTCCTCTCTGCCCAACGGGAACGCACGCCTGAAGAATCCTTCCAGCGTATCCTTACTCACATGCATCGGATCTTGCCCAATGCCTCAGAGAAGCAGTTGCTCAAACTGCTAAAATGAAGGCAATGTGTTTACTCCCATAATGTGCTGTTTTTCGTAGCAAATATTGGCATTTTTCCAAAATCCCCAAATTTGCTGACTGAAGATTCATCTTTTAAGTAGTTTTTCTAATCAAGGGTCGCCGAGTGACTTTTCCTAGTCTTAGGCGAAAATGTAATGTTTAAAATTGCAAATTGCATTAGAAAGCATACAATATAATTAAACTTTTGCAATTTTATATTCGAAACAATGTAATTTGAGAATAATTTTGTATTTTTGCATCCGAAATAATATAATTTAGCATGGAAAAAACAAAATTATCGTCAGTTGTTAAAGCTTTGCGCAAGGAATATGGGCTTACCCAAGAAGACCTTGCCATGAAATCGGGAGTCGGGTTGTGCTTTGTGCGCAATTTGGAACAAGGGAAAGTATCGCTCAGAATGGATAAAGTGAACCAACTCCTCGACTTGTTTAATTACGAACTGACCGCAACGAAAAAGGTATGAGACAAGCCAAGATATACCGCAAAGGCATTTTTGCCGGCATCCTAACAGAAGATGGTGGTGAATATCGCTTCCGTTATGACAGTATGTATCTTGCACAAGAAGAAGCATTGCCAGTAAGCCTGACTTTTCCGTTGCAAGAAGAAGAGTTCGTGAGTCCTATTCTTTTCCCGTTCTTCGACGGGTTGATACCTGAAGGCTGGTTGCTTGATGTTGTCTTACGTAATACAGACATCAGTATTCTTGATCGTATGTCTCTTTTACTATTGTGTTGCAAAGAGTGTATCGGCTCCGTCAGTGTCGTTCCAATAGCTAATATAGAAGGTGAAGCGTAATGTGTAAGTGTTTGTACTGCTATCAGGAATTGGAAGAAGGTCAAAAGGACTTTCATCCTCAATGTGTCAAAAAGTTCTTTGGAACAAAAGAACTACCGCTATT
The DNA here is from genome assembly GCA_017449065.1 of Bacteroidales bacterium. Lineage (GTDB taxonomy): Bacteria > Bacteroidota > Bacteroidia > Bacteroidales > UBA3663 > Liminaster. The sequence continues at coordinate 84,689 of JAFSKF010000019.1, forward strand.
GGAATACCGGCAAAAAGAACTCGACCGACTGGCTGAGCAAGTAATCCGCGCTCAGACTTCACTAACTGGTGTTCAGCCCAAATTATCATTGAATCTCTCCAAACATGAAGGTTGCAGCCGGTTGACGGTCGTAGGTCTATGGGGCGATTTTATCTTCAAACCACAGACAGATGACTATCCACAGCTGCCAGAAAATGAAGATTTGACTATGCATTTGGCCGAAGCTGCCAAGATAAATGTCGTGCCTCATAGCCTTATCCGATTGGCAGATGGGCAACTTGGTTACATCACCAAGCGAATCGATCGTACGCAAACCGGAGAAAAAATCGATATGGAAGACATGTGCCAACTGACACTACATCCCACAGAATACAAATATAAAGGTTCATACGAACAGATTGCTAAAACCATCGTTCAGTATTGCAGCACACCGAAACTCAACCTCACAAACTACATGCAGTTGCTGCTCTTCTGTTTTGTCTCTGGAAATAACGATATGCATCTGAAGAACTTCTCACTCTATCGGCCTTATAAAGATTATCTGCTGACTCCAGCATACAATCTTCTCAATGTAGCTATTGCCAATCCCAAGGACAAGGAGGAATTAGCTCTTCCGCTTTCAGGGCGGAAGACAAAGCTACGTTTAGAAGATTTCCTAAATGCAGCCAAAATAATGGGATTGGATGAAAATGTGGTTCTTCATCTCATCGCCGGTCTTCAAAAAGCTCTTCCTAAGTGGCAGGAGCTCATACATGCATCATTCTTGAGTGAGGATATGAAAAACAGGTATGAAGAGCTCGTCATATCCCGACTGTCGCGCTTGCAAACTCTGTAAAATTCCAGAATCACCATATTTGTTGATTGAAGATTCAAATTTGAAATAGTTATTTCCTATCGAGTGAGGGTGATAATTTTGTTTGAACAATAGTACTAATTCATTTCTTTTACATAACTGTAATTTTATCTATATTGAACTTCGTAGTGCCCTCCGTTACCACCACAGATAGTACATTTGCCGTTACCACCACATCTTGGACAGAGTCTGTCGTTATATCCCCATCCTGAACCATGACAATAGGTACATCTTCCTGGCTCAAACTGGCAACCGCCGCATGCTACCCACACTTGTACTGGGCCATGCTGCTCTACGACGACGGTTGTGGTTCCTCCGCTCTGTTGCTGTTGTTGTCCTGCATCAAGATTGTTCTGTGCTCCTTGACTCCGCCCTTCTGCCTCTGCCTGTGTCTCATGCCTATTGCCCTCCAGGGGGTTGTTAGTTGTGGTGAGGCGGCTCATGGCAAGGTCAAAAGCTGTACCGAAATCTTTTTGTTCCGCAGGCACAATGATTCTGCCATTGGCATCGGCAATACCACGATAGTGTTCTCCATTCTTTTTAACCATGAATGAGATAAAATAATGAACCTTCTCATTGATAATCATGGAACGGATAGAAATAGATAATAGGCTGTCAGCCTTTACAGAGACGACCTCCTTGCCGGTCCTGTCGCAGATGCCGCCGCCATCGGGTTTCTCAAAGGTGTAATACGTCCCAAACTCGTTATCATCCCTTTTCTCAGTCCATGTATATCCCCTGCTATAGGGAATGACACACTTCCCACTTTTGCTGTACCACGCCCTAAATCCACCCTTCAAAGGTCCAAATCCCTCCTCCAGCGGGTTTTCAGCAGAGCGATACCATATAAGATCATATTCCGTAGGGACTATCATGTTCCCATTGCGGTCTTCGGCTCCATACTTCTTCTGTCCATTGACGGTTCGCGTCACTTTATACCATTCAAAGCCGTCGTTCTCGACTATGTATTCTTTCTCTTGGGCAAAGGCCGCAGTGCCACTCATTCCTAATGCCAGCACCAATAATAGTAATACTCTCTGTTTCATATTATTATCGGACTGCAATAATCATAAATACAAGTTTTGAGCTAAATCCATTTTAAAGATCTAACACATTACTTCTTAATGATATTACCACCGCCAAAAATTATGTTGATATTAATAATTGTTTCGGGGCTATGGTGGTTAGGGTCATATGGATTGTCGGAGTCTTCCGCATCATTTTTATTCTCTTTTTTAGTCTTGAATTTCCAAATTTCTTCTATAACGGCGGATATGATGGTTAGTATTTGTGGTAAATACTCCTTAAGATTATCTATAGGAACATTTATACTGCCTTTTTCGACAGAAATTACACCATTGGCGTCTTGTGACGTGGTAATTAATACCTTAGAATCTCTTTCGGAGATTTCTATAGGCAAATATTTCTTTCCTCTCTTCATCTGTTTGATAACTTTGTTATCCTTTGCTTTTTGTTGCATAATATTGAGTTTTAAGTTAGTTGAATTATATTATACTGTTTGATAACGCAGGAGATGCAACATTTAGTATTCTTGATACCCTCTTCCGTGACAGACGCTGCAAGTTACATGGCGGTGGAATGTTGTACTCCAGTATTCTGCGCCACATGTAGAGCATCTTTTCATGTAGCCACTGTTACCATAACTAGAGATTGAACCGTCATTTCTGACAATGCTGCCAGTACCGTGACAGGCAGAGCAAGTGTGACGGGTTTTCTGTAGTTTGTCTCTTTCTGGACGATATGTGCTGCTGCCTGTGTTTCCACTTTGCCCACCATTATAAGTACCTCCACCTGCATATCCACCTTGCGGATAAGTAGGAGGAACTGTATAGGACGGTGTATAACCACTTCCTCCACCACTTCCACCGCTTGATGGCTCTGGCTTGCGTATAAGAGAACAAGTGGTTACGCCAGCGGGAGCCGTAGTACGCTTATAGACGTATATCTTCCCTGCATTCGTCTCAATGTTCATCACAGACTTGTCAGCATTAAACTTCATATATGCATTCTTGCTCCAGTAGCACGAGCCCCAATAGGTTTTGAGTTGCTTACTGTTCTCCGCATCATACGACATCACTCCATTGCCAACATTATTCCCATACTTATCTGATTCAAAGCACTTATTTCCATCAAAGGTAATGAACTGTCCTCCACTCACATTAGTGTCATGCTTACCTTTGATAATGGATTTTGTATACTGATAATAATAGGTTTGGGCATTGATGGTTTGCTCAAATACTATTAACAAAAGTAATGCAATACTAGATTTACTCATACATTGTTCCACTTGGGTTTCTTGAACGACCTAATTTGAAAAAACTCTTATCCACTCTTTTATATTTAATTACACCTGTCAAATTCGAAAAATCAAAAGATAAATAATGATACTCTGTCAGCATATTCCTATCTTTAGAAAATTTCCATATCATATGATTCTTTGAACCAGGAGCCCACTCGTAAGTAACTTCAGTTGAAGTAGATGAAATATATTTAACAAGACTATAATCACGGGTTTCTGCATCTTCTACATAAAAATTGGAATTTTGACCGAGTTTCTTTTTTACATCAGTTATATAGTTTTCATACCACCATACTCCATTGATTCCATCAAAATTAAGAATAAGGACTTCCGATCCATGATTATGCCCATGAGATTTATAATATCCGTTATCGTTTTCAAGAATATAGAAGCAGATGTCATCTGCACTGTCATAGAACTGAGCTTTCACTCCACTTGCAAGGCATATCGCCATGACAAGGAACAATAATCTTTTTGCTTTCATAATCGTAATGTTTTTAAATTGTTAATAATGAGTTTATTCTTCCATATTATTATAAAGTTCTTCAAGCTTCTCCAATATAGGAGTGAACTTGTTTTCTATAATTCGATTCACCTCGTTGCTCACTGTTTCGGTAAAGAACTTCATAAATTCTGGATCACCCTTTAGTTGTTTAAGAAATTCTTGGTAATCTATTCTTTGCGGTTTAGGATTATTCCACGTGTACCATGTTACAATAATGGATAACGCTGTCAATATCATCCCCATATTTTCCAGAGTTGCAACAAAATGTTGGTGCATACCTCCAGCACCTATGTCTGGTATCACGGGAGGAAGTCCTTCTGAAATTCGGATTTCCATATTCTCCCTTTGCCTATGCGTAGTGGTCTCATACTCGTCAGGGAAAACAGACTCTGCTATTGTTTCTACTATTTCCCAGTTAATCTCTGATGTTTTCATACCTCAACAAATTTTTTGTTAATGACGTTCTTTATATAGTCTGATTTAGCGATAACTGTACGTGCAGTTGTCCTCTTTATTATTACAACGAACAGCATCGGTATAATGCAAAGGAAAATGCACCACCATGGGAATTCAACGGCTTGGATTACTTTGTCTGTTGCAAACCAAGCTACAAACATAAGTAACGGAAACACCAAATAGTACCAACCTGAGTTCCAAGTTGTAATCTTATCCTTAAAAGACTCTATCCTTGGTGAATTCAATACTTGTTTTCTTACAATTTCAATTCTTTTTATTAATACTTTATTATCGGGATTATATTTCCTTTCAGAAACGAGACGCTCATTAAGTTTCGCAACGTATTTGTTCTTGTCATCTTCGCTCATAAAACGAGAAATGCTATATATCTCGTTCAACAAATAGCTATATTTACCATAATTCCTTAATTGCTGGCTATCTAATATTTCAGCGATATACTTTTTGGCAAAAATCCTCGCCATTTTCCTCATTTTCTCTTTTCCGTAAAGGTGTTCAAATATCATGCAAGCCATTGCATCTGCCCCCATCTCAACTCTGGACTTTACATAGGCAGAGCTACAGATAATCATCAAAGCCATATATAATAGTAAACCCATAAATAGCAACCACCATGAGTGGGACAGAACGGAAAAGATGACAATGATTAAGGAGAGAAGAGACGAATGTAATCTTGTAACAATTTGTCTCTGGCCAATTAAACTGTGTCCAATGCAATGCGACATTTCGTGGAGCATTGTAAAGCGGTCGTTGTCTTCCTCTCCGTCAAAATCTTTATGAAGTAGAACAACTGATTCGTCATTGAAAAATGAATAAGATGTTGGCTCTCCACTTATAGCCTTACTAACATATACAGAAATATCTTTTGTTCCACACCTATTTCCCTCGTTATAAACCTTGAATTTTTGCATTTCCTGCATATATAATTCTTTCAAGTTAGCATCTACGTCATCCAATTCAGAAAACAACAAGAAGTCGTGCCGCATTTCTGAGAATGTTTGTTTATATTTTAGCCATGCTGCATATACTAATATTGCGCCATCAAGACCAATACATAGCGGAAGTAGAAATGCGATAGAGTGGTTACTTACGGTCAATACTGCAATTATAATAGATATGCAGAAAACGGACAAGACATTGTCCCACAAGGACGATAATTCATATAACATCCATTGAATCCAATTGTGAATAGTCTGTTGCATAATCATTAGTTTGTTAAATTATGATATGAATGCAAGTGTAGGGGTACAAAGAATGGCGTGGCCACTCTTATGCACTTACCTAAGGGCATGTATGATATTTGGAATTCCTACTACTGTAATAATATTGAAGAATTATGTTTAAGAATAATACCAGCAGACCGTCAACCACGACGAAAGCGCCTTTGCCGCTATTTGCAGCAAAAGAAAATGTGAATCCAGTAAACTTTGAGAAGAAAGAGAGAAAAGGAACTACAAAATTTCTTGGAACTATGAAAGTGTCGCTGATTATCTCGCGCGAAGACCACAATTTACCCCCCCCCGTTCAGGTTTCGCAACCGAGGTTGCTAAGGGATTCGAAATTCTGAAGTCTGCGTTAATCATTTGTTGACTTGATTTAGGGATTTCACATAATGCCGAATGGGATGCATCCTATTCAACATCGGTGCAAAAGTATGCCATTATTTTGAATTGACCAAATTTTTAGCCGACTTTTTGCGTGCAAATATATGAAATAATTTCGTTCTTTGCAAGAAATCGGGAATTTTTCCCTGTTTTTGACCTCTAAAATCGGGAATTTTTCCGGAATTTTCATGGTAGAAATCGGGAATTATTCTTAAAAACGAGTTCCGCAAGTTTTTCCTGCTGACGTTCGGAAAAGCATCCCCGGGGCAAGAAAGATTTGCGCGATGCCTATGAAAAGTTTGCGCGATGCCTATCAAACAATTGCGCGATGCCTATCAAACAATTGCGCGATGCCTATGCCGCAAATTTTCCTCTTCTTCGTCCTGTCTTTTCCAGAATAAGACACACTATTTCAGGCGTTGGAAATAGAGGAGGGAGTCGGAGCTGTTTTCGCGAATACATTGCATCTCTTGCAGCATCACATCGGGACGGAAAGGAGTGGTTTCGAAGTAGTCGCTGATGGCCGTGTTGCAGCCGAAAACATTGCCTCGCTGTGCAGCCCGGAACTGCGCGAAAAGAGGATTCTGACCGATAAATTCCGAGAGTGTCCAATTCCGGTCGGGAGAGAAATATTTGATGATCCAGACATCGGCGGCTTGTGCCTTTTCGAAAACAGCTTCAGGCGAGAGCGCCAAAGAACCGCTATGCGTATCATCCGACCAGGGATAGCTGAATCCGGCGTCCTGATATAACCAGCTCATAGTGCTGCGTCCGCCAGGCACATACCAGGTGGCGCCGTAGGGCGAATCGGCAAGCAAGGTGGGATGCGCCACCGAATCGGATGCTTCAGACAAACGCAGGTATTGCGTTTCCACCAGTTTGAAAATAGAATCTGCTATCGCTGCCTTATCCACTAAGCGTCCGTAAAAACGAACCCATTCCGCGCGTCCGAGGGGCGTGTTTTCCATGTAGTCGGCACAATAGATGACAGGCAGGTCGGGCAAAACCGCTTGCATGACGGCTTGCGAGCTGCCTTCATACGGAGAAATCCAGATGGCTTGCGTTTGTGCCGCCAGCATCACCTCGACGTTAGGGGCAGTGGCTAATCCGCCGTCCAGAATGGCGCCATTATCCAATGCATCCCGTAGCGTGCGCGAACTGATATAATCCGCATCGCACAGAACGCCGATGGTCTCCATGGCATCGAACTCCTCCAGCAGGCGGGCGTGACAACAGGCCGTGACGGTTTGCCGCTGCAAAGGTGTGACAAGCACCTGCATTGGGCCGTATTCTTCTACCAGTTCATCGAGGAAGGCATCGGAAACGGTAGCCGAATCGGCCGCAGGAACCAAAATGTATTGGATAGCCAGCTTTCTGCCTTGCCAGGGATTCTGAATGCGACACAGGGTAAGGTGGTGGGGCAGATTCTGCATCTGAAGGAGAGAGGCATAGCGGGTGGAGGCTTCTGTGACGGCTAACGGTTCTTCCGGCTGGCGTTTGTGGCAGGAGACCGTCAGGAAAGCTGACAAAATAAAAGCAACTACGGCATAGAATGGGGTTCTGTGGCGAAAGTTTGCTTTCTTTTTTCTATTATGATTCGAAAAAAACATTTTTCTATACATTTTGTCCGGATTTTGGGGTAAAATAAAGAAGAATATGCTGCAAAGATACTCATTTTTACTGAATTTTGCTTGCTATGAGTCAAAATATTGTTATTTTTGACGAAAAATGTAATTTTTTTTGTCTTTTTTCTTGCACGTTCCAAAAATATACGTAACTTTGCGCCGTCAAACTTAAAAAGACACAAAAGATGAATAACAGTCGTGCATATTGGTGGTGGCGGTGCTCATAACTTAAACGTTGTGGGTTGCAACCCTATATGCATATAAAAGAGATAAGGGCTTGCGGGACACGACGTCTTGCGAGCCTTTTTTGAGCGGATTCGAATCAACAAAAACAAAACAGATATGAAATCGTACAATGTAGATGAAAACGGCTTCTACGGTAAATTCGGAGGTGCATACATCCCTGAAATCCTGTATAAGACGGTCGAGGACCTGAAGAAGGCCTATCTTCTCATCATTGAAAGCCAGGAATTTCAGGAGGAATACCGGGCCTTGCTGAAAGATTATGTCGGACGTCCGTCTCCGCTGTACTTTGCCAAGCGCATGAGTGAGCAATACGGCTGCCAGTTATATCTGAAGCGTGAAGACCTGAATCATACCGGTGCCCACAAGATCAACAATGCCATCGGCCAGATCCTGATTGCGAAAAAGATGGGCAAGACGCGCATTGTGGCCGAAACCGGAGCCGGCCAGCACGGAGTCGCCACCGCTACGGTATGCGCCCTGATGAACATGCCTTGCCGCGTGTATATGGGCGCCTTGGATGTGCAGCGCCAGCACGTGAACGTGGAACGCATGAAGATGCTGGGTGCAGAGGTCTTTCCCGTGGAGAGCGGCAACAAGACGTTGAAGGATGCCACCAACGAAGCCATTCGCGACTGGTGCTGCCATCCGGCCGATACCTTCTATATCATCGGTTCGACGGTGGGGCCGCACCCTTATCCTGATATGGTGGCTCGTCTGCAGAGCGTTATCAGCGAGGAAATCAAATGGCAGTTGCAAGAAAAGATCGGACGGGACTATCCCGATTTTCTGATGGCCTGTCTGGGAGGCGGTTCCAATGCTGCCGGTACGATTTACCATTATTTGGACGATGAACGCGTGCATATTGTGTTGGGAGAAGCCGGCGGTCTGGGCATTGATACCGATAAAACGGCGGCTTCGATCGAGATCGGCACTACCGGAATTCTGCATGGCGAACGCATCAAGGTGATGCAGACCGAAGACGGACAGATTATCGAGCCCTATTCCATCAGCGCAGGTTTGGATTATCCGGGCACGGGTCCGATGCATTGCAACCTGTATGATACGGGTCGTGCCCAGGTGTTGGCGGTGAACGATGATGAGGCATTGCGTGCCGCTTTCGAACTGACGCGTCTGGAAGGAATCATTCCTGCCCTTGAGAGTGCTCATGCTTTGGCCTTGCTGCCGAGAATCGCCAAGCAGTTCAAGCCCACCGATGTGGTGGTGCTGACGGTCTCGGGTCGTGGCGATAAGGATTTGGATACATATTTGAAGCACAAAGATGAAATACAGTTATAAGGTGAATGCCAAGTCGATGCTGGCCGATATGGTGACTCCGGTGGGTGCCTATCTGCGTCTGCGCGACCTCTCGACCCAATCCATTCTGATGGAGGGTTCCGACTATCATTCGGGAAAGAACGCCCGTTCGTTCATCGCTCTGCAGCCCGTGGCGCAAGTCTCCATTTCGCACGGCATCGGCAAGTGCCAGTTTCCCGATGGAAGCACTTACGAGCACGAAATCAGCCAGTCGTACAAGAGCGATGCCATCATCAATCACTTTATGCAGAGTTTCGACATCGATGCACAGTATGCCGACAAGATGGCATTGTGGGGCTTTACTTCGTTCAACGCGGTGCGATATTTTGAACAGATTGCCGTGAAGGATGAGACGCAGGAGAAGAACGATGCTCCCGATATGCTCTATATATTATTTAAATATGTATTGGAGTTCGACCATTTCAACAATCGGCTGAGTTTGTACGAACTGGTTACGGAAGCAGAAACCGGAAGCGGCATCAATCGGATAGAGCGGGCACTGAACCGGCCCTCGGTCAGCACCTATCCGTTCCATCCGGTAGGAGAGGTGAGCAGTCCGCTGACCGATGAAGAGCATAAGGCAAACATCCGTAAGGGCATTGCTCATTGCAAGCGTGGCGACGTGTTCCAGATTGTGCTTTCGCGCCGTTTTGTGCAGCACTACGAGGGTGACGATTTCAAACTCTACCGGGCTTTGCGTAGCATCAATCCTTCGCCCTATCTTTTCTACATGGACTTCGGAGGCTTCCGCATTTTCGGATCGAGCCCAGAGACGCATTGCCGCATTGACCGTCAGGCCGACGGATCGCTCAAGGCTTTTATCGACCCGATTGCCGGCACCACGAAGCGAACGGGCGATGCCGTGCAGGATAAGAAGAATGCCAATTATCTGCGCAACGATCCGAAGGAGAATGCCGAGCACGTCATGCTGGTCGATTTGGCTCGCAATGACCTCAGTCGCAATTGTCATGGGGTGAAAGTCGATTTCTACAAAGAACTGCAATACTACAGCCATGTGATTCATCTGGTGAGCCGGGTGAGCGGCACGCTCAATCCGAAGGCCGATCCTGTCAAGACTTTCATCGATACCTTCCCGGCAGGAACCTTGAGTGGTGCTCCCAAGGTGAGAGCCATGCAGCTCATCAGCGAGTATGAACCGCACAACCGGGGCGCCTATGGCGGCTGTGTGGGTAACATCGCTTTCAACGGTTCGCTCAATCAGGCCATCACCATCCGTACATTCGTTTCGCGTAACCAGGAACTCTGGTTTCAGGCCGGTGGCGGTATCGTAGCCAAGAGCGATGAGGAATACGAACTTCAGGAAGTGAACAATAAACTGGGAGCTTTGCGTAAGGCCATCCTTTTGGCCGAAGACATGTAACCACTGTAGGTAAAACCTGTAAATGAAGAAACGATGAAAATTGTAATGATCGATAATTACGACTCTTTTACCTACAACCTGGTACATCTGGTAAAAGAATTGGGTGCCGACATCACCGTCTATCGCAACGATCAGTTCGAACTTTCCGACCTCGAACCTTTCGACAAGATTATGCTCAGTCCGGGGCCCGGTATTCCGTCGGAAGCGGGTAAATTGCTTGACGTGATTCGTGCCTATGCCGGACAGAAACCTATTCTGGGTATCTGTTTGGGCGAGCAGGCTATCGGCGAAGTGTTTGGCGGAACCTTGATCAACCTGAGCGATGTGTTTCATGGTGTGCAGACCCCGGCCCATGTGGTGGCATTGCCTGTTCCCGGAAGCGATGCTCACGAGGTGGATTACCTTTTCAAAGGCTTGCATCAGGATTTGCTGGTGGGGCGCTACCATTCTTGGGTGGTGGATGCCGAGAGTCTGCCGGAATGTCTGGAGATAACGGCGCTTAGCAACGAAGGTCAGGTGATGGCCTTGCGTCATCGGGAGTACGATGTGAGAGGCATCCAGTTCCATCCGGAAAGCGTGCTGACGCCCGATGGCCGTAAGATGATCCAGAACTGGCTGCTGCATACCTATTAAATACCCTTATAAACCCGATATGAAAAAGTATTTGACAAAACTGATTGAGGGTGAAGAGCTCACCCGTCAGGACACCCACAATATTATGTTGGGAATTGTGGCCGAGAAGTATAACGAATGCCAGATTGCTGCTTTACTGATGGCACTACAGACTCGTGGCGTTACGGTTGATGAACTGTTGGGCTTCCGCGACGGCCTGCTCGAAACCGGTAAGCCTGTCGATCTGAGCGATTACAACACCCTCGATATTGTAGGTACCGGTGGTGACGGAAAGAACACTTTCAACATTTCCACCTGTTCGGCTTTTGTGATTGCCGGAGCCGGCTATAAGGTCAGCAAGCATGGCAACAGAGCCTCCACGTCGGTGTCGGGAGCCTCGAATGTGCTGCAAGGTCATGGCGTGAAGTTCACCGACAATACAGACATCATCAAAAAGGCGCTCGACGAGGCAGGCGTATGCTATCTGCATGCTCCGCTGTTTGCCTATGGCATGAAGTTCGTCGGCCCTACGCGGAAAGCATTGGGTGTGCCGACTTGCTTCAACCTGTTAGGTCCTTTGGTCAATCCTTGCAAACCGAAGAACAGTCTGCATGGCACCGCTAACCAGCAGCAGCAGCGCCTCTACGTCAGTGCCCACCAGAAGATAGGCGACAACTATGGTGTCATCACTTCCTACGACGGTTACGACGAAGTATCGCTCACTTCCGGCTTCAAGTTTGTGACCAACAGCTTCGAGAAAGTCTATACGCCTAAAGATCTTGGCTTCAACTATATCGACCCGCACGAGATTTATGGCGGCACCAGTGCTGCCGATGCCATGAAGATTTTCGACAGCGTGCTGCAAGGCACTTGCACCCGTGCACAGAAAGAGGTGGTGTTGGCCAACGCAGCCTGCGGTATTGCCGTTATGGATCGCAACAAGAGCGTGGAAGAGAGTATCGAAATGTGTCGCGAATCGCTCGAAAGCGGTAAGGCTTTGCAGGCATTCAAGAAGTTTATAGAGATTTACAGCAATTAACCTCACACAGCATTATCATCCTATTGCAATGAAAGATATTCTTGAGGAAATCGTTGCCAACAAGCGGGTGGAACTGGCCATTGCCGCCAACGAGATGCCTTTGGACGTATTGAAGAGCCTCACCCAGCAGAAGATCCGGCAGGATGGTGCTCTGAAACTGCGTTCCATGAAGCAGAGCTTGGCAAATAGCAAAAGCGGAATCATTGCCGAGTTTAAGAGGAAGAGTCCTTCGAAGGGTTGGATTCATGCCGATGTCACTCCCGAACAGGTAGTTCCTGTTTATGCCGAAGGCGGCGCATCGGCATGCAGTATTCTCACCGATGATACCTATTTCGGCGGACGTCTGGAGTTTATTCAGCGAGTTCGTCCTATGGTACAGATTCCATTGTTGCGTAAGGAGTTCATCATCGACGAATATCAGTTGTGTGAGGCACGTCTGGCGGGAGCCGATGCCGTGCTGCTCATTGCCGCCGATCTCTTTCCGGATCTGTACGGACAGTTGCTGCAAACGGCACACAGTTTGGGCCTGGAGGTATTGCTCGAAGTGCACGATGCATCGGAGCTTGTTTTCCTGCAATCGGGCATTCCCGATATGTTGGGCGTGAACAACCGTTCTTTAGGCACTTTCCATACCGATGTGCAGCATTCGTTCGAGATTGCCGGACAGTTGCAGCGTTCGCTCCGGAGTCTCACCGTCAGCAGTTCCTCCGAGCTTCCGGTGCTAGTTTCGGAATCAGGCATCAGTTCGCCCGATAAGGTGAAGGAACTGCGTGAGGCAGGTTTCCGAGGCTTCCTGATTGGCGAATGCTTCATGAAAGAAGCCGATCCCGGCAAGGCTCTCAAGGATTTTATTCAGGCAGTGGAAAACTAAATAAAGAGAGAAATGATAGTTAAGGTTTGTGGCATGCGCGATGCTGCCAACATTCGAGAAGTGGAGGCATTGGGTATCGATTGGATGGGCTTTATTTTCTATCCGAAATCGGCGCGCTATTGTGCGGAGGTTCCGTCCTATCTGCCCACCCGTTGCAAGAGGGTAGGAGTGTTTGTCAATGCCGGAATCGAAGACGTTGTGAAGCATGTCGGGGACTATGGCTTGCAGGTAGTTCAGTTGCATGGCGATGAGGATCGTCTCTATGTGATGAATTTGCGTCAGGCATTGGGTGCCGTCGATCACGTCTGCACCATTGTCAAGGCATTCAGCCTCTCGAAGCCCGAAGACTTGCAGGCATGTGAGCCGTTGGTCGGTTTTGTTGATTACTTCCTTTTCGATACACCAACCGCCGGCTACGGAGGCAGTGGCAAGCAGTTCGATTGGTCGATGCTCAGCCAGTACCATTGTATGACGCCTTTCCTGTTGAGCGGCGGTATCGGGCCGGACAGTCGTGCTGACTTGAGTCGCTTTGAGCATCCTTGCTGCGAAGGCATTGATTTGAATTCCAAGTTCGAAAAGGCTCCAGGTCTGAAGGATGTAGCAGCGCTCCGGAAGTTCTTGAAAGAAGGATGATCCGATTACTCTGAATACTCCGATTACTCTGATAAAAAATACTATTATGAATAGAATAAACCAACTTTTCCAGCAGAATCCGCAAGGCTTGCTGAGTTTATATTTCTGTGCCGGAGCACCCACACTCGAAGGAACAGCCGATGTGATCCGTACACTTGAGAAAAACGGAATTTCGATGATTGAGATCGGCGTGCCTTTTTCCGATCCGATGGCCGACGGCCCCGTGATTCAGGATGCGGCAACCAAGGCGCTGCGCAACGGAATGACATTACGTAAGCTGTTCGAACAGCTGAAAGATATCCGGAAGGATGTGCAGATTCCGCTGATTCTGATGGGTTATCTGAATCCGGTCATCCAGTTCGGATTCGAGAACTTCTGTCAGAAGTGCGTCGAGGTAGGCATCGATGGCATGATTCTGCCCGACCTGCCTTTCCAGGATTATATGGACGATTTCAAGCCCATCGCCGATAAGTACGACCTGCGTATCATCATGCTCATTACGCCCGAGACCAGCGAGGAGCGTATCCGCTTCATCGATGAAAACACCGACGGCTTCATCTATATGGTTTCGTCGGCTGCCATCACAGGCGCCCAGAAAGAATTTAATGAAGCCAAGCAAGCCTATTTCAACAAAGTGCATGATATGCATCTGAAACATCCGACCATGATCGGTTTCGGCATCAGCAACAAGCAGACACTCAGTTCTGCTCAGGCGAATGCCAACGGAGCCATTATCGGTTCGAAGTTTGTACAACTGCTCGATGGCGCCAAGGGTAATGCACAAGTTGCCATCGACCAATTATTTGCAGCGCTTAACGAATGATAGAATATACCGACGAACGCAGTAGGATCCTTGCCACCAAGCCGGTGGGGAGGCTCCTGCTGCAATTCGCTACTCCCAGTATTATTGCGATGGCTGCCAGCAGTATCTATAATCTCTGCGACAGTATCTTTATTGGCCAGGGTGTGAACTCGATGGCCATAGCCGGTTTGGCAATCACTTTCCCCGTCATGAACATCAGTCATGCTTTCGGTGCGATGATTGGCGTGGGAGGTGGCGCTCAGACGGCAGTCGCTATGGGAGAAGCGAACCAGCGCCGTGCATTGGTCATTTTCGGAAATGTCATCCGTCTCGACATCACCATCGGCCTGCTGCTCTGCATCTTCGGCCTCTGGTTTCTCGAGCCGATCTTGCGTCTGTTCGGCGCCAGCGATGTGACGTTGCCCTATGCCTACGATTATATGCAGATCATCCTTATCGGATGTATCATTTCGCATGCGATGCTGGGCATGAACGATCAGATGCGATCTACGGGGCATCCCAAAATGGCGATGACGTGCCAGCTGATTGCCGTGGTTGCTAATATCCTGCTCGATGCTCTGTTCATTTTCGGGTTCGGGTGGGGCATGCGAGGCGCTGCGTTAGCAACGGTCTTGGGGCAGCTGATTGCGTTTGTTGTCGAAATCCGCTTCTTCCTCAATAAAGGAAATTTCGTGCATTTTTCCCGTGAGGGACTGATTCTTCGTCTGGACATCATTCGCGACATCATTTCCATCGGCTTGAGTCCGTTCTTCATGAACGTCTGCGGCTGCATTGTGGTAATGCTTATCAATCGCGACCTGTTGCAACAGGGCGGCGTGAATGGCGATGCCTATGTGGGCGTCTATGGCATTGTGAACCGTGTAGCCACCGTTGTGTTTATGATGGTGATGGGCATCGGACAGGGTATGGGACCTATTGTCGGCTTCAACTTAGGTGCCCGATTGTTCCATCGCGTGACGGGTGTGCTGAAGGTGGCATACGCCTGTGCCACGCTGATTATGACATTCGGCTATCTGGTTATGGCAGTATTTGCCGAGACGGTGGCGGGATTCTTTACACGCGATCCGCTGATGATCCAGCTCTGTGTGCCTGCCATCCGCATCATGATGTGCATGTTCCCGCTGGTGGGCGGACAAATGATTACCAGCACCTTCTTCCAATCCATTCGTCAGGCGAAGAAGTCGATTTTCCTTTCCACCACGCGACAGATGCTTTTCCTGGTGCCTTTCCTGTTGTTCTTGCCCGATTTCTTCGTTGCACAAGGATGGGAAGGCGTCAATGGCGTATGGGCTTCCCTTCCGTTCTCCGATTTCATCGCCTCGCTTATCGCCGGCATCTTGCTCTATGCGCAGGTCCGCCGCTTCAATCATTTGACAGAGGTTTCGAAAGGCGTGAAAATTGATACAAAATAACATAATTTCTGAAACATTTCTTTTTTGTTTCAAATCTGATAGTTTATAAGACATTTTTTATAATTAAAGGGGGAGAAAGTCCTTATCTTTGCGTCGTTTTTCAATCCTAAATTTTCTAAAACGACATGAAAAAGTATTATCAAAAACCAAATTCGCAGGTGGTCACTATCCAGACGAATGGACTGTTGGCTGCCAGTTATGGACCCGGATTGAGCAATACGACTGCTGATCCGAACAGTTCTGTAGATGTTTCACGCAGTAGAAATACCGATTGGGCTGATTATGAAAATTGATTTCAAGTAATCCTTTTAATTTTAAAAATATGAAAAAAATCATACTTTCATTGGTTGTAGCGCTTTTGGGTATCGGTAGTGCCAGCGCTACGAAGTTGTATGCAACTTACGGCACGCCGGCAAGCGAAGGCAGTTGGAACGCAGAAACTAATACTTACACCTGGACAGCAAGTTATAGCAATTTGATGACCATTTTCTCGTTCGGTAGCGGAGAACTGGCCAATTACACAAGTTTGCATTTGACTACTTCAGATTATACAGGTACGTATCGTGTCTGTTTCATGAATGGATCAACGGCAGTGGCTACCATAGCGTTCTATTCTGCAGGACAGAAAGATTTGGTATTTGCAGAACGGAATGAAACCAAAGACTTAGATCTGTCTGCAATCACTCATATCAGTTTTGGCGGTGCAAGCGGAAGCGGCTCAATTACACTTTCCGCAACACCATATATGGTAAAACCCACAACGGTTGACTTCGACGAGACAGGAGTTGCCATTATTGGTTTGACAGATATCACTGCAGACAGCAATTTGACTTATGATGACCAGACAGGCGAAATGACCAGCAATGGACAAGGCACGTTCTCTGTTTCCCTCAATAACGAAGATTTCAGTAGCGTAACAAAGGTAGAACTGCTTCGTTCCGGCGATGACATCGTGCAGACTTTGCAGATAAAGGATGCCGACAATGGTGTATTGAATACTTGGTATGGCAGTAAATATAGCTGCGATTTCACCAGTTACCAGGCCAAGGCCGGTAAGATTACCCAATTGTCTTGGAACTGCAATACGGCAGGTACGATGACAATTACCGGAATCCGCCTTACAGCCAGCGTCATCTATGCCACCAATCCACATTATACTACGTTTACCAAGGGTATGTTCCACAAATGGACTGGAGTGGATGGCTCTGCAGAGCAGACTTCAGAAACGGTATATCCCTCCTTCGAACTGAACACAGCCTTGGCGGCAGGAAGTACTGTTGTGGGTGACGGTAATGTGAGCAATCTGTTCTATGCAGATCTTTCCGATTACGACAAACTTGTCGTCGAGGGTACAGCAGGCACCTCTTTGCGCGTGCTCCTCAATCGCCAGGCGGATAATAGCCTTACGGAGCTGAATCCTACTTTCGATAGTAACGGCAAATTTGAGATTGACCTCAGTGCTTACAAAACCACGCCAGGCTATGTTCATTTGAATGCTATCAAGCGCCCTTGGGACGGCGGCACCGCTACAATCACCAGCATATTGCTTTACAAGGAAACGGTTTCTTCTCCATACGATTATGTCTTCGCAGGAAGTGGAGTGCTGACGGCAAGTGCAACGGCTGCTCTTGCAGATGTTTCTGCTACGAGCTTTGACGCTACGGGAATCACTAAGGCTACTGCTTTAGATGCTGCTAACCCCAACAGCCTATTTGCAGCTAACACAGGTATGCTGACCAATGCAAGCAACGTTATCGTGAGCGGAGCTTGTGCAAACTTCTCGCTTACTGACGGCTATGCCTTGAATGTTCCAGCCGCCTTTACGGCAACATCAGCAAGCTATGCACGTACATTGCCTGCATGGAGCACATCGGTATTGCCATACGATTGCGATGTGCCGGAAGGCGTTACGGCTTATAGCGTATCGGCCTCCGCTGGCGACGAATATGTAACCTGTACGAAACTTAGCCAGATTACTGCAAACGAGCCGTTCCTGATCAAGGCCGATGCCAACACGGATGCTACCTTTACGGCTTCAGAGGTGTCGGTTCCTGCCACTCCAAATGATTTGGGCAACGAGGGCCTGACAGGTGTCTTCAAGTCACAGTTGGCTCCAGTGGGCAGCTACGTATTGCAGAGTGGAGAGTTTAAGAAGGTGGCCGAAGGTAGCCAGCCGACCATTCATCCTTTCCGTGCTTATCTGACGCTTTCTTCGTCGGCTCCTGTATTGCGCGTCGTATTCAGCGAGGATAGTGAAACCGCTATCGGCAGATTGGCTGTTGAAGGTGAGATGAAGGAAGGCAAGATCTTCAACCTCCAGGGTCAGGAGGTAGCCGCTCCACAGCGTGGACAGGTTTATGTTCAGAACGGACGCAGATTCATTCTGAAGTAATCTTTAACGGATTTAGAGATAAGGGTCGTACCCTGAGAAACGTTGGAAGAAACGACGTTTTTCAGGGTATGGCATATTTCAATGATGGTTACCGGTATGCTTGGCCATATATTCGGACGGAGTGACACCGAAATGTTTCTTGAATACCGAAGTGAAATGTGCCGGAGAAGAAAAGCCCGTAGCGTAGGTAACCTGCGAAATGGTGATGTCGCCGCTCTCCAAAAGTTTGGCTGCCTGCTGCATGCGAAGATTGCGGATAAACTCACCCGCCGAAATGCCGGTCAGTTCTTTCATCCTTCGGTGCAACTGGGCGCGGCTCAGGCCTACATCTTCTGCCAATGCCTCTACGTTGTAGTTACTGTCGTCGAGCCGGCTGTTAATGGCCTTCATAATCTTTTCCAGTAAGACTTCATCGTTCCCCCTCACTTCAATCTGCCGGACGGTACTTGCCTGTTCCTGCAATCCGGAGAATTTGCCGCGAATCAGGTTGCGATTGGCAATCAGGCCGGTTATGCGAACCTCCAGTTCTTCCAGGTTGAAAGGTTTGTCCATATAGGCATCCGCTTTTTTCTCAAGACCTTTGATTCGCGACTGGTGGTCGGTTTGTGTGGTGAGAAGAATGACGGGAATATGACTGGTTTTCGTATTGCTCTTAACGAGACGTAGCAGTTCGAAGCCGTCCAAGTTCGGCATTACCACATCGCTGATGACCAGATCGGGTAAGGAATCGGTGATGCACTCCAACGCTTTCTGGCTGTCGGTGAATGTTTGCACGAAATAGGATTCTCCCAATTCCGTTTGCAGGAAATCGCAGATGTCTTCATCATCGTCCACCACAATAATGCGGTAGGACGTCTTTTTGCGATTGCTGCGTATTCCCTGATCTTTGTTGTTGGCACCAGACGCTTCGTCGATGAAAGGCTGCACCTGGCGACTGTCTGTCGCAACGAGTTGTTCTTGCGGCAGATGTTTATTGCCCGTCTTCAGATATACGATGAATTCTGACCCTTTCGCATCGGAGCGGTTCCGGGCAATGATGCTTCCGCCATGCAAGTCGATAATCTTGCGGGTCAGATTGAGCCCGATACCGTAGCTCATCTGTCCTGTGGCAGGTCGTGCAGACGCTTGGTAAAAGCGTTCGAAAATCTTTCGTAATTGCGCTTCATCGATGCCCGGCCCGTTATCGCGCACGCAGAACTCTGCTTGCCCGTCGGACGTCTGACGGAGAGAAATTTCGATTTCTCCGCCATCTTTTGCGTATTTGATGGCATTTCCGATAAGGTTATACACCACTTTGTCGAACTGGTCGGGGTCAATCCATACTGTCAGATCCGGAGCCTGATTGCTGAAGTTCAGGTGCAGTTGTCTCTCTTCCGCCTGATAGTCGAAATCGTGACAGATGTCAGCAATAAAGTCTCCCAGGCGGGTTTCTGCATAGTGCAGCGTCATCTGGCCTTTTTCGATTTTGCGGATGCTAAGAATCTGGTGCGTCAGCGTGAGCAGTCGGTTTGTGTTTCGCTCCATGTTGCGTAATGCCCGCGTTGTTGCCGCATCGTGGCTATTGCCCAGTAACTGTTCAAGAGGAGTCTTGATGAGGGTCAGCGGTGAACGCAGTTCGTGGCTGATATCTACAAAGAAGCGGATTTTCTCTTCGTTGGTTTCAGCTTGGCGCCGGTTCCAGTAGTTGCGCCACCAAAGTGCAATGATGCCGGCAAGCAGCAACAGGTAGAGGGTGTAGGCCATCCACGAACGATACCAGGGAGGACTGACCAGAATGTAGAGCGTTTTGACGGCGGAGCGGGCTCCATTGTCGTATGCACGAACTTGCAACTGGTGACTTCCTATAGAAAGTCTCGACAGGAAAATCTCGCTGACACCGTTTGACGTTCTGTGCCACTGGCTTCCGGGTTCTCCGTTGAAGCGATATTCGTAGCAGATATTCTGTGCATCGCGGAAATCCATCGGAGAGAAAGTCAGGCTGAAGGTGTTGTCCAGATACGATACCTTTATGCTTTCCGTTTCTTCGATAGGAGAGGTGATGACTGCTTTCCCGTTGGAAAGCGTAGTGGTGTTAACGTCGATGTCTCCTAACCGCATGCCGGTCAGCGTAATGTTTCTGTCGAAATTGCCTATTTCGATGTTTTGAGGAGTGAACCAGGTGATTCCGTTCTGATGTCCGAAGATGGCTTCACCGTGTGAGGAATTGGCATAGATTCCACGGGAGTACGACCATTCCTGCAAGCCGTTCCCATGGTAGAAACTGGTAAAATTTCCTCCGGCCTCCAGTTTCCCCAATCCGCGAAACGTGCTTACCCAAAGAGTGCTGTCGGCGGCAACCACCAGCCCGCAGATGATGTTGTTAGGCAGGCCGTCGGCGGTTGTGTAGCGCTTCCATTGTCCGTCGTATCGGAAAAGTCCCTTGTTGCTGCCTATCCATACGGCATGATCCGGCGTTTGTGCAATGGCATAGACAATGGCAGGTCGCAGCGCCGGATGAACTTTCAGATCCATCATGCTGTCTGTGTTCGGATCGTAAACGTCAATGCCGTAGTAGTGCCCGATCCAAATCCACCCGTTGCTGTCCGTAAAGAGTTTGTTCAGATAAATGTTTTTCAGCTGAGGTTGTCCGTTGCATAACGGCCTTTCGGTTTTGCCGTCGGGGGTGTAGCTGTGTATTCCATTGCCGAAAACGGCAGTATAGATATTGCCTTGTTTGTCCTGAGCGATGCTACCGATGCGTTGGGTGCCTGTCTGCGCGAACCATTCTGGCTCAGGGGTGCGGGTGCCGGATTCTTTGGGATGGCTGATGCGGAATAAGCCGTTCCGATAAGTGCCTACCCAGAGTGAGCCTTCGTTATCTTCGTGAATCGACATAACCGTATAGTCTTTCATCCACTGGTGCCGGCAGTTTCCTTCCCGGTCGATATCCGCTATGCCGCCTTTCTCCTGACAAATATACACATGTCCCTTCTGGTCGGCAAATACGCTTCGCAGCGGATTTCCGTTGTTGGTTTCAATTTGTCGCAATGGGACATAGTGAAACGGAGTTTCTTTGTCCGAAACCATCAGTAATCCCTTTTGGTAGCAGCCGATCCAAAGATTGCCGTCCTGATCTTTCAGGAAGGCACGAACCTTTTCAAGCACCAGATTGGGGAAATCCGGATTCCTGACCTTTTGGGCGGTGCCTGCGGTAAGGTCCACATTCCATAATCCGTTGCCCGAAGTACCGAACATCAGATTTCCGGAAGAGTCAAAACACATACGATAAACGGTGTTCTGGGTAAAATCTGCCTTTTTTTCGAAGCATAGCTTTCTTTCGTCAAACTGCAAGATGGCATTTGTAGATAGGACAGTCAACACTTGATTCCTGTCTTCTGCAATGTCGATGGCCGAAAAGATGCTGTCGGTAAGGGCCTCGAAATACGTGGTTTGTTCCGTCTTTGTGTCAATCATGAGCAGGCCCCGGCCTTGACTGGCAATCCACAACCGGCGTTTGCTGTCCAGATAGAAGTTGTTGCAGGTGTTATGAATGTATGGGTTGACGAATGCCAGGGGGTGAGCCTGCAAGTTGTCGTCCACCTCGTACACACCGGATTTTGCACTAAGCAGCCAGATGTTCCCTTCGGGTGTTTGCAGGATGTCGTTGATGTTTGCCGAAGTGCCTTTTTCGAACTTGATGCTTTCGAACCCGTTGGTCAGCCGGTTGTAGCGTTGCGCACCCCGGTTGGTCAGCACCCAGACTTTTCCGTCCCGGTCGGTCATCAGTAAGCGTACAATGTCGTCGGAAAGCGACTCCGCTACAGAATCGTCGCTGTAAAACTGCGTCACATGTTCACCGTCGAATCTGTTCAGGCCGTATTCTGTGCCAATCCAGAGGTAGCCCTGCCGGTCTTGGCACAGCGCAGTAATGAGGTTCGACGAAAGCAGATGTTCGTCAATCATTCGGGATGCTGCACGTGCCGGGGTTGCCGTCAGCAGCAAAAGGCATAAACTCCACAGCTTCAGTTTTATTGTCGAGAGGTTCGTATTATTGTTCATATTATGAGCCAAAATATGGAAATGATGGCGCAAATATACAACAAAAAATTCAAAAATGCACCAATTCAGGCTCATTTTTTTAAGAAAAAAACGAGACAAATGCCTCACGGCGTCTGTCTCGCATTTTTGTTACATTTTTTGAAATAATAGTTAACCAATTTTTACTAACAATTGATTGAAGCTACCTTCTTTTCTAACGCATCTTAGTTTTTATTCATCAAATCACATTCCTTCATTCGTCATCGCCCCAAAGCTTGCTTCTTGAAGAAAGGGTTTCGTATTCGGTTGAAGCCGGACTTTCATTTACAGATGCACCCAGGGGGCTTGCTGCGATGATTTGGGCACAGCCGATCTTAACCACCTGAAACACTGGTTTTGTATAGTTTTTTAAGCTCTTCATATCATTGCTATTTTTCATAATACTGTTTCCTTTCATTATTTGACAATGTACTTTTTACCATTTTTTACCACCAAGCCCTTGTAGTTCTTGCCTACGCGCTGTCCTGCCAGGTTGTAGCTTTCGCTGTTTCCGGCCTCAGTTTCGCAAGTTGCCTCCTGAATGCCTGTCTCTTCGTCGGTAAAGGCTATCGAGAGAGAAGGAGCACCTCCGGGTTCCGCTGTCAGGTAAGCACGGAAGGAAGTAATGCGGATGGTGTTGTCAGTAGCCACCTTATAGAAGCCAAGGCCATCTGCTCCGTTTTGCAGAACGTAGCTGTCGGCGGGGACATAATAAACAGGATTATAAGCACTTTGGCTCCCTGCCTGCACATAGACACCAGTTAATGCACCGTTTGAGGCAATAGTACCAGGCCAAGTGGGAGCGGTTGTGGATGGTCCTGTATAGTCAGTTGCCTTAAAGTCATAGCCTCCTGCTTCGGTAACGTTGATAAGCACAGGTGTATTAGCAGAGATTGTACCTGAGGTAATCTTTGTTGCGGCAACTTGGTCACCACTTATATAATTTAGGGTATAGGCCGTTACATTCTCTGGAATAGTTGCGTCGAAAGGAAGAACCAATGTTGATGCCAATGCAGAACCAACGGTAAGCTGATACCAATTGGAAATACCGTATAATGTAGCAGTATTATAATCGGAAGGAATAGTCTTTAATGGCGTTCTTGAAGCAACGGTAGGGTTTGTTGACAACGCAGTATAGCCATAACGTACAGGGTTGGGCAGTGCACCGCCGCGATTGCCGTAAGGCTTATTGCTTACATTCATCTGAATTTCATACACCTTTTTACTTTCATCATTCGTCAACGAAGGCATTTTGTCAGCCGTTGACTTATTCAGATTTCCCTGTCCCCAGAAATAAGTGGTGGCGGGAACAGCAGAACCGTTCAGTTTATATGTCAACTGACCTGAGGCGATTTCGGCATCGCTGACCTGTGTGCCTTGGGTGCTGCTGCCGAATTTGGTTGTGTAATAACAATTGGTAGGAGTTACGATTGCGGAAGATCCTGTAGTACCAATATTCTGAGTACCATTCGTTACACTTGTTGCAGCAACTAAGCAATTGTTAGTCGTAGCAGTAACACCAGAACCTCTTACCCAACTGATTAATCCACAGCAATGATTAGCTTGGTCAGAGCTAATACTACCATTGAAGAGACAATCATTGAATGTAATTGAAGTTCCGTTAAGTACCCCACCAGCATTGTCTGCACATCGCCCTACTAAACCACCGACACGTCCATTATTACTATCGCTACCACTATTTGCTGTTAACCTCATACTGCTCGAGCAATAGTTCAGTGTGCTGGCACCGCCTGCTGTACCAACGATGCCGCCAAAGATATTTCTGGCGGTTATAGAACCTGCCGTGGCAAGGTTATTGATTGTCGCATCTTTAATATACTGGAAAGGAGCGACTCCGTCAGATGAGGTATTACTATAGTTGAATGTCAGCGTGTGTCCTGCACCATCAAACGTGCCTTGATAAGGATTCGTCGTTGTTCCCACCATCGTGCTACCAGCATCTACATCGGCAGTCATAGACACATTAACCTTAAGCAGACCTGCACTGACAACGGAACTCAGGGTTTGCCAGTCTTCTGTCGTGCCAACACCATGATTAGCCTCAAGATAGATGCCATCAAGATCAACAACTGTAGAGCCGGTACCAGAAGAACTGCCTGAGAATTTAATACTTGTTATGGTAGCAGCCTGCTCTTCCGTGAGATATTCGGAAATGTTCAGATTCTTAGTTCCATCCGAATATGGAGAAATGGCTTTGATATTCGTGCTGCCTGCATAGAAAATTACACGATATTTTTCACCAGATGCCAATGTACTACCGGATGATACCCAGTTAATTGTAGAGAACTTGGACAGTGTGCCAGCCGTAAATGAGAAGATGGTGAGCTGATTGGAAGAAGTTGTCGTCCATGTCCATGTTTTAGATTCCGTGTCGTAGGAAATGTTGTCATTCGAACTAGAGATGCCCGTACTGTACGCTCTCATGTTCTCCGCCATCAGGCTGCCGGTTCCTATCAGCAGCGCGGCAATAAATAAGGTAAATTTTTTAAGCATAATAAAATTTTTTTGATAATAGGTTAAAAATTGATGGTGCAAAGGTAGGAAGTTTTAGCGGAATAAGTAAAAAAATATGATACACGTATCTTCGAAATTGACACGTGTATCTATAAAAAATATTTCGTTGTTTTGCGAATTTGTATCGCAAATGTTGCTTTGAGGCGGCTGAAATGGATATTGTCGGTTTTGTTCTGTCCGGGTTTCTCGCTTTCACACTTCAATTTCGTGCCATCTCCCAACTTCACAGCATAGCAAATCGGTCGATGCCAGTGATTTTGGAACTACGACTATGGCACTAAAAGTGGAAGCTAAAGAACTTACAATCCGAACTTTTCGTAGAAGTCGCGTTCGGCCATGATTTCGACCCCTAACTGGCGGGCTTTGTCGATTTTGTTCTGTCCGGGAGCATCGCCGGTAACCACATAGTTCACCTTGCCCGAAACCGAGCCGACGTATTTGGCTCCGTGTCCGATGAAAAACTCTTTGATCTCGTCGCGCTTGAAGCGATAGCTCGTTCCCGTAAAGATTATCGTCAATCCGGACAGTGCATCGCCTAACTTTTCGGCCGCCTGGAAGGTCGTATGGAAGGGGAGGGGAGCGCCGATCCGGTTGGCGCGTTCGTCTCCGCCCCACAGGCAGGCATAATCCGAAAGATCCGCATCCAGGATATTGCGAGCCATGATCTCGCCGATGCCTTCAATCAGCATCAGTTCCTCTAAGTTCGTGTGGCGGAATGCCTCCAGCGACCCGAAGTGCTGCGCCAGCAGTTTGCCCGTAATCTTGCCGACGCCGTCGATGCCCAAACCGCCCAGCATCCGGTCGAGCGTCAGTGTCTGCACGCTTTGCCGAATGCCGTCCAGCATCAGCCGGATGCTTTTCTCGGCATAGCCTTCGCCCAACTTGTCTTGCAGATAAGCCGTATAGTCGGTGTGGAAGATGTCGGCTTCATAATGCTCCGCTTCGACCACGAACACGCGATACAGATCGTTTACGGAAGCAATATCCAAGAGGTCGTACAGATCGGCCAGCACGTTCGGGCCCAATCCCTTGATGTTGGCGCAATCCTTGCCGCACCAGTATTCCAGGTGCTGGATGGCCTGTTCCTTGCAATGGCGGTTCGGACAAATCCAATACTCACCCTTCTTCTCCAGGTTCGTGCCGCAGCAAGGACAAGCCGTCGGGAAAACAATCGGGGACGTGACCACCGCTTCGGCAGCGTTGCGGACATCATCGAGGCCCGTCACCTGCGGAATCACTTCGCCGGCTTTCTGCACAAACACGTAACTGCCGATGGTGAGGTTCAGCTGTCGGATATAGCTCTCATTATTCAATGTGGCGCGCGCGACGATACTGCCGGAAATGGCAGTCGGATCCAATTCGGCAACGGGTGTGATGTGTCCGGTCATTCCCACCTGGAAACTGACGCCTCGCACCAGCGTGCTCTGTGCTTCTTGCGGGAACTTGCGTGCCTTGCACCAGTTGGGGAAGGTGGTGTTCAGGCCCAGAAACTCCTGATGCCGGCGGCTGTTGACTTTCACAACCACTCCGTCGCAGTCGTAGGGCAACTGGTGGCTGGTGCGCACCTCGTTGAAGCGGTTGATGGCTGCCGACAGCTGATCTGCGTCGTCGAAAGCGCGGCTGTCCGGATAATGACTGAATCCGAGACGGTCGAGCAACGCCAAAGTGGCTTCCTGCGAAGGCATGTTTTCCTGCTGCCACTTCAGGTCGGTCGAATAGGCAGCATAGGCATTCACAATCAGGCCGCGCCTGGCTGTCACCTTCGGATCGAGCTGTTTCAGGCTTCCCGATGCCGCATTGCGCTTGTTGGCAAACGGCTTTTCCCCTTGTGCCGCCTTTTCGGCATTCAGACGGTCGAAGGAGCCTTGCGGCATCAGCACTTCTCCGCGCACATCGAGCACATGGGGCAGCGAGAGCGAAGGTTCGGCAAACAGGTCTTCAACGGGTGCAGCAGGCACCTGCAGACGATGCGGCACATTGATGATGGTCTTCACATTCGCCAGCACCGATTCCCCTTCCAGCTGGTTGCCGCGCGTTACGGCATCGGTCAGCACTCCGTCGGTATAGATCAGCGAAATGGAGAGCCCGTCGTATTTCGGCTCGTAGGTGTAGGAAATCGTTTCGTGGGGGAACGCTGCCTTCAGTTGTCTGGTGGTCGATGCCAGCCATTCTTGCAGTTCCTCGTCGCTATATACATTCTCGATACTCTGCATCGGAATGATGTGGCGATGTTTCTCGAAGCCGCCCTGAATGTCCGATCCTACGCGTTGCGTCGGGCTTCCTTCCAAGACGGTTCCGCTTTCGGATTCTAACTTTTGCAGTTGCTTGAACTCCATATCGAACTCGAAGTCCGACATCGGCGGATCGTTTTCGATATAATATTTCATCGATGCCCACGACAAAGCTGCCGTCAGGCTTGCCTGATTGCTGGTGTCTCTTCGGTTGAAATCCTCAAGGGTGTACATGGCTGTTCTCTACAAAAATGACGTTTTATTCTTCTGCAAGCAGGTCGGGACGAAGTCTTTGGGTGCGTTCGACCGCCTGATCGTGCTCCCATTCGCGAATTTTGCGTTCGTGTCCGGAAAGCAGAATCTCGGGAACCGTCCACTCTTCGCCCGAAACAGAGGTATAGGTGGAAGGACGGGTATAGACAGGAGGAGCCAGCAGATCGTCCTGAAACGAGTCGGAAAGGGCGCTCTGTTCGTCGCCGATGGCACCCGGAATGACGCGCACCACGGCATCGGTGATGATGGCAGCCGGGAGTTCGCCGCCCGTCAGCACATAGTCGCCGATGGTGATTTCTTTCGTAATAAGGTGCTCGCGGATGCGTTGGTCGATGCCCTTGTAGTGTCCGCAAAGGATGATCAGGTTCTCGCACATCGAGAGATCGTTGGCCATGTGCTGGTTGAAGGTTTCTCCGTCGGGGGTTACGAAAATCACTTCGTCGTAGGTGCGCTGCGACTTGAGTTCGGAGATGCAGCGGTCGATGGGTTCGCATTGCATCACCATACCGGCCGATCCGCCAAAGGCGTAGTCATCGACGCTGCGGCGCTTCTCGTCGGTGCTCCAGTCGCGCAGGTTGTGCACATGAATCTCCACCAGTCCTTTGTTCTGTGCACGCTTCAATATACTTTGGTTCAACGGACTTTCCAGCAGTTCCGGTAAGACCGTAATAATATCGATTCGCATTTTTATTCAGTTCTGGAAAATTATACTACATAACTATGGAAAAAATTTTCTCAGTTGGGGAATTTTTACTCCCCAGTTAGGAAAAAATATTTTCCCTGTAGGGTCGCAAAAATTACAATGTTTGCATATCGTTCAGCCGCTTGTAATAGCCGCCCTTGGCAATCAGTTCCTCGTGGGTGCCGCGTTCCACGATTTCGCCCTCAAACAGTACGCATATCTCGTCGGCGTGACGGATGGTTGACAGACGGTGGGCGATGGCGATCGTGGTGCGCGACTTCATCAGGCGCTCCAAGGCTTCTTGCACCAGACGCTCCGATTCGGTGTCGAGGGCAGATGTGGCTTCGTCGAGAATCAGAATCGGCGGGTTCTTCAGGATGGCGCGGGCAATGGAGATGCGCTGGCGCTGACCGCCCGAAAGACGTCCGCCGCGATCGCCGATCATCGTGTCGTAGCCGTGCTCGCTTTCCATAATAAACTCGTGCGCGTTGGCAATCTTGGCTGCCGCAATCACCTCTTCCATCGTGGCATTCTCTACGCCGAAAGTAATATTATTATAAAAGGTGTCGTTAAACAGGATGGCTTCCTGGTTCACATTGCCAATCAGGCTGCGCAGGTCGGCGATGCGTACGTCTTTGATGTTCTTGCCATCAATCAGGATTTCGCCTTCGTGCACATCATGGTAGCGAGGCAAGAGATCGACCAGCGTCGATTTGCCGGAGCCCGACTGTCCGACCAAAGCAATGGTCTTGCCTTTCTCGACCGTCAGGTTCACGTTCTTCAGGACTTTGCGTCCGTCGCTGCCGGCATAGGCGAAACTTACGTTGCGCACCTCCAAGCTCTTCTCGAAGTTGTCGAGCGGTTGTGGGTTGGCCGGATCGGCAATCGGGTTCTCGGCTTTCAGGATCATGTCGATGCGATCCATCGAAGCCAGACCTTGCGGCACGTTATAGAACGCCTTGCTGAACTCCTTGATCGGGTTGATGACCGTATAGAGAATCACCAGATAGTAGATAAACATAGCGGCATCCATGTTGTAGTCGTGCAGGATGAAGAAACCGCCCACCCAAAGCACAAAGACGATGATGCAGGTGCCCATGAACTCGCTCATCGGGTGAGCAGATGCCTGACGGGTGGAAACGCTGCTCGAAGCATCGCGATACACATTGTTTGTCTTCACGAAACGGGCCAGCATCTTGTTTTCGGCGATGAAGGCCTTGATGACACGAAGTCCACCCAAGGTTTCGTCCAGTTCGGTCATAATCTGTCCCCACTGCTCCTGCACGAACTTCGACTTGCGCTTCAGTTTGCGGGTGACAGTTCCCATTGCCCAAACCATCACGGGTGCGGTGAGCAGCACAACCACCGTCAGCTGCCAGCTGATGAAGAACAGCGTGCAGAAGCAAACCAGAATGGCAATAGGGTTCTTGATGAGCATATCGACCGAAGAGGTCAGGCTGTGCTCCACCATCTGCACGTCCGAACTCATGCGCGCCACGATGTCGCCCTTGCGTTCCTCGCTGAAGAAAGCCATCGGCAGTCGCAACACTTTCTCATACATCTGAATGCGGATGTCGCGAACTACGCCCGTACGGAAAGGAATCATAATCGCCGACGAAGCGAAATACGAACCGGTTCGCAGTAGCGTCATTACAATCAGCAGGGCACCCATCATGAGCAGCACATAAAACTGACCGTGCTCCACAATCAGCTGCTGGGTGTACCAATAGGCATCGTTGATGATCACATCCTTATCGAGCGCCAGTTCCTGATATTCATAGACATTATTATCGACCTTAAACAGAATCTGCAGGATCGGCACAATGGCCGCAAACGAGAATACGCTCAGCCACTGGCTGACGAAGTTCAGAAGAATGGAACCTGCCAGATATTTTTTATAGGGCTTCACATATCGGCCCATGATGGAGAAAAACTGTTTCAGCATAAACGTGATTTATGTTCGAAGAATTTTGTTGTCAGATTTTGACCCGGTCGAAGTTGGCGATACGGGCCACCAGCAATTCGCGCGGAATGATGCGCTTCACGGCGCCGGTCACGATATTTAGCATACGTTCGCGCATATAGTCCTTGCGGATGGCGAGCGTCACCGTGCGGAAGAACTTGCCGGTATTGATGCGTGCGATGCCTGCCTGATATTCCTGCGGCAGACAAAGGGCGAATGTTTCGGGAATCAGCGTGTAGCCGGCGCTGACCTCCACCGTCTGCAAGAGCGTTTGCAGGCTGCCGCAGTCGAGCGAGTTGTGATAGAGGGAAGGCTGGTGGGTCACTTCGGTCAGCTGCGGATAGCGGTCGTGAAAAGAGCGGAGCGTCCACATCTGTCCGTCGCGCAAATCTTCGATACGGATGTTTTCTTGCCCGAAAAGCCGGTTGTTCCGGGAGGCATATACCACAAAGCGTTCCTGCCAAAGGTCAATGGTCAGGAGGTTGGTGTCCGTAACGTCGTTGTTCGAGATGATGGCCATATCAATGGCTGAACGTTGCAGCTCCTCAATCAGGTCGAGCGGCATTTTTTCGTACAAGTGGGCTTCCATCGAAGGATTCTCCTGCTGCACGAACTGGCTGAGTTTCGGGAAAAGGAGGGGGGCGACCGAAGGAATCATGCCGATCAGCAGTTTGCCGCGCTCTTCATCGCGTTCGCTTTCCACCATTTCGCGCAGTTGGGCAGAGTTGTGCAGAATCACTTCCGCCTGCTGGATGATTTTTTTGCCCATCGGAGTCGGCTCGATCGGATGCTTCGAGCGGTCGAAGATAATCACGTCGATTTCCTGTTCCAGTTTGGCAATCGTCGTGCTGAGGGTCGATTGGGTGACTCCGCATTGGGTTGCGGCATTCACAAAATGTCGGGACTTGTCAACGGCTACGATATATTCCAACTGCTGGAAGGTCATAATGGGCTTGAAAAACTTTTTTGGAGCACCGAAAAGAGGGATGGATGCCGCCAAAATGGCATTATTGATTTTTATCGATGCAAAGATAGATAAAATCTGTTTGAATAGCTCAACAAAAGTCTGTAAATTTGCACCCGATTTCCGAAAAATTTGAAAATATTTTAATTTTGTAATTCGTAAATATAAAAAACAACCATGATTCAAAAAGTAATCAAACGCGATGGCCGTACCGTTGACTTTAACTTCAATAAAATTGAAGATGCGGTTCGCAAAGCCATGGAAGCAACAGAGAAAGGGATTGACGCCATTCTGGCAGCCACCATTGCCGATCAGGTAGCCAAGCAGGGCGATGCCTTCATGCACGTCGAGAAGATTCAGGACAAGGTCGAGGAGGCGCTGATGAATTCCGATCGCAAGGAAGTTGCCCGTGTCTATATTTCTTATCGTAATGCGCGTAACGTTGCACGTAAGGCCAAAACCAAGGAAATTTTCGAGTCGATTATCGGTGTGAAGAACAACGATATCACCCGCGAAAATGCCAACATGAACGCAGATACTCCGGCCGGCATGATGATGAAGTTCGCGTCCGAATCGACCAAGCCTTTCGTCGATGATTATCTGTTGAGCGAGGATGTGCGCGAAGCCGTCAAGAAATGTTACATCCACATTCACGACAAAGACTATTATCCGACCAAGTCGCTGACCTGCGTGCAGCATCCATTGAACACCATTCTGCAGCACGGATTGAAGGCTGCTCATGCCGAAAGCCGTCCGGCAAAACGTATTGAGACCGCTTCTGTTCAGGCTTGTATTAGCCTCGAAACCGCACAGAACGAGATGCACGGCGGACAGGCTATTCCGGCCCTCGACTTTTATTTCGCTCCTTATGTGCGTCTTACCTATAAAGAGGAAATTAAGGTGCTGGAGGACTTCGAAGGACAGGATTACACCCGCTTGCTCGATGTCCCCATCAAAGATTACATCAAGAAACCGCTGACCGATTTGAAGGGCGACGACCGCATTGTGCAGCAAGCCATCAATCGCACCGTAGCCCGTGTGCATCAGGCCATGGAGGCATTCATCCACAACATGAATACCATTCATAGCCGTGGAGGTAACCAGGTAGTGTTCTCGAGCGTGAACTACGGTACCGATACCAGCGCTGAAGGACGTTGCGTGATGCGCGAATTGTTGCATTCTACTTACGAAGGCGTCGGCAATCACTCTACCGCCATCTTCCCGATTCAGATCTGGAAAAAGAAGCGCGGTGTGAACTACCTGCCAGGCGATCCGAACTACGATCTCTACGAGTTGGCTTGTAAGGTTTCTGCCCGTCGTTTCTTCCCGAACTTCCTAAACCTCGATGCTACCTATAACTATCATGAGGATTGGAAAGCCGACGATCCGGAGCGCTATAAGTATGAGGTAGCTACCATGGGTTGCCGCACACGTGTGTTCGAGAACCGTTTCGGTCCAAAGACTTCCATTGGACGTGGTAATATCTCGTTCACTACCATCAATATCGTGGCATTGGCTATCGAGAGCATGAGCGAGCCAACCGTCGAGAAGCGCGTCGAAGTCTTCATGCTCCGTCTGAACGAGATGTGCGAACTCGTGGCAAAGCAGCTCGACCAGCGCTTCCAGTTCCAGAAAACCGCATTGGCCAAGCAGTTCCCATTGGTGATGTCGTGCCTTTGGACGGGAGCCGACAAGTTGGGCCCGAACGACACCATCGAACCGGTCATCAATCAGGGTACCCTGGGCATCGGTTTCATCGGTTTGGCAGAAGCCTTGATTGCCCTGACAGGCAAGCATCACGGAGAAAGCGAAGAGAGCCAGAAGTTAGGTTTGAAGATCGTCAGCTTCATGAAGAAGAAAGTGGGTGAGTTCTGCGACCGCTATCAGCACAACTATTCCGTATTGGCTACTCCTGCAGAGGGTCTTTCGGGCCGATTTACCCGCATCGACAAGAAGCGTTACGGCATTATTCCGGGTGTCACCGATAAGGATTACTACACCAATTCAAATCACGTTCCGGTATATTACAAGTGCAGCATCAAGCATAAGGCAGAAGTGGAGGCTCCTTATCACGATCTGACGGGTGGTGGACACATCTTCTATGTGGAGATTGACGGCGATGCCACACACAATCCGGAAACCATCATGAAGGTGGTCGATCTGATGGATCAGCTCAATATGGGTTACGGATCGGTGAACCACAATCGCAACCGTTGTATGGAATGCGGACATGAGGATGCCATCGAAGGAGAGGAGTGCTGTCCGGAGTGCGGTTCTACCCATATCGACAAGCTGCAGCGAATCACCGGTTATCTGGTTGGCACCACCGATCGCTGGAACTCCGGCAAACTGGCTGAGCTGAAGGACCGTGTGCGTCACACCTGATTCTTTTGCGACTGAAAAAATTGCTTATATAAGAGCCCTGTTCTATGAACAGAATAAGACGGAGTCCCATTTGGTTGACTCCGTCTTATTATTTATGACAAATCCTAAACTCAGGATCTACGTAATTGTAAATGCTTTGACAGACATTAGCCGAGAACTTCTGCCCGATGGCAACCAGGGTTCGCCAAGTTTCGGAAGATGCCTTGTGCAGTTGTGCTTTGGTTAATTCCCGTTCGACAATACCATAGAGGAATCCGGCATTGAAGTTGTCGCCGGCTCCGATGGTGCTGACGGTTTGGATGGGAGCAACGGGAATCTGCAAGGTCTGGTCGGGTGTAAATACCCAGGCGGGACGTCCTCCGTCGGTGCAAATGAAATTCGGACAAAGCGGGCGGATGTACTTTTCATAAACTTCCTGCGGGTCGGTGCTGCCATAAAGGTAGCCGAAATCTTCGGCGGAACCGCGTACCACATCGCTTAACCGACAGTTCTCAATAATATTATCGATGGTATCTGGAATGTCGGCAATGTGGCTGGCGCGGAAGTTGATGTCGTAATACAAGATGGCACCTGCCCGATGTGCGGCTTGAAGAAGTTGGCGAGTATAATCGCGCAAAACCGGATTGATGGCAAAGAAAGAGCCGAATAGAACTACGTCGTTTGCTGTGAAACCGCCTAAACTTTCAATTTTGTCGGCCTGCAAAGAGGCGTGCTTGTGATCTTTGTAGAACTCGTATTGCGCATCGTTACTATCGTTGAGGAAGGCCATCGAAATGTGGCTTTGTGTGCCCGGATTGCGTGTCACTCCCTGCGTCGAAACATGATTCTCTTGCATGAAGTTCACGATGATGTCGCCAATATGATCATCTCCTGTTTCGGTTATCATCAGAATCTGTTTTTCCGGATGCTTCACACCGATGGTGCGGCCTAATGAAATCATGGCGTTGAAAGTCGAACCGCCGGGAACTGCGGCTGTGGGTTGGTCGTTTTTGAAAATAACGTCGAGAACCGTTTCTCCGATACCGATAAGTCTGCGCATTTTTAAGGGGTATTTATCTGTTCCTTCATCAGTTTCAGCCATTTGCGGTAGCCAAACCAGGCGATAATGGTATAGAAACTATAGAGTACGGCATAGAAGGGGATGCCTTTGTAGGTGTAAAGGAAACAGCAAACCAGATCGACAACCAGCCACACTAACCATTGTTCGGCATGTTTGCGTGCCAGCATCCAATAGGCGATGATGCTGAGGGCTGTGGTGAAAGCATCGGCAATCGGAACATTGCTGGGCGTAAAGGTGACCAACAGCCACCAGATGCCTACCCATAGTAACAAAGATGCACACACCAGCGGAAGGATGAGCTTCCGAGGTGTGTGTATGATAGGGAGTTCTTTTTTTGTCTGTTTCTCTTTTTCGATTCTGTCGTGATTGCCGTATTTCCAGACAATCCAGCCGTAGATGGCAATGGCCACGTAGTAGATGTTCATCGCACAGTCGGCATACAGCCCTTTGTTGAAATACAGGCAAAGGCTGATGCTGGGCATGATGATGCTGGCAATCCAAAGGTAGATGCTGGCCTTCCACTCTAAGTAGAGATAGATAAGCCCGACAATAAATCCGAAGATTTCAAGTCCGTGTCCGATGAAGAATTCCTGCATGGTCGATGCTTTTAGTGTGGCTTAGAATCGGACTGTGATGCTTCCCAAAGCGGTGGTGCCGGCTTGAGGAATGAATCCGATTTCGGTATAGCGGTTGCTGTTGGGATGTCCGCCGCTGGGAAAGACGGCCGAATAAACCCAAGCGGAAGCCGCATAGTGCAAATCGAAAATGTTGTTCACCTGGGCGGCAAAGACAATCTCCTTCACGGCCTTGCGGACAGGCAGCGTGTAGCTGAGGTTGATGTTGCTGGTGCTGTAGCTTGGCAACTTGCGGTCGTTGCTTTCCGTATTGTCAATATACTGCTTCGATACGAAATTGGTGTGCCACGTGGCTTCAAACCCTTTCTGGTGGAAAGAGATGAAACCGTTCAGGATGGCCGATGGAGAGAAGGCAAGCGTTGAGTTCTTATAGTGATATACATCGTATCCGTCGCCGTCGTATGGATTGCCGTTCGCATCGGTATTGCCTGTCCAATCGTCCCAGTTCTCAACGTATTCGTCGAAGTCCTTGATTACATTCTTGCTGAGGGCAGCATTTGCCTCGATGGTCAGCCAGCTCAGCGGATTCCAGGCGGCAGCAATCTCGATGCCGGTGCGATAGGATTTGTCGATGTTGGTGGTGAGCGGTTCGCCGATATCGCTTGCGGCGCCTGTCTGTACGAACTGGTCTTTGTAGTTCATGAAATAGGCAGTAACATCGACGGCCCAAAGCTGATGGTCGCCCAAGCTGATGCCGGCTTCATAATCCAGCAGCTGCTCGGCCTTAGGAGCAGGGTAGGAGCCGTTGTCGGTGAAGTTGTTGCGTTCGGGTTCGCGATGACTCCAGGCAACCGAAGCGAATACGCTCACCTGGTCGGTGTGCCAGGTCAAGCCGCCTTTCGGATTGAAGAAATTGTATTGCTGGTCGATGTCAAGTTTCTGGTTCTGCCCGTTCACGAACTTGTCGTTGATGCCGTTGGTGGTATATTCTACGTTTCGGATCTGGAAATCGGCAAACGCGCTCCACTGGCGGTTTATCGTGTAGGTACCCTTCACGAAGGTGTTATGATCAATCTTCCGTGCGTCGCTGTCGTAATACTGATAGTCTTTCCCGTTGCGTACGGCAGCATCGATGGTGGCATCGGCGATGTAGGTGAGGTATCCGAAGTGATTGGCAGAGAAAGACTGTATGGAACGTCCTGCCACAATGTCCCACTGATCGTCTTTGTAGTTGATGTTCCAGATGGCACCTGTGCAGTCTTGCGTCAAGCCTTTCTTGCGGACGAAATCGGTTCTGGAAGCAATGCCGGAGTAGGCATCAAGGCCGTATTTGCTAAGCTTGTTGTTATAGCGGAACTCTTTGTAGTAACCGTATCCGTGCGTATAGTGCAATGAACCGGAAGTGGTCCAGTGGTCGTTGATCTTCCAGGCCAAAGACAGAATGCTGCGGTTCTGCCAGAAGTTGTCGGTAGTTTGCTTCCACTTGCCGCCTTTGTAATCGTAACGGTTCAGCTGGAAGTCGGTATATTTTCCGGTGGCAGCATCGTAGTTGTAGGAAAGCTGCTCGTACAGCGGATTGTATTTGCCCAAGCCTGCCTTATAGAAATCCTCGTAATCCTTAAACTGGCTGGCGACACCATAATTGCCGTCGAGCAAATCGCCTGTGTCGAGACCGTTCCAGGCCTGTCCGGTTTTCTCGAAGTTGCCGAAGTTCTTATATCGAATCACCAGATTATTACCCATGTAGGCAAGTCCGCCATAGTATGAACCGCTCCGGCCGCCGGTTCCGTGCATATAGCCGTCGGTGTTGGTCTCGTGATAGGTACCGTCGAATACCCAGTGGTTCTTCATCAGTCCGGTGGAGAAATTTCCGCCTACGTTGAAGGTGTTGAAACTGCCATAGCTGCCAGAGATCTCGGCCGTAGGAACCGTGCTGGGAGCCTTGCTTGTCAGGGCAATAGTGCCGCCAAAAGCACCGTCGCCGTTGGTGGAACTGCCCACACCACGTTGAATCTGAGCGTTGCTCAATAGCGAGCCATAGCTGTTCATGTTGGCCCAGAAGACGCACTGATCCTCCGGCGAGTTCATCGGAACGCCATCGAGGGTGACATTGATGCGACTATTGGCCGCTCCGCGAATACGCATATAGACGGTTCCGGTTCCCAACCCGTTTTCGCCCCAGGCCACGATGCCCGGTGTGTGCTTGAAAAGCATCGGCAATTCGCGCCCGCTCTTCGAAAATTCGTTCAATTCCTGTTTGCTGATGTTGCTTTGTGCAAAAGGCGCATTTTTTGCCACCTTCACAGCTTGCACCACAACCTCGTTCAGTTCCTCCATGCGGAGCGAATCCTGATTGTCGGCAACCTCTGCTGCGGTTACGCTTGCACTCAAAATACTCATTGCCGACAAAAACAATACCTTCTTCATTACCTGAAAAATGTGTTTAGTAAAACAATAAGACAATAAACAATGGGGGATGTTCCGTTCCTTGGCAGCATTACCTGCCCAGGTTCAATGGGTTTGATCTCAGCCGGATTGTCTTGTTTGTCCAGCACCCCACGTCGTTGTAGAACGACAAAATAAAGTTTTCGAGGCGCAAAGGTAAATGCTTTTTTTCGATTTTGCAATATTTTATCCGATTTTTTTTGAATTTCAATAAAAATATCGTACCTTTGCGCCGCCAAGAGATTTTTTGCCCGTCAGTTGGAGAAAATTTTTTCTCTCGAAGGGGAGTAAAATTTCCCTCGAAGGAGCGTAAAAAAGTTCCCGTGCGCGCGTAATATATAATAATGTAGTGGAACCACAACTGCAATGCATAGAAAAGGAGATGGAGCAGTTTCGGACGACGTTCGAAAAAATGCTTCGTACCCGTGTGCCATTGGCCGATAATGTGATTCGCTATTTTCTGGATCGCAGAGGAAAGCAGCTCCGTCCGATTCTGACCATTCTGTCGGCTAAGGTGCTGCGAGGAACGGTGACCGATGAGACGATTTATGGAGCGGTAGCGGTCGAAATGTTGCACAATGCTTCGCTGATGCACGACGATGTGGTGGACAATAGCGCCGAACGGCGGGGGATGCCTACCATCAATCGTGTTTGGGACAATCGGGTGGCTGTCCTTACGGGCGATTTCTTTTTGGCCAAGTGCCTGATGTGCAGTAACGCCACCGGTTCGGTCGAGATTTCCCGTATTTTGGGCCGGATGGTTACGGCTTTGGTGGAAGGTGAGCTGGAACAACTCTCTAATGCGCGTTCGCACCTGCTGAGCGAAGATGCCTACTTTAGTGTTATTAAGGGAAAGACGGCTTCACTGTTTTCCGCCTGTCTGCAAATCGGCGCCCATTCGGTGGGAGCCTCCGAAGAAGAAGTGCAGAAAATGGGAGAAATCGGAGAGAAAATCGGATTGATTTTCCAAATCCGCGACGACATCTTCGATTATTTCCCCTCTAATGCCGAGATCGGAAAGCCTACGGGACATGATATTATGGAAGGGAAAGTGACGCTGCCGCTTTTGTATGCCCTTCAGCAGGCGACCGCCGAAAAGACTAAGCAAATTAAGGAGATATTGTCTTTGAATAGAGAGCTGACGGAAAGTGTGGCACTCGAACTGGTCGATTTTGCCAAACAGATGGGTGGAATAGAATATGCGCAGGCATGTATGAAAAAGATTGCTTTCGAGGCCAAACAGCTTCTGCATACTTTTCCAGAAACCGATTGTCTCACGGCATTTGTCCGGATAGTTGACTATTTTATCGATCGGAGTCACTGATTTGCAATCTCTACTTTAAAATTGAGCCCAGCAGATTGTCTTAAAGTGGCCTAAAACGGGCATTTTTGATCTTTTTCGAAAAAAAGTTTTCAAAAAATTTGGAGGCTAAGAAAAAACTCCCTATCTTTGCACCCGCTAAATGGGAAACGATAATTCAAAAGCTCAGTGAGGCTGACGAAGTTTCTCTTTGCAAAACCAGTTTCGGGGTGTAGCGCAGTCCGGTTAGCGCACCTGCTTTGGGAGCAGGGGGTCCCAGGTTCGAATCCTGGTACCCCGACACTAAAAAGAAAGCAACGCTTTCGATAACGATCTTTGAAAGACCATTGCGAAAAAGTTCAATGGCTCCCTAGCTCAACTGAATAGAGCATCTGACTACGGATCAGAAGGTTGTGGGTTTGAATCCCGCGGGAGTCACAACGTGAGTTCCCGCGAGGTTGCCTAAACAATCGCGAGAGTCACAAAAAGCTCCAATAGCTCAGTTGGTTAGAGCACATGACTGTTAATCATGGGGTCGTTGGTTCAAGCCCATC